>NZ_JBIXKO010000001.1:0-1080627 GCF_044751765.1 Pectobacterium sp. CHL-2024 | reverse complement strand
TAGACTATGAATCACCCGCAGAGCGTTTTAACCAATGTGTTGCATCCATCGGTTGAACTCACAACGAAAATCGGACATAAGTCACACAGCAGAAGGGCTAGAATTTATCAGGACACGAGGCTTCATTGCGGTCATGAGATCTGAGAATACCTTCTCTGACACTTTTACTGAAACACCGCTTTGTGCGGACTGCAGGCAGGCGAAACCCGAGCGGATGACTGCGTTAACAGTCTGCCTGTTGAATGTCGTATCGACGTTGCGCTCTGTCAGATATAACTCAGTAGTTTCTTCAAGCAATATCTCTATGATTTCGAGTTGTCGCGCCAGTAAAGCGGGGGTTTTACGAATAAGGGACTGTACTTCTCCGCTTCCGGGTTCAGCACAGTTCACAGCAAATTCAATAAGCGCGTGTTTGAGCGCTTCCCAGATGTCTTCCGAAGCCAAAAGTTCTTTGAACCGGTCCAGAAAGCGGCTTTTAAAAAGATGAACAGAATCCAGAAGTACGTCCTCTTTGGTGGGGAAGTACCTGAAGTAGGAACGCTTTGACATCCCCACGGCGTGAGCAATCATTTCCACCGTAGTTTTTTCGTATCCATACTGCTGAAAAAGCTCAAATGCAGAAATTGCAATCTGCTCTTTTATGGCCTTTCGGGCCAGAGCGCGTGTATTCATATATACATTTTATCAGAATTAGCGGTAATTTTCCGCGCTACAGGTTATGAAGGAGTCCACATAAACTGCCCTGTGGACTCCTGAATATTACAGATTAATCAAATTCAGGCAAATCACAGCAGCTTACATCAGGTTCTGGCGAACCCATTCTTCCATTTTTTTGCCCGGACGGCCCAGTACTTTCTGTACATCGTCTCTGACCACTGCCTGATAGCCGAGCTTCCCTTCTGCCGCCAGTTCCATCGTAATGGCGGCACTCTGCATGTAGTAGCGGGTCCCCGCATCTTCAATTGTAGACAAATAGGATCTCTGATCTTCCGGCTTGATTGGCTCATATCTGATTTCTTTACCAAAATGTCTGGACAAAATATCTGCCACTTCGGTTCCCCGTAATACTTCCACGCTCAGGTAGTAATCCTGCCCACCGTGCTTTTGCGGACCTTCACGCAGGGTGGCCGCAGCCACCGCAGCTATATCGGCAGTGCAAACCCAGCCAACAGGAACGTCACCGGGGTATGCCATAACCGATCCCGTTTCTTTCACTGATGGATGCCGAACAAGCACCGTATCGGTAATAACATTTGGATGAAGATTCGTAGAGGCAATACCGCTTGCCTTAATATAGGTTTCGATTAAGTCATGCCAGACAAAATGAGGCTGGATATCGCTTCGGGAACTGAAAACACCCAGATGGACGATATGGCTTACGCCAGCCTCTACAGCGGCATCAACAAATTTTTTGCTCTGATAAAGCATGTCGGCAGTATAGCCCGTAAGCAGGAATACCCTGTCAATGTTTGACAAAGCGCTGGTATAAGTCTCAGGCGCGTTAAGATCCAATGTCACCGCGCGGCGGCCCTCGTCCAACCATTTTTTAGTTATTTCGGGCCGACTGGATGACAGTATGACTTCAACGCCATCACTGTTTTTGTCAAATTCAGCTACTACCTTTGAACCCACAGAGCCGGTCGCTCCTAAAACTAAAACCCTCGTACCCATCATAATCTCTCCATTAGCGTAATTCAGCACTTACATTACAGCACGAATAGTCACCAAATGCATTTAATGACACCTAGTGACATTAAATGGTGAATTTTCCCGCCTTACTGTTTGGGCATAGAGGGTTCTAAATTGTTGTGCTCAAGTGATTTGCGAACATTGGACAAGTAATCCGCAAAAGGAATGCCAAGTCACATTCAACTCTTCAATGCCCGGTCTTGGGGGACTGACATCTGTTTTCACTTTCTCTATGATGTTGAATAAGATAGCTTTATCACAGCTT
The DNA here is from genome assembly GCF_044751765.1 of Pectobacterium sp. CHL-2024. NCBI lineage: Bacteria > Pseudomonadati > Pseudomonadota > Gammaproteobacteria > Enterobacterales > Pectobacteriaceae > Pectobacterium > Pectobacterium sp. CHL-2024. Next base: position 1,078,673 of record NZ_JBIXKO010000001.1, on the reverse strand, counting down.
AAAACCAAAATTTATAGAGAAAACAATGACAAAAAAGATGCCAAAAGCGGAGATTGTAGAAGCACTCAGCGAATGGTTTGATGTAAGTCGTTATGATGTGCTGAAAGATTTAACGCTAGAACAGATTTATGCTGAGCTGGAAAGACGGATCTTTGCCTATAAAGCAAGACAACAGTGGGAAACAGCAGGTGAAGAGAATCAAATGCTGGCGATATACCATGATGCCCTGATCCGTTCTGGTAAGGTTATACATGAGGCTAAATGGGTCTCTGACAGCCATATGCTGGCACACAGTTATGCTGTCAGGCCAATGACAAGGACTTCGTTGTTTAACTATGGAAGGGCGATGTACCATCTGGAAAACAGCGTTGCTAAAGATGACGTTTCAGTGAGTTCGGAATACATATCTGAATACTTGAAGCATGGCGGGTTGAACCCCGCTAACAAGATGCTGATCGAAATTGATTTAGATGAAGCCAGCAGCGACGATCTGGCTGAACACCTAAAAGTGCTTATCAGTCAGTGGCAGAAGCACCTGAAAGCACCCAAGCCCCCGGAAAAAGACTTTCGCTTTGGTCATAAAACATTCCAGAAGATACTCGATTACAAAATCATACCGCTGATGGATCTCATTGGTTGGGAACAACTCAACAATCAGAAAATCCCTTATCCTGTGCTGGCTGGCCTCCTACACCCCGACATGCGTTATGCCAGAGGCAGCGAGCAAATCAAGGATACGGATTACCCTCTGGCCTATGATTTTTTGAACAATGATAATTATTTCAAGTCGTTAAATGATTTCTTCATAAAAACATGTACGTGAAGAGTTCAGATATCCTTGCTGTCATCGGCATGAATGACAAACCTGAAGACAAGAAGAAAACAAGGGACAGTCGCTAAGCCTGAACGTCCCCGGTATTCACCCCTCATAAAAATCCCCTAAATTCACTGGTCCTGAACTTCCCCTCTGTTCAGGGCTGGTGAACCAACCTCGTTTTTTACAAGCGATATCCATACAATTATTTCCATCAAATACACAGGAGATAAATATGGTTCAAATCGTAGCAAACAAAAAACAACGTCTTATTCGTTTACCTGAAGTGATTAGAAGAACAGGATTTGGAAAGACATGGATTTATATTCTTATTAAAGCTGGACGCTTTCCATCACAGGTTAAAACGGGTTTAAGGTCTATTGCCTTTATAGAAAGTGAGATTGATGCATGGATTGATAAAATCATTTCTGATTCACGTCCTGTATCTGAATAACAAATGTTTTAATAACAACAAGAGGAAATAAAATGAATAATCAAGAAATGGAAAGTATCAAGAAGTTATCCACAAAAACATTTTATGATATGACAAAGTATCTTTATGTGGCTGGAATGCTGATATATAAAGAGCAAGGAGATCATGAGTTAGTTGCATCTATTATGTTAGACAATAATAGAACGGAATCGTATCTTTCACATGTTAAAGATCATCTGGCTAAGCGTTTTGATGGATATATGGAAGAAGCGGGTAAAAGAGAAAGACTGATTTATGTTGATATGGATAAAGTTATATTGGAAATGAAAAGCGTCCATATAAAGGCATTGCTTTTTGGCATGAGCTAACAGCAGAGTATTCGGCTCCGAAAGGGTCTAATAAAAAACACAATGAATTAAATAAGCATTTAACTATGAGGATATAAATATGTCTAAAGATACGATAGGTATTAATAAATCAACCGAACTGTTCTATGACCTTGCATGCAGATCGTTTACCGCAAGCTGGAATATGTTCATGGAAGTTAATGGTGATGGTGACGCCAATGATTATTTGGATGATCCAGATTTTATGAGTCCATTTATTATCCATGTGATTAATCATATTCAGAATAACTTTGAACGGTTCACTGCCCAAGAAGATAATAGTGGTGATATTAATCAGGTTAACTTTGAACTGGTTGCTGCAATGTTAGTCGAGTATTCAGAAAACTTTAGAAAGTAAGAACTATCTTGCCCCGGAAGGGGCTAACAAAAGATATAAGAGGAAAATAGAAATGGTAAACAACATAAAGAAAAACGAAATACCTACGATATTACGTAAAAAAGACAATGAACAAAGTTCTATGACAAATAAAATATCTGTAGTTGTAAGCGTGTTGTGTGATGGAACTCCAGAAGTAATGAATACTATTCAAGAGCGTTTTGAAATATTTGTTGCCATTACTGGATATTCAGTAGAAGAAATCATGGATGATAAGAATATACTTGGTGAGTTAAATCGATTTATTAATAACGAGCTAGTAGATGGTTTGGGGCTGGAGTATGGCTGTGTCATCATAAATATTGGTTATAACAACTAATTATTTTTACTAACCATTAACATAATAAAAGGATTAAAGATGAAAGAGATTGTATTGAATAGTCATGATAAAACAAAAAATGCTCTTGTTGCTAACATTTTACAAGGGTTCTGTGATGAGATATATAGCATTTATGAACAAGAACCTGAAACAGCAATCTATATTATGAGTTGGGGGAAACTTTCAGAGGCTATTTATGATGTGGTGATAACTCGTGAGATAATGAAATACTCTATTAAAAATGATGTATCTGGTATCAATAAAAATGATTTGAAGGATGAAATCTTACATTGGCATCTTGAGCATATCATTGAACTTGTGTTTAAAAATATAAATCAGGATGAAAATCAAGACCCTGCTTATTGGAAGTTAAAAGTGACAGTTGTTTGATATTCAGATGTAATGAGTATTCCCTCGAAAGAGGGAAATAACATGAATGATAAAACTATGAGGTTTAATATGATTGATGAATTCCATGTTATGTATATGTATAGAAAAATCCAAGCTGAAGCAGCTACTACTGATTTAAAGATTTTGAACCAACTGTTGAAGACGTTTCGCAAAGTCGTGGCGGAGCGCCGAGAGGAATACTATCAGGAGATTGGTGAGAAGAAGGCACGTAAGCTCAGAGTGAAGAGGATTCTCAAGTTGATGGAGCGTGATCGAGTATCCCTAGAGAACCTCCTTCAATGAAATGATAATCCTTATTGCTAAAATCAAAAATATGGTTGTCATCATCATTACATAAGATAATTGTTATAGTGCATTGTTATTACTCTATTTTCTATGGTATAAGTTCGTCTACGACTAGATAAATGAACAAAGCCAACAAGGTTCATAAAGAAAGAACGTATGTAGTGCCACTTGTTGTAGCATCCAGATCCCCGATGGCCGTTATAGTGGAGATTGTATGACGGACTTATATACTAATAGCAATGCCAAGCGAGATTTTATAAGACACGGAATAATAACTAGCATTGAAGATGACATGGACGTTTTTATTGCATCTGCATTTTTTACAGAATCAAGCGTCATCGACGAGCTAGTACAGAAAGGTTGCCATATTAGAATTATTGTTCGACTTGGTTTCCCAACATCACCAGTTGCACTTGAAGGGTTACTTAAGCATGAAAAAGTTGAGGCTAGATTTTTTACCAGTAACTCATTTCATCCAAAATTCTATATATTTGGGGACAAAAAAGTCTTAATTGGTTCCGCAAATCTGACCCAATCTGCTCTTCTCTCGAATCAGGAAGTGATGATTAGTCTTTATTCTGACGACCATAGATTTGATGAGCTAAAATATCTTTTCTCAGATTATTGGGAGGAGGCATCAGTTCTAACTAAAGAAGTGATAAAAGACTATCGAAATATTTATAATAAGGCCGGGAAAATTGAATCGTTAGTTAAAAAACTAGATGACTGTGTTATTAATGCTCTGGGAGATAAAAATTTCCAAAATATTGGCCGTGGAAAGAAAAAAGCTGACAAGAAGTATATCTTTCAAGATACTTATAGAAAGTCCTATCAGGAGTCAGTCTATGCTTTTCGCTGTATTGAAAAAATATATAGTACATTTGAACGAAAAATCGATGAAAATTTCATACCACTAAGATTAGAGATCGATTCATTCTTCAGCTTTGTTCGAGATCGTTATGCTTCGACTGATATATGGAAAAGTCAACCTATCGGTTGGACAGAAAACCAAAGAATAAATCTCAAAAAACTGATTGATGAATGGTTAATTACGTACTGGAGTCACTTTGAAGATAAGATTGTCCCAACAAATTATCCGTTAATTCAGCAAATCTTTGGCTCAGCTCAATCAATAAAATCAGCTTCAATGGAAGATATTGCAGATGCTCTGTGCGTTCTTCATTCATTCCATGATAGATTCAGATTTTACAAAGGTGGGCTGGATGCATTAAAAAGAGCATTCATCGAATTTAACGATGAGTCTAAAGTTAAAAATTCATTTTGTTATCTTTTATATGGGACTGAAGATATTGTCGTTCGTATGTCTAACTGCATTCATGATTTTAACTATAAATTAAATGAATTTGGGCCTGCAAATGTGCAAGAACTGATCGGATGGATAAACAAAGAAAACCTCCCTGTTATCAATGGAAGGACAACAAAAGTGCTCAGATATTTTGGTTTTGAAGTAAAGCAGCTAGGAGACTAGTTCTTTAGCTTAATTCTGAATTGATAAAGTTTATACAGGTAAGAATTTATATGTAGTAGTGTGATTACCAAGGGATACTGACAGTATAGCCGAGAGTTTTCAAGCTGACCAGACAGTCAGTTATGAGCCAGTTGAAGTTATCCAGATCAGGTGCTCACGTAAAAAGCGAATCTCTGCTTTGTCTCACAACAAGTTGCTCGCGTGTGTGACGGGTGTTATAAGCCACTTCATAAGTAATGGCTATAGAGAACTAATCTATAGCCATTTTTGCAAGGTTAGTTTCTGAGATTATCTCGAACTGTTCGAAATGTTTTATCACCACCACATAATTCTAAGAGTGCTCTCACTCTTATTGATGCTTCATTATACGCATCTGAATACGTATATCTGTAGCGAGAACGAAGTATATTAGCTGTTTCTTGTAAAACACGCTCTTCTCCAAACTCATGGATTACCATTTGGAAATGGTACAGTTCATTGTGAGCAGACAAAGCTGTTTTACGAGCAAAAACATAAGTAAAGTTGACCGAAGTAATGCTGTCGATCACTGTTTGAAAGGTAGTAGTCATAATTGCTTTCCTGAGCTATTGAACACAATGGAATATTAGAGGAAAATGATTTTTTTAAACAGCCCACTTGGGGCTTTCCTGAGTTTCCCTATGTCGAAGCCTAAAATAGAAAATAGTATTTACTATCATACAAAATCTCTTCTAAATGGCGTCCTGCCACTTGAATATGGCATAAGAGCTCAAAGAGAAAATGCCCCAGACGAGCTAAAGCTCTTAGAGTCTGTGAACTCGGATATCTACCAAATATGGTTGGATGCAGGCTTTATTGAGCAAGAAATCTCTCATGAAAAGCTTATGGATTTATCTTGGGATATCTTACAGGTTGGCGTACCTCTATACCGAAATCATGGTCGAATTTTCATGGACCATAAATTTGCAAACCAAATTAGAAAAACTGCTCAATTTATCGATGAAACATATAAAAATGTGTTCTCAGATAATATCATTCTCAATGACAAAACGTTTTCGTGTAGTTGATTTACTTAATGGAAATGATATTGAATCCTTAACTTCAAAAGTCATAAAGTCGAAACGTTACATGTATATCTATGAAAAAGAAGATGACATTCCAATCGAGCAATTTGTACTTGGTAATTATCGAGAGGCTATCTTGCTTTACCCTAGTGCGTTATACCAATATGGTAATTATGAGCAACACGGTAATAAATACACAGGCATGGGGATATTATTGGGCTTCAATATGAGCATTGATGATGTGAACGGTGCTGTCAATGAGTTTTTGTATCAATACGGAAAATTTAGAGAAGAACATAACAGAGACTTTGTATCAAGCGAGTTGATTTCTAATTTTCTTAGACAACAACTTCTTGATAGTAGCAAAGACAATGAAGTTACACGGTTAGACAGTATTCTAACTGGTCTGTTAGGACTCTATTGCTACGATAATGTATGTGAAAATAAAAAACGAGAAAAAGGCAGCCTTGAAAGAAACAAACCTTTACTAACTGCGATAAACAAAACGCTAGACCTAGTTAAAAATATTGATAGTTGTATCGTTAGTAGCGATGCGGTCGAAAAAAATTATAAGAATGTAAAGAAAAGAATTAAAAACTCTTGGGATGAGAATATAGGCTTATAACAAACTGTTCAAGAGGGATTCGCAAAGCGTGGTATTTGCACTATGCGTTAGTTTCAGTGATTAAAGTGGCAGGGTGACCGCATGAGTGTTTTTTTACCCACTCTGAGCAGTTCATAATCTACATTGGTCAGGTAACGATTCTGATTGAATGTTAATTATACAAAAATAAATTGTAAATTAACCATGATGCATTCAAAAAACGTTCGCAATCTTGCCCTGATTAAGGTAATTTTTCGAGCAGTGGATGAGTTATAGTTGCGTTGTTCACTGCTTAACTGTGGGTCTGCTAACACCTGTGAGTTCAACGGGTCGTTGCAACGCTATCCTTAATCAAGGGGGACGTTGCCATGAAACGAAGAACGCGCATTATAACTACACGCCAGAACAGAAAGCGATTATCTGGGACCGGTATAAGCAAGGTGATTCCCTGCATGATATCGCCAGAATGTTCGACAGATATCATTCTTCTATTATGCCCACTATCCACCAGACTGGTGGATATCGTCCCCTTGTCCGAAAGCGGCATCCGTTAGCTCTTTCGCTTGATGAAAGAGAGGAAATATCCAATTTATATCATATTGGTAACCTTACCAATATGATTGCCATAACTGTTAACTAAACAGAAAATTTCCTACGTTTGGCATTCGATGTTCCAAAATCCGATGTAATATAAGAAAGCAGTTCAAGACTCTGCTCAACAGAACGTTTAAACTCAAGTGCTGCTTCTGTGCGCTGTTTTATAATTAGGGATACAATTTCTTCATCACTTTTTTCTTGAATTGCTTTCCTATAAAGACTACGTTCATAAAACTTATCAAGATTCCCTGATGATTTAGCGGCTGTTCTTGCTGTTGAGCTACTTATAGGATTAAGTTCGCCGATGAAACTACCCATAAGTGATTGTCTCTTTTTATCCAGTCGGCGTAGTTCATTATGGGCAGATCTATATTTATCCACTTCGGTTCCAAAAGGATATTCTTCACGTACTTTACGATAGCCTTCCAGATATTCATCCATTGATGGTTGTTGTTTTAGTTTTTCTATAGTTTCAAAATAGGTTAATATATCGCTGTTGTCCAATTTTACATTTCTCATAAATACCTCTTTAATAATATATTTTATATTTATATGTTAAGGTATATAAAGAAGTTGTCAAATTCAGCAGTGAATTAAATAAGGGGAATTGCTTTCGTTTTTTATATTATTTGGTATAAAAATTCCTAAGACTGATTGCTCTATATATTAACCTTAATCCAATCTATTATAATGCTAAAATGAAATTATTATTTTAAACAAGTTGAAGAGTTTTATACTGTTCTAAAATCAACTCACCACTATCAGTATAAAACTCAACTTTGCCGAGTTTCCCATCAGGTTTTTATTGAATAGTAAATCAACCTAACATCGCAATATTTATCTAATAGATCTCTTCGGAAAAATAATATTTTTATGTTGTAGTATAATCTATTAGATGGTTATAGGTTGAGCCAATAATTTTTCAAATAGGTCACTTTATTTAATTTTTGGGGTGGTAAAACCTTTTAAATCTACGGATTTGTTCTTCCTTCTTATATTGTTTCTCGATGAGATCTAACCTCTCTTTCTCTGCATGTTGGCGATTTTGTTCATTTTGAATGATGCTACTTACCAGTGAAGCTGGAATAACCTGAATATTGTTTGACCAATATCGATAAGGATTACTCGCCTGAATGTTGTCAACTGTGGTTGATATTTTATCTACATCAAGCTTTTTTTCAAAAGAAATGACACGATTATTACCCTCTTTTGAAATTAATTTGGCTGTATTCTCTAAGTTTTCCTGACTTCTTAAATTAAATGCTCCTACAACGATATTGTGATCTTGGTGATATAAAGCCTGTTTTTTATTTTCACGATAACACTCAAGGTAAGAATAGAGTTTGAACTCTTGAATATAAAATGTCTCCTCAAGCATAGTCATTTGTTCAGCTAAGATATTCAGAATATCGTTTTTGGATAGTTTTTCATGAAGTTTTATTTCAAGTGAACCGGGGAGTTTTTTCATTTTTTTTTCCTTATTGTTATTTTTATCATGATACTGCTTTCAAATAGTTTTTGGCATCAGCCAAGTCTTTTCTTGCCGCTTCATTTTCCTTCGTTCGTTTATATACCTTTCGGGGTTTATCGATCTTGATACTGTTTTTAGCATTAGGAACAGCATTATTCTTTTTCTTCTTACTAAAAATAAAGGCATCCGTATAGATCTCTTTCGTTTCTGTTTCTAAAGCTAGGTTTCGTCTTTCTTGCTTTGAGTAATCAGTATAGTTTTCTGGATATTGTTCAAGCTCCGCATGAAGACTTCTGGCATTACTTAAATGTTCTTTACGTTTCTCATCAAGTTGATGGCTTAGACCTTTGGCGAAAATGTTCGAGTTAATATACAGGTGACCATGATGCTCAACGAGTATTCCTTTCTGTTTTAGTTTTTTGAATATGTTTGACATATTACCGGATGCAATATTCAATGCCTTGCAGAGTGATGATTGCGACAGATTGATGAGGTTTCCGAACTCCATATATTCTAAGATATAAGTCAAGACACGGAATTCATTCTTAGATATATCCAAATCAGAAAAAACACGGAAGTTGGAAGTGAAGGCAAAAACATAAGGCTGTGCAAATGAGATCGATTTATCTTCTTCTGTTGCAATAACTGTGGTCGATTTTATATCCTTGTTTTGCAGTAAGCGTCTTGCGATATCAATCTTTTGTTCCGTGGTTAATGTTTCAAATAGGCTAAGTAGTTCAGTGTCATTAGTATTCATAGTATTCTCTCTTATAGTTTTTATTATGTTATTTTTAATACTATGCAGAAAAATAAAAGTCAATAGTTAAACTATAAATAAAATAGGGCTTTTATTATTATGCTATTGTTATATGTTAAAAAACCTATGTTCAAACATAGATCTTGCTATGTTCGAACATAGGACGGATCTATGTGCGCACATAGGAGTTTGCTATGTTCGAACATAGCAAAAAAAGTTGTGAAGCCTTGATTTTATTGGGCTGGGACAGTGCTTATAATTAAATAATTAGTAAGAAGTTAAGAGAGTCCAGTTTTCCTTTTTCCTTATGTGCAGGATGTTTTACGTGGGAATATGTGGTTTTCTTGATACTTATTTTCAGCGAAGTGATTGTTTCATACAATCACGAAGCGCTGCTGGCATTTTAAGAATAGTGTAATTGTTTTCCTTTTATTTTACTGGCGGCTATCGCCGCAATTCTCTATGGATAAATCCATCATTAACAGGGGCGAGCCCTGTTCCAGCAATGTGATTGTTTTGGTCAATCACTAAGTGCTGCTTCTTTGAATATAGTTTTCCTATGCGTTTAAGAGCAAATGCTATAGCCTTGATGAATTTCTAGCTAATATACTGACAAAGTGCGAAGCCATGAGCGAAAGCTCATAAAAAGGATCTGTTTTTTCAATATGAGGTTTTAATTAAGTATAGGGTAAATCTGGTATATATAATATCTTAAAAACTAAACCGTCCATGAAGTCGTAATATTAATCATACTATTTCTGTTTTATCGGCTATCGCCGAAATTCTTTATGGATAAATCCATCATTAACAGGGATGAACCCTGTTTCAGCAATGTGATTGTTTTTGACAATCACTCAGTGCTGCTTCTTTGAATATAGTTTTTCTATACGTTTAAGAGCAAATGCTATATGTTATTGCGGTAATTCTGTTTTCAAGAATAAGATCAAATTTGTTTTTTATGATTAAACGATCTGAAAAAGATCTTTCCTCTTTTTGCTATCAATACTAAAAACGTACTTCATCAAGATAAAAATACATATTTCAGAGTTAGGGCGTAGCCGTGCTCATGAAAACGATGAATCGTTTTCTACAGCACATGAGCGTTAGCTCATAAGATAAATATCTTTTCAAAAGAAGATTGAAACAGTCAGTAAAACGTTATCACGCAAAAGTTAAATTTGATTTTCCTGTGCGGAATATAGTATTTATTACTAATAACAAAAAAGGAAAATAAAATAATGAATAATATTAAAATAATTACACTCTGTCATGCCAATGAAAAAATCCCATTTATGACCTGTATGGTTAAAGATATTGAAGAAAACGAACTCGGGATAAAACTTACCCTCGAAAATGGCAATAACATCTATGTTAAAGATTACGACTTTTTCTTCCTGTCAGAATCTGCAAATGATTGCGATAAGGAACGAATGGTAAATGTTTATGGGAGATTGATATCTGAACTCAGCCAAGTAAGCGAAGAAACAATAAGATCGCTGATGTCAGAAACGAAAACCTACAACAGTCAGCATCCCAACACGCCAGTTAGTGTTCTGGATGATTACTATTACTGTGTCAGAATTAAAGCCAATGCGCCAGATGAAGCTGCATTGATGAATGTACTTGGCCTACAAGATCTGCGTGAAGCCATAACAGAAGATATTTTCTTATCCGAACTGGAAGCCTCTGGCGGTATCGTACTTCACACCGATATGGGCTATCCAGTAGCGGAATACAAAGGTACAGGCATCAGAATAGCTATCGAGCCGATAAACCTTGCGCACATCCGAGATCTGACCGATGGCTATGTGGTAATGTTCAGGAACGGTGAGTTCGAGCATGAGCTTGAGGGCGATCTCTATGAGGCGTTATCTCAGGCTGTTGATAGACTTAAGATCGCTGTTGTGTTGTAAGTAAATCGGTAATAATATCATTATAGGTTATTCAACCCAAAAATCATGATTAATCATGAAAATATTATTTATTTTACAAAAAACGATTATCTTATGAATTAGATTCTCTTCTGTCATTGCTGGAGATAAGTATGGCTGGGAAAAGGCAGCATTTCATTCCAAGGTTTCTACAGCGAGGATTTGCTACAGAAAGAGGAGGGAAATACTTTTCCTCTTTCTGTAATAAAGAAAAAATAAAAGAGAATGTTGTCATTGAAAATATTGGGGTGGAAAATTATTTTTACTCCGTAGATGGTGATTATTTAATTGATGAGAAAATAACAAATAGTGAAATTTATGAGTATTCAAGCATTCATAAAATGTTATTAAATAATCCATGTCAATTGGGCGGGAATAATTCTTCTTCATTAGCTGGGTTTATAGCTCATCTTGAGTCAAGAACAAGACACGTAAGAGTTAGTTTTATAAACTCATCATCTTACTTAATTGACACCATATTCTCTAAGTTAAAAAATAGAGATACCCTTTATCAATATTTAGAAAATACATTTTTTTCGAATCCAGAAAAAATACACTCTCTATTCAACGAGAATATGATGGGTGAAGATATCCCTCCCCATTTTCATAATATGTTAAAAGAGGTGTTATATCATAATTATGATAAATGGCTACCTGAGGCCATCAGCAATATGGCAGACAAAATATTACCTGTTTTACATAATGAAATGCCTACTATTCTTATTGAATCAGCAAAAAAAGGACATGTGAATTCCTTTGCTGATGAGGTTAGCCCAAAGCTAAAAGCAAAGGAATACGAAAAACTAAAATATAAGATAATAAAAGTAGACGAACCATTAATCCTTGGTGATTCTATTGTTTTTTTTGAAGTTAACTCTGAAAGAGGTTTTAAACCATATTGTGATAAGAATGATATTCTAGAGGCAATATATTTCCCGTTAGATGAACATACATTATTATATGGTTTTAAAAACGAAGATAACCCTCGAATAAAAAATATTAACACCGTTATTTCGCAGTGTTCCTTAGATTTTTTTATTTTTAAGGAGAAATTTGAAGAGGTTGAGGTGTTACAAAAACAAATCGGGACTAATGCACATCTGCTAACTCATGGAGAGATTGATTTAATAATTGAAAGTATCCTGTCGTCTTATCGCTTAGATTAAGAAAAAGTAGCTGCACCAGATAGAGACGCTTTTATTGTTAACGACTTTTTATATCTACTGGTGCTTTTATTATTAATTAATCCAACAACCCACGCGAAACCTTATTTGCTGTTTGACTGAAACTATAACGGTCCACAACATCCCCTTTAAACCAAATCTCAAGGGAGTTCATATGGGCTGTGTTGCTGTTCTTTAGCAAGGCTAGACCGGGAATGTAGTTAGATAGCTGAGTTTCTCCTGACATGCTGGAATAAGACCACATTTCCTGACCATCATCACTTGCCCGTGTCTGAGGCTCACCGAATGCAGCTAAGATTTCCTGCTGGGTAGTTTTCCCCTTAACAATTTTGGCTTTTACTGTTTGTTGGGATTCGTCTTTAAGGGATTTATTACCATATGTGGTGCAAGCAGTAAGAGGCAGGATCACCAGAGCAGCGATAAACAGTTTTTTCATGTTAACTCCATATAAACAGTAAACGTAGAAACAGGCGTAAAGAAGCCGGGGCCAGAGGTATATCGAATCTGGCTATATAAACTTGTGTTAATGACTGGCGAAGAAAGCCGCTTATCAGATGTTGTGAGTCTTTCTATCTAATCCGCTAACGGCATCCCTCATGCTCATGTTGTTTTCCCTGATGTAGCATTAATAGAAGCAGCGCAGGTGCCATAAAACATGTCTTACGGCCAGTAGCTCCATCTCCTTGAACCCACTCGTCAACAGCTCTGTGGCTCTTCCTCTCACTTTATCCAGTAACGATTCTTCTAGCAAGAAAATGATCGATATAACAGATCGATAAATTGATATTGATAGTTAATGTCGATTTATGGTGCTTTATCGATCGGCATTTTAATTGATTTATTCGATCGAATATAAAAATATGATAGTTTAAATCTATCATTATTTTGTTTTTGATCGTTACAAACGATATGACGACCCTCAAAAATAATTGAATCCTATCAATTGGTTAATCAGGTGGCTTTGCTGTGGTCGTCCTGTAAGAACACGCTGTAACGCTTACAGGCAACTCGAAAGGCATCAAAACATAACAGCATTTTTGATTATCAGGATGGATGGGAAGATGAAGAAGATTTTACTCGTTACTTGCACAGCTCTTGTTGTGGCGGGATGCGGTGAGAAAGGCGATTTTGAGAAAGCTATTAACGCGAAAATTTCAAAATCAAAGCTGTGCTACTCACTGCAGGACAATGACTTTGCGTTCAACAAAGGTTTTCCAGTAAAGGTTAATCATGGCTACCGTTCTGCTGGATACAATGCCAGCGATGAAATCCTGAATGGTCTTGTTGAACAGGGGCTGCTCACTGTTTCACAGCAACCCAATGATTTTAGCAGTGTTGATGTTCTGGAGGTTACCGATAAAGGACAAAAGGTTGATTTCTGGAACCGTGAGGAAGGTGCCTGTGTTGGTCATCGGGCTGTCGCTGAGATTACTAATTGGACTGAACCGAGTGATGGTAATGGCGCTAAAATGACGCAAGTGACCTATACGTGGAAACTTGATGGTGTGCCGGGCTGGGTTGATAAAAAAGCTTTCTCTGGCGTCAAGGGGATGGCTGAACCCGAAGAAGCCAAAATTGTTCTGGTGAAGACCAATAACGGCTGGGCTGCTCGGTAATTACAGGAAAAGACGCTATGAACACTATCTATTGGGTGTTTTTCATTGGCCTGCTGATGAACATACCATCACTGGCACCGGTGCTGTTTCTCCGTAAGATATCGAAGAAGGTGAAGGTATCGATGGCGTTGAGGCTTTTTCTGCTTAACGCCTTCTTGGTGCTATCACTGATAACGGTATCGCAGAACACCACACAAAAATACGGGCTGTTCCCGATATGGCTGGTTGTTGCTGCTATTGGGCTGTTTGTGATTATACTTGTGCCAACGATAAAATTTATACGTAAGCATTTAACCGTAGGTAAAAGCAGGGCGGTTATCCTGTTATCATTCCTGATTGTCTATGCGATTAGGTGTCATAGTGTGTTTTTAAATGGGAATGGCAGTGGCTACACAGTTAATGGATACAATACGGTGTGGACGTTGTGCTTCCTGTTTGCCTGTCTGTTGGCTTATCTTGGTTGTGCTGGGAGTAAAACATATTCTGGTTATTCTGCGTCGTCATCTGCACCGCGACCTGATTATTTTAAGCCGAACAAAGAATATGAAACACAATCCCAAATTGATTACGATATTGCTGTGAAGGGGCGGAGTGTTCTGTCTGATCCCAATCTGAGTATTGTTGAACAGCAGCGTTATCGTGATGCTCTAGGGCATAAAGATGGGATTTAAAATGTTACTATCGGCTGAGTTGAATTTATAAATTCTATTGCATAGCAAGGCAACATTCATATTGGATATATTTAAAAATATGAATGTTGCACATCGAATTATATTTTCTTAACACATGATGCAATAAGGTGGTTTATAGGTGATGCTTTTGAAAAATAATCAAGGATGTAATTTCTTTCTCCGGGTTTTTGGCTTCTTGAGCCTATTGCTGATGACCATGACAACCAATCTGACTGGCCTGTGCTAAGGTATCCATTTCTTATTTCCTTTAAACCAAATCCATTTTCTGGTATCTCTAATATTTTTGATCGTGAAATCTTAAAATCACCGGATAGTTCAAATAATTTCAGTAAAACAGAACCATATTCACCTTCACCTAATAAATAATCCTCAACAATAGCACCAATCCAGAATAACTGATACTCTAGGAAATTACTGTTTGAGTTTAGATAGTTGAGTAATACATTTACTAACTCTTTTTTGTCTCTGATGCCAGAGCAAACGGTATAGATATGTTTTATTAGGTTGGGGAACCTTGTCAATAGCATAGGTATCTGACTAAGTAAGCTATCGTTATGTGTTCTCAGAAAGCCAAGTATTAAATCCGCATCTGCTTCTTCCAAGTTCTCATCTTTCAGAAGTTCAATTAAGGCATTAACCTGATTTATATCAAGATTCTTGATTACTTCAATATTCATTTCAACTAACTCAACACCAGAGGCAGTGGGAATTTCTTCATATTCAGTCACAATCTCTTTTAGTGATGCTTTTATCTGGCTTAAGGTATCTTTAATATCACCTATTGAATTATCAAAGGAAGTCTTGGATGGATTAACATTAAGTGAAACCTGTCCAAGCAATTGTTGGATTTTAATGAAATCGTTGTTTAATACATCTATATTATTATCAAATAGTGTAAAATCATCCATAAATCTCACTATTTTTTCCGATTTAAGTTGTCCATGTAGATCAATGAGTTTTAAGAATTCATTGCCTATCATTTTTGTCGGGTAAATACCATGTGGCATAAAATCAATGCTTCTACCAGCATTGATTTCTCTGAAAAACTGCCCCAGAGCACCTACATCGGTTGCTGTGACGGCATTTTTTGATTCAAACCAACTAACTACGTCATGGTGGTATAAGCTATTAAAATAAGATGCTACATCAAAATGAATGTTGTGTGCATATTCTTGAGAGCAAGAACGCAAATGCTGTTTATATTCATTGTACGATATATGAACTGGTATGCGGCTTCCATCTTTAAATCTATAACCGAAACTTTTTCTTCTCTCACTTACTTCTGGTCTAAATATAGCTCGGTTTCGATAAATGACATCATAAATAAAATATTCAGCAATGGGATCTAACTTTACAGTTCTACGAAGATGACCTTTTGGCTTTGTTGCAAACACTTTATGTTGAGATAGGAAGCTATCTGTCGTGAATGATGAGTTTATTACTTTTCTATATATATAATCAGACATATCAGTCGCATGATTTTTGAATAAAATCAAATTCGTTTTTAATGGGTAAAGTGTCGCGGGGAAATCTGTTTCAAAAAAATCTACTGTTGATGTCATTGCTAAATCCTTATCGGACTGTCCGTGTCTTGCTTAATAGGTTAAAATAAATTCAAATGAACTTCTAATAAATCAATGAATTATATCTTACATATACTATGTTTTTTTAATATGGGGAATATTTATTTTGTGTATCACGCTAATAATTAACACCATTAGTTTTAGGGGCCAAGGCGCTCAAATTATTTCCAGCAGGACGGAAAACTTGGTGGTACTAACTTAGGCGTTTTTGGGGGCTTATCAGCCGAAAGCGTAGGTATGTAGTCCAGAGCGTTATCTGGTTGTTCGGGCTTAACCGGACGGCTTGGAAAGCGTCTGATCTCATCAGGAGTTGGACTATAAGTGTCACTGTTTAACCTTGCTCGTCTCTCATGCTCAGTGCGTGATACATAGATACCCTGCACCTCATCAAACACATAGTGTTCGGCAATACGCTTATCATGTTTCGCATCCACGGAAACAGGTGCAGGCTTCTTCTTAGCCCAGATAAACCTTTCTTTTATGTATCCTACTACCAGTAAGGTAAAGCGTTTAAAAATATTTTCCTTCTGTGGCTTATCCTGCTTCCTCTTACTTTTAACAGGAGCGCGTTTAATCGCTCTGGTAGTTGAGGAGGGAGAGGTTTTCAATTTAGTGCGTGTATGAGGTGCAGGGGCAACCAGAACAGGTTTTTGACCTTCTGATGATGACGACTGTGAACCCGTTTCAGTCAGGATAATTTCTACTGGCTCTGGCAGATGTGAAACGGTGAAACTGTTGAGGTCTACCACTATCTGTAGATCTAAATCTTTAAAGACACCATATGTGGCTATAGCTTCCTGTTTCATTTCATCACGAACAGCCTGTTCAGCAGCACGTTGTTTTTGCGCTGTTTGACTGTTCCATTTAGCACGCGGGATACGCTGCATAGCCGGGCGGCTGGTTAATGCTGCTTTAGAAATCCACCATGCTTTTTCTTCAACGTCTAATGTAATAGTGGCATTCTCAAGTGCTTCAGTATGTTGGGTATCAATAGAGCGGTGATCAATGCGCTCATTGCTGCCAGCCGCGGCAAGATAGCGATTGGCAATCACAGCCCATGATTCACGCCAAAGGATTACGTTTTTCTTGTCGTTCCAGCTTCTCTCTTTTTTACCAAAGCCATCAACGGTGATCGGCTTTAATGTCAGCATCGCATGTGCATGAGGATTATTACCGTTAAGATCATGAAAAGCGATATCAGCAATCATTCCCTTATCAACGAAATTTTTCTGACAGTATTCGGCTACTAATTTTATCTTATCTTCATTGCTAAGTTCACAGGGAATAGCCACATCAAAATAACGGGCTGTTTGACCGTCTTTCTGACGTTCAACCCTTTCCACTTCATTCCACAAAGTGCTTGAGCTTTCGATAACATGAGCAGGTGCTGAAACAGGTGCTAATATCAGATGATGGAATAAATCTGTTCGGTGGCTGAAATCGTAGGTATTACCTGTGCGATCATCTGTTATTCTGCAACGTGCATGATAGGCTGCCTTCCTACAGGAAGACATGCCCTCAGAACGTTTTACTATTTTAAACTCCAGATGAAAAATCGCCATAAACTGATACAACCTCAATATAATAAAAACTATCAAATAAACATTAACGCTAACCATGCTGATTTTAGTTTTTCGTAAGAAAAACTCAGGGGTTGGTGTTGACCTTGGTTTTGTTTTTAGCCTGCGGCAGGCAACCGTCGGTAGACCCCACACGCTGCGTAGCAGTGTATAAGTGGGCATTGTTTTCTTAAAAAAAGAAACAATGTAAAAGCCTCCCAACTTAATTAATACGAAATATATGAACACCTGTAAAACAAAACGCCGAATTAAGCGGCGCAATCTGGATAAACGGGCGAAGTATTTCGCGATATTAAAGCGATGGGTTTTAAATGGCGTCCGAAGGACAAAAAGAGTGTTAATTTATCCCGCCATAAGGCGGGAAAGTGCTAAAACAAGAAAATAGGTGATTTTATCGGTAGTTTTCCCTGTTGCACAATTAACAGGTTAACTATGAAAATCAGGATTAAAATTCAATATGTGAAATGAAAATCACTAATAAACAAAAATAAGTAACGCGGAGAGTATTAGATAAAATAGTTAGTGATTACTATCGTGTGGTGTTGTTGATTTTTATTTTACCTTGCCATTTTGGGTTTTTGTTTTGTGTTTTTTTTGACAAGGAATAATAATTTGAGTAATTAATATATAACAATTATTAATTAACAAGAGAGGATTCATAATGGGAGGCTTGATAACAACAGCAGCACGCCTTAAAGATGGTACAGTTGTAAGCTTTAGACACTATACCAACAATGACTTTAACCTTGTCTTGAGACAAGATGATTTTATTAAGGAAATGAAAAAGATTTCTCCAAGCATAAAAATATCACCTCAAAGGAAATACATGAAACTCAGCAGGGATGATGTTATCGATAAATTTGAAAGAAGGTTCTCAAAGACAACGTTTGATTATGTGTGTGGGAATAGCTTTCTAGCCCCTGTCTGGTATGGAATCAACTTCTTTGATTATAGAAAAAATGTGGCATTTTCGGTGAATGCTTTTTCAAGCAATTTGCATTTTTTGACTTACAATTTAATGTCTAATCCGATAGTCATAAAAATGCTTAAACAGGGTGTTATGTTTACAGAGAGTGATCTTGTTCGCTTATCTCATAATGTACCTTTCGTTTATTTGAGAGAGCTATTCAAACTTAAAGAGCTTAAAGATATCAATGCATTATATGATGAAAATGGAGACGTTCTTGATCTTAAAGGCCGTGACACATTTGATATCATTCGTTCTTTTTTTGATGGAAATTTAGTCAAGTCTGAATATTTCAAGTTAAGAGTTAAATATCCGAGGTGGGATTTTTATTCCCGCTCTGATGGTGAGTATGGATTCGATATATTGAAGGCTTACTTAGAAAAGGAAAACCTCCTGACTAAAAATGATAAAATTGCGTGGGGGCTATTCGAGTCAAATGGGCGATAATTGAACATGGCAACGGTTGATGTTGCCATGCATATTCTATTCGTTAAGGCCTATTTTTAGGTTTATTCTGACGCTTAGGTTTTAGTGTTATTTTTGGCTTAGGTAAGTTTGTTTCTATCTCGATAAGAAATCTATTGAACTCATCAAGACCACTTTTTAACATTGTATTAATGTCATCTGTATTAGTTTCTCCATGTAAACAAGCCATAACATGGTCTATAAGATAATCATCGAAAATTATACTATCTTCATGGAAATACTTCTTTTCACGATCTCCTATATGAACGACAGGAATCTGATGGCTGTTATCTCTTAAAATCACGATATAATGTTCAGTGACTCTCGCCATCTTCGCGCATTGTACTGAGAGATCTTTAGTATCAGAGCTTTTTAACGTGTTATTTTTGGCCTGACCTATGATACCTTTTTGAAGGCTTTCATCGGATGTAGAAATCCATTCTATCTTAATCCCAAAATCACATCCGAATCTGTGTTCAGGAGAATTTTTTCCCTTGTGTGCAGTTTTTGATGTCTTAAAGCGTAAATAATATCCATTACCAAAAGATATCTCTGCTAATGATAACCCAGCGCAAAATGCAGCGAAAAAATCATCCTCTTGTCTATAATTTTCCCTTGTAAAAATATTAGTGATTTTCGTAAGTTCAGCATGTAATTTCGTTTTTAATTCATTGTAATCATCGATAGAGATGTTTAACCTTTCGTAACTCATTTTTAGCCCTTAATAGTCATTAGTATCAACTTATAATTTTAAATATCACTTTTATTATTTATCACATGGTGTTTTTTGTGTGAGTAAAAAAAAGAAATCATGCATATAGAAAACGTTGTACAATAAACTAACCATCAGGGGGGTTAAGTTTTTTTTATGTTTATTAAAAGCATGTTAATTTACCTCATATAAATATCCTGTAAGCATGCAACTAAGCCATTTTTATTACTTCGACATTATTGAAACCATTTTGATTCAATAATAGATTAATATCTTTTGGCGATATTGTATTCTCTTTACCTAACACAATCCTCGTAATATGTGCAAAAGGATAGTGTCCAGACATGATAACCTCATCTTGCTCCGCAAAGGTAAGAGGTGCAGTTTTGTTTCCCAATGGGTTTAGATGGAGAGGAATATATCTCCTACCATTTACTGCTAAATTATCTATGTTATAGAGATATTTATTGAAAGGAGATACTAAATCGTAAGGTGCGCCTGTATGAGACAAGCTAAACAAGAATCGTATCTCTTCTTCTTTTGAGTAATCCGTCTCAGACGTGAGTTTATAGCTTGATGAAAGGTTAAATGTTATAAGTTGTATCCAGACAGAGCAATTTTTATCTTTAAATTCTTCACCCCTGAATCGTTCGAGTTCTGACCTTAATCTGTTCCTATAATCTTCTGATTTATAATGAATTGGGCGTAGTGGTAAATTATTAATAAACCCCAGAAGGTATTGTATAAATTGCTCTCGGTTTCCAAAATTAATAGCACCTTTGTCATCCTCATACGGTGAAATATTTCCTTCTATTTCACTGTGGCTAAACTCAATCGCAACACCAGTGTTTCCAGATGCATAGTTCTCCCATAGGTAGTTGTTATGAATGTTGTTGCACAGAGACAATATATAAAAATAGAAAATGTCCTGTGGAGATGTATCTTCTGCTTTAATCTTATCTAAATGTTTATTGATAGTATGTCTAGCACAGTTAAATGAATCAACCAATATGTCATTATTTTCTATTGAGTTAATGATCTCGTCAATAACAGATACAGCCATCTCAAGGCCTGCGATTACCTCCTGTTTATCCTGCATGCTGAATGCATTAAACATAAAAATTTTTCTTGATTCTATTATTTTTACGAAATTTTCATATGTTGTGAAATGATAAATTTTGTCGTTTTCCATTTTTCATCTCATTAGTTAAAATAGATAAAAAGATACCTGCTATTACCTATCATCACGATAAAACTGAGTGCTTATCTCGGGCATAAGTGATTTTCTTCTTCCAGTGTTAAATATTCGGAAATTTAACTTCTCGAACTGAGTGCTGGATAACAACATTATATTGTATGCTGGCTGATGTGCATAGATTAACAGAGATTCAATCGCGTTTAGTTCGGTATTATCCTTACTGACAGGATCATAGTTTCCAGAACGCATTTCCTTCCAGATAGTAAATTCTCCAAATGAAGCAAGGAACACCTTGACCTCATCGCACTGATTAGAAAAGCGGTTGTAGTGTTCTGACAGTCTTTTCATTATGTCTCTTTCCGTTTTTCCAATGTATAACAACACATCACGGCCATAAGTGGGATGATCACCATAAATTTGATAAAGGCAATGCCATTCCTTCACAATATCTCTGCCTTTATCCTGAGTAATCGCATCTAACGAGTATGGGCCTTCCCAATATACATCATAAATTTTAGTTTCTAGATTTGAGTTATGCATGAATATTGTTATGAAATATTAATCAGGAAAATAATATCGGCAGATCTTTTAAAAACTTTAGCTATTTATATAAACTACCTAGTTTAAATATAATTTTGATCTTCTAGTATCATAAATTTAAAAGTATTTTAGAATATAAAATAGACAGGGTGCCTATGGGTGTTATTATGTTATTTTTAATTTGTGATTAAATTATGTTTTATTAATTATTGCGCTTTCTGAAGAGTTTATTTATTAGTGGGAATAAAAAATTATTACTATGTTGATTTATTTTCTAATTATGCTATTACATGATAATGAAATTAAAACAAGGAGGTGTAATGTATAAAAATAATGATGAAGCTATTGATTGGGAAGCCAAGCGACTTTTAGATGATGGTATCTATACCGATACAGAAAAAGCCTATTTAGAAGCAGAAAAACGAGTGAATCAGATAAGGGAGAAATTCAGAGAGCATCAGGTTAAACAGCAATTTAAATTGAAGATAAAATCAATCAAGAAAAAACTGAATAATGATGACTATGTGAATACTCCTTATGATAAAAATAGAAAATATTGGGGGAATGACATATGACAACAAAAACAATCAAACAACAAATTGCTTCAGCACAAGAACGTCTATACTTCTTGGAAGCTAAAAAGAAACAGCAAACGAAAAAAGAAAATACACGTCAGAAAATTATTTTCGGTGCTGAGGTTGCCAAAGTTTTAGGATGTGATATTGGTTATGTAGATAAGGAATTGGTCTTTGGGATTCTGCTTGATATCCCGAATCTTCATGAAAGTGATATTGAAAGGTATAAAGCACAAGGCCAAGCCTATATCGAAAATGTTATAAATAAATCCAAACAGTAGTTTTCCTTTTCACGTCCGAACGGTGAGCCGACCTAAAACTTTTTTTTAGGTCGGTGAACTGTTGAGCAAGCCCCAGAGGGCGCGGTAGCTAATTTAAATAAAAAGATATAAAAAACACAGAGATTTCTACTTTTTCAGTAATATACTTCGCGATATCGTTTACGGTATCTTAATCAAGCAGAGAGCAAGATTGTCATGAAATCAGTCAGAAACGCAGTAGGTGTCGTTGGTTTGGCTATTTTTATAGTGTCGGGTTATGTTCAGGCAGCAAGTCTACAGGACTCGCTTTCCAATGCAGTTGGTCAATTCAGTCAAAACAACTCTTCATCTGAAGCGTTGAGTGGACTTTCTGGACTTCTTACAAACGGCAATCAGGCGCTGAGTGCTGGCAATATGAATAATGCTGCTGGGATTTTGCAATATTGCCTGAAACAGAAACTGGTTTCTGCAACTAACACGGAAAATATCAAAAATCAATTGCTGGACAAGCTTGGTTTAAGCTCTCAGGATGAGAAAAAACAGACAGATTACACACAGGGACTTGCTGGCCTTTTGAATACCCTTGATGGAAAACAGTTGAACCTGAACAATATCGGGAATACGCCATTGGCTGAAAAAGTTAAAACGAAGGCTTGCGATCTGGTGCTAAAGCAGGGGATAAAATTTATTTCCTGATATGCTTAAGGGCCATTTCAATTGGTTGGCCCTTATTATTTCTAGCGAAGTAGAAACGATCAGAGCTCAAAATCTTCCAAGCTCTTACCATTTTCTAGCGCAGCAGCGATAGCTTTTGGTGTACGGCCCTGACCTGTCCATAACTTTTCATTGCCGTTTTCATCGACATATTTATATTTGGCTGGACGAGGAGCACGTTTAGATTTTGTTGACTTGGTGGCAGAAACAGAACCAAGCAGTTCAGCAGGATCGATACCATCTTCTAACAGTTTGGCACGAAGAGCTTCAATTTTTGCCAGACGTTCAGCCTGTTCTTGTTGAACTTTGGTTTCTTCTTCACGGCGCTCTTCAACAATAACGGTGAGCTTTTCCAGCATTTCTTCCAGTGTCGCCAGATCGGTTTCTCGTGCCTGAGCACGCAGGGTACGAATGTTATTTAATACTTTGAGAGCTTCACTCATAGCTTATTATCCTGATGGTGATAAAGAATCATTGATGGGTATATCGAAATTTGACACATATCAGTGATAAATTATATATCAGTATGGAGACGGAGGAAATAATGAAAAAGAAGAAATCAAAGAAAAATCCGCTTGAGGATACGGCTGTGTTAAGTCGAATTGCCAAAAACGCCTCACAGAAAGCGATCAGCGAGGCATTCAGGGCTGGAATGCCTATCCACTCTATTTCAG
Source organism: Pectobacterium sp. CHL-2024 (assembly GCF_044751765.1). NCBI lineage: Bacteria > Pseudomonadati > Pseudomonadota > Gammaproteobacteria > Enterobacterales > Pectobacteriaceae > Pectobacterium > Pectobacterium sp. CHL-2024. The sequence goes on along the minus strand of NZ_JBIXKO010000001.1, from coordinate 1,054,976 downwards.
AAGGAAAACTGGTAAAAGTGTATCCTGATGGAAGAATAGAGTGTGTGAAAGATCTGAATATAGAACCTATTTCTCTCGCATCAGCCGTTCGTCAGTTATCCCGCTAATTACGTGCAGCTATCTATTGTTTGATTCAATGTAATTGTTTATCTGTTTTTCATCGTTTGAATGAAAAGGAGTTAAACATGGTGCTATTAAAAAATAGAAAATATAGAAAAGGGTTCTCTCTGCTTGAGCTAATATTGGTTTTAGGTGTTATTGCCGGGTTGATTGTCAGTGCATTTATGATTTACCCCAAGGCTCAGGCGGCACAGCGTGCAGAGATTGAAGTAAAAAATATTACCGCTATCGTGTCTGGGATAAATGCTATTTATGGTTCCAGTACTAATTATACAGGCATCAATGCAAGAACATTAATTGACGCGAAAATCATACCAAGCCAAATGAGAGTTGGGAATACTTATCAGGTGGTTAATATATGGAAAGGGCCTGTGAGCTTTAGTTATAGTAATCATGGCTTTAATATTACCTACAATAATGTTCCTTCTGTTGAGTGTGCCAAGCTAGTGTTAGCAACGGCATCCATGTTTTCAAATATATCTGTTGGTGATAATGAGGGTTATGATGAAGAAGGTAATGAAGTCGGAACCAGTGGTACTGTGAAGCAGGGGGTTAAAAATGTCGATGAAGTCACTAAGTATTGTTCTAATGAGATGAATGTCATCTCATTTGGATTTGGTTATTGATGTAGTCATTAGTTATTTTTTTCTTCCATTGTGCTAATAAAGAACTGGTTTGCTCAATAAATAAAGTGAAATGATATCTTGACCACTTTTTTATTTTTGCTAATTAAAGTTCATGTAAGTAAAAAAGGACGGTGAAAATGAAAATAATAAATCAAAAAGGGTTTTCCCTATTGGAAATCACATTGGTGTTAGGTATCGGCACAGCAATGGCATTCATGAAGTTTCAGGACATGAAAAGCGATCAAGAGAAAGTAGTGGCGAATACCGTTGGTGCTCAAATGAAACAGATGGGGGAGGCGGTTAATCGTTATATCAGTATTCGTTATGACAAACTTTCAACATTAACTTCAAGCAGCAGCCAGAGCAGTGATCCGGGACCAAGAAACTGTACGGCTAACGGTTGTGAAATCACTTATCAAACGTTAGTGAATGAAGGGCTGTTGCCTGTTAGCTATACCGGAATCAATGCGCAGAAATCATCTTATAAAATCATGTTAAAGCGCGATGGGGGTTCACCTAATTACGTTATTAACGGACTGGTTATCACCACGTTGCCGTGGTCAGAAGGGAACCGTGTTCGCTATGACTTATTAGGCCGTGCTATGCAGGCGGCTGGCATTGATAGTGGTATGACGCAATCCGCTACGGTGGCATCGGGAACCGCTGGTCAATGGGCTGAGAACCAAAATAGCTACAGTGGGATAAATGCAGCGGGATTGCTGGCCTACCGTGTTGGATATGACAGCTCTATGTATTCGGTTTATCTACGTCGTGATGGAACATTACCAATGACGGGTGATCTGAATATGGGCGGTCATAGTATTAATAACGCAAAAGATATAACAGCTTCTGGAAATTTAAGTATTGCTGGTGTGGTTTCTGCTGGACAAGAACTTATTTCTAATAATCATTTAACTGTAAAAAATGAGGGTTATTTTGGTGGTAGGATCGCTACTAATGGATTAAATCCTCATGATTTACCTGATGGATGGGGAGGTGGTATAAGAACATGGGATATTTATGCCGTTGGAACTATAGCAACAGGTTCTGATAGAACCATTAAATCTTACTTAAATAGTAATGGAGATATCGGCGCTTCGAGGCATATTTCAGCAGGTGGAAACATAACTTCATCAAGGACGGTATCTGGTCAATATTTTCAACCCACATCAACATCTGTAGCCGGATCATCGTGCGCTTCAGACGGATTGATAAGTAAAAATAGTGAGGGATCAATCCTATACTGCCAGAATGGGGAATGGAGGGGCATCGGAGGAGGAAGTATCACCCGAACAGCCACTGACAGTTTACGTTTTCAGTCTACAGGGGATTTTAACTATCTTAATGTGTTTGTGGCGTCAAAATTTTATCCGGCAGATGGTACACACACCGGTTCAGCTACGTTTAATGTTCTGGTAGGGGGTAAGACGGTGGGGCAAATCACGACCTCCATTACGGTCTGGAAAGCGGGGAGTCGTGGACATTACTGGGGTTATGAAAATACGGGCGCGGCATTGCGTATGTTTACTACCGCAGTAAAGCAGGGCGATGTTGTTCAGGTGGTTATGGCAAGTTCTGGATTTCATAGCAGTAGTGATATCAGCGTTTCATTATCTCAGTAAGCGTAGGGCGAATAGGGATTTTTTGACAGGTTTATGACTTAATAAGAAATAATATCTGAACCTAAATAAAAATCTCATTCATCATCTCTGTATCGATGCCTGATACGGGTTTCGGTATTGAATCATCCATAAAAAGCGCCCAACATTCAGCCTTCAAAAGGAATGTTTTACTGTCAAAGGAAAATGACAATGCCGGGTGCTGCTCGTCTCAACGACACTGGAAGTGGTCATGACTGTTTCCCTGAAACCCCGATAATCGAAGGCAGTTCTGATGTAATTATTAATGGTCAGCCTGCTGCCCGACAAGGTGATGCTGTTCTGCTTCACGGTTGTCCCTGTCCCAATGCACCCCATGGTGTTCATTCCCGAAAAATTGCCGAAGGTTCATCCACCGTCATTATTAACGGTAAAAATGCTGCGCGTATTGGGGATGGTATCAATTGCGGTGGTGTCATTGTCTCCGGCAGTGGCAACGTCATTATTGGTGATACCCCTCATCGTTCTCCCGTTCAGGACTGTGCTAAACAGGCAGCATTAACCCGTGCGCCATTGCTGGCGTTAACACCAATGCTGGCAGTTGAGCCTGTTTTTGCCAAATCCTGTTTACGTGGCGCGGGTTGTACCGATGCGGGCAAAGAAGAAGAGCCACAGGGCAACATCGGGGAGATGAGTTTTTATGTCGCTGAACCTGTTGAGCAGGCTAATCCCTCGCAAGAAAAATCAGTTGAGGTAAAGCAGTATGCGCAGGCAGCGAAAAAGAAAAATACGTCTTCTGCTGTTTCTCCCCCTCAGTCATTTGCCGGAAAAAACGAACCGTTACCCAAGACCCCGCCCGGTGCGATTAACAAGCCTCAGATACCCCCGATGGAGCCGTGGTATAAAACGATATTTGACTTGTTAGTGGGTAAAGCGGATGCGGCAATGTTGCCACCACCTCAACAACTGGTGATGGCAGGGACGGCAGCACAGGCGGGGGCGACCGCTGCTGCGGGTGGTGCTGTGGCGCAGGCCAATCAGGATGCAGCGAAAGCACTGACACATCAGGTGAAACGTCTTTCTGGTCCATCAATCTGGCAAGGCCAGTTGCAGATGGCGCAAAGTTTTCTGTTAATGGGAGCATTGATTCAGCAACATCTGAAAGGTGAAAAAGACGATTTGCTGATACAGGAAAAGCTACTGGAGGTAGCGAAGAAGCAGGGTTCAGTTCCCAGCCGTGTTCGTTATCAGTGGGGAGAAGATGAGGAAACAGGCAGGTTGAAGGCGGTTGGCTACCACACCAGTATGGAAAGTGGTCGCGATCAGGTGCGCGTCAGATTACTGAAACATGATTTCCCCAATAACCGTTACGAGTTCTGGGAAGAAGGCGCAACAGGACCAACAATTTTATGGACACCGGATAATCCGGGTATGGAATTACCTACAGACACGGCGCACGGTGAACAGCCTGTTATTCCGTCAGCAGTGCCGGGATTTGAAATTCCAGAGATGGATGATGTCAGCATTCTTGCGACACCAATGCCGGACGAGAAGGATTTTCGGGATTACATTCTGGTGTTCCCTGAGAATGCGTTTCCACCGATTTATATTTATTTATCAGAAAGTAAGATATCTTATACACACGGATACAAGCATTATCCGCCGAAGGGATTATCTTGGGGTGAAGTGATTAAAACCACAAAAAGTGGGCCAGCTAAATTTAAGCCTAATGTAGATATTCCCTCTATAGATCATGAGGTTTGGGAAAATGGTATGTCGACTTCAAACGGACAAAACTGGAAGATTATGCATTTTGACGAAGTGAAAGGGGCATATAAAGGAAAAGAAACTTCATGGGTTGTGACAAAGGAGTCACAAGGAACGATTCATTCTCACCCCATTGGCGAACAAGAAGCAAGAAGGTTAATGAAATGAAAAGTGAAATAGTTATTTTGGGCGATGTATACATGATTAATCATCTGGATAGTGTTTTTGATGAATTATCTGGTATTGATTTCAATAAAGCAGTTTCAGAGGAAATTAATAAATTAGATGAGGATTTATTGATGTTATCATGCTCGAATGGGAATATCCTAGATATAGGCTGGTATCCTGCATTTGAAGATGATGGGAACTTTAAAATATGCATAATAAAAAATGGAAATTGGGATAGCCCGTTATATGAGGAGAGTGTACATTGGGATAAAGATTTTTTAAGGAACAAGATAAAAGAATTAATAAATAAATTAGATGGCTAAAGTATGATTTTTAATCCTGAAAAAGATTGTAAAAATGACTGTGAATGTTGAAGCATTATTTAATCGAATAGGCAAAACCTACCAAGATATCTTTGATGAAGGATTGATCCCTTATAAAACTAGGCCTAAAGGGGATTCAGGCGATCCTGTATTAGATTTAGATATGGTCAAAGAATCTGTTTACTTATATTTTCATCGTTCATCGAGAGAACTGTTTTGTGTAACACTTACACTCTTTGATGAAGACAGGCCAATACGGCAATTCCCAAATGAGCTTCCTCTTCCTTTTAAGAAGGAAATGAGCATCGACTGGATGCATGAAAAATTCGGCATTCCAGAGAAAACCATCCCTTCCAAGGTTATTGGAGGTCTTCAGTTTGGAATGAAAGAAAAGTATAAGTTAGATGGTTTTCATATACCTTTAGCAATGCAGATAGTTTATACCGAGAAAAATACTGTTGAATCAATAACAGTTATGCCAACAGAAGAAATGAAGTGGTAATTACACAAATTAAATTACGATCTCGAAATAGCAGCACAACGACCTGTGTGCTGCTCAACTTACCACACAATTAAAGCTGTTCTACTGGAATCACTTCTGGCGTATGAAAAGTACGAAATAACAGATCAATCCGTTCCCACAAAACAAAGATCAAAATCTCTTTTGCCTTGGGTTCATCCAGTTCAACAACGGTGTAAATTAATGCCCGACACTGATCGATGATTTCTTCCAGTTCCAGTGGTGTGTTATCGAACATGATAAGCCCCCGCTGCTGGATATTGATATGTGGCAAAAAAAGCAGTAGCCAGATGCAGATTTTCAGGAAGGGAATAGGTAAACTGACAGACAGCCATAGCGTTATCCTTCTAACGTTGAGGTTAGCCCCTGTCTGGTATTGCAGTACCTTTCAGGGGCGAAATTAGTTCATAGGTAGCCTTGTATACAGGCGCGAATCATATAGGCTGCAATTTAAGACTAGGGCTGTTACTAGTCAATTCAATTAGTTAATGCGATATAAAATCCATACCGTGCAAGCATCCAGCCTTTCAGACCCGTATAGCTTCAGAACTGCGTGAACAGTTGGATGTGGTCGGTTGCGAATGATGGGATAAGTCTGGGGTGTTGGTTTAAGTAATTGGTTCAGCAGAGCTTAAACGGTTCTGTGTTAAGTTGAAGGGGGGATATTTAGCATCGCCTTTCAGTGAAATTATTTATTTCAAATAAAATTCATTATGACTCATTGACAATATAACTCACCTTGTTATATCTGACTATATCTATAAATAACATAAGCTTTTAAATGAAAATATTAATTAACGTATAAAAAAACTGGCCTGATAATGTGAAGGAATTAGATTCAGCTAAATATGATCAAAATAAAATCTCTTGGTGTGGTAAAGAACTATTCTTTTTACATGAAGATGGAAGGGTTTATCAGAGATATGTAAAGATGCCTTTTATCGTTGATGTTGATGAGTTTTCTTTATTTTCGTTAGCAACGAAAGACGATAACTCTTTTTTGATAGAGAAAATCACTGATTGGCCTAAAGGTGTCAATATTAGAAAAGGATTTATTCGTGCGCAATGGGGACATAAATCCAATGGTTGCTGTTGGTATGTATTTCCTGATGGTAGCAATATGTATGCTTATTTTGATGCTCCTGAGATTAAAGAGCATCATAGGATATATAACGAGATACCTTTTATTACATACGAAGTCTTGAACTAACTTTTCTTTTTAGTTCTTCAATCTTTATCTGTGCTTCTTCCAATGAGTTGCAAATAGTAATCACTTGTTAGTTAACTGTATCGAAAATCAGGTGCATTTCCAATTCAATAGTAGCCTTTTCATTACCATCGAATTTATATGATAAATTGGTTTTATGCGGAGCAATTATATATCTCTCATCCATGATTTAGCCTCATGCTGCATGTTATTATTGGGTAATTAATATTTGTTATTTTTTAAGCGTAACTGCAGTTGCAACTCCGCCAATAACTAACATAGCTGCTCCTCCAATTGTTATCACAATTTTCTTCCAAAGCTTATTATTATTTTTATTGATTCTCTCCGTTATCAGGCAGAGTTCCTTGTGTTGTTTTGCAAGTTCTATTAGTAATTCGGCAATTTTTTCACGGGTGCTATCAGATTGTGCAGTTTGCGCAAGGATTTTCAAAACATCCACTGTACCGGAAATAGACTCTTTTATCGTTTTTACTGATTCTATCTGGCTATTTCCTGCAGTTTCACTCACTTTTGCGAGTGATTGCATTGCTTCAATGGAAGCCTGAACAATTCCGGGGTGTATCTCAATCAACGTTTTTAGCTGAGCTAACTTGAGCTTTTCGTTAGCAGCAAGCTCAAGCATTTCTTCTGGCGTAGTTATTTTTGATATGTCCATATCGATAGTCCCAGCGAATTTTTTATTCTTTTCTGCATCTGTCATAAGTAGCTCTTTTTTCTGAAATGATAATTTAAGGTGTAATGCTTGTAAAATAGATGTCTTTTGCGTATTACTTATATCAAGCAATCCTGAAGTGTTTCTATCCCAACAGGTAATTTTGATATCGTTGAAGATAAGCCATAAAAACATATGCAGGTAATCCGCGAGTTATTCAAATTTCTATCTAGTCAACGACGCTCTTAATTTAACCAGCTTTTATTTAGCATTTCTACAACTCAAGAGTTTAATATTTTTTGGGAGTTTCTACGCTGACATAGCAGGTGATCATTAGATCCCACTAAAAACTAGCCTACTCCTGTCATGATGAAAATGCCAGATTGGTTGGTTATAAACTGCTAATTTTTCATGGGCCATCCTTGGCCTTTGCTCAATCTATCTCTTGCGCAAACTCAAACGGCCTAATCATCCCGTTGCTGTTAGCATCCAGAAAATCAGCCCACCATTGCAGCATCAGGCGGCGTTGTTCAAGGTGTTTGGCCTTGTGGGTGTAGGCAGCACGAACGTTGTTCTTTTCCATGTGGCTCATTTGAAGTTCAACCACATCTTCAGGCCAGATCCCTGATTCAATTAAGGCACTACACGCCAGCGTTCGGAAACCATGACCACACAGATCGGTTTTGGTGTCATAGCCCATTTTGCGCAGTGCCTTGTTGATGGTGTTTTCACTCATCGGCTTCATCGCATCATAACAGCCAGTCAGGATAAAGCCGTCATCACCGTTAACGTCATAGGTGAGGTCTTTAAGCTCTTCTAAAATTGCCAGTGCTTGATCGCATAGAGGAACATAATGTTTCCTGCGCATTTTGGCACCACGGCCTGAATGCTTGATCCCTTCAATGGCTTCACGCTGTTCAGGGATAACCCACAAAGCGCTTTTGAAATCGATCTCTGACCATCGGGCAAAGCGGAGTTCGCTGGAACGCACAAAAATTAGCAGATTGAGTTTTATCGCTAATTGGGTCAGCCTGCTACGGCCTTTATAGGCTTCAATACGTTCCAATAGGGTAGGTATCTCTTCCAGTTCGATCGCGGGACGGTGTTCCGTTTGCGGCTTCTGAACCGCGCCTTCCAAATCATAGGCCGGATTGAAACGGATCATCTTTTGCTGGACGGCATAACGCATAATGGCAGTGGCATACTGTTTCACCCGCATAGCGATTTCCAGATAACCCAGCTTCTCTATCTTTTTGATGGGAACCAGCAGATCGCCTGTATCCAGTTCAGCAATATCTTTTTCACCAATATCAGGGAACAGGTAAGTTTCCAGCCGGGTCCATACCGAACGCTGATAATCTTCCGACCATGTGGTTTTGGTGGCAAACCAGCTTTTGGCAACGGTTTTGAAAGCGCGGGTGTTGTTACGTCGTTCTTGAACGATTTTGTTGTCAGCCTGTTTTTTGGCGCTCGGATCAATGCCAGCCGCCAACAGCTTTTTTGCTTCATCTCGTCGTTGTCTGGCATCAGCCAGAGATACGGCAGGGTAGACGCCGATGGAGAACACTTTCTGTTTCCCTTCGAAGCGATAGCCTAACTGCCAGTATTTTGAACCGTTGGGATGTACCAGCAGGTAGAGGCCGAACCCGTCAGTGAGCTTAACCACCTTTTCTGACGGCTTGGCATTTTTTACTTTAGTATCAGTAAGTGACATGACGGTTCCCTCCGATTGCTGGTAAAAACGAAATCGAACCAGCTTTACCAGTATTTTTACCAGCAAAAGGGTATGGCTTCGAGTGTTTTTTGGTGAACGAGGGAGAACCTGAAGAAGGGGATAACCAATTGATAAAAAGCAAAAAAGCAGACGTCAGTGAACGTCTGCTTTCTCTAAAATGGCTCCTCTGACTGGACTCGAACCAGTGACATACGGATTAACAGTCCGCCGTTCTACCGACTGAACTACAGAGGAATCGTGTGAACGGGGCGCATGATATCCGCCACCCGCGGTACTGTCAACGGCAAAATCAGCTTTATCGTCTGACTGTTTAGGCTGTGTACAATTCGCTGTTTTTTTATGAGTTAGTAAATGGATGGCGCACGGTAATGGGTGCTGCTTTGCCAGTTTTTTAGACGGGTGAGCGGATCCTGCTGATAGAACTTTTGGAAGCAGCGGTACAGCTCGGGGAAACGTGTTTCGAGAAGTTCGGGAGCGCTGAAGAAGTATTCCGACAGCACCGCAAAGCACTCTGCTGGATCGTGTACGGCGTAGGGATCCATGCTGGCGGCATCTTCGCCCACCAGATCGATTTCTTCCTGCATGGCATCCATCGCGCCGTGCAGATGCTGTTCCCACGCAGCAATCTCGCGCAGAGGGATAAGGGGGACGCCCGTCGCTTCACCGCTGCTACGGATGTCCAGCTTGTGCGCGACTTCATGAATGATGAGGTTGAACCCGGAGAGGTCGAAGGAATCCTGCACTTCCTGCCAGTTGAGGACAATCGGCCCCTGATCCCAGCTTTGGCCGGATTGCACTATTTTCCCCTTGTGCACGAGCCCGATGTCATCCTGCCACTCTTCCTCAACAATAAACGGGCCGGGGTAAATCAGAACTTCATGGAAGCCATCCAACGCATCCAGTCCCAGCGACAGCACCGGCAGGGAAAACAGCAGGGCGATGCGTTGCTGCATGATGTCCGTCAACACCAGCTCCTGCAACGGAATCAGGCGCTTTTGCTTCAGAAACTGGTCGGCAAGGGCGACCAACTGCTGGCGCTCTTCATCGCTCAACGGAGCGAGAAGCGGGATGGAAATCGCAGCGTGCCAGTGTTCAAGCGTCTGCACCTGAGGTTGAGTGTTTTTCCACGGCCATTTAATCATTGTTATTGCTCGTTCAGTCGTCACTTGAATTTAAAGGCGAGGGCGGGTGCTGTTAACATGCCGTAAAAGTAGGCATCATGGCAACTGCTAACGGAGAGATGCTGGAGCGACTGACCGAACCCGTCCCGAAAACGGGAGTAGGGCAATGCTACCGGGGGTTCAAATCCCCCCGTCTCTCCACCGCTATTCAAACACTTACCTCGCATTGAGTCTGTGACGCTTTCCACACTTGGTAGTGGCTTAAAGCGGACAGCTTAAATCCCCTTCTTCACAACGTAGCATGCTTTTGAATTCTTCTACGCGCTCGGCGGTTTTCTGCGTCAGGCACTGGGAATACACCATGCCATGCACCGATCCTCCGGTTGTCGGGAAGGTCTGAAACTCACAGTCAGCGTCGCGGTACGCGATCCATTTTCTCTGTGCTGACTTGAGCAACGCCTTGTGTTCTTCAATCACCAGGCGTTTGACGACGTCCTGATACAGCCGATTAAGCTCGCCATCCACTTTTTTATATTCATTAGTCGCACACTGGCTCATTTCCAGCTGCGTGTTGGCGTTGCCACAATCTGTGGCGGCGGCTTGAGTGATGGGCAGTAGCGCAAAAAGAGCAATGGCTCGCTTTTTCATTATTGATCCTCTGTAAGTAGGCACTAGGTATGAGTATTTATTATACCTGCCATGCGTCCAGGTACACATAAGCTGAGCGAGGAGGGCGCTTTTATGTTGCTGAACATTTGAGCAAGTTGAAGTTTACGGCGCTATTCCTCCAATCAAATAGGGACATTTTCATCGAGAATCCTATACTGAAAGCGCTGACATATCGTTTGCTTGGATGCATTGCATATTCATAACGACTGAGAGGGAAGAATATGAAAATTGAGACTGGAGAGAATGGCCTTTTTGCGCATCGCGCTTCGATCGCTAACTCAACGGCTCAGGCTGGTAATCAAGCCTCATTTGCTGCTGTTTTAGCTGGGAAAACGCAGGAGGTGAGTGCAAATAACGCTTCTACCTCCGCTACTCAGGTTAAGAAATACGATTTCACGAATATGACGCCACAAGCGTTAACCGAAACCGTAAACAGCCTGATCCAAAGTGGACAGATGGATCTCGACGAATCGTCATCATTGTTGGGTTTCATGGCTCCTACCGCGTTGTCTAAAGTCGTTTACGATGGCACCGCACCCACTTCATCGCACCAGCCTATGAACGTGTTCTCCAAAATTCAGGAAGGGATTGATGGGGCGTTATCGCGTAATGAAAAGTCGAGCGCAGAAGGCCTGCAACGCGCTGCTGATGCGTTGCTTCGTTTTCAGGATAAAGCCGTAAAGGTTAATATGTTCGCGTAATAAAAAAGGCCAAGTGTGAATTGGCCTTTATTTATCGATGGGACTGAAAGGATATTATTTAATGCTGATCTGAGTGTATAGGGTATTCCAAGGCGCGTTTATTGATGTGTCCTGGAATTTAAATATACCATTCTGCGAACCGTCAAGGTTGTAATATTTCATCCAGCCAACAACCGTGCCACCGACGGGGCAAGGAAAAACGTAGGATGTCCCTACCAAACAAATAGAATCATTCTGGTAATTCTTAGAATTTGCTAATTGGCCTGAGTTCATCCAGGCAATGGCATTACCACCATAACCAATTTCCTGTACGGCAACGCGAAGTTGTGACCCTCCGTGATCGCACGTTGTTGAAAATTGGCCAACCGTGGTCATATATTCCCAATTGCAGTTTGATGAACCGACAGCATAGATAGCAAGCCGACTCAGCGGTGGCGCAGGTGCCCGCAGCGCACCGTTTTGTGCAGGTGCCTCTCCCGTTTCAGAAGCAGATAATACGCTGTTGCTTCCATCCAGTTGGGCGAAGGCTGTTTCGGCGAATTTAACTGGCGGGCCTTCTTTATCATTAAGACTGGATGTTTCTGAATAAGCATACGCGCTGAAAATCGTAGTCAGTGACAATAATAAAGGGAATGCGAATTTCTTTTTCATAACAATCTCCAATGTTAATCGCTGTTTTTAGATGCAAGTCCTTGCATCGCGATTAAGTGTAGAAAATTAAATCTGGTTTTCAAGGCGCTCGGGAAATATAAATTCAGAGCGTATTTAATTATTGAGAGAATTATTTTTCCTCTGCTATGTATTTCAAATAATATTTTTTGACGGTTTTTCTTATTATTATGAATAGTTAATTGAATTAATAATGAGGAGAGTAGTACGTGGCATAACGCCTTCGGTCATTTGATCAATAGGGCGCAGAGACGAGTACTCGCCATGTGACATGTCCTGATGGATGGTGGTGTGGTCCTGGGGCACTGAAACACAGGCTTTCATTTTCCCAGCAAAGATTACTCTCAATCATCTCGTCCCGTACTGACAAATCCTATGTGCTGAACTACTTTCATAAGGAATCATCACGTTACGGAGGTTGATATGGGATTTTGGCGTATTGTACTGACTATTCTCTTGCCACCGTTGGGCGTGTTACTGGGGAAAGGCATCGGTGGGGCATTTATTCTGAATATTATTCTGACGCTGTTAGGTTATTTTCCTGGGTTGGTGCATGCGTTTTGGGTGCAGACAAAAGATGATGGTATTTAGTGGCTGAAAAGCCTGTTTGACGATTTAAGATGAAATAACGGGGAGACATAATGCTCCCCGTTGCCTTTTTATTGATGGCGCGCTATTGCGCGGCACCGACCACCTGATTACGCCCTTGCTGTTTTGCCTGATAGAGCGCGATATCGGCGCGGTTAATCAGCATACTCAGTGTTTCTCCCGCCCGATATTCAGCGACGCCGCAGCTGGCTGTTACCTGAATTATTCCTTCACGGTAGGGAAGATGCGTGGTTTCAATACTCTGACGCAGGGCCTCAGCGCGCTGTTGTGCAGCGTTGAGATCGCAATCGTCGAGCAAAATGACGAACTCTTCTCCTCCCCAACGACAAGATTGATCGCTGGAGCGGGTATTGGCCGATAGGATGGCGGAAACCTCTTTTAAAACCAGATCTCCGACGTTGTGGCCGTACTTGTCATTAATTTTCTTAAAGTGGTCAATATCAATCAAAATAATGGAGAGCGATTTATGCTGTAAGGCATTTTTCGTCCCGAGACGACGGAATAAATAATCAAATGCCTGACGGTTCATGAGGCCCGTTAATTTATCGGTCGTCGCCATCTGTTCCAGACGGCGTTGATATCCGCCAATCGTCAACCACAGCAGAAACAGAAAAAGGATGCTGACAAACGTGCTGATGCCCAGATTTTTTAGCAATGTGGTGAACAGTCGTTTTTCACTGGGGTGACTGGTTTGCTCAACCATCAAATACCAGCCGAATTCAGGGATTAAACGGGTGTTGAGGAAAATATGTTCTCCGTTTGACTGATATTCATAGGCACCGCCGGGGGAAGTTAAAATCGCGGTCGCGATCCGGTTCAGTCCCTCCTGTTCTTGAATTTTTAGCGAGCGCGCGTAGCTTTCTCCATGTAGCGTAATGTTGCCTTCTTTATCAATGAAATAGATTGTCCGGTTATAGCGCTGTTCGTATTTTTCAATCAGGTGCTTAACACGCTCAACGGGTATGCCCACGCCGGTAATGCCAATAAAGTTGTCTTCATAATCCATCACTTTGTGGTTGATGAAAATATCCAGACGCGTGCGGTTTTCAGGATCGACGCGCAGATCGACAACGTAAGGCATGTCATCCGATAGCGCCTTGTGCTGGAAATACCATTGATCGTCGGGGGACGATTCCGAGACGGTTTTCAGGATGCGCTGCTGATCGTAATAGAGCCCGGTTTTATCAGAAATGAAAAAAGAAAATACGGTGTTGAAGCGGCGATCGATCTCTTTCAGGTAGCGGAATAGGGCCTGCGGATCGCTTTCATTTTTCAGTACCCAGTCACGTAAAAACGTATCGTGCGCCATTAGGGATGAAATAAAGATAGGTTTTAACAAATCCTGCTGGATTTCCGAATAGACGTTATCACTGGTGAGCGGCAGGGTATTTTCTTCGATTTCTTCTTCCAGTGATTCTTTAGCCACTTCATAGCTGGTCCAACTGATAACCAGAAAGGCGGCAAGCAGCATGGATCCAAGTATTACGATTGCGCGCGTTTTGTCTAACCAACGTGAGTTATTAATGAATCCGGTCTGCAACATAGTTTCCCCAGAGAATCATTCATGAGATAGGTGAATAAGTAATAAGTCTCTGTTTTCGCCTAAAAATAGTGGTGCGACATTTTACTGGAATGACGCCATAGCACAACTGGCTAAAGAGTTTGCTGGCTTGTTGGATTCAGTATAGTGGTTTCGGTGCGGAAGTATTAGCAGCAGGCTGCCGGAACGTAATGTTTTGTATTTTATTGTGGGCTTGTTAAAGCTCCCTTGTCGGTTTGATTATCCCTATGGTTAGATTTAATCAATCAATGATGTTGGGTGGATGACCATGAGCCATTATTCAGCAGCGAAGGAGTCAGGCCCAACAGCGCTTTTATTTATTAATAAACATGCGCGGAATGGCGATTCCTCAGCACGCTATGTGAAAGAATTATTGCAACAAAGCCAGATCAATATCGTCGAACCGGATGAAAAAGAGACGGGTTCATGCAGCGATATTATACGTGCGTATGCGGATCGGGTGGACTTTGTCATTATCGGCGGTGGCGATGGCACGCTAAATTCAGCCGCGCCAGGTCTGGTGGATACTGGCTTGCCGCTGGGCGTGCTGCCCTTAGGGACAGCGAATGACTTTGCCCGTACGGTGGGAATCCCCCGAGAGATTCGGCAGGCCGTGCAGGTTATCGCTAGCGGGCAGCGGCGCGCCGTTGATTTGGGTGAGGTCAACGGGCATCTGTTTTTTAACGTCTCCAGCATTGGGTTTTCTGCGGCATTGGCGCGCGGGCTGTCGGCGAAATCCAAGAAGCGTTGGGGCACATTGGGCTATGCGCTGGCGGCCTTCAAGCTTTTGAAGCAAAGTCGTCCTTTCCGCGTCGAGATTGAGCACGATGGCATCAAAGAGCGGGTGAGAACCGTGCAGGTGTCGGTGGGAAACGGGCGTTTCTACGGCGGTGGCATGGCGGTAGCGGACAGTGCCGCGCCCGATGATGGCCGGCTGGATGTGTATAGCCTGGAAGTGTCTCACTGGTGGGAAATGGTGGCACTGATCCCCTTTATCCGCAAGGGAACGCACGGTCGCTGGCGCAAAGTCCGCGCCTTTTCCGCCAGACAGCTGACGTTGAATACCTCGAAGCCGCACGATATCAATGCCGACGGCGAGCTGATTGGCAAAACACCAGCGGTATTCGGGATCAGAGAAAAGGCGATTCAGGTTTTTGCGCCACCGCGTTGATGCCGTAAATAGGGGCGAAAACAAACAAGGACACCATGCGGTGTCCCTGTTTATTGGTAAAGGCTGATTCAGCGGATTATTTAAATACGCGGAAACGCTCTTCAAAGGAAATATAGGTTTTCTCACCGGCTGGTTGCTCGACTGAGCCAAATGGCATTTGAGCACGCAGTTTCCAACTGGCTGGCAGATTCCACTGTGATTTAACATCATCGTCAATCAGCGGATTGTAGTGCTGGAGCGAAGCGCCAATTTTTTCCTGCGCCAGCGTAGACCACACGGCAAACTGAGCAATACCGGTTGAATGTTCAGACCAGACCGGGAAGTTATCGGCATAAAGCGCGAATTTTTCCTGTAGCGCTTCAATCACGGCGGTGTCTTCAAAAAACAGGACGGTACCTGCGCCAGCGGCAAAGGAAGCCAGTTTATTTTCTGTCGGGGCAAAAGCGTCTGCCGGTACAATTTTCTTCAGCTGCTGCTTAACAATATCCCACAGTTTGTGATGCTGCTCGCCGAACAGAATCACAACGCGTGAGCTTTGTGAATTAAAAGAGGAGGGGCTTTCATTAACGGCTTCGGTAATGAGGGCGGTAACCTGATCTTCTGATATCGGTAACTTATTGCCGATGGCATAGATTGAACGACGGGCCTTGATTGACTGCAAAAAAGCATTACTCATGGTGTGTTCCTCAGTTTACGTAATGATTCGCCTTGATAATGTGTCACTGATTTTCGCCGTATTCAATGGCTTATCGTGCCGGATGCCAATCTTTCCTTTGTCAGTCCGCTTCGCCGCAGACGTCGCAGTGCGGGTTTTTCGGCAGCCTCATTTCGCGAAATTGCAGCGTCATCGCATCGAACATCAGCAGTCGACCTGTCGCTAGCCTGCCGTAACCGGTTAGCAGCTTAATGGCTTCCATCGCCTGCAAACTGCCGATGGTGCCCACCAGCGGCGACATCACGCCTGCCTCGACGCAGGTCAGCGCATTGGCACCGAACAGACGGCTGAGACAATGATAGCAAGGTTCCTCGGGCTGATAGGTAAAGACGCTGATTTGGCCTTCCATCCGAATTGCCGCCCCGGAGATCAGCGGCTTCCTGAGCTGAAAGCCAATGCGGTTTAGGCGGTTGCGAATAGCAACGTTGTCGGTACAGTCCAGCACGGCATCGTGTTTGCTGACCAGTTCGCTCAACGCCTCGTCATCGAGATCGCCATCAACCGTATCGAGTGAAAGGTGGGGATTCATATCGGATAACGTCAGACGCGCAGATTCGACCTTCGCCATGCCGATACGATCATCACGGTGCAGAACCTGACGTTGCAGGTTAGACAGAGAAACGGTGTCAAAATCCAGCAGTGTTAAATGGCCGACGCCCGCCGCGGCCAGATACTGCGCGGCGGCACAGCCTAGCCCACCCAGTCCGACAATCAGCAGGCGTGATGCCTTCAGCTTTTCCTGTCCGTCGAAATCAAAGCCGCGCAGCACAATCTGTCGGTTGTAGCGCAGCATCTCTTCATCACTCAGCTCCGGCAACATGCTCAGTGCCCCAGCAGCGCGTTGAAGGGCTCGATTTCAACCCACTCGCCAGCGGCGACGTGACCGCGATCTTGTTCCAGTACGATGAAGCAGTTACCGAGGCTGAACGAACTGAAAACGTGTGACCCCTGATGCCCGGTGGTTCTGACTTCCAGCTCGCCCTGCGCGTTGCGACTGAAAACACCGCGCTGGAAATCGGTGCGCCCCGGCGTCTTTTTCAGTGCGCTGGTGGTTTTGACGCGAACCCGTGGCGGTAAGCGCCATTGCATATAGCCAGACAGGCGAGCCAGCAGTGGCTGAACCAGTTGATAGAACGTCAGCGCAGCAGAAACCGGATTCCCCGGCAGGCCGCAGAACCAGGCATGTTGCAGCTTGCCAAAAGCGAAGGGCTTACCGGGTTTGATCGCCAGCTTCCAGAAGTGGATATCGCCCAGTTCATCCAGCATTTGTTTGGTGTAATCCGCTTCGCCAACGGAAACGCCGCCGCTGCTAATCACCAGATCGGCAAGCTGGTCAGCCTCATGGAACGCGGTACGTAGCGCTACCGGATCGTCGCGGATAATCCCCAGATCGTGAACCTCGCAACCGAGCTGCTCCAGCATCAAACGGACGGCGAAACGGTTGGTGTCATAAATCTGGCCGTCTGCCAGCGGTTCGCCGACGGGTTGCAGCTCATCACCGGTTGAAAACACCGCGACTTTCAGACGGCGCACCACGCCAATCTGTGCAATCCCCAGTGAGGCCAACAGCGGCAGCTCCGCCACGCCAAGCTTGCAGCCCGCAGGCAGCACGCTGGCACTTGCCTGAATGTCTTCTCCCGCTAGACGAATATTCTGGCCGGGTTTTACCTCATGTGGAAAGCGGATGCCGTCCTCGCTGACGTCAGCCTGTTCCTGCATGATGACGGCATCGGCTCCTGCGGGAATCGGCGCGCCGGTCATAATGCGAATGCAGGTTCCAGCAGGCCATTCGCCGGTGAAGGGCGCACCCGCAAAGGCTTTGCCGGCCAGCGGCAGCGTTGCTGAAGCGGACAAATCGGCGCAGCGTACGGCATAGCCATCCATCGCGGAATTAGCGAAAGGTGGGACGTTAATCGGGGAGGCGATGGCATGGGCGGTAATCCGTCCTGCGGCGTCGAACAGGGATACGCGCTCTGTCTCGGTGAGGGAAGGGACCTGAGAAAACATGTTTTCCAGAGCTTGTTCAAGAGTCAGTAAACCTGCGTTAACGCTTTCCATCTTCACTCCACAGTGTGTTTCATCAATACGACTGATTTCATTAATATGATTTATTTCATCAGTAAGAATCGTGTTCCGGCAACGCGTCATTCATGGGCGAAAACTCGTTTCCTATGCCAGTATTAATTATGTCAGAGTTCGTAACGTGGGTGAATGTACGCAGGTCAAGGAATAGGTTTTTGGCGCATGACTCGTCAGGCATCAAACGACAGAGACGGGGGGCGAAAGCGTCACTTTTTTCCCACAAGTCGAACCATTTCGGGCAAAAGTGGGCGGATTTGCAGGACATATTGTCCCTGATGGCGTGTCTTTATGACAATTAACTTAATGTTATAAAAAGAAATTTTTCACCGTGCCGATTTCAGTTTCCGCTTTACATCATACCTTGCGCTAAATATAGTCGAAAATCGCTGATAATTTGTCCCTGACCGCGTTGCGCTGATTCCAGCCGCATTTATATGGAGATTCGCCGTTCATGTCGCCCACACAGGATCATTATGCCTCGCTGTCTTCCCCGGTTCCGGGGCTGATTTTGCCTGAAAAACGGGTGGTGGAGGTGCGCAACCTGAGCGTCTATTTTGAGCAGCAGGGACAGCGGACAGATGCGGTGCGTAATTTGACGTTCTCTGTCGATCGGGGCGAGACGCTGGCTATCGTCGGAGAATCGGGATCGGGTAAGTCGGTAACGTCGCTGGCGCTGATGCGGCTGGTTGAACATGCGGGCGGCGTGATTCATCAGGGCGATATGCTATTTCGCCGTCGCGATGGGCAGGTGCTGGATATCCGCGGTGCCCGTCAGCGTGCGATGCGCGCATTGCGTGGGGCGGATCTGGCGATGATTTTCCAGGAGCCGATGACGTCGCTGAATCCGGTTTTTCCCGTCGGCGAACAGATTGCCGAGTCGATTCGTTTACATCAGGGGATGGACAGACGCGCCGCGCGAGCAGAAACCTTGCGCATGCTGGATCTGGTCAGAATACCGGAAGCGCGCAACGTGCTGGATCGCTATCCTCACCAGCTGTCTGGCGGTATGCGCCAGCGGGTGATGATTGCGATGGCGCTCTCCTGCAAGCCGTCGCTGCTGATTGCCGATGAACCGACGACCGCGCTGGATGTCACCATTCAGGCGCAAATTCTGCAGCTTATTCGTGTGTTACAGCGTGAAATGGAAATGGCCGTGATTTTCATCACCCATGACATGGGCGTGGTGGCGGAAATGGCCGAGCGTGTACTGGTTATGCACCGTGGGGAAAGCGTCGAAGCGGGGAGCGTTGGGCAGATCTTTACTGCACCGCAGCATCCGTATACTCAGGGGCTGTTGGCGGCGGTTCCGGCGCTAGGATCTATGCGCGGCCAACCGTTCCCGGAAAAATTTCCGCTGCTGGATCAACACTCGGGGCGTATTGCGGACAACGTACCGCAGGATACCGTTCCCGCGCAGTCAGAACCGATCTTACAAGTTAGCAATCTGGTGACGCGTTTTCCCATTCGCAGTGGTTTATTGAACCGCGTGACCCGACAAGTGCATGCGGTGGAAAACGTCAGCTTCGATCTCTGGCCGGGGGAAACGCTTTCGCTGGTCGGCGAATCGGGATGCGGAAAATCCACCACCAGCCGTGCGTTGCTCCAGCTAGTTGAAAGCCAGAAGGGCGAAATTACCTTTAATGGTCAGCGAATCCACCAGCTGAAAGGGGCTGCGTTACAGCACCTGCGGCGTGATATTCAGCTGATTTTTCAGGATCCGTATGCGTCGCTGGATCCCCGTCTGACGGTCGGTTTCTCGATTATGGAACCATTACTGGTGCACAACATTTGCCGTCGGCAGGAAGCGGAAAAGCGCGTTGAGTGGCTGTTGTCGCGCGTAGGGCTGGAGCCAGAGCACGCCCGCCGCTATCCGCATGAATTTTCCGGTGGCCAGCGCCAGCGTGTTTGCATCGCCAGAGCGCTGGCGCTGAACCCTAAAGTCGTGATTGCGGATGAAGCGGTATCCGCGCTGGACGTGTCGATTCAGGCACAAATCATCAACCTGATGCTGGAACTGCAACGTGAATTCGGCATCGCGTTTTTGTTTATTTCACATGATATGGCGGTGGTTGAGCGTATTAGCCATCGCGTAGCGGTGATGTACATGGGACAAATTGTCGAGATTGGCTCGCGGCAAGATGTATTCGAGCGCCCTCGACACCCTTATACCCGCAAGCTGATGTCGGCAGTACCGGTTGCCGATCCTTCACGCCGTCAGCGTGAGCAGGTGCTGCTGGTTGATGAAATACCCAGCCCGATTCGGGCGCTTGGCGACGAGCCGATCACGGCGCCTTTGGTTCAGGTCGGTGAGCGGCACTTTGTTGCGCACCATCCGATAGCCGGCGCGTATTGACAGGGATTCACAAGGAGAACGTAGCATGAGCGTAATGACGATAAAGCGACGCTGGTTAGTGGCCGCGGGCGTAACCGCTGCTATGGCAGCTTCACCCGTTTGGGCAGCCAAAGATGCGGTTATCGCCGTGGGTTCCACGTTTACCAGCCTGGACCCGTATGATGCCAACGATTCGCTGTCGCAGACGGTGGCGAAGTCCTTCTATCAGGGGCTCTTTGGCTTCGATAAAGAGATGAAGCTGGTGAACGTCTTGGCGGACAGCTATGACGTGAGCCCCGATGGTCTGACGTATACCGTCAAGCTCCATCCGGGTGTCAAATTTCACGATGGAACGGCGTTCAACGCCGCCGCCGTGAAAGTGAATCTGGATCGCGCCAGTAACCCCGACAATCGCCTGAAGCGATATAACCTGTTCAAGATGATCGACAACACCGAGGCGGTTGACGATCTGACGGTGAAAATTACACTGAAGACGCCGTTCTCAGCGTTCGTTAACAATCTGGCGCATCCGGCGGCGGTGATGATCTCGCCGGCAGCGTTAAAGCAGTACGGCAAGGACATTGGTTTCCATCCGGTCGGCACCGGCCCGTACCGTTTTGTGGCCTGGAATCAGACCGATTTTGTCAAAGTCGAGAAATTCAACGGCTACTGGAAGGCCGGGCTGCCGAAGCTGGACAGCATTACCTGGCGTCCGGTGGTGGATAACAATACGCGTGCGGCGCTGCTGCAAACCGGTGAAGCGCAGTTTGCTTATCCGATACCGTTCGAGCAGGCCAAAGTGCTGGAGAAAAATGACAAGCTGGCACTGGTGGCGTCGCCGTCGATTCTGCACCGCTACATCAGTATGAATGTCACGCAGAAGCCGTTCGATA
The DNA here is from genome assembly GCF_044751765.1 of Pectobacterium sp. CHL-2024. NCBI lineage: Bacteria > Pseudomonadati > Pseudomonadota > Gammaproteobacteria > Enterobacterales > Pectobacteriaceae > Pectobacterium > Pectobacterium sp. CHL-2024. The sequence continues at coordinate 1,033,716 of NZ_JBIXKO010000001.1, read as the reverse complement.
ACCCGAAAGTGCGCGAGGCGTTGAACTACGCGATCAACAAAGAGGCGCTGATTAAAGTGGCGTTCTCCGGCTATGCGACACCAGCCGAAGGGCCACTGCCGAGCAGCATTGATTATTCAGTAAAATATCACCCGTGGCCTTACGATCCGGCCAAAGCGCGCGAGCTGCTGAAAGAAGCGGGTTACCCGGATGGCTTCACCACTACGCTCTGGTCATCGCATAACCACAGTACGGCGCAGAAAGTCTTGCAGTTCACGCAGCAACAGCTGGCACAGGTTGGCGTGAAAGTGCAGGTGACTGCGATGGATGCAGGACAGCGGGCGGCGGAAGTGGAAGGCAAGAGCGTGAAGGAAACGGGCGTTCGCCTGTTCTACACCGGCTGGTCGGCCTCGACGGGCGAAGCTGACTGGGCGCTGTCGCCGCTGTTTGCCACGGCTTCCTGGCCACCCGCGCAGTTCAACACGGCGTTTTACAGCAATCCGCAAGTCGATGCGGATCTGGCGAATGCGCTGAAAACGACGGATCGGACGGAAAAGCAGAAGCTGTACAAAGATGCACAGGACAAAATCTGGGCAGATGCGCCGTGGATTTTCCTGGCGACAGAGCGCCTGGTGTCGGCGAACAGCAAAAAACTGACCGGGTTCTACGTGATGCCGGATACCTTATTCAGTTTTGAGGATGCCGATTTAGCGGAGTAATCCGCTGCAAAAGAATGACCAGGGAGTCGGGCGGCCGTGAGGCTGCCCGCAGTGGTCAACACTCGTTCACTTATAGGGAGTCCGACGCATGTCTGTGGAAAACTGTTCATGCTGAATTATTTTATTAAACGACTACTGGGACTGATTCCCACGCTCCTGATTGTGATGGTGCTGGTGTTCCTGTTCGTTCATCTGTTACCCGGCGATCCGGCGCGTTTAGCTGCCGGGCGGGAAGCGGATGCTGCCGTTATTGAGATGGTCCGGCAGGATTTGGGGTTGGATAAACCGCTGCCGCACCAGTTCTGGCACTTCTTTACCAATATCCTGCAAGGGGACTTTGGCACATCGATAGTCTCGAAACGACCGGTTACCGAAGAGATTGCCATGCGCTTTATGCCGACGTTTTGGCTGACGGTGTGCAGCATGGTGTGGGCCGTAATTTTTGGCATGGCGATCGGTATCGTGTCCGCCGTGTGGCGCAACGGCTGGCCGGATAGAATCGGGATGACGCTGGCGGTCTCCGGTCTCTCTTTCCCTGCGTTTGCGCTCGGCATGCTGTTAATGCAGGTCTTTTCTGTTGAACTGGGATGGCTGCCGACGGTGGGGGCAGACACCTGGTTGCACTACATTTTGCCCTCTCTGACGCTGGGTGCAGCGGTGGCGGCGGTGATGGCGCGGTTTACCCGCGCATCGTTTGTTGATGTCTTGCAAGAAGATTATATGCGTACGGCGCGGGCAAAGGGCGTGCGCGAATCGCTGGTGGTGGTGAAACACGGGCTGCGCAATGCGCTGATTCCGGTGGTTACGATGATGGGGCTGCAATTTGGTTTCTTGCTCGGCGGTTCAATCGTCGTCGAGAAGGTCTTCAACTGGCCGGGGCTAGGGCGGCTGCTGGTGGATGCGGTGGAGATGCGCGACTATCCGGTGATTCAGGCAGAGGTATTGCTGTTCTCGCTGGAGTTTATTCTGATCAATCTGCTGGTGGATATGCTGTATGCCGCGATTAACCCAGCCATTCGTTATAAATAAGGAAAGGGAATGAGACACTGGCGACGTAACGCTATGCTGGCGACGCTCCCTGTCATTAGGGATAAATCGGTTCGTACGCCGTGGCGTGAATTCTGGCGGCGCTTTCTTCGGCAGCATGTCGCGGTCACCGCTGGCGTGTTTGTGCTACTGCTGGTTGCGATCGCGTTTCTGGCACCGTACCTGATGCCTTATGACGCCGAGAACTATTTCGATTATGAGCGCCTGAATGAAGGCCCGTCGGCGGCACACTGGCTGGGGGTGGATTCATTAGGACGTGATATTTTCAGTCGGATCCTGATGGGGACGCGTATCTCGCTGGCGGCGGGCATTTTCTCGGTGCTGGTCGGGATGATTATCGGCACGACACTCGGTCTGGTGGCGGGCTACTATGAAGGATGGGCGGACAGAATCATCATGCGCCTCTGCGATGTGCTGTTTGCCTTCCCCGGTATTTTGTTGGCGATTGCCGTTGTGGCGATTATGGGCAGTGGGATGGCGAATGTGATTGTCGCCGTCGCGATTTTCAGCATTCCGGCTTTCGCCCGTCTGGTGCGCGGCAATACGCTGGTGCTAAAGCAGCTTACCTACATCGAATCGGCCCGCAGCATCGGTGCCAGCGACCGGACGATCCTCTTTCGGCATATTCTGCCCGGTTCGGTGTCTTCCATCGTGGTGTTTTTCACGATGCGCATTGGGATGTCGATCATCACGGCAGCCAGCCTGTCATTTTTAGGACTGGGCGCACAGCCGCCGATGCCGGAGTGGGGAGCGATGCTGAACGAAGCGCGGTCGGATATGGTGATTGCCCCGCATGTCGCGATCTTCCCTAGTCTGGCGATCTTTCTGACGGTTCTGGCGTTTAATTTACTGGGTGACGGTTTGCGCGATGCGCTCGACCCGAAATTGAAAAGCTGAATAAATAGTAGTGATAAAAAAAGCGCGGCAAGTGCCGCGCTTTTTAGCAGTCAGACCGTTAGAACGAGGTACGTTTGTAGCTGCGGTACTGCGGTTGCCAGAAGTTGTGCTCAATCGCTTTCTGCAACGCATCCGAAGAGGTCACGACGGCTGCGCCCTGCAGCTGTGCGGCTTTACCGACTTCCAGTGCAATACGCTTGGACACCTGCTGGATATCGGACAGATCCGGCAGCAGCGCGCCTTCACCGTTATTTGCCAGCGGCGAGCAGTCAGCCAGCGCACGGCTCGCGGCCATCAACATGCCGTCAGTGATACGTTTGGCACCCGACGCCAGTACACCTAACCCGATACCTGGGAAAATGTAGGAGTTGTTGCACTGGGCGATAGGGAAAACTTTGCCCTGATAGTTAACCGGAGCGAACGGGCTGCCGGTTGCGACCAGCGCTGCGCCTTCTGTCCAGCGAATGATATCTTCTGGACGGGCTTCCACGCGGGATGTCGGGTTAGACAGCGGCATCACGATAGGACGCGCGCAGTGCTTGTGCATTTCACGGATGATTTCTTCCGTGAACAGACCCGGCTGGCCGGATACACCGATCAGGATGGTCGGCTTGGCATTGCGTACTACTTCCAGCAGTGAAATCGCGTCGCTGTTGCAATTCCAGTCAGCCAGCAGTTCACTTTTCTGCACCAGCTTGCTCTGGAAATCGAGCAGGTTCGGCAGCTTATCCGTCAGCAGACCGAAGCGGTCAACCATGAAGACGCGTGCGCGTGCTTCTTCTTCGCTCAGCCCTTCAGACTTCATCTGCGCGACGATTTGCTCAGCGATACCACAGCCTGCGGAGCCCGCACCCAGGAAGGTCACGGTCTGATCGCGTAGCTGAGTGCCTGCTGCACGGCTGGCGGCAATCAGGCTGCCAATTGCAACGGCGGCGGTGCCCTGAATGTCATCGTTAAAGCTACAGATCTCATCACGATAGCGGTTCAGCAGCGGTGTCGCATTTTTCTGTGCGAAGTCTTCAAACTGCAACAACACGTTCGGCCAGCGGCGTTTAACGGCCTGAATGAATTCGTCAACAAATTCATAGTATTCGTCGTCGGTGATACGCGGGTGGCGCCAGCCCATGTACAGCGGATCGTTCAGGCGCTGCGGGTTGTTGGTGCCGACATCCAGAACGACAGGCAGAGTGTAGGCCGGGCTGATACCGCCACACGCGGTGTACAGCGACAGCTTACCGATTGGAATCCCCATGCCGCCGATACCCTGGTCGCCCAGACCTAGAATACGCTCACCGTCGGTTACAACGATGACTTTTACATTCTGCTTGGTGGCGTTTTGCAGCATATCGTCGATATGCGCGCGGTTAGGGTAGGAGATAAACAGGCCGCGTGCGCGACGATAGATATCGGAAAAGTGTTCACAGGCTTCGCCAACGGTCGGGGTGTAGATGATCGGCATCATCTCACTGAGGTGACCGTCCAGCAGGCGGTAGAACAGCGTCTCGTTGGTGTCCTGAATGTTGCGCAGGTACACGTGTTTTTCAATATCGTGTTTGAATTCCTGATACTGACGCCAGGCGCGTTCTGCCTGTTCTTCGATAGTTTCGACGGCTTCAGGCAGCAGACCATGCAGGTTAAAGTTAGCGCGTTCTTCTTCGGTAAACGCGCTGCCTTTATTCAGCAGGGGAAATTCAAGCAAGATTGGGCCAGCGTAGGGAATATGGAGAGGACGTTTGCTTTCGTATTCTAATTCCATGACTTTTTACTCTCGGATAACAGAAAAAACTCAGGTGTTGTCGATAAAAACTGTTGCGGATCTTAAATTACCCAGAAAATATGTACAGGAATTGTTAATTTAAATAGTTACAGATGGCTTGCATCTTAGTCAAAATGCAGGCTTTATCGATTCACCTCTCGTTTCTCACACTTTCCTTTGCTGAAATCCTGTGCTGACCTCTGCCGTTATTCCTCAATAAAGTGATGTTCAATGTCGGTACAGCCCAATTCAGCCAGCATAATTTGCGAAATGGCCCAGTGGCTGACAACCGCATGACGACGCTCAACGACAGCCGCGTGTTTAATGGTGCACGGAGCGTCGCCAGCAAGATTCATCAGATTCAATGCAACTTGCAAAGGCGGCAGGCTCGGGTTGAATGCCGCATTTTCTGCGTAGCGTCCGGTATAAATGTTGCCACTTGAGGTTTCCAGCGCAATGCCGCTGATGGCTTTGCTATAGGGCGCGTGGCTACGGTTGGCGGCATCCAGCGCCCGACGTGCAAGCGAGTTCACATTCTGCAAGGTTGCGCCGTGGTTGATGTCATCCATCAGTAAGGTATCGATGTGCAGATCGACGGGGCCAAAGGAATCCGGCAGATAGTGGCTGAGCACGGCAGGCTGGCGACCCGGCAATTGAATGCGCAGCGACGCGGCATTACGCAATTCATTCATAAACTGACGACAGTGGCCGCACGGCGTGTAGTTCACGGTCACGGCTCGCAATCCACGCTCATTGCGCATCCAGGCGTGGCTGACGGCGCTTTGTTCGGCATGCACCGTTTGCTGCAACTGGACCGCGCTGAACTCCATGTTGGCACCAAAGTAGAAATTGCCACTGAGTCCTTGCGCAATCGCGCCAACCTGAAAATTCGAGATAGGCGCTTGTGCGCAGGCAGCGGCCAGAGGCAATAGCGCAAAGGCCAACGCGTCGGCGTCTAGCTGGCTGGCTTCGCAGACGGCATTCACGTCGTCTGCGGTAAGCATGGCGGCGAAATCGGGTTTATCGATCAAGGGACCGATCGCGGCTTGCAGACTGGCAGGTAATTGCTGGAAGGCGTTTTCAAATCGTGGATGCATATCGGCGTACTCTTTTTACCCGTCAATGACGTCATGTTAGGTAGCAGAGTAGCAATAAATTGTGATCAAAATCTCTTTGTTAAATGAAAGGAATGCAAATTAACTGCTAAATGCGAGATGTATCTCAATTTTATAGCGGGACGATGCGAGGCACGCACCGTCCCCCGCTAGATTCAGCCAGCGACGTGCAAGAGTAGAGGGAAGATGAGCGGCGCAATCAGCGACGTGATGATCCCGCAGATGACCAGCGCCAGCGAGCTGAATGCGCCTTCCTGATAATCAACCTCCGCACAGCGCGCTGTACCGAGGGCGTGTGAGGCAGTACCCATCGACAACCCGCGTGCGGCTTTGGTTTTGATACCCATGCGGTTGAACAGGCTGTGGCCTAAGACTGCGCCGAGAATACCGACAAAAATCACGCAGACGGCGCTGATAGCCGGAATCCCGCCAATCGAGCTGGCGACGGCCATCGCAATCGGCGTGGTGACGGATTTAGGCAGCACCGAGGCGGCGATTTCTGGCGATGCCCCCATCCACAGCGCCACCAACGTGCCGGAGATAATGGCGGTCAGGCTACCGATAAAGCACACGCTGATGATCGACTTCCAGCGCGCGCGAATTTGGTGCAGCTGTTCATAAAGCGGGAACGCCAGCGCGACCACCGCCGGTTGCAGCAAATCGTTAAGGACTTTACTGCCCTGAAAATAGTGCTCGTAGGGAATCTTCAATACCAGCAGCAGCGGAATAATAATCGCCATCGACACCAGCAGCGGGTTCAACAGGGAAATCCGGGTCAGCACGGCCAGTTTACGCGCGGCGAAAAAGACAATCAGAGTGAGGGGCAGCGACCACCACAAATAGCTGAACATTATTCATTATCCTTCGGCGGCGTACGATCGCCAGCCACGGCTCGTTCACGCTGCATTATCTGGGTACTGAAACCCACAACCAACATCACAATAAAGGTACTGATCAGGCAGGAAACGATGATAGGGCCAAACTGTTGGCTGACCAGATCGTAATAATTCATCACGCCGACGCCGATTGGGACGAACAACAGCGCCATGTGACGAATAAGCAGGTGGCAACCTGGTTTTACCCACTGCGCGGGCAGAATTTGCGAGGCGAGAAGGATGAACAAGACCAGCATGCCGATGATACTGCCGGGGATAGTGAACGGAAGTAACGCGGATACCGCATTGCCTGCCAGCAGGCAGAGATAAATCAATGCGAAAGCGCGTAAATACTGCCAGCACACGATGAACGTATTACGCATGGGAAATTCCTGATTAGCTGAGGGGATTATCATAACGCTAATGGAATTTACGTGCTACAGCGCACATTGCTAACGTTATACAGCAACACATGGCAAGGGATAAGGGGTGAATGGCCTGAGGGCGACAGCAAACGTGCCGCACCCAAGCCTTTATTGAGCCAAATGCTTTATTGATCCAAATAGTCGTTAATCAAATAGCCGTTCGTCACGAATCGCGGCACAGACCGCATCGGTCAGCTTACGCAGTTCATCAGGCTGAATGATAAACGGCGGCATCAGATAAATGAGTCGGCCAAAGGGGCGAATCCACACGCCGTGCTCGACGAAGAAACGCTGTAGCCGCGCCATATTAACCGGACGCTGTGTTTCCACTACGCCGATAGCGCCCAGTACGCGAACGTTCGCCACCAGCGACGAATCTGTGCAGGGTTGCAGCGCTTCTCGCAGCTGCCGCTCAATCTGTTTGACCTGCTGCTGCCAGCGGTTCTCCGCCAGCAGGGATAAACTGGCATTGGCTGCCGCGCAGGCGAGTGGATTGCCCATAAATGTGGGGCCGTGCATAAAACAGCCTGCCGCGCCGTTGCTGATGGTTTCCGCAACTGTCCGAGTGGTCAGCGTGGCGGAGAGCGTCATATAACCGCCGGTAAGCGCTTTCCCCAGACACATAATATCGGGTGAAATCCCCGCATGTTCGCAGGCAAACAGTTTGCCGGTGCGGCCAAATCCGGTCGCGATCTCATCGGCAATCAGCAAGATCCCCCATTGATCGCACAGTTCCCGAACCCGACGCAGATAGGCCGGATGATAAAAGCGCATGCCGCCCGCGCCTTGCACGATGGGTTCCAGAATCACGGCTGCGATCTCATGGGCGTGCGCTGACAGCATCGACTGGAGCGGCATGATATCCGCTTCCTGCCAGTCGTCGGTAAAACCGCCTTCGTTGATCGCGGCGCATGGCGGCGCATCGATAAACAGGTGAGTCGGCAGATAGCCCTGATACAAGCTGTGCATCGAATTTTGCGGATCGCACACGGACATCGCACCGAAGGTGTCGCCGTGATAGCCATGACGCAGAGTGAGAAAGCGCTGACGGATTTCACCGCGTGCCTGCCAATATTGCAGCGCCATTTTCATTGCCACTTCGACGGCTACCGAGCCTGAATCCGCCAGAAACACGCATTCCAGCGCATCCGGCGTGATGTCCACCAGTTGGCGGCACAGCGCCACCGCCGCCGGATGGGTGATCCCGCCAAACATCACGTGCGACATCTGACTGAGCTGAGTCTGTACTGCCTGATTGATCGTCGGATGGTTGTAACCGTGGATCGCCGCCCACCACGATGACATACCGTCAATCAGGCGACGTCCGTCATCCAACTGAAGCTCGACGCCGCTGGCTGATACGACCGGGTAGCAAGGCAGCGGTTCGGTCATTGAGGTGTAGGGATGCCAAATGTGGCGCTGGTCAAAAGCAATGTCTTCTGGGCTCATGATGATCTTTCGTAAACCAAAATAGATTCTATTTGGTTGACAGTATATCGGGTTAATTTACACTGGCGAAACGTTTTTAGTTTGGAGATGCCGAAGTGGCTGACCGCATGTACTGGACGCTTGAGCAAGCGCAAGACTTATTTAATAAACCCTTTCTGGAACTGATGTTTGAAGCGCAGCAGATCCATCGTCAGCATTTTGATCCCCGTCAGGTGCAGGTTAGTACGCTACTGTCGATCAAAACCGGTTCCTGTCCTGAGGACTGTAAGTATTGTCCGCAAAGTTCCCGCTACCGTACCGGGATTGATACTGAACGCCTGATGCAGGTTGAACAGGTACTGGAGTCGGCCCGTCAGGCGAAAGCCGCAGGATCGACGCGCTTTTGTATGGGGGCGGCGTGGAAAAACCCGCACGAGCGTGACATGCCGTATCTGGAACAGATGGTGCAAGGCGTGAAAGCCATGGGAATGGAAACCTGCATGACGCTGGGGACGCTGCACAACGATCAGGCCGAGCGTCTGGCCTCTGCCGGACTGGATTTCTATAACCATAACCTCGATACCTCACCGGAATTTTACGGCAGCATCATCACGACCCGCACCTATCAGGAGCGTCTGGATACGCTGGATAAAGTGCGCGGCGCGGGCATTAAAGTTTGCTCGGGTGGCATCGTTGGGTTGGGTGAAACCGTGCGCGACCGCGCCGGGCTGCTGGTGCAATTGGCTAACCTGCCGACGCCGCCGGAAAGCGTGCCGATCAACATGTTGGTGAAGGTGAAAGGCACGCCGCTGGCGGATAACGATGATGTCGATCCGTTTGATTTCATTAGGACTATTGCCGTTGCGCGCATCATGATGCCGGCTTCCTATGTGCGCCTGTCCGCCGGACGCGAGCAGATGAGTGAGCAAACGCAGGCGATGTGTTTTATGGCGGGGGCGAACTCCATTTTCTACGGCTGCAAACTGCTTACCACGCCAAACCCGAAAGAAGACAAAGATCTGGCGCTGTTCCTCAAATTAGGTCTGAATCCGCAGCAGACGGGGACTGAATACGGAGATAACCAACAGCAACAGCGGTTGGCGGAACAGCTGATTAACGCTGATAGCGAGCAGTTTTATAATGCTGCGGTATAACGTCCAACCTGCAAACCGTCGGGCAAGGCGCGCTGCATTATGAGCTGGCAGCAACGTATTGACGCCGCGCTGGTACAACGCCAGCGTGATGATGCCTACCGTGTGCGACGGGTGAATCAGGGCGGTAGCGGGCGCTGGTTGATGCAGGGCGATCGCTGCTACCTGAATTTTTCCAGCAACGACTATCTGGGGCTGAGTCACCACCCAGAGATTGTGCACGCCTGGCAGCAGGGCGCTGAGCAATACGGTATTGGCAGCGGCGGTTCCGGGCATGTGACGGGGTATACCGATGCCCATGCCGCGCTGGAAAATCAGCTTGCCGACTGGCTGGGCTACCCGCGTGCGCTGTTGTTTATTTCCGGCTATGCCGCGAATCAGGCGGTGGTGGCTGCGCTGGCACAGGCGGAAGACCGTATTTTCGCCGATAAACTCAGCCACGCTTCACTGCTGGAAGCGGCCGCACAGTCACCCGCGACGCTGCGCCGCTTTAAACACAATCAGGTCGATAGCCTGCAAGCGCTGCTGGAAAAACCGACGGACGGCCAGACGCTGGTGGTGACCGAAGGTGTTTTCAGCATGGATGGCGATACTGCGCCGCTGCCGGAGTTGCAAGCTCAGTGTCGAGCGCACGATGCCTGGCTGATGGTGGACGATGCACACGGGATTGGCGTGCTGGGTGATGAAGGTCGCGGCAGCTGTTGGCAGCAGGGCGTTAAACCCGAACTGCTGATTGTCACGTTTGGCAAGGCGTTCGGTGTGAGCGGCGCGGCGGTACTGTGCGCCGAACCGCTGGCCGAGTATTTCCTGCAATTCGCTCGTCATTTGATTTACAGCACCTCGATGCCTGCCGCACAGGCCTGTGCGCTGAGTACGGCAGTTAACTGTGTCCGACAGGGCGATGCGCGGCGTGAGGCGCTACGACGTAACATCGCCCAGTTCCGCGCAGGTTTTTCCAACTCCACCTATCAACTGATGGATTCACAGAGTGCGATTCAGCCGCTGATTGTCGGTGAGAACGCGCGGGCAATGGATCTGATGAGTCATCTGCGTGAACAGGGCGTGTGGGTCAGTGCGATGCGTCCGCCGACAGTACCTGTCGGCAGCGCGCGTCTGCGGATTACGCTAACGGCGGAACATCAGCCGGAAGATATCAGTCGCTTGCTTACGGTATTGCATCATGCTGACAGAAAACTATAACAAGCAGGCGATTGCGCAGGCGTTTGGGCGTGCTGCGGGGTGTTACGATCGCTTTGCCGAGCTGCAACGTACCAGCGGAGAACGTCTGCTGGCATTAATGCCGCCGCACGGCGGCCTACAGGTGCTGGATGCGGGGTGCGGAACCGGGCATTTTAGCCGCCACTGGCGTCAGGCTGGTCACTATGTGACCGCGCTGGATTTATCGGTAGACATGCTGGCGTATGCCCGTGAACTGGACGCAGCAGACTGCTATCAGGAAGGGGATATCGAAAATCTGCCGCTGGTGGATGGCTGTGTAGACATCAGCTATAGCAATCTGGCCGTGCAGTGGTGCGACTCGTTACCGCGTGCGCTGGCCGAGCTGTATCGGGTTACGCGGCCGGGTGGCGTGATTGCGTTTGCGACGCTGGCGGACGGTTCCTTAAGCGAACTGTCACAGGCGTGGCAGCGGCTGGACGGCACACAGCGGACGAATCGCTTTCTGCCGCTCTCCGCTATCGATGCGGCCTGTCAGCCTTATCGGCATCATTTAGTACAAGAACGTGAAGTCTGCCTTTTTCCCGATGTATTGACGTTGATGAAATCGCTGAAGGGGATTGGCGCGACCTGGCTGCACGAAGGGCGTACGCCGGGGCTATTGAGCCGGACACGTCTGGCGGCGTTGTCTGCCCATTATCCGCAAGAACAGGGCGGCTACCCGCTCAGCTATCAACTGGTTTATGGAGTGATTTATCGTGATTGAGCGCTGGTTTGTGACGGGTACGGATACCGAAGTCGGGAAAACGGTCGCGAGTACGGCGCTACTTCAGGCGGCGAATCAGGCTGGATACCGCACCGCAGGCTATAAACCCGTGGCGTCCGGCTGTGAAATGACGGCCGACGGCATTCGCAACAGCGATGCGCTGGCGCTTCAGGCCAATAGCAGCGTCCGACTGGAGTATCAGGCGGTGAACCCGCTGGCGTTTATGGAGCCGACGTCACCGCATATTATCAGTTCGGTGGAGCAGCGGCCTATCCATCTCCCTGCGTTGTCCGCAGGGCTGCGGGCATTAGAAACACAGGCGGATTGGCTGCTTGTCGAAGGCGCTGGCGGGTGGTTTACGCCGCTGTCAGAGCAGGATACATTTGCTGACTGGGTGTTACAGGAACAGCTTCCCGTGATTTTGGTGGTCGGCATCAAGCTGGGTTGTATCAACCACGCGATGTTAACGGCTCACGCCATTCAACACGCGGGCCTGCGACTTGGCGGCTGGATTGCTAATGACATCACGCCGCCCGGAAAATGGCACCAGCCGTATCTGCAAACGCTGCAACAGCGCCTGCCCGCGCCGATGCTGGGCGAAATTCCTTATGTATCGGATCTTCAACGGCATGATCTGGGGCAGTACGTTGATATTGGGTTATTAGCGAAATGAGTAACGTCATTAAAAAAATTGGGATGATTTTTATTATTGACTGATTATTTTATGCCAAATGATAATGGCGTTATTTATTACTTCTTCATTTAATGGGTTAACGCAGTGTTTTTAATGGAGGCGCTAATCCATTTCTTTTTTAAAAGCTACATTTCATTAATGTCTGGTCGTTCATGAAATAATGGTGATAGAATAAATATCGCAACATTTGTTTTATTAGATGCGTTTTATTAAAAATATTTATGCGAACAACTAACGTGATTCAAGGAACGTATCATGGCGAATATTATTTATCTTTCACTTAATGGCGATAAACAAGGATTGATATCAGCAGGGTGCTCCACCATGGCGTCGATAGGAAACCTGCATCAGTCTGGACACGAAGATGAGATTTTTGTTTATGAATTAAATACCAGCGTTATGCGCGAAGATAACGTTTCATTCTATCCCCTCCAAATCAGAAAGCCCATCGATAAATCAACGCCGCTATTATCCCAGGCTCTGGGTGATAAAGAAAAGTTAACCTGTGAACTCTCTCTTTATCGGACAGCCATGGCGGGCGGCAATGAGCTGTATTTTAAAATAAGGTTATTAGGCGGAATTATTTCTGGCATCAATGCTGTGTATCCTAATTCTTTAACGCACAACGATTTGCAACCGAGCGAAAGTGTGTCTTTTAAATTTCACACCATTGAATGGGAACATGTGGCTGCACGCACCAGTTCCTATCTGTTCTGGCAAGATACCGTTATGTGAAGTGATGACTGATTCATTTTGTTCTGGCTGTTTCTATTTTCCTGTGCTGCAGTCCGTAAATAAGGACACATTGAGGGTTTTATGAGTAAACGTTCGGATATTGTGGATGGCTCTGCGGCAACGTCGCTAACTTATGGATTGGTCTATACCGAAGTGCTTGGTTGGGTTGATTTAGGTCATGCCCAAGGCGACGATATCAGAACGTTACTACTTCAATTTGAGGCAGGTGAGAGTGGAGACAAGCCTTATTATGATGTGACATATTTTCAAGATATGCGGAAATTTAGGAAAAGAATCGGTGCATCTAAATATACCGTCTGGCGCATCAAAAAAGGCGTATCGCGTAGCGAGCAGTTCAGCATCACGTTAGCTATGATGATGAAAGTCGCTTATCGCTTTGAGGGACTACAGGGGAGCTTTCCGTTTAACTTTCTCACAGACAGCGGGTTTAGCGGCGAAGATTTAGTCTCAGACTTATTGGGCTTTTATCGGGCTGTTGATGGTATGCATTATTTCTCTGAGCTTAAGCCGATTAGCAGGGACGAGGCATTAAAACGCTGGGATTTTTACGGCCCTATCGGTGCGTTTAAGAATCAATCATTCCGGCCACTGCTCTTCCCCGATCCGGAGAAAAATCCTAATGCACGGCCCTATTTCGGCGTGTTGCCTGCATTTATGACGGCAATAAAGCCTTATGCTCCGGTTCCGTCTGAAAAGGTGGGTATTGCGGTTGATGATGGATCCGAAGTGATTCTGCGCTATTTTGGAGGATAAATGGCGACGCTATATCGTTTGCTGCGGAATTTGATCATTACCTGTGCTGTCGTGGGGCTGCTGTTGTTCTTTTTTATCTTTTTCTTTCAATTAGATGGTATTGAATACTATACCATGGAAGATAAAGCTCTTTACGACGACCTCACTGATGAGATAGTCAAAGATGCACCGCGGATATCGACGGTTTACCAGTTTGTGCATGCTCCTCCAGAGGGGCCTGGCTCGGAAGTGAGCGCGGTTCATTTTGAAGACACCACGGATATAGCGTCTCTAAGGAACTATCTTATTTCAATCGGTTGTACCCGTGAAAAGGTAGAACAAGGCTGGGAAGAGTGGCTGAGTAAAGATAGCACCAAGAGAATCGTGCTCTCTGTGGATCAGGAAAGAAAGATGGTTGGTATGCAGGTGGTACTGTTGCGAACGTTGTAGATATGAGCGTTTTTAGCAAACCCTTCGCCTGCGTTTAATCAAGCACCGGTTTTTGTTGTTTTTTACTGGCATCTGTTTCATGAGTGTAAAACCTACATTTTCATGCCGATTAATAGCTAAAACCTTCTTGAGTTTTCCCCTAACTCCCCGTCATGCCTGAATTGTTGCGATTTAGCCCTCTGCTGTTTTTAGTCTTTTTCCGTCTAATACTTATGCGATAAATCACAGAAAGAGTGTGAAGAAAATCCATATCAGGGGGAATCGCGAATGAAGCGGGTATTTCTCTAACTCAGTGCTGATGCGGGGTTGTGGGAGTTATCCACCATTTCTGTGGATAACTATGTGTATTATGGATAGACAACGCGCCCTAACCGAGAGCTGGCGCGGGTTGTCGCCAGGTTGACGCTATTCTCCACGGTTTTGCTAATCTATTTATTATCATATGCTTAAGTAAAATCAAGCGTCTTGAACATCAATGGGGCGTAGTTGCATAAATTAACGTCATCGGGCATCCCCGCATGTTACATTTTTACCAAATCTGGGGATAAATGATCATGATTTTATCTGGTAGATTGAATATGGATGTGCTAGCAAATTCATTTGTCGATTAATCATCCAATCCAGAGATAATTTCCTTGATGCTGTTTTTATATCCAGTATCATTGCGGTGGCGAATTTCGTCATTGGCATTCAAAATAAAGCATCGCGTGTCATACCTGTCAGTGTTGTCTCTGTCAGGGTGATAACGGTACGACGAGGGATGACGATGACACCTCGTAGCCGTGCCTGAAATCGTCAGTCTGTGCCTTTTACCTGCCTCCGAGCATCCATCCACGAACATCGCATTGCGCGATGGGTAATAACGATAAGTAGCGTGCTTAACGATGAGTAAAGTATTTACACTGAATTCCGACTTTAAACCGGCAGGCGATCAGCCTGAGGCTATTCGTCGTTTAAAAGAGGGCCTGGAAGACGGGTTAGCGCACCAAACGCTGCTCGGGGTAACAGGTTCAGGTAAGACGTTCACGATCGCCAACGTGATTGCCGACCTCAATCGGCCGACGATGATGTTGGCACCCAACAAAACGCTGGCAGCTCAGCTGTATGGCGAAATGAAAGAATTCTTTCCTGATAATGCCGTCGAGTACTTCGTGTCGTACTACGACTATTATCAGCCAGAAGCCTACGTTCCAAGCTCGGATACCTTCATCGAAAAAGACGCTTCGGTTAACGAACATATCGAACAGATGCGCCTTTCCGCGACAAAAGCGCTGCTGGAGCGGCGCGATGTGATCGTCGTGGCCTCGGTATCCGCGATCTACGGTCTGGGCGATCCCGATCTCTATCTGAAAATGATGTTGCACCTGACGCAGGGGATGCTGATTGACCAGCGCGCTATTTTGCGACGTCTGGCCGAATTACAGTATGCCCGCAACGATCAGGCGTTTCAGCGCGGTACGTTCCGCGTGCGTGGTGAGGTGATCGATATCTTCCCTGCGGAATCTGACGAAATCGCGCTGCGTGTTGAACTGTTCGATGAGGAAGTCGAGCGGCTGTCGCTGTTTGACCCGCTGACGGGTCACGTCCTCCAGACGGTGCCGCGCTATACCATCTATCCGAAAACGCACTACGTCACGCCGCGTGAGCGTATTTTGCAGGCAATGGAAGACATCAAGGTTGAACTGGCTGACCGTAAAAAGGTGCTGCTGGCCAATGACAAACTGGTGGAAGAGCAGAGGCTGAGTCAGCGTACGCAGTTTGATTTGGAGATGATGAACGAACTGGGTTACTGCTCCGGTATCGAAAACTACTCGCGCTACCTTTCCGGTCGCGGTCCCGGTGAACCGCCACCGACGCTGTTTGACTATCTGCCTGCGGACGGGTTGCTGGTCATCGATGAATCCCACGTCACCGTTCCTCAGATCGGCGGTATGTATCGCGGTGACCGCGCGCGTAAAGAGACGCTGGTCGAATACGGTTTCCGGCTGCCTTCGGCGCTGGATAACCGACCGATGAAATTTGAAGAATTTGAAGCGCTGGCTCCACAGACGATCTACGTCTCTGCGACGCCGGGTAACTATGAATTGGAAAAATCGGGCGGTGAAGTGATCGATCAGGTGGTGCGTCCCACCGGATTGCTCGATCCCATCATCGAAGTGCGGCCTGTCGCAACACAGGTGGACGATCTGCTTTCCGAAATACGTCTGCGTGCCGCGATTAACGAACGGGTACTGGTCACCACGCTGACCAAGCGAATGGCGGAAGACCTGACGGAGTATCTGGAAGAGCACGGCGAGCGGGTACGTTATCTGCACTCGGATATCGATACCGTCGAGCGTGTGGAAATCATCCGTGATTTGCGCCTTGGTGAGTTCGACGTGCTGGTGGGTATCAACCTGCTGCGTGAAGGACTGGATATGCCTGAAGTATCGCTGGTGGCGATTCTGGATGCCGATAAAGAGGGCTTCCTGCGCTCTGAACGTTCCCTGATCCAGACAATTGGCCGTGCGGCACGTAACCTGCGCGGCAAAGCCATTCTCTACGGCGACAAGATTACGGCATCAATGGCTAAAGCGATTGGTGAAACGGAGCGTCGCCGCGAGAAGCAGGAAGCCTACAACACCGAGCACGGCATTGTGCCGCAGGGAATCAATAAGAAGATTTCCGATATCCTGCAGTTGGGGCAGCCGACGAACAAAGGCAAAGGGCGTGGCAATCGTAAAGCGGCAGAGCCAGCAGCACGCTATGAACTTATGACGCCGAAGGCGCTGGAGCTGAAAATCCGCGAGTTGGAAAGCAAGATGTTGACGCACGCGCAGAACCTTGAATTTGAAGAGGCAGCCGCGTTACGCGATGAAGTACAAGCACTGCGCGCACAATTTATCGCGGTATCTTAACGATGCAAGCGCTCACTGAGGATTAATGATGGATCAGACTATACCGGGTGTAGAAGTGCTGTTTGTGGCGGGTTTTGGGCCGATCGTGAAATCCCTTTCTGCCAGCCATGCGCTCTATGTTGATACGCTGAAGTTGCCGCTGAAGCCCGTTGCGGAAGGGAGTGACTATCTGGTGAGCGATGAGATGGAGGGTGTGAAGCATTTTGCGCTCTGGCCGCTGTCACAGGCTAGCGAGTCCTGTTTTGGGCACGGAAGTTGGCCTACGGATCTTCCTGAACCGCAAAGCTGGCTGGAGTTCGAAGTGGCTGACATGGTGGAAGCGACCAGCACGCTGAAAGCGCAAGGCTATGTGTTGCTGGTGGAAAACCGTCTTGAGCCTTGGGGACAGCAGGTCACGCGTTTCCTGAGTCCCGAAGGCATTCTGATTGGTGTGACTTATACGCCGTGGTTGCGGGGTTGAGAGCCCAGCAGCTGTAGCGCACGATCGATGGCCTGGCGCAGCAACTCACGGTCGTGATGGTGAGGAACATCTTCTGCGGCCAGCGCCTGCTGCACGACCAGTCGGTCGCCAATCTGGCTGATATCGACTTTTGGACCGACAATCGCAGCATCAACCACGGGTTTTCCTACCTTGTGTTCAATCCAGGATAGCTTCTCCACCAGCGTCAGGCGGGCAGCGGGGTTGCTCTGCTCATTGCCCAAATTGCCGATGTACACCATGGGGGCGGGCGTGCGGCGGAGTGCCTGTGTCAAATCATCTAGCAGCAACAGCGGCATCAGGCTGGTCAGAAAGCTGCCGGGACCAATCAAAATCAGGTCAGCTTTGGCGATGGCATCAATCGCCTCGCGCGTGGCCTGCACCGTCGGGTACAGCATCAAATCCTGTGGCAAGGCTGCCAACTGATCGATCTCGACTTCACCATAAACGGGGTTGCCCTGTTCATCAATTGCCATCAAATCGACAGGATGTTCGGACATCGGAATTAAAAAAGCATCCACTTTGAGCAGGTTGCGAATCAGGTTAATGGCTTCCAGCGGTCGCACGCTCAGGTGGTCGAGCGCTTTTAGCATCAGGTTACCCAGATTGTGTCCGGCCAGTTCCCCGTTACCGTTAAACCGATACTCAAACATCGCAGATGCCACGCTGGGCGTCGTAATGAGTTGATTCAGGCAGTTGCGGGTATCGCCCCAGGCAATACCGCCTTCAGAACGACGGATGCGGCCAGTCGAGCCGCCGTTATCTGTCGTCGTGACAATGCCGGTTAGCCGTGAACCCAGGGAAGAGAGCGAAGACATCACACGACCTAAACCGTGTCCACCTCCGAGTGCGACAACCCTGTCGAGGTCGGCCAACGTGCGATTGCGCATAGAAAACCTTATGAATGAGTCAGAGGAATATGAATAACGTGTATACCCGTCATACTTCAAGTTGCATGTGCGTTGGCTGCACTAAGTCACCCGAATCACTTACCTGAGTAAGCTCATCGGGATGCCTTCTCTTGCCGCCTGCCTGAAACTTGAATTATTTAGGGTATAAGAATTGTCGCTAAGGTAGCTGATTTCACCTTAAAACGCGAAAAATCCTCACGCAGGCATGACCTGAGACAATTTCTGCCGCGTATTTTTCCGTATGCTGTACACCATAAGATATTGAAAATTCGCTATGTATTTAATTATATACCGATTTTGAGAGTGGTTGACTGTGCTTTTTCGCAGTAGACTGCTTAATGAAATCACGATTCCTGATCGATTATCTCGCTGCTGTTTAACGGATAACTGAGTGGAATCAAACTCCTAGCCTTGGTGCCTAAGTGATGCGCGTAGTGCGCGTGATACGGTGCCCTGGCCGTGGCCTTCGCGGTCACCAGGGTGCGAGGCAGAAATGCCTGCATCTCCCGAATTTGGAAAGGTGTTTATGGTGAGTCAACTGACTGATGCGTTTGCGCGCAAGTTCTACTATTTGCGTCTGTCTATCACAGACGTCTGCAATTTTCGCTGTACCTACTGTCTGCCGGATGGTTATCAGGCCAATGGCACTAATCCACATCGCTTTTTATCACTCGATGAAATTCGTCGCGTCAGCCGCGCCTTTGCCGAATTAGGGACGGAAAAAGTCCGCCTCACCGGTGGCGAGCCGTCTTTGCGCCGCGACTTTGTCGATATCATCGCAGCCATTCGTGAAAACCCCGCGATTCGCACGCTGGCGGTCACGACCAACGGCTATCGCCTTGCGCGGGATGTCGCACAGTGGCGCGATGCGGGGCTAACAGCGCTGAACGTGAGCGTGGACAGTCTGGATGCACGCCAGTTTCATGCGATTACCGGGCAGGACAAATTCCGGCAGGTGATGGACGGCATCGACGCAGCCTTTGACTGTGGCTTTGCCAAGGTCAAAGTTAACACGGTGCTGATGCGTGATGTGAACGCGGGCAGCCTGCAAACCTTTCTCGACTGGATTAAACACCGCCCGATTCAACTACGCTTTATTGAGCTGATGGAAACCGGAGAAGGAGGCGATCTGTTTCGCCGCCACCACGTTTCCGGCGAGGTGATCCGCCAGCAACTGTTGCAGCAAGGCTGGCAGCAGCAGCAACGTGCACGCAGCGACGGCCCCGCGCAGGTATTCAGCCATCCTGACTATCAGGGCGAAATCGGGCTGATTATGCCGTATGAGAAAGATTTCTGCCTGAGCTGCAACCGTCTTCGAGTCTCGGCCATAGGGAATCTTCACCTGTGTCTCTTTGGCGAACAGGGCATTCCGCTGCGCGATTTACTGGCCGACGATCGTCACCTTGATGATTTGAAAATGCGTATCTCGGGTGGATTATCGACGAAGAAGCAGACCCATTTCCTGCATGAAGGGAATAGCGGCATCACGCAAAATCTGTCATTTATCGGCGGTTAATCCGCGACATCACTGATTCTTAAAGGAGCCTGACATGAGCAAAGTCAGCAGCGAATTTGTTTCTCTCAATCTTGCGGTTCTGACCGTTTCCGAACGCCGTACGGCGGAAGATGACACCTCCGGCGACTATCTGCGCGAAGCGGCGCAGTCTGCGGGGCACCGCATCGTCGACAGCGCCATCGTGAAAGAGAACCTGTACCAGATTCGGGCACGGGTCTCGGCGTGGATTGCCAGCGACGAGGTGCAGGGTATTTTGATTAATGGTGGAACGGGCTTTACCGCAGGGGATGTGGTGCCGGAAGCCATTGGCGTCTTGTTTGATCGGGAAATTGAAGGTTTCGGTGAGCTGTTTCGCATGGTGTCGTACGAAGATATTGGTACGGCGACGCTGCAATCCCGTGCGCTTGCCGGTCTGGCTAACCAGACGGTGATTTTCGCCATGCCAGGTTCGACTCGCGCCTGTCGCACCGCATGGGAACGCATCATTCAGGAACAGCTGGATGCGCGCCAGAAGCCGTGCAATTTTTACCCGCACGTGAAAAAAACCTCTTAACGATAAGCCTTATTCATTATGTCATCATCTAAGCCACAATTGACCCACATTAACGCTGCTGGTGAAGCCGCGATGGTGGATGTGTCCGCCAAAGTTGAAACCGTGCGCGAAGCCCGCGCGGAAGCCTTCGTTGAAATGGCACCGCAGACGCTGGCAATGATTATTGCCGGCAGCCACCACAAGGGCGATGTGTTCGCCACCGCACGCATCGCCGGCATTCAGGCGGCGAAACGCACCTGGGAACTGATTCCGCTTTGTCATCCGCTGCTGCTGAGCAAAGTTGCTGTCGAGCTGGAAGCGCAGCCGGAGCACAATCGGGTTCGCATTGAATCCGTGTGTCGTCTGACGGGGAAAACCGGCGTGGAGATGGAAGCTCTGACGGCGGCCTCCGTCGCCGCGCTGACTATTTATGACATGTGCAAGGCCGTGCAGAAAGACATGGTGATTGGTCCGGTGCGTCTGCTGGCGAAAAGCGGCGGCAAATCCGGCGACTTTACGGCGGAGGGCGCATGATCAAGATTCTGTTTTTTGCACAAGTCCGTGAACTGATCGAGACAGACAGCCTGTCGCTGCCTGCCGAGTACGCCACCGTAGAAGACGTCCGGCAGGCACTGTGCCAACGCGGCGCACGCTGGGCGCTGGCGCTGGAGTCGGGCAAATTGTTGGCTGCGGTGAATCAGTCGCTGGTTGAGCTCACGCATCCGTTACAGGACGGCGATGAAGTGGCGTTTTTCCCACCGGTAACGGGAGGTTGATCGTGGCAGACACGCGTATTCGGGTCGGCGAAGAGAACTTCAATGTAGGTGATGAATATCAGTGGCTGGCGCAGTGTGATGAAGACGGCGCGGTCGTGACGTTCACCGGTAAGGTGCGTAACCACAATCTGGCGAAAGACGTTAGCGCGTTGACGCTGGAACACTATCCCGGTATGACGGAAAAGGCGCTGGCAGAGATTGTCGAACTGGCGCGCGAGCGCTGGGAACTGCCGCGTGTAAGCGTGATTCACCGGGTGGGCGCACTCTATCCGGGCGATGAAATTGTGTTCGTCGGCGTCAGTGCCGCTCACCGTAGCGCGGCGTTTGATGCCGCCCAATTTATTATGGATTACCTGAAAACCCGCGCGCCATTCTGGAAGCGGGAAGCGACGCCGGAAGGCGAACGCTGGGTGGAATCACGCGACAGTGATAAGCAGGCCGCGCAGCGCTGGTAGTCCATTTCTGTGTTAGGATAAAAGGATGCGGGGAAGGCGTCTTTCGTGTCGCTTCCTCAAACGGGCGGTTTGCGCCGCGTTAATCAGATAACTTTTATGCAAAGGTAACATCATGGACAGATATCCACGCTCAGGTTCAATCGTTGAACGCTCGCAGTCTGGTCTTCAGGCCTATATGGCACAGGTTTATGGCTGGATGACCTGCGGCCTGCTGCTGACGGCGTTCGTCTCTTGGTACGCGGCGAATACGCCCGCCGTACTGAACTTTGTTTTCTCCAGCCAGATCACCTTCTTCGGCCTGATCATTGCTCAACTGGGGCTGGTCTTTGTGATTTCCGGCATGGTACAGCGCCTGAGCGGTACGGTCGCCACGTCGCTGTTTATGCTCTATTCGGCGCTGACGGGGCTGACGCTCTCCAGCATTTTCATTATGTACTCCGGTGAATCCATCGCCAGCACCTTTGTCATTACGGCGGGGATGTTCGGGGCAATGAGCCTGTACGGCTACACCACGAAGCGTGATTTGAGCGGCTTCGGCAGCATGCTGTTTATGGCACTGATCGGGATTGTGCTGGCCTCGCTGGTGAACCTGTGGCTAAAAAGCGAGGCACTGATGTGGGCGATAACTTATATCGGTGTTGTGGTGTTTGTCGGTCTGACCGCCTATGACACCCAGAAGCTGAAAAACATTGGTGAGCAGTTGTCCGTTGATGACAAAGACAGCTTCCGTAAATACTCCATCGTGGGCGCGTTGACCCTGTACCTCGACTTCATCAACCTGTTCCTGATGCTGCTGCGTATTTTCGGCAATCGTCGTTAATTCTTGCCCATTTATCTGGCGCGGTTTTCCGCGCCAGATAGCTTCCTGCCTATCTTTTCCCTTACCTGCTATTACGCAATATTCCGTCGAAAAATCGCGTAGGCTGCCGAGCCGGTGGTTAGCGTGATGATAAACAGCGGCCACAGGCTTCCCCAGATAATGCTGAAATCCGCGTCCTTGAGGTAAATCTGCTTGGTGATGTCGGTGAAGTGACGAATCGGGTTAACCCAGGTGAAGTGCTGCAACCAGATCGGCATGTTCTCAACCGGCGACACATAGCCGGAAAGCAGAATCGCGGGCATCAGGAAAACGAACACGCCGATAAATGCCTGCTGCTGCGTTGAGCATAGCGAAGAAATCAGCAGACCGAAGCCCACCAGCGACAGGCCATAGATGAGCATCGTGGTGTAAAACAGCAGCAGCGATCCGGCGAAAGGGATATGGTAAATCAGGATGCCCGCCAGCAGCACGATCGTGGCCTGAAACGTGGCGACAATCAGCGCGGGCACGGCTTTGCCAATAAAGATCTGGCTGGTGGACAGCGGCGAAACCAGCAGTTGTTCCAGCGTACCCTGTTCCCGTTCGCGTGCCACGGAAAGCGCCGTAACAATCAGCACGCCGATAGTGGCGATCATGGCAATCAGCGACGGTACGACAAACCATTTGTAATCCAGATTCGGGTTATACCAGTGGCGCACTACCAGCTCGCTGTTGTTTGGATTGTTCTGATTCGCGCCGCTTTGAACCGGCCTGGCCGCCAGCAACTCCAACTGATAATCCCGCACGATGTGTTGTACATCGTTAGCGGCGATCTGTGCGCTATTTGAGCGTCTGCCGTCGAGAATAAGCTGGAGCGACGTGCTGTTCCCGCTGGCGATATCGCGTGAGAACTGCGGCGGGAAGCGCAGAATGAGAAGCGCGTGCTGATTATCTAACGTCCGTGCAATATCCTGCGAATTATGCAGCATCAGCACGTGAGAAAAGGATTTCGCTTTGGCAAAGCGCTGCGTCAGTTCTATCGCATGGGGGCCGTTGTCTTCGCTGTAAATCGCAATGGTCGCGTTGGTCACGTCGAGCGTCGCGGCGAAAGGAAACAGAGAAACCTGAAGAATAACGGGCAGCACCAGAATGGAGCGCGTTTGCGGATCGCGCAGCAGCGATTGCAGCTCCTTAATAATCAACGTCCACAGACGATGCAGCATAGTCGCTCCCTAATCCAGTCTGCGCCGGGTTTGCCAGGCCGTCAGGCCAATAAAGACCAGCGCGGAGAGAATGAGAAACAGCAGGTTGGTTATCAGCACCGTACCGATATTCCCCGCGAGAAACAGCGTTTGCAGCGTGCTGACAAAATAGCGCGCCGGGATGATGTACGACACGCCGCGGACAAATTCCGGCATGCTGTCGATTTCAAAAATAAAGCCGGACAGCATGATGGCAGGCAGAAATGCTGCATTCAGCGCCACCATCGCGGCGTTGAACTGGTTGCGGGTGAGGGTGGAGATCAGCAGCCCCATGCCCAGCGTGCTGGCAAGAAACAGGCTGCTGATGACAAACAGCAAAATCAGCGAGCCGCGATAGGGCACCTGCATGATGAATGTGGAGACCAGAATACACAGCGTCATGGCGATCATCCCAAGAAAGTAATAAGGGATGAGTTTGGACAGCAGCAGCTCGGTGCGGGTGACCTGCGTAGAGAGCAGCGCCTCCATCGTCCCGCGCTCCCACTCACGAGCAATCACCAGCGAGGTGAGGATCGCGCCAATCACCGTCATGATGATGGTTATCGCGCCGGGAATGATGAAATGCTGACTGATAGCAGCTGGATTAAACCAGTAGCGCGATTGCACCTCGATAAGCTGCTCGAACGTCTCGCCGCGATCTTTCGCCCGCTGCTGTTGCCAAAGTAGCCAGATACCTTCTGCGTATCCCTGCACAAAATTCGCCGTGTTGGGTTCGCTGCCGTCGGTGATGACCTGGATCGGTGCACGATCGCCCGGCCGCGCCAGCCGTTCGGCAAAGTCGGTGGGGATGACGATCAAGCCGCGGATGCTGCCGGCCTGCATCTGTTGGATCAGGTACTGACGATTATTGCTGATGGTCGGTTCGATAAACGGCGACGCCGCGAAGGTATTCGCCAGATCGCGCGCGTCTTCACTCTGCTGCTCCATCAGGATACCAACGTGCAGTCGGCTTGAATCCAGATTGATGCCGTAACCGAAGATAAACAGCAACAGCAGCGGAATGACGAACGCAATCAGCCCGCTACTGGGGTCGCGCAAGATTTGGCGGGTTTCTTTCAGGCACAGGGCCCGCAGGCGACGCGTGGAGAAATGCGTGCTGCCGTGCTGGCTCGTTTTATCCTGCTCTGGCCTATTCTGTTCAACCATGTTCCGCCTCTCCGTCGTACGCCTGAATCAGCGCAATAAACGCCTCCTCCATCGTCGGGGATGGCGTCTGTGCACTGGCCGCCTGATGCTTCAGTTCGTCCGGTGTGCCGCTGGCGATCAGCTTGCCGCGATACACCAGCCCGATGCGGTCGCAATACTCGGCTTCGTCCATGAAGTGCGTGGTGACCATTACGGTGACACCGCGGTTGACCATACCGTTGATATGTATCCAGAACTCGCGCCGGGTGAGCGGATCGACGCCGGAGGTCGGTTCGTCGAGAAACAGAATGTCGGGTTCGTGCATCAGTGCACAGGCTAGCGCCAGCCGTTGTTTGAACCCCAAGGGCAGGGCGTCCGGCGTTTGGCGATAAATGGGTTGGAAATTGAAGGCGTCGGTCATTCCGGCCATTTTATCGCGCTGCGCCTTGCCCTTGAGTCCATAGACGCCGGAGAAAAATCGCAGGTTCTGTTCGACGGTCAGGTTGCCGTAGAGCGAGAACTTTTGCGCCATGTAACCCAAATGCTGGCGAGCTTTGCCGGAGCTGGTTTTCAGATCCATGTCGAGCACCAGCGCTTTGCCGTCAGTCGGTACCAGCAGGCCGCACATCATCTTGAACGTGGTTGATTTTCCCGCGCCGTTCGGGCCGAGCAGGCCGAAGATTTCTCCTCGCTTCACCTGAAAGCTGACGTGATCGGTTGCCGCGAAATCACCAAATTTTTTCGTCAGCGCCTGGGCTTCAATCACTGTTTCGCCACCGCTCACGTCAATCTGCGGCATGATGCTTGCCAGCGACGAATCACTGGCCGGGCCACCACCCAGCAGGTTGATAAAGGCATCTTCAAAGCGCGGATCGGTGTCGTGCAGACAATCCGCTTCCAGATGTAAGGCAGAGAGCAACGATGCCCGATCCGTATCGGGTTTTAGCATCAACCGAACGTATTGCCCCTGAATCACCCCATCGCTGACCTGTGGCAGACGCAACGCTTCCTGTAATACGTCCCGATGTCGGCGATCGCCCGTATCAATCAGGATGCAGCGTCCGGCCATACGTGCGGTCAAATCGCGCGGCGCGCCGCGATACAGCAGTTCGCCTTCGTTCAGCAGCAACACATCCCGACACTGTTCCGCCTCATCAAGATAAGACGTGCTCCACAGGATCAACATGCCGTCGTCGGCCAATTCGTGCACCATGTGCCACAGTTCACGGCGAGAGATCGGGTCGACGCCCACGCCCGGTTCATCCAGCAGGAGCACCTTAGGTTGCCCCAGCAATGTACAGGCCAACCCCAGCTTCTGTTTCATGCCACCGGACAGTTTACCCGCCAGCCTGTCGGTAAAGCGGGTCAGATCGGTAAATGACAGCAGGCGCTCGAACGTTTCTCTGCGCACTTCGCCAGTGATACCACGCAGGTCGGCATACAGCGTCAGGTTTTCCATCACCGTCAGATCTTCATACAGGCCGAATTTTTGCGGCATGTAGCCCAAAATGGCATGCAGTTGACGATCCTCCTGGATGGGATCCAGATTCGCCACGCGAAGTGTTCCGTGACTGGGAGTTAATAATCCGGCCAGCATACGCAGCAGGGTGGTTTTACCCGCGCCGTCGGGGCCAACCAGCCCGGTAACCGCACCACTGTGTATCTCGGCGGTGAGGCTGGCGAGCGCGGGTTTCTCCTGACCAGGGAAGCGTTTTTCCAGCCCGTCCAACGCGATCTGCGCGGGAGAGTTAATCATGGCGAACGGGCTCGTGAGCGCGACTGGCATCCTCCGTGCGAGCATCGTCAAAACGCAGCGTGACCGGCATCCCTTGCCGTAATCCGTCATCGGGATCGTTAACGACAATGCGCAGGCGATAAACTAAATCGGTGCGGAGATCTTCCGTTTCGACGCTTTTCGGTGTGAATTCGGCGCCAGGTGAGACAAAACCGACTTTGCCACGATAGGGCTGATTGGGGCGACCGTCGGTGTAAATCAGCATCTGGCTACCGGGCACGACGCGGCCAAGATCTTTCTCGCTCACGTAGGCGCGGACCCAAACCGGGCGAGTGAGTGAAAGGGTGAAAACGGTACTGCCCGATGCCAGCATACTGCCTTTTTCGGCGGCGCGAGTGAGGATCACACCGGGAGACGGTGCCAGCAGTTCGGCATCCTGTTTATTCAGTTCTGCCTGCGCCAGTCCGGCTTCGGCCTGTGCTACCGCCGCCTGCGCGGCGGCAATTTCCTGCGGTCGGTTACCGCTTTCGAACTGGCTCAGTTTGTCTTTTGCTGCCTGTAGTGTTGCAAGCGCCTGATTACGTGATGTTCTGGCGTCGTCCAGCATATTGGCGGAAATCGCACGTTTGTCCCACAGCCCTTGCTGACGCTGGTAGAAGCTGTTGGCGTAATCATAGGCCGCCTGACTCTGGACAACCTGAGATCGCACCTGAGCGATCTCTTCCTGTCGGTAACCTTCCTGCGACAGCTGAAGCTGTGCCTGCGCGCTGGCGAGGTTCGCCTGTGCCTGATGTTGTGCGTTCAGATAAGGTGCGGCGTCGAGTGTTGCCAGCGGCTGGCCTGCCTGCACGGCATCGCCCTCATCAACGTTCAGTTCGGCCACTCTGCCGCCGACGCGGAAGGCCAAATTAACAGTGCGGATATCGACATTGCCGTAGAGCGTTAGCGGTTTTTCCTGCTGTTGCTGGTGGTGATAAAAACCATAACCCGCACCGAGCAGGACAAGAACCAGGGCAGCGAACGCCAGTTTTCTCTTGTTCATCACGCATAGTTCCTTGTTTATCAAGAATAGCTCCTTGTTTATCAGCGGTCGGCTTGTCAGCGGTAGCGATCCCACAGGCTGTTCAGAGGACGCCTCGTCGCTTATTTCTGGAAGCTATTAATCATATGACGGGTTACAGGGGTTTATGGCGATATAGAGTGATCGAGTTCACAAAAATACATTGCATTCGGTCGGTTTTTTCACCTATTACTGCCCGTATCTGGCGTAACACCTTTATTTTGTTAAAAAAATAGAAAGAATTCGAAAGAATTGTAATTTATTTCATTGAATGATAATAATTGTTATTAGCAATTACATATGTATTGGTACTGACATAGTGATCTGACAGCAACGATCGCGGCGTACAGAATGAAATACTCTGCGTTCTATGCCTGAACCGATCATACCCGCCAAGATGTTTCGCGTGAGACGAAGCATTTTGGCATTTTTTTGTCTGTGCCGAGGTGGTGGTTTCCAGATAAGCACCTCGTCACAGGCGGTGACTTTTATTGACGGTTGGATACATAACCAAAGGGGAAGGACAGTGAACCAGATGCGCACTTTACTCGCATTGATGCCATGCGTGCTGATTGCTCCGGCGTATGCACAGGATGACACGACCAAAAAGGATGAGACGAGCGGTGATGAGATGGTGATTACCGCCTCACGCTCGAATATCCAGCAGCAGAAAGCGCCGCAGGTGGTCACGGTGATTACCAAAGAGCAAATCGAGCAGCAGATGCAGGTCACCTCTGACTCGTCGCAAATTCTAAGCAATCTGCTGCCTTCGTTCTCCCCTAGCCGTCAAAAAATGACCGGCAGTGGTGAAACCTTCCGCGGTCGTGCGCCGTTAGTGATGATCGACGGTATCCCACAATCTAACCCGCTGCGTCCGACCGGGCGTGAGATGCACACTATCGATTTTTCGATGGTTGAACGCGTAGAAGTGATTCACGGTGCCAGTGCCACTAACGGACTGGGCGCGTTGGGTGGGGTGATTAATATCATTACTCGCCGCCCGGAAAACGGCTCCTTTAATCAGCACGTCAACGTACAAACCACGCTCCCGACGGAGAAAATTCGCGGGGAAACCGCCAGCTATAAAACCACCTATCGGGTCGACGGGCGCGAGGATTACCTCGATTACCTGTTCTCAATTGGCTATGAGAATCAGGGGCTGTATCTGGACGGCAACAATCGTCCTGTTGGCGTGGATAACACGCAGGGCGATACCATGGACTCCCGTTCTTACGACCTGTTAGCGAAAGTCGGGTACTGGCTGGATGACTATCAGCGCATTCAACTGAGCGTAAACCGCTACCATATCAAAGGTGAAAATAACTACCTCAGTGTGGATGGCGTGCGCAGACTCGGCATTCCGACAACGTCGGTACGTGGCACGCCGCCGGGTGAGGCTCCGAATAACAGTATTTGGACCTCCGGGTTAACCTACGAACATCACGATCTGGCAGGAATGAAACTGTCCGCACTGCTTTTTAACCAGCGTTATGAGGCATTATTTGGTGCGACGAATTCATCCTCTTTCCAGGATCCGGCGATTGCTCCAGACAAAACGCTTTACGATCAATCTCGCTCAGTAGCCAATAAGTATGGTACTAAGCTGGCGCTGACCAAGGACGATTTACTGGACGACACGCTGAAAGTCACGGTCGGTTTCGATACCCTGTACGATAAGGGGAAACAGGATCTCTATCTGACCAAGCGTACCTATGTGCCGGAGATGGAGTACATCAACTATTCACCGTTTATTCAGGGTGAATATCAATTATTGGATAATCTGGTGCTGCATGGTGGCGTACGCCACGAAGCCGCGAAGCTAAAAGTAGACAGTTTTCAGGCTGTGGCAGCGAATAAGGGCGTCACTGTTGAGGGCGGATCGTTGAAGTTTAACGAAACGCTTTATAACGCTGGTGCGGTGTATTCCATTACAGACTCAGTCGATTTGTTTGCCAGTTATTCCCAAGGTTTCGGGATGCCGGAAGTCGGACGTGTGCTGCGTGCTATAGACAATCCAGGTGTTAGCCTGAGCGACTTTACTGACCTGCAACCGATTGTCACCAATAACGTGGAAACGGGATTCCGGGTTAAAAAAGATCGCTTTGATTTTGAGGCAAACTATTTCCAGTCCAACACTAAAATGGGCGACCGTGTAGAGGCGCGAGGCGATAACTTTGTCTCCGTGCGTGAAAAAACGCGTATTCAAGGCTTCGAAGTCAAAGCAGGTTATCAGATCAACGAACGGCACAAAGTGAATGCTTCCTATGCACACAGTGAAGGGAAGTATGACAGCAATAAAGATGGCAAAGTGGATAAGAAGCTCAACGGCCTGAATATCGCGCCGGATCGCCTGATCACCAGTTGGTCGGCGAACTGGAATGACCAATGGAGCTCGTTCGTGCAAGCGAATTATGCCTTCAGTCGCAGCTTTGACGAGGCAGGATTAGCATTCGATGGCTATCTGTTGATGGATGCTGCCGTGGGGTACAAGCTGCCATATGGTCGCCTCAACGTTGCGGTAGCGAACCTGCTGGATAAACAGTACATCACCTACTATTCGCAGGCGGGGCTTGTTAACGATACGCGCTATTTCTCCGGGCGCGGCCGCACGGTAACGCTGGGTTATTCGATTGATTTCTAAGCTTAACCGATTTAATTCCGTCCTCAATTCAGCAACACGGCAGCGTTTTACGCTGGCCGTGTTGTTGTCTTTTCTGCTGGTGACGTTAGTGCAGGCGTCGGAAGCTCCGCGTCAGATTCATCATGCGCTGGACGTGACGACCGTGGACGGGACACCGCTGCGTATCGTGACGCTGTTTCAGGGCGCGACGGATTCCGCCGTGGCGCTGGGAATCAAGCCGGTTGGCGTGGTGGAATCGTGGACGGAGAAGCCGATTTATCGCTACCTTCGCCCCGCCTTGCAGGGCGTGACGCTGGTCGGGCTGGAAACGCAACCGAGCCTGGAAACCATCGCGCTACTCAAGCCCGATCTCATCGTGGCGTCTACGTTTCGGCATGAGAAAATCTACGGTCTGCTGTCGCAGATTGCACCGACGATTGCGCTAGACAGGGTGTCTGAATTTAAGGACACGCTCCAGATGATGGGCGTGGCGCTGAACAGGGAAGAAAAAGCGAACGAGATTTTATCCCACTGGAACCAGCGCGTGGATGCGCTGCGTGACCGCCTGAAAGCCCGGTTCGGCGAGCGCTGGCCGCTCAGCGTCTCTATTCTCGAATTCCGTGAAGATCATATGCGTACCTATCTGCCTGCCAGCTTTGCCGGATCGGTACTGTCGGAAATCGGCTTTGTCTGGTCGCGGCCGGAAAGCTATACGTCAGGCGTGATGCAAAAGCTCACCAGCAAAGAGAGTATTCCGGTGGTGGATGCCGATCTGTTCTTTGTTTTGCTGCGTTCGGACAAGCCCGCGGTGGCGCAGAACTATCGCGACTGGCAGGCTCACCCGCTCTGGCAGCGGCTGCATGCGCCTCAGCAGCAACAGGTTTATCCGGTGGATAACGTGGCCTGGAGCCTGTCTGGCGGTATTTTGGGTGCGAATCAGATGTTGGACGATATCGAAAGGCAGTTTGCTGGCAAGTCCGAATCTGCTGGTAAAAAGCGCGATATCGCAGAGGAGATTTCTACACGATGAGACAGTGCATCGTGACGGCAGCGGGTGTCGTATTGCTGCTGCTGAGTATCGTCGCCAGCCTGATGCTGGGGCAAACCACCATTTCGTTGGGGGCCGTGTTCAATTCACTGTTCCATTACGATCCGCAGCAGATCGATCACATACTGGTGCTAACGACACGCCTGTCGCGGACGGTGATTGCTATCGTCGTCGGTGCCAGCCTTGCGGTTGCCGGGGCCTTAATGCAGGCGCTCACGCGTAACCCGCTGGCCTCACCGGGGATATTCGGTATTAACGCCGGTGCCATGTTTGCCATCGTGCTGCTGTCTTCGGTGTTTACCTTTTCCTCGCAGATCGCGCTGGCGTGGACGGCCTATCTGGGTGCGGCTGTGGCTGGCGTCATGGTGTATGTGCTGGGAACGTTGGGTAATGCCCGTTCCAGCCACTTACGCATTGTGCTGGCCGGTGCCGCCATTAGCGCGCTGTTTATTTCGTTTACGCAGGCGCTGCTAGTAATCAATCAAGATGGGCTGGATAGCATGCTGTTCTGGCTGGCCGGTTCGGTGTCTGGCCGCAGCCTGTCGATGCTGTTACCGCTCTTGCCGTACTTTGCTATCGCACTATTCCTTGCGCTGCTGCTGGCACGTCACCTGAATATTCTGGTGGCGGGCGACGAGATCGCCAAAGGGCTGGGGCAGCGAACCGCGTTGGTGCGTGCGCTATCCGGGCTGTGCGTGATCGGGCTGGCGGGCGGTGCGGTGGCGATAGCCGGAAATATCGGTTTTGTCGGGCTGATCGTACCGCATATTGTGCGTCGCGTGCTGTCTGCCGATCACCGCTGGCTGTTGCCCGGCTGTGCGATTTTCGGTGCCACGCTGCTGCTGCTGGCTGATGTCGCCTCGCGTCTGCTGATCGTGCCGCAGGAAGTTCCCGTCGGGGCAATGACCGCGCTGCTGGGCGCGCCTTTCTTCATTTATCTGGCGAGAAGGGGGATGCGGCATGGGTAAGGTGTATACCGTGCGCGTGGGAATGGTCTCGCGCCAGATTGATCGCCGCACGTCTGCGGTGGCGCTGTCGCTCCTGCTGGTGTTGCTAGCCGTCGTGTTTCTCTCGCTGTCATTAGGGCAGGTGGTGCTGTCTCCCGCGCAGGTGATGTCGGCGCTGCTGGGAAAGGCAGACAGCGGTGTGCATTTTATCGTCAACGACCTGCGCTTACCGCGCGCGCTGCTGGCGCTGTTGGTGGGCGGCGCGCTGGCGATATCCGGCTTGATTCTGCAAAGCATTGTGCGCAATCCGTTGGCCTCACCGGATATTCTGGGGATTACCAGTGGCGCATCGGCGGCGGCGGTATTCTTCCTCTCGTTCCTGGCGACGGCGATAAGCCAGCGTTGGTTGCCGCTGGCGGCAATGGGCGGGGCGTGGGTGACGGCGGTCGCCATTTATCTGCTGGCCTGGAAGCAGGGCGCATCGCCGCTGCGTCTGGTGCTGGTTGGCGTTGGGCTGTCCGCCATTATGGGCGCGGCGGTCACGATGATGCTGGTGTTTAGTCCGATAGGCACCACGCTGACGGCCTATGTGTGGCTGACGGGCAGTATTTATGGCGCGCAGTGGCAGCATGTGTCTGAGCTGGCGGGTTGGTTGCTGCTCGGTGCACCGTTTTTGGTGGGGCTGGCGCGGCACGTTAACGTGCATGAGCTGGATGACGCGCTGGCTTGCGGCGTTGGGCAATCTGTTGGACGCATCCGGCTTGCACTGCTGACGCTGAGCGTCGCGCTGGCTGGGGCGGCCATTGCCTATGCAGGCGCGATGGCCTTTGTCGGCCTGCTGGCGCCGCATATTGCGAAAAAGCTGGCGAGCCGGTCATTCCCGGGATTGGCGCTGGTGTCGGCGCTGATGGGCGGCTTATTGGTGATGGTGGCCGATTTGATTGGCCGCACGGCGTTCTTACCGTTGGATCTGCCTGCCGGTATTTTTATCTCC
Organism: Pectobacterium sp. CHL-2024; assembly: GCF_044751765.1. Lineage (NCBI taxonomy): Bacteria > Pseudomonadati > Pseudomonadota > Gammaproteobacteria > Enterobacterales > Pectobacteriaceae > Pectobacterium > Pectobacterium sp. CHL-2024. The sequence continues at coordinate 1,000,595 of NZ_JBIXKO010000001.1, read as the reverse complement.
GTGCTCGGGACGCCTTTCTTTATCTATTTATTGCTTCGGCAACGTTATTGAGATTGCAAGATTATGCCAGAGAATGTGCAGCCAACACGCATCCCCCCAACTGACCGCGAGGCGATTGCCAGCCAGTCGCTGACGCTGAGTTACGAAAAACAGGTCGTGATTGATGCGCTGGATATCACGCTGCCAGCCGGGAAAATCTCGGTGCTGGTGGGCAGTAACGGCTGCGGCAAGAGCACGTTACTGAAGTCGTTTGCCCGTTTGCTGAAACCCACGAGCGGGACGATTATTGTCAACGGGGCGGATATTCATCGGCAATCCACCGTTGAGGTGGCGAAGTCACTGGCGATTCTTCCGCAAACGCCGACCGCGCCGGAAGGCCTCACGGTCTATCAACTGGTGAAGATGGGGCGCTACCCGCATCAGTCATGGTTGAAACAGTGGTCGGCCACGGATGAAGAAAAAGTGCTTCAGGCGTTGCGCAGCACCGGTGTGCTGGCGTTAAAGGATCGCGCGGTGGATTCGCTGTCCGGCGGGCAGCGCCAGCGCGTCTGGATCGCGATGACGCTGGCGCAGGATACCGACATCGTCCTGCTGGATGAACCGACGACCTATCTCGATCTGGCGCATCAGATGGAGGTGCTGGATTTGCTACGGGAGTTGAACGCGCAGCAGCACAAAACCATCGTGATGGTGCTGCATGATCTGAATCTGGCGTGCCGCTACGCGCATCACATGGTGGCCGTACATAATCGGACGGTATTTGCGCAGGGTAACCCGCGCGACATTCTCACGGAAGCCACGGTAAAGACGGTGTTTAACCTGAACTGTCGCATCATTGACGATCCGTTCTTCGGCACGCCGCTGTGTATTCCGTTTGGGCGTGAAGCGGCGGAGACCGCGACCGATGCCAGCTAACCGCCTGACGGAACCGCAGTGGGCGATGCTCTCCGGCACGCTGCAATTAACGGATGCGGCACAGCGGACAGGGCAGGAGAGTTGCCCGAGTCGTAGGGTGTTGGATCCTGAGTATTGCCGCTGGCTGCTGGAAACGCTGACGCCGCCGCTGCTGTCGCCATCAATCAAGATTACCGCCTCGCTGCTGGCGAAGCGGATTGGCTTCTTAACCACGGCCGCCAGCCTGTACGCCATGTCGGTGTATAACAAAGGGCTGAACATGACGCTGGATAACAGCGTGCTGGAATTCGGACACGCTCGCCTGTGGACATCGACCATGCCGCTTTACGATCTCACCGTCTCCCAGCCGGAATTGGGGCTACGAGACGCATGGCGCGATAGCCTGTTCGACATGCTGTTTGCTCAACACCTGTCACCGATCCTGCATACGCTGTCGACGGTGTCGGGCGCGCCACTGCGCATTCTGTGGGAAAACGTCGCGGTGCGGGTATTTTCATTATACGAACAGCGCATTGAGTGGGACGATCCGGCGGCGGTGTGCTCGCCGGGAATGACGCTGGCACAGCAGGTGCAGCAGGACTTTGACGCTTTGCTGGCTGCGCCCGGCGAACGTTTTGGCTGTGATGATAATCCGCTGAAACCGTTCTTTCGTGCGAAAACGCGGGTTCCCGTCGCGGGGCGTTCGGTGAGCTTTCGTGACGTGCGTTTTCGCCGCACCTGCTGTTTTTATTACAAGGCATCGCAGCCGCAGGAATACTGTCAAAATTGCCCATTACTGCGCCCCGCTAAAAAAACGTAGGGAACGTTTTTCAACGTCGCTTGCGACGGCCCGTAGGGGGGCGGGCAGGAAGCTCGTCATACAAAAACGGGCTGACACAGATAAAAATCCTCTCGTAGTTATGCCCTAAATAATTCGAGTTGCATGAAGGCGGCAACCGCGCGAATCCCCAGGAGCTTACACCAGTAAGTGACTGGGGTGAGTAAGGGCAGCCAACGCACATGCAGCTTGAAGTATGACGGGGATAGAATCTCTGCTACAATCGTCGGCAGTCATGCACCGTAGTTGTGCTCGTTCACCGTGGTTGTTGCGTATGTCGTTGTTACGTGAAGTGTTACGTGAGTTGTTACGTAAATAGTGGCCCAGCAAACCCGTCTTACTGACCCTCTGAAAACTACACCGGCTGCTGTCCGGTCAGAGCGGATCTGGAGTTGTTCTTTTTATGTCATTTGATTCTCTCGGCCTGAGTGCCGATATTCTGCGCGCGATTGACGAGCAGGGTTATCGCGATCCTACTCCTGTTCAGCGTCAGGCGATTCCTGTCGTGCTGGAAGGGCGCGATTTAATGGCCAGCGCACAAACCGGTACGGGCAAAACAGCGGGCTTTACGCTGCCGTTATTACAATTGCTGACCAGCCGTGAAGCGCAGCACAAAGGGAAAGGCCGCCGTCCGGTACGCGCGCTGATCCTGACGCCAACCCGTGAGTTGGCTGCGCAGATTGATGAAAATGTGAAGGCGTATAGCAAGTATCTGAGTCTGCGTTCACTGGTCGTATTTGGTGGGGTGAGCATTAACCCACAGATGATGAAACTGCGCGGTGGCGTAGATATTCTGGTGGCAACGCCGGGGCGTCTGCTCGATCTGGAGCATCAGCGCGCCGTTGACCTGTCACAGGTTGAAATTCTGGTGCTGGATGAAGCGGACCGTATGCTGGACATGGGCTTCATTCACGATATTCGCCGAGTGCTGGCGAAGCTGCCTGCTAAACGTCAAAACCTGCTGTTCTCCGCGACTTTCTCTGATGAGATCAAAGCGCTGGCGAACAAGCTGCTGACTAATCCCGCCTCGGTTGAAGTCGTGCGTCGTAATACGCCGTCTGAACTGGTTACGCAGCACGTGCATTTTGTTGATAAGCGCCGCAAGCGTGAACTGTTGTCGCAGCTGATTGGTGAAAATAACTGGCAGCAGGTGCTGGTGTTTACACGTACCAAGCACGGCGCTAACCATCTGGCTGAACTGCTGGAAAAAGACGGCATTACTGCTGCCGCTATCCACGGCAATAAAAGTCAGGGCGCGCGTACGCGTGCACTGGCAAACTTTAAAGACGGCAGCATTCGCGTGCTGGTGGCGACGGATATCGCTGCGCGTGGTTTGGATATCGACCAACTGCCGCACGTGGTGAACTATGAGCTTCCAAACGTGCCGGAAGATTACGTTCACCGTATCGGTCGTACTGGTCGTGCGGAAGCAACGGGTGAAGCGCTGTCGCTGGTCTGTGTGGATGAGCACAAACTGCTGCGTGACATCGAGCGTCTGTTGAAGCGTGAGATTCCACGTATCGCTATCGAAGGCTACGAGCCGGATCCGTCCATCAAGGCCGAACCGATTGTGAATGGTCGTCAGGGCAACCGTGGCGGCGGTGGTGCGCGTAACGCCTCTCCTCGTGCGCAGTCTGGCGCGCCACGCGGTCAGGGCGAACGCCGTCCGGCCGACGGCAATCGCCAGCCGCGTAAAGCTGGCGGTAATAGCGATAGCCCGTGGGGTGGGAATAAAGGCAATAGCGGTAAGGGCAGTGGCGAAGGCCAACGCCGCGCGCCGCGTCCGCAAAACCGCAGTAAGCCAGCGGACAAGTAAAATCGATAGGGAGCCATTGGCTCCCTTTTTTTATCGCGCTATTTCGCCGTGGCAGGCTGCGCGGTCGGAGGGCGTGGACGGTAGAACATCACCGCGTTGCCCGCCAGAATCAGCAGCAGGCCGATAAGCGCGTTGGGCCGCCACTGGTAGTCTTCAAATAGTGTCGAAATCGACAGCGCCACCAGCGGAAAGAGTAGCGTGGTATACGCAGCCTGACTGGCACCGATGCGACCGATCAGGCTGAAGTAGGCACCGAAGCCGATGACCGAACCAAAGATAGCCAGATAGAACAGGGAACCCAGATAGCTGGCGCTGTACTCCGGTGCGAAGCTATACCCCTGAATCAGGCTGAACAACCCCATCCATAGCGCACCATATCCCATTCCCCAGCCGTTGGTCGTCAGTATATCGCGGCCCTGTCGCTGGTGCTGGGCGCTAATCATATTGCCGAGTGAGAAGCAGTAGGTGCCCAGAATGCTCAATCCCACGCCCCACAGCAGATAGGGCTGCGCGTCGATTTGCATCAGGTCATGCCAGAACAGCGCGACGATGCCGATCAGCCCGAGCGGTGTGGCGATCGCCACGTTGCGTGTTAACGGCTGGCCGAAGAAAATACGACTATTAAAGGCGTTAAACAGTACCGCCATCGAAAAAATGATGGATTCCAATCCGCTCGAAATCCAGGCGATGGCGTGGTAAAAACAGAGAAAGTTGACGCCGAATACGCATAGCCCTTGTACCATACACAACAGGTGAGCGCGTGACGAAAGCGGGCGCAGACGGCGCGTCAGGGCCAGAAACGTCAGCAAGATGGCCGATGCCAGCGCAAAGCGCCAGAAAACGGAGATTTCGGCAGCGACCTCGCCGTGTTGCAGGCTAATCGCGATCCAGGTTGTGCCCCAAATCAGGACGACAGAAAAATAGAGCAAGGTATTCATTGAGTGATTCCGCATGAGTGCATAGCGGCAGTATGGCGCGTGCGTTTGTCGCGGGCTTTCAGCACCTTGCGGTGAATAACAGAATCTTGCGGTTAAGTGAAAAACGGAGGCAGTAATGCATCGTTATAAAGCGTTCGATACCATGCTGCATCATAAAACCGAACTGCGCGACACCGTCGAGCTGACCTCCGGCGTGCGGCTGGCTGCATGGTTTAACCGCCACGATCGCGTCACGATGGAAAACACTGAACACCATACGCTCAGCCTTTATACCGCCGGTGGCTATGAGAGCTATCATAAAACGGCGGACGGCTGGCATAACGGCGGCGGGCCGGATCGTTTCTGCCTGATGCCGAAACAGAGCTCGTCGACCTGGGACATTCGTGGCGACCTCGATTTTGTGCACCTGTATTTTGACGATGCGCACCTGCGGCAACTGGCCGAACAAACCTGGGATCGCAGTCCGGCATCAATCTGCACGGAAGAGCGGATATTTGGTAGCGATCCGTTGATTACCTCGCTGTATCGGCAATTTCTGCTCAGCAATCGCTGGGACGATTCGGCGAACCAGCTTGTGCTGAGTAGCGCCGCGACGCTGTTAATGATTCAGGTGCTGCGTGGCTACACCCAGTTGCAGTGGGAACTGCCGACGGTGCGCGGCGGATTGGCACCCTCGGTACTACAGCGCAGCAAGATGCAAATTGAGGCACATCTCGATCAGCCGCTGACGCTACAGACGCTGGCGGCGGAAGCGGGGCTTAGCGAGTTTCACTTTGCACGCATGTTTCGCCAGAGTGTGGGAATGGCACCGCATCAGTATGTGCTGAAACAGCGGCTGGCCCGTGCGGAAGCGCTCGTGCGCCACGGTACGCAGCCGATCACGGACATCGCGCTGACCTGCGGGTTCAGTTCCGCCAGCCACCTAAGCCACCAATTCAAAAAGGAATATGGTCTGACGCCGTCAGCGCTGAGGCTGGCGCAGAAGTAGAGCGGAAAACGTAGACGGGCAAACAGTCAGTGAGGCGTTATTGAGGCGGACGAGTGTCTGCCTCACGCTTTTCTGGACGCGATTATTTCGCCGCCAGCAGGCATAAATTCAGCGCCACTTCATACGATTTCACAAATGACGGCACGGGTAAAAACTCAAAGCGCGAATGGAAATTGTGCGCACCGGTAAAGAAGTTCGGCGTGAGCAATCCTTTGGCGGACAGCGCCGCGCCGTCCGTGCCGCCACGCATTGGCGTCACTTTGGGTTCAATGCCCAGCGTGTCCAGTGCGGCAAACAGCAGATCGATGGCGCGGCGATCGTCGGTGATGGCGTTGCTGATATTGCTGTAGATATCGGTGAGGGTATAGGTCACGTTGCCAGTCGGGTACTGCGCGGCAATCTTCTCTGCGATTGCGGCAATCTGCTGCTTCCGCTGTTCAAACGCGGCTAAATCAAAATCGCGGATAGACGCTTTGAGCTTCGCTTCATTAGCGTTCGCCGTCAGGTCGTTAAACCAGACATAGCCCTCGCGTCCCTCCGTGTGCTCCGGCGTCTGCTGGCGATCGAACTGGCTGATAAAGTCATGCGCCATGAGCAACGGGTTAACCAGTACACCTTTCGCCGACATCGGGTGCGCGGGCACACCGGTAAAGCGAATTTCTGCGGAAGCCGCATTGAAGTTCTCATACACCACTTCACCCAGCTCGCAGCAGTCGATGGTGTAGGCAAAATCAACATCGAAGCGTTTGAGGTCGAGCGCTTTCGCCCCACGCAGCCCAATTTCTTCGTCCGGCACGAAGGCCACCACGATATCGCCGTGCGGCGTCGCGTCGGTCAGATTTTCCATCAGCGTCATCACCACGGTCACGGCGGCCTTGTTGTCCGCGCCGAGTACGCTGGTGCCGTCGCTAAAAATAATGTCCTGCCCAACATACGGCAGAATTTCCGGGTGTTCCGCCGTGCGTAGCCAGATGTTCTGTTCGGCATTCAGACACAGATCTTCACCGGTAAAACGCAGCGTTTGCGGGTGAATATGCGGCGACAGGCCGACGTCAACCGTATCGATATGCGTAATAAAACCGATGCGCGGTGCGGACGGACAGTTACCCGGTTTTACGGCCGTCACGGTGGCGTGCTCATCAATCACCACATCCTGTAGGCCCAGCGCTCGCAGCTCATCCGCCAGCAATCGCGCCATCTCATGCTGTTCCGGTGTGCTGGGCAGCGTTGTCGAACTGGCATCGCTTTGGCTGGTGACGGCGAGGTAACGGTAAAAACGCGTGCTGAGCTGGTGAGCCAGACTGTCTGTCATAACGAATCCTTTTTATTCAGTAATAGCTATGATTGTTATCCTAACGTAGAAATTATTTCATTTGAGGGTTTTATTTGTCATTTTATCGTCATGATTTTTATAACGGTGTGGTGGAACACAAATAACAAGCGAGGACTGGAATGGAAAAAGCAGGAATAAAATTGACTCTGGCAGCGTTGACGCTGGCGGTTGCCTCCGCGGCCTCGGCAAATACGCTGGTGTACTGCTCTGAAGGATCGCCGGAAAACTTTAACCCACAGCTTTACACCTCCGGCACCAGCGTGGATGCCAGCGCCGTGCCGATTTATAACCGTCTGGTGGATTTCAAAGTGGGCACCACGGAGCTGGTGCCGAGTCTGGCAGAGCGCTGGGACATCAGCGCCGATGGGCGTGTTTATACCTTCCATTTGCGCAAGGGTGTGAAATTCCAGAGCAATAAATACTTCAAACCTTCGCGTGATTTTACCGCCGACGACGTTATTTTCTCCTTCATGCGGCAAAAAGATCCGCAGCACCCTTACCACAGCGTCTCGAAAGGAACTTATGCCAATTTTGAAAGCTTGTCCTTTGGCTCGTTGATTCAGAGCATCGAGAAAGTGGATGACCACACGGTACGCTTTACGCTCTCTCATGCGGAAGCCCCGTTTCTGGCCGATTTAGCCTGGTATTTCGCGTCTATTCTCTCTGCGGAATATGCCGATGCGATGCTTAAAGCCGGGACGCCGGAGCGTGTGGATATGGAGCCGATTGGCACCGGACCGTTTGAATTAGCGCAGTATCAGAAAGATTCCCGCATCTTGTTTAAAGCGTTTCCAGCCTATTGGGAAGGCAAGGCCAAGCTGGATCGGCTGATTTTCACCATCACACCGGATGCCTCCGTGCGGTACGCCAAGCTGGAGAAGAATGAGTGCCAGGTGATGCCTTTCCCTAATCCCGCCGACCTGCCGCGCATGGAAGAAAACAAGGACATCGTGCTGATGCAGAAAGCGGGATTGAACACCGGCTTCCTGTCGTTCAATACCCAGAAGGCACCGACGGACAATGTGAAAGTACGGCAGGCGTTAACGATGGCGATTAATAAGCCGGCGATTATCGAAGCCGTTTTCCAGGGAACCGGAACGGCGGCGAAAAACCTGCTGCCGCCGGGCGTCTGGAGCGCCGACAGTGACCTGAAGGATTATGACTACGATCCCGAGAAGGCGAAGGCGTTACTGAAAGAAGCCGGCTTGGCGGAAGGCACCACTATCGAACTGTGGGCGATGCCGGTACAGCGTCCGTACAATCCGAATGCTCGCCGCATGTCGGAGATGATTCAGGCCGACTGGGCGAAAGTCGGTGTGCAGGCCAAAATTGTCACCTTCGAGTGGGGTGAATACCTGAAAAGGGTGAAAGGCGGTGAGCATCAGGCGGCATTGATGGGTTGGACAACGGCAACGGGCGATCCTGATAACTTCTTCGGACCGCTCTTTACCTGTACAGCCGCCAACGGCGGATCCAACTCGGCGAAATGGTGTTATGCGCCGTTTGATAAAATCATTATCGAAGCGCGCGCTTCACAGGATCACGAACAGCGTATTGCTTTGTACAAGCAGGCGCAGCAGATGATGCACGATCAGGCACCGGCCGTCATGATTGCGCATTCCACCATCTTTGAACCCGTGCGTAAGGAAGTGACCGGGTATGAGGTCGACCCGTTCGGTAAGCATATTTTCTATCAGGTAGACGTGAAGAAGTAAGAGGCAGTGAAAATGGCACGCCGCACGGCGTGCCTGACTTCGGCGTAGCGTTATTCGGTTTCGTCACCGTAATACAGCTTACCGATGCGGATAATATCGCGCCCCTGAGATTTGCGATGCTTATTGGAATCGCGCAGGGAATAAATGCAGCCGCAATACTCCTGTTGATAGAAACGTTCGCGTTTGCTGATTTCGATCATGCGCGACGAGCCGCCGCCTTTGCGCCAGTTGTAATCCCAATAGGTGATGCCGGGATATTTCTGCGCCGCGTTTTGTCCGCATTCAGTAATCTGCTGCATGTTTTTCCAGCGTGAAATCCCCAGCGAACTGGAAATGACGCTAAAGCCGTTTTCTGCGGCGTACAGCGCTGTGCGCTCGAAGCGCATATCAAAACACATGGTGCAGCGAATGCCGCGTTCCGGTTCCCATTCCATACCTTTAGCGCGCTCGAACCAGTTATCCGTGTCGTAATCTGCATCAATGAAAGGCACGTTATGCTGTTCGGCGAAACGGATATTCTCTTCTTTGCGGATCAGGTATTCACGCTGCGGGTGGATGTTGGGGTTATAAAAGAAAATGGTGTAGTCGATGCCAGAAGCGGTGATGGCTTCCATAACTTCACCAGAGCAGGGCGCACAGCAGGAATGCAGCAGCAGTTTGTCTGCGCTGTTGGGCAGTGAAAGCTGCGGGCGTTTAAATTCTGCGGTTTTGACATTCGACATAAAAAATAGCCACTTCGTTGTGGTCCGTAAGGACGGTGTCGGTACAAATTCGTCACGAATTATTGATGATATGTTCACAAGAGGCAACCTCATGGCCTGCCCAGCGTTATCTTTCCCGTTGCGTTCCCCGTACAATACCCCCTAAGATTGCCTGCTTTTTTTGGCCTGAATGGCTGTGATTAACGATCTAATGGTTACCGAGTAGCGTTATGCGTGTTCTGCTTGCCCCGATGGAAGGGGTTCTCGACTCATTAGTGCGAGAACTGCTGACTGAAGTAAATGATTATGACCTGTGCATCACCGAGTTTTTACGCGTGGTGGATCAGTGCCTGCCGGTTAAATCCTTTTATCGCCTTTGCCCTGAACTACAGCATGCCAGCCGTACGCCGTCAGGCACGCTGGTGCGCGTACAGTTACTGGGGCAATATCCCCAGTGGCTGGCGGAAAACGCGGCGCGGGCGGTGGAGCTGGGCTCGTATGGTGTCGATCTTAACTGCGGTTGCCCGTCGAAGCTGGTGAACGGCAGCGGGGGCGGGGCGACGCTGTTGAAAGATCCCGAACTGATTTATCGGGGCGCAAAAGCGATGCGTGAGGCGGTGCCTGCGCATTTGCCAGTCACGGTGAAAATCCGTCTGGGCTGGGATTCCGGTGCTCGCCAGTTTGAAATTGCCGACGCGGTGCAGCAGGCGGGTGCAACTGAACTGGCCGTGCATGGCCGCACGAAGGAAGACGGTTACAAGGCCGAATGCATTAACTGGCAGGCAATCGGGGAAATCCGCCAGCGATTGCGGATTCCGGTGATCGCCAACGGCGAAATCTGGGACTGGCAGAGCGCGCAGGACTGTATGGCGACAACGGGCTGCGATGCGGTGATGATCGGGCGGGGCGCGCTGAATGTGCCGAACCTGAGCCGCGTGATTAAGTATAACGAACCGCGTATGCCGTGGCCGGAGGTCATGCTGCTGCTACAAAAATATGTGCAGTTGGAAAAGCAGGGCGACACGGGACTGTATCACGTCGCGCGCATCAAACAGTGGCTCGGCTATTTGCGTAAAGAGTACGACGACGCCACCGAGTTATTCAGCGAGATCCGCACGTTGAAGACTTCAACAGATATTGCCCGCGTGATTGGTGAGCCATAAGTGCTCACCGCTTCCTTACGCGTTATTTCTCTCTCTTCTTTTTCCCCCTCTCTATTCCTGACAATAGCTGTTCAGATTTAACGCACCTCATCACTCTCCCGCTGGCCTGTACTTTACTTTACGAATCGGTTGGCGGTATAACACTCCATCTATCTGGAAGTTTAGACGTCTATAATGAAAGGTCATCATGGAACAACACGCATCAGGCACGGAAGGGCAGTTTAAACGCACCATGAAAGCTCGCCATTTGGTGATGCTCTCGCTCGGTGGCGTCATCGGCACCGGTCTGTTTTTTAATACGGGCTACATTATTTCCACGACGGGCGCGGCCGGGACGCTATTGGCGTATCTGATCGGCGCGCTGGTGGTGTATCTGGTGATGCTGAGTCTGGGTGAGCTGTCCGTCGCCATGCCGGAAACCGGGGCGTTTCATGTGTATGCGTCCCGCTATCTCAGCCCGGCAACCGGCTATACCGTGGCGTGGCTGTATTGGCTGACGTGGACGGTCGCGCTGGGCTCCAGCCTGACCGCCGCCGGTTTTTGCATGCAGTATTGGTTCCCGCAGGTGCCGGTCTGGACCTGGTGTTTGCTGTTTTGTGTGCTGATCTATCTGCTGAATATCGTGTCGTCCCGCTTCTTTGCCGAAGGGGAATTCTGGTTCTCAATCGTTAAAGTCGTCACGATTCTCGCTTTTATCGTGCTCGGCGCAGGTGCGATGTTTGGCTTTATTCCGATGCAGGACGGTTCACCTGCGCCGTTCTTCCAGAATATTACCGCGTCGGGTTGGTTCCCACACGGCGGCCTGCCGATCCTGATGACAATGGTGGCGGTAAACTTCGCTTTCTCCGGTACGGAGCTGATCGGCATCGCAGCGGGAGAAACCGAGAATCCGCAGAAAGTAGTGCCGATGGCGATTCGTACTACCGTTGCGCGACTGGTGATCTTCTTTCTGGGCACGGTGCTGGTATTGGCGGCGATCATTCCGATGGAAGAGGCCGGTATCGCGAAAAGTCCGTTTGTGCTGGTATTTGAAAAGATTGGTATTCCTTACGCCGCCGACATTTTTAATTTCGTGATTTTGACGGCGATCCTGTCTGCCGCTAACTCGGGGCTGTATGCCTCGGGACGTATGCTGTGGTCGCTGTCCAACGAAGGTACGTTGCCGCGCCGTTTTTCTCGTCTGACGCGTCGTGGTATTCCGCTTTTTGCTATTTCCGTCAGTATGCTGGGCGGGTTGCTAGCACTGTTTTCCAGCGTTGTCGCACCGGATACCGTTTATGTGGCGCTGTCCGCGATTTCTGGCTTTGCCGTAGTGGCGGTGTGGCTGAGCATCTGCGCCTCGCACTATATGTTCCGCCGTCACCATGTTCGCTCGGGAAAACCGCTTTCCGATCTGCAATATCGCGCCCCTTGGTTCCCTATCACGCCGATTCTTGGCTTCCTATTGTGCCTGCTGGCCTGCGTCGGGCTGGCGTTTGACCCAAGCCAGCGGATTGCTCTGTGGTGTGGAATTCCGTTTGTCGCGTTGTGCTATGGTGCTTATTATTTCACGCAGTCAATGAAGAAACGTAAATTAACGGGAGCGGAAGACATTGCGTAAAAATACGGTTACCGAAATGCTGGCGACGGCCTCAACGATTGTGCTGGACGGCGCGTTGGCGACCGAACTGGAAGCGCGCGGTTGTGATTTAACGGATCCGCTGTGGTCGGCGAAAGTGCTGGTTGAAAACCCGGCGCTGATTTATCAGGTGCATCTCGATTATTTCAACGCCGGGGCACAGTGTGCGATTACCGCCAGCTATCAGGCGACGCCGCAAGGGTTTAAGGCGCGTGGGTATAGCGAAGCGGAGTCGCTGGCGCTGATTGCTAAGAGCGTACAGCTGGCGGCGCAGGCGCGGGATGATTACCGTCGCGATAATCCGCAGGCTGGAACGCTGCTGGTGGCGGGATCGGTGGGGCCGTACGGTGCCTATCTGGCGGATGGTTCGGAGTATCGCGGTGATTACCAACTGCCGCAGGTCGAGATGATGGCGTTTCATCGGCCGCGTATAACGGCGCTGCATGAGGCAGGTGCCGATCTGTTGGCCTGCGAGACGCTGCCGTCTTTTGCTGAAATAGAGGCATTGATTGCGTTACTGGCCGAGTTCCCTCAGGCGCAGGCCTGGTTCTCTTTCACGCTGCGTGACAGCGAGCACCTCAGCGACGGCACGCCATTGCGTACGGTGCTGGAGCGGGTCAACGCCTGTTCGCAGGTGGTCGCTGTGGGTATCAACTGCATCGCGCTGGAAAACGTGACGCCAGCGCTGACGCATCTGTCCTCGCTGACGGATTTGCCGTTGGTGGTTTATCCCAATTCCGGCGAGCAGTATGATGCGGTAACGAAAACCTGGAGCAGCGCTCACGATGATGCCTGCTCGTTGACCGCGTATTTGCCCGAGTGGCAGGCAGCTGGCGCACGGCTGATTGGCGGCTGTTGCCGAACCACGCCCGCCGATATCGCCGGTATTGCACGCTGCTGCCAGCATGAGGGGCAGCACTAAATAAGGGGATGCCGTGATGGAAAATGATGTGAATCTGCAACAGGCGTACTCGCTTGCCAGACAACGCGTAGCGCCAGATGTGCCGGTAACGGTGCTGTACATTGGCGAACAGCAGACGACGGTTGTCTGTGGGACGTCATCACAACCGTCGGCAACCCTGCAATTGACCATCGGTTTTGACAAAACGGCGGCGGCGTTTTTCAGGCATCTTCCCCCAACGCCGGACGAAATGGAGCGGGCGATCATGGCGGTAGAGGATGAAGTGACGCGCATTCGCCACGATATTCCTGCGGATTCCGTTCTGTTTTCTTTCGACCCTGCCTTGGTCACTATTGCACAGATTTCGGGAGCAGAAGAAGAGGAAGCAGGTTGGCGATTGCCGCAGGATGACATGGAGCGGACATTTAAACGTCTGGAGCGCGTCATGCTGGGGAGCCCGGCAACCTGGGAGGGAATTCCGCTAGAGAATGCCTTCTCCGCCCGATTGCTGATTTTGCGTGAGTTTATGCACCATCACGGCTTCAATTCTGCACTGATTTTGCTATTACCAGCAGTTGCGGCGTGAAGAACTAGCGGTTTTTCTCTTCTCAGCTACTATTAACGGCGGTCAGCGTCCAGCAAGGGCGCTGACCGCCTTTTTTTGACGGGAAATCGCCGATGGCATTCGTCGACAGGCATTCTCTGACAGGAAATTGCGCTCGGGACATCTGACGTTGTAAGGTAATAACGCGGCCTGACTATCGAGTTAATGCTATCGCGACAATCAATGTGATCGCGATAGTGCTATTGCAGTGCCAGGATGTGACAGGACGTAAGGCGTTAATCAAGGAGGATGAGAGGACGGCCCTTGGGCCATATTATGTTACCTGTATGATCTATTTTGCGGATGACCGAATCTTTATTATCTTGAATTTCCGTATGGCAGCGTAATAGCACGCTGATCGATATGGCGGAGAGTCAATGTTATTTCAGGGAATCCAGTGAGGGGAAAGAACATGGTTGAACATTTCACAGGGAAATATGAAGTTGAACTTAAATTTCGCATCGACGATATAGCCGTTTTCAGAAATACGCTTTTTAGCCTTCATCCCGAGGCTTTCGTCTTTGAAAATAAAGAACATGATGTTTATTACGATGATGCAGAGAATCGCCTGCAACAGCAAAATATCAAAATGCTGGTGCGCCGCATGGAGCCATCGGGCATTAAGCTCTGGATTGTGAAAGGGCCAGGCATCGATCGCTGTGAAGCGGTTAACGTTGAAGGCTTTGAAAAAACTGACAGCATGTTACGGACGTTGGGGTATCGACCTCTTTTTGAAATTCATAAAATCCGCAGCATCTACTTTTTAAACGCCTTCCATATTACGCTCGATTATATTGAATCACTGGGTTATTTCGTGGAAATATCAGTGATGACCGATGATGAGACCCAGTTGAAAGCACTCAGAGAACGGTGTATAGAGTGTGCGTTACGGCTTCAATTGCCATTGGATAATATTGAAACGAAATCTTATTATCAATTATTAGGTTTTAATTAATTGTTCTTTTCTGGTTATTGAATTGTTGTTTTTATTGTTCTATTTGCACACGGGGAAATGATGAAAAAATCTATTTCGGCGGCGCTGGCTACGTTAGTGATGGCGTTCTCTCTGTCCGTTCATGGTAGTGATGTGGTGCACTATAAAGACGGTGCCTACATCGGTAAAGCGCAGGGGAAGGCGGCAGACGTTGAGGTCACGGTCAGCATTAAAGACGGGAAGATTGCTAATGCTGAAGTGCTGAAGCATGGCGATACCGAAGCGATGATGCTGAGCGCGACGGATCAGATTGTGCCGGAACTCATTGAGAAGCAGGACATTAGCAAGGTGGATGCGGTAACGGGGGCAACGTTATCGAGCCAGGGCGTGATTAACGCGGTGAAACAGGCGCTGGAACAGGCCAAAGTCACGCCGTAGTCACACCGGTTTTTTGGCTATCACCGTTGATGACGGCCTGAGTGATGAAGGAGTCGTACTGCCGTGGAAAACCTGCTGATTATTCTGCGTCACACGCCTTATTGGGTATGGATCGTTTTGGGTTACCTGATTTATGCCGGCGTAAAAGCCAGCCAGCCACGGCAGCAATCGCTGGTACGGATGTTAGTTGTGCCGATGATTTTCATGGTGTGGGGCATCAGCGCGATTTTTCATACGCTTCAGCTCCCGCTTGCGGCCGCGGGCGGATTTCTGCTGGCGTTGATTATTGGGCTGGGCATCGGCTGGGCGTGGGGGAAGACGTCAGGCATTTACTTGCCGGAATCGCGCCGTTTTCAACGCACCGGTTCGTGGTGGTCGCTGGTCTTGATGCTGCTGACGTTTTGTTCTCACTTTTACTTTTCCGTCCAGTTGGCTCTGTTTCCCGCGTTGGCACATGACCCCGCGTTCTGCCTGCTGTCCGGCGCGGCGAGTGGGATTACTGCGGGGATATTCAGCGGCGTCAGCCTGCGTTTGCTCAACCACATGCGCAAAATAAGACCGTCTCTGACGTAACACGATAAAAAACAGTAGGTTGCTCAAACCGTCTGTCAACATTTGTCACAAAGCTTTTCTGCTGCATGAGTGCGTAGGGAAGGGCGGTAAATTATAATG
Organism: Pectobacterium sp. CHL-2024; assembly: GCF_044751765.1. Taxonomy (NCBI): domain Bacteria; kingdom Pseudomonadati; phylum Pseudomonadota; class Gammaproteobacteria; order Enterobacterales; family Pectobacteriaceae; genus Pectobacterium; species Pectobacterium sp. CHL-2024. Next base: position 985,042 of record NZ_JBIXKO010000001.1, on the reverse strand, counting down.
CCGCTGCCCATCCCTTTCATTTAACAGAATACTGTTTAAGTTATTGAAGAATGACTAAAAATTTTAAGCTTTCTCTTTTTGGCCTGTTGGTGCTATCAACCCATGCTGTGATGTTGCCTCAGGCTGTGGCGAAAGCGCCGACGTATTCCGCTGGCACTGCGCATCAGGAAATTGCTTCTGGTAGCGCCATGGTGGTGGATCTGCGTGATAACCACATCCTTTATTCCAGTAATCCTGATGTGGTGGTGCCGATTGCTTCGGTGACGAAACTGATGACGGCGCTGGTGGTGCTGGATGCCAATCAACCGCTGGATGAAATTATCTCTGTCGATATCAGCCAGACGAAAGAAATGAAAGGGGTCTACTCGCGCGTTCGTCTGAACAGTGAGATCAGCCGTCGCGACATGCTGCTACTGGCGCTGATGTCATCAGAAAACCGCGCGGCGGCCAGTCTGGCGCACCACTATCCGGGCGGCTATCAGGCGTTTATCCGCGCGATGAATGCCAAAGCCCGTGCGTTGGGTATGGCACACACGCGCTATGTGGAGCCGACCGGGCTGTCCATTAATAATGTCTCGACGGCCCGCGATCTCACCAAGCTCTTGATTGCCAGCAAGCAATATCCGCTGCTGGGCCAGCTTAGTACCACACAGGAGAAAACCGCGACGTTCTCCCACCCGGCGTACAGCCAGCCGTTCAGAAACACGAACCATCTGGTCTATAAAGCGGACTGGAGCATTCAGCTCACCAAAACCGGCTTCACGAATCAGGCGGGACACTGTCTGGTGATGCGTACGGTTATTAATCAGCGACCTGTTGCGCTGGTGGTGTTGGATGCCTTCGGTAAATACACGCACTTTGCGGATGCTAACCGCCTGCGCAAGTGGATGGAAACCGGTAAGGTCAGCGAGGTGCCTGCTGCCGCGTTGAGCTATAAGAAACAAAAATCACTGGCTTCCCGCCAACCGCAGAGCATGGCGAGTATCGAAACCGAATAATCAGTACTCCCCTTCCTGATGCTTTGGAAGGGGATGTCTTGGCGGTGGCCGAGCGAGCCACCGCCTGCGACGGCCTGTCACGCTTGAGCGCGAAAATCTTCTATCACTTCACCCGCTTTTTTCACTTCATCATCATGCGCAGCTTCACGCCAGGTTTCCGCTAATGCGTCCTGTAGCCAACGCTGCATAGCGGGCTGCGCTAGCAGATGGTCGCAATAGGCTGTGGCTTCCGGCGAAACGGGAAGCTGGTAAGTTTTGATACGGAAGACAACCGGTGCAAAGAAGGCGTCCACGGCCGAAAACTGTTTTCCTGCCAGAAACGGTCCGCCAAAGCGCGTCAGCCCTTCCTGCCACAGTTCGCAGATGCGAGTGATGTCATTGCTGAGGTCTGGCGATATGTCGTTCATTTTGACGCGCACGCCGCAGCTCATGGAGCAGGTGTTACGCAGTGCGGTAAAGCCGGAATGCATTTCGGCAGCAGCACAGCGTGCCCAGGCGCGGGTTTTGGCATCAGCAGGCCAGACGCCGGGATGTTGTTCAGCCAGATATTCGGTAATCGCCAATGAATCCCAGACGGTGGTCTCGCCATCGATCAGGCAAGGAACTTTTGCCGTCGGAGAAAAGGTCTTAAATGCCGGTTGTGACATGCCCGGCGCAAAGGCAACCAGCTTCTCTTCGAAAGGAATCGACAGTGCTTTCAACAGCACCCACGGACGCAGTGACCAGGACGAATAGTTTTTATTGGCGATATACAGCTGATACATGTCTGATGCTCCTTGTGTTAACGAAGCCTTAGGATTAGCACGAAAGGTAGGAGAAATCATCCTCCTTGCCACGGCTCATCTATCGGTTTTGCGCGTCGATGTCAGGATGTTGGTGCAAACGGAAGGCGGGGAATGTGAATTATGCGTATCGTTTAGCATTATTCTTGCAGTTTTTATTAAATGAAACCTCAATAAATGCACTATATTACGCGCTGTGCATTTGAGTGCGTCGGTGCGGCAACCACTATCGGGAAGCCTTATTCGCTTAAGGCAGGAGAAGGTGTTTTTCGCCTTGTCAGAGAAGGGATGTGACCGTCGGAATCTTCAACCTGTCTTGTGCTTCAGCGCCTTATTCTGTTCTGCTCTGACGCCTGGATTGACTGGGTCTTTATAACGAATGAAATGGCTTACTTCACTGACTATAGCAATTGGACTTGCTTGTAATCCGGCGTTTGCGCAGGAACTGACGTCTGCGCCGGCCTCACTATCACCTTCACATCAGCAACGTGATGCGTTTGTCACGGATCTGCTGAAAAAAATGACGCTGGAAGAGAAGATCGGCCAGCTCCGATTGATCAGCGTCGGGACGGATAACCCGAAAGAAGCCATTCGGGAAATGATCCGAAACGGCCAGGTTGGCGCGATTTTTAATACGGTGACCCGCCCGGACATCCGTGCGATGCAAGATCAGGTCATGCAACTCAGCCGCCTGAAGATTCCCCTGTTTTTTGCCTACGATGTGGTACACGGCCAGCGCACCATTTTCCCTATCGCACTGGGGCTGGCCTCCAGTTGGGATATGGACGCGATTGCGAAAAGTGCGCGTGTAGCGGCGTATGAAGCGACGGAAGACGGCCTGAACATGACCTGGGCGCCGATGGTGGATATCACCCGCGATCCGCGCTGGGGTCGTGTGTCAGAAGGTTTCGGTGAAGATACCTGGTTGACCAGCAAAATTGCCGGTGTGGTAGTCAAATCCTTTCAGGGCGATGATGTAACGGGACGCCACTCGCTGATGACCAGCGTAAAACACTACGCGCTTTATGGTGCGGTGGAAGGCGGACGTGACTATAACACCGTGGACATGAGCCCTCAGCGCATGTTCCAGGACTATATGCCGCCTTACAAAGCGGCGATTGACGCGGGCAGCAGCGGCGTGATGGTCGCACTGAACTCAATCAACGGTACGCCAGCTACCTCCAATAGCTGGTTGCTGAAAGACGTTCTGCGCGATCAGTGGAATTTCAAAGGCATCACCATTACCGATCACGGTGCAATTAAAGAGCTGATTAAGCACGGCGTGGCCAGCGATCCGCGTGATGCATCGCGTCTGGCGGTTAAATCCGGTATCGGCATGAGCATGAGCGACGAGTATTTCGTGCGCTATCTGCCTGAGCTGGTGAAAAGCGGGGCGGTGAGCGTGCAGGAGATCGACGATGCCTGCCGTCAGGTGCTGAACGTGAAATATGATATGGGGCTGTTTGAAGATCCGTATCGTCACTTGGGGCCGGTCGGTTCCGATCCGGTGGATACCAATGCGGAAAGTCGCTTACACCGTCTGGATGCGCGTGACGTGGCGCGTAAAAGTCTGGTGCTGTTGAAAAACCGCCTGCAAACGCTGCCGTTGAAGAAAGAAGGCACGATTGCCGTTGTGGGGCCATTGGCTGACAGCCAGCGCGATACGATGGGAAGCTGGTCTGCCGCGGGCGTCACGAAACAGACGATTACCGTTTATCAGGGCCTGAAGAATGCCGTCGGCGATAAAGCCACCATTCTCTATGCCAAAGGTGCCAACGTCAGTAATCACAAAGGCATTATCGATTTCCTGAATCAGTATGAAGATGCCGTTCAGGTGGATAAACGTCCGCCGCAGGTGATGATCGATGAAGCCGTTGCAGCAGCGAAGAAGGCGGATGTCGTCGTCGCAGTGGTCGGTGAAGCCGCCGGGATGGCGCATGAAGCGTCCAGCCGTTCGAACATCGACCTGCCGCAAAGCCAGCGCGACCTGATTGCTGCGCTGAAAGCCACGGGTAAGCCGCTGGTTCTGGTGCTGATGAACGGTCGTCCTCTGGCGCTGGTGCGTGAAGATCAGCAGGCCGATGCGCTACTGGAAACCTGGTTCAGCGGCACCGAAGGCGGTAATGCGATCGCCGATGTGCTGTTTGGTGACTATAACCCGTCTGGCAAGCTGCCGATGTCCTTCCCGCGTTCCGTTGGTCAGATCCCGATTTATTACAATCACCTGCCGTCAGGCCGCCCTTACACGCCGGAAAACCCAGGTAAATATACGTCTCACTACTACGATGAAGCCAACGGGCCACTCTATCCGTTCGGTTACGGCCTGAGCTACACCACCTTCAGCGTATCAGACGTGCGTTTGTCCAGCCAGACCATGAAGCGTAACGGGACGATCAACGCCAGCGTAACGGTGAAAAATACCGGCAGCCGCGCAGGGGAAACGGTAGTACAACTGTATCTCCATGATGTAGTGGCTTCCATCAGCCGTCCGCTGAAGGAGCTGCGTGGCTTTGAGAAAGTGATGCTACAGCCGGGAGAATCCCGTACGGTCACCTTCACGCTCGATCAGGAAGCACTGAAGTTCTACAATGCCCGCATGCAGCAGGTGGTGGAACCCGGCAAATTCGACGTGATGATTGGTCTGGATTCACAGCGTGTGAAGAGCGACAGCTTCACCCTGCTATAATGATGTCTGTCTCGCTGCCGAAGACTCCGGCGGCGAGACGCATTGTGATGACCGTAATACAGAATCATTGCCGGAGAATCAGGTATTGCAGGAGAAGGGTATGCCGTTGACTGAAGTGGTGCTGGTTGATGAAAATGACAGGCCAACGGGCGTAATGGAAAAGCAGGAAGCGCATGTAAAAGGAGCATTACATCGTGCGATTACCGTCTATATTTTCAACTCTCGCCAGCAGTTGTTATTGCAGCAGCGCGCAGAGGAGAAATACCACAGCGGCGGTTTATGGAGTAATACCTGCTGTAGCCATCCTGCGCCCGGTGAAGAGACGTTGCAGGCAGCACATCGCCGTTTGTATGAAGAAATGGGGTTACGCTGTGCGCTGACGCCGATGTTTACGCTGACCTATCGTTTGCCGCTGGATAACGGGCTGATTGAGCATGAGCTGGGGCATGTGTATTTTGGCGTGACGGACGACGTTCCGCAGATGAATCCTGATGAAGTGTCGAGCTACGCCTACCAGTCAATAGACGAGATTGCCCAGCAGATGGCGACGACGCCCGAACAATTTACGGCCTGGTTCCAACTGACCTTCGCACGTATTCCTGAGTACTGGCAGACGTTTCAGTCTGAACAACCAAATTAAGTAAAGCGATGCTGATTGCCGCGTTTCCGTGCGGCACCGTTCGTGCAGTCGGCGGGCGCTATGGGTCGAAAGCCTCAGCCCGCGTGCTCGATAATAATGTAGCCCACGAGCATCATGCCGGACATGCCACCTAAGGCGAGAAAGGCAAAGAGACCGATAATGCCGATTTTTTGAAGAGTCATCAGGTTATCCTTTTGTTAATTACCTCGAATTATAATGCCTTCCGCCCATGAAACAAGGCCGAAACGCGCCTTGCTTTTTAAATGCCCCTCATTACCGGAATAGCTTTAGCGAAATAACATTTACCGAAATAACAACAGCAGACCGAAAAACATCAGAATGACGCCGGCTCCGCGCTCAATCGGGCTAAGCCAGCGGGTTAAATGCTGCTGAAGCAGCGGGCGAGCGATCAGCGCGGCGATCAACAAATCCCACACCAGAACGACAGAAAACATCCAGCTACCGCTGACGACTTGCTGCGTAGGTGTCACATGTTGCCCAAGAATACTGGTCATCAGGCTGATGTAGAACAGCATGTTTTTGGGGTTCAACAGCGCCGAACCGAGTCCCAGCAGGATTTGTTTACGCAGCGTTGGGCAGCGATCGGACTGCTGTTCCGCCTGTAGTGATAGCACAGAGCGACTTTTCACTAACTGATAGCCAACCCAGAGCAGATAAGCCGCCCCGGCTAATTCGATGAGAGTAAACAGCGTGGGCGAATGTTGAATGCCTGCCCAGCCGATCGTCGCCAGCAGAATGTAAACGCCGTTGCCCAGCGCAATGCCCAGACAAATTCCCGCACTGCCGCGCAGTCGGTAGCGAATGGCATAGGCCGTCAGCAGAAAGAAGTCTGGGCCGGGGCTCAGTAGCGCCACAAAATGTGCCAGCGCCAGAGCAGGAAAGTGGGTGGGGAAGAGCGAATCGGCGGAAAAAAGGGTATTGATAAACATGATATTTCTGACCTCGATAAATAATCGAGGTCAGTCTAGACAAGGTGTTCGGCTATTTATTGTCAAATATTGATCGCGCGTACTGACCCGGCGTCGCGGCCGTGTATTGCACAAACGTTTTGTGGAAATGGCTCTGATCGCAGAAGCCGCTTTGATAGCTGGCATCCACCAGCGGCGTGCCCTGTTTCAGCAGCGATTTGGCATATTCAATACGGGCATTATTCAGGAAGGCCATCGGTGTAATACCGGTATCGTGACGAAACTGTCGCACGATGGTTTCACGTCGCAGGTTCAGCTCCTCCGCCAGCGTTTCCAACGAGGGCGATTCTTGCAAATTATTCAGCAGACGTTCGCGTACGTGTCGCGTCGTAGTTTGCGAAGCATGATGGGGTAAGGCGGGCAAGCGGGACGGCGCAGGCAGGCAATATTGTCGCCAAATGGGCTCTAACATTGCTTTGAGCTGGTTATCTGCCGATGTAATGTCCCCCCGATACAGCAGGTCAACCACGTGCTGATAACGTATAAACAGTGCGGGATCGCGCAGAACAACGCGGTTGCAATGCAAGGTCTCCGCCTGATAACCACAGTGAGCGGCGATCTGATCGAGACACCATGCGGTATCCAGATAAAGCATGTGATAACTGCGTGTTTTTCCGGGAAGCGGGTTACAGCTGTGCGGCTGTTGAGGATCGATGAAGATCAGATCGCCAACCTGCAAGTGATGCATTTCGTTGCGGTAATGGCAAAGCGTTTCGCCGTGTTCTATCGCGCCAATCGAGAACTGTGCATGGCTGTGTGTTTTATAGGCGTGGCTGCTGTTGCGCGTGCTGCGGTTTTCAACATGCGGTAGTCGTGGCGAAAACCAGTACGATTGGTTAATGGCGTGGACTGAAGACATAATGTACCGCTCGCGATAAAGACCGTGTTTGATAAAAATACGTGTTTGATAAAAATAATAGTTAACCCTAATCGCTGGGCAGACGATTGTCGAGGTCGGAATGGTCGCGAACGTGATATCGGCTGACGTCGCCGGGCGTCTGTGGGACAATGGCGGCCAGATTACACAGATACAGAGTATGCATGACGCTGTCCCCCGCAATAAAATTGCAGATTGGTCAATGGTATAAGGCCCTGCAAGAGCAAATCCCGGATTTTATTTCCCGCGTTCCCCAGCGACAGATGATTGCCGAAGTGGCGAAAACGCTGGCGGGTGATTACCCGCGCCATTTGGCTATTGAAGCGCCAACCGGCGTCGGGAAAACGCTTTCTTACCTGATTCCGGGTATTGCGGTAGGGCGTGCGGAGGACAAAACGCTGGTGGTCAGCACCGCGAATGTGGCGTTGCAGGATCAGATTTACAGCAAAGATTTGCCGTTGTTGCAGAAGTTTATTCCTGAACTGACATTTACCGCTGCATTTGGCCGTCGTCGTTATATTTGCCCACGTAATCTGGCGATGCTGGCAACCGATCCCGATGCGCAGGGGGACTTACCGCTCTTTCTTGATGATGAACTGATGTCCGCCAGCAAGGAGGAAAAACGTACCTGTGTACGGCTTGAGAAAGCGCTGCAAGGTCATGTCTGGGATGGACTACGCGACCATTATCAGGATTCGATTGACGATAGCCTGTGGCAGAAACTGAGTACCGACAAAGCGAACTGTCTCGCGCATAACTGCCATTACTACCGCGAGTGCCCGTTCTTCACCGCACGGCGTGAGATCGAACAGGCCGATGTTGTCGTAACCAACCATGCGCTGGTGATGGCGGCGATGGAAAGCGAATCGGTACTTCCTCCCCCGAAGAATCTCCTGCTGGTGCTCGACGAAGGACACCACATTCCCGACGTTGCCCGCGATACGCTGGAGATGTCTGGCGATATTCATCCTGCGTATATGATGGCGCAACTGGAACAGCTGGTGCAGCTTATTGGGCAATGTATGGCGCAGTTTGCCCCTAAATCACCGCCGCGACTGGCTAACAGCGAGCGGTTAACCAGCCATTGTGAAGAGATACGCGAGTGCGTGCTGTCTTTCTCGCAAATGTGTGGGCTTTTCCTTCCGCATGACGGGCAGGAAACCGAGTACCGCTTCGCGATGGGAAAAATGCCGGATGAAATGCGTGAACTCTGCGTGCGGTTGTTCAAACTGACCGACACGCTGCGGGCGCTGGCAGAGTATATGCTTAACGATCTCAGCGAGAAAACCGGCAAGCATGACGTGGTGCGGGTCTACCAGGCTCTGCTGAAAATGAGTCGCCAACAGGGCTATCTTGAAGCGCTAAGCAAGCTGTGGCGGCTGGCGGCGATGGAGAAATCGTCAAACGCGCCGGTTTCCAAATGGATCACGCGAGAAATGCGTGATAACCAGCCGCATCTTCACCTGCACTGCGCGGGCATTCGCGTCTGCGACCAGCTTGAAAGGCTGCTGTGGGGAAAGGTCTCTCACGTTGTGATGACCTCGGCCACGCTACGCTCGCTGAACAGTTTCGCGCGGATACAGGAGCTTTCTGGCCTGAGCGAGCAGGAAGGGGACACCTTCATCGCGCTGGATTCGCCGTTCAACCACCGCGAGCAGGGACGTCTGGTAATACCTAAGATGCGTTATGAACCGCTGATGGAGTCTGAAGCGCAGCATATTGCTGAAATGGCACAATTTTTCCGAGCGGAGCTAAAACAGGATAAGCATAAAGGGATACTGATGCTGTTCGCCAGCCAGCGTGCGATGCAGCTCTTTCTGACGCAGGTGACCGATTTACGCCTGATGCTGCTGGTTCAGGGAGATAAGCCGCGCTACAGGCTGGTTGAGCTACATCGTCAGCGGGTACAGGAAGGTCAGACTAGCGTGCTGATTGGCTTGCAGTCCTTTGCGGAAGGGTTGGATCTGAAAGGGGAGCTCCTTTCTCAGGTGCATATCCATAAAATCGCGTTTCCGCCTATCGACAGTCCGGTCATTCTGACGGAAGGCGAATGGTTAAAAAGCCTCAAACGGCATCCGTTTATCGTACAAAGCCTGCCCAGTGCCTCGTTTAACCTCATCCAGCAGGTTGGCCGCCTTATTCGTAGCCATGACTGTTTTGGTGAAATCGTTATTTACGATCGGCGTCTGTTGACCAAAGGCTATGGCGCACAGCTGCTGGCCGCGCTGCCCGTCTTCCCGATTGAACAACGGGACATGCCATAACAAATTCCTCTATACCCTAAATAATTCGAGTTTCAGGCAGGCGGCAAGAGAAGGAGTCCCGATGAGCTTACTCAGGTAAGTGATTCGGGCGACTGAACGCGGCCAACGCACAGGTAACTTGAAGTATGACGGGTATATCCGTCCTCCGAATAAGGGGGTAATTAGTCCCTATTTAGCGCTATATTTTTTTATTCTTATTTGTTAGATTTGTCTCGGAACAGCAAGGATGCCGTTAATACGTGTGACAAAGTATGTGATTACGTAGTGCGGTTTTTATCAACCAGGGACAGGTGTCATGATGAAAATTAACGCAGTGAATAAAATTTCCTTCCTGTTTAAAAATGAATGCCGCTCGGCATCCGTTTCTCTTGCTATCCACATCAATACCAATAATAAAAATTAGTCACCGTGACTTTATTATTTATCATTTGATAATAACGAAAATAATTGGCGTTCTTTCTTAATTATTTCCTTATAGAGATAATTTTTATTTATATGCGTTTTTTGGATATAAATATTTTTAGTGAGCTTTATCTACCCAGGAGACGATTAGACTGCGGCTATGCGCGGTACATGCAATACCTCGATTGCATGAAGGGATTTAGGATTCTGATCATCCCGATCAGACTTATGGAGAAGAAAAGATGGCTTTACGAGATGAAGATAAGGATACCGCTGAATCGGCATTGCATGCAGCGGGTACGGGATATAGTGATGTGTACGATCTGTATAATTACCACTCCCGTGGCGATGGACAGCTTAATGGCAAACCCTCGTTCACAAGCGATCTGGCAGCCAAGGAAATTGTCCGTGACGGCCTGACCTGGAATGGCACGAACGTATTTGGTAAATCCGCTAATTTGACCTATTCGTTCTTACAGAACGTGCGGTCTATCCCTTCTGGCGATCAGGGCTTTGTGAAATTCAGCGCAGCGCAGGAACAACAAGCCAAACTGTCTCTGCAATCGTGGTCAGATGTCGCTAATATCACGTTTACTCAGGTTAGCCCTACCCAAAAAGCCACCATCACGTTTGGTAACTACACCCGTGATTCAAGTGGCCGGATGGACTACGATACTCAGGCTTACGCTTATATGCCGGGTAACCACTCGGCAGCGGGCAGCGCCTGGTTTAACTACAACTCCGACACGGTGCGTAATCCGGCAACGGAATACGGCAAACAGACGCTGACGCATGAAATCGGTCATGCGCTGGGCCTGAATCACCCGGGTTCTTACAATGCGGGCGAAGGCAACCCGACCTACCGCGATGTGACCTACGCGGAAGATACGCGCCAGTTCAGCCTGATGAGCTACTGGAGTGAGCAAAACACCGGGGGTGATTTCCAGGGGCACTATGCTGCGGGTCCGCTGATTGATGACATCACGGCGATCCAGTATCTGTACGGCGCAAACATGAACACGCGTACGGGTGATACGGTATACGGCTTCAACTCCAATACGGGTCGTGATTTCTATACCACTACCAGCAATAGCCAAAAACTGATTTTCTCCGTTTGGGATGCAGGTGGTAACGATACGTTTGATTTCTCTGGTTACAGAAACGATCAGCGTATCAACCTGAATGAAGGCGGGTTCTCTGATGTTGGCGGCCTGAAAGGTAACGTTTCTATCGCCCACGGCGTCACGATCGAAAACGCCATTGGCGGCTCCGGCAACGATATTATTATCGGCAACGACGCGAATAATATTCTGAACGGTGGTGCAGGCGATGACGTTATTTACGGCGGCGGCGGTGCAGATACGCTGACGGGCGGTGCGGGCAAAGATATTTTTGTCTATGCCAGCGCGAGCGATTCTTCCTATAAGAATGGCTATGACACCATCACGGATTTCCAACGCGGTATCGACAAAATCGATCTGTCAGCGTTGAATCAAAAAGGTGATTTGCAGTTCGTCAACAATTTCACCGGACTCGGTAATGAAGCGCTGCTTAACTGGAATGCAGAGAGCAATACCACCGATCTGTGGCTGAATTTTGCGGGTCAGACCACGCCAGACTTTGTTGTACATATTGTTGGTCAGCCTTCTGCGGCAACCGATTTTATCGTGTGATGTAACAAGGACGGGGTAAGCCCCGTCCTTTTCTGTTATCGACTTGGGGCCACTATGAAAAAGTTAATCATCGCGGCGCTGTTAAGTGCAATAAGCGGAGGATGTATGGCGAGTAGTTTGAAGTTGCCTTCAGCAAGTGAGCTAAGCGGCGTATGGCAATTGCGTGGCGGGGAACAGCAGTGCGAAGTTGTGCTGCACAATACGCCGTTAGTGGATAACACCTGGCGCTTTGAAGGTGACGCGCCGTGTTTAAAAGCGCTGCTGCCGGATGTGCCTGCGGGATGGCGGCCGACGCCGGACGGTATCACGCTGACGAAAGAGCAGGGCCAGTCCGTGGCGTTCTTTAGCAAAGAAAAAGAGGGCTATACGCTGATATTGCCTGATGGCAGTGCACGTACGTTGCATAAACAGCCCTGACAGGAGAGGCAAACGCAGTGAGTCAACTAGCAAATAAGGAACGTTCGTTGTTGAGTATACTGCGTCCTTTCCGGCGCAGCTTTTGGAGCATTGGGATTTTCAGCGCCATCGTTAATCTACTGATGCTGTCGCCTTCGATCTATATGCTTCAGGTTTACGATCGCGTACTGGCTTCGGGGAATGGCACCACGTTGCTGATGCTCACCCTGCTGATTGCCGGTCTGGGGATATTCATGGCGGCACTCGAATGGGTGCGAAGCCTGGTGGTCGTAAGGCTCGGTACCCGTATCGATCTACAGCTGAATCAGCAGGTCTTCAACGCCGCATTTGAGCGCAATCTGGAGGCCGGCGAGGCCAAAGCCGGTCAGGCGCTGAACGATCTCACGCTATTGCGGCAGTTTATTACGGGCAACTCGCTGTTTGCCTTCTTCGATATTCCCTGGTTTCCCTTCTTTTTACTGGTGCTGTTCCTGATCCATCCGGTTCTCGGCTTTCTGGCGTTGGGAGGGTCGGTGGTGCTGGTGCTGCTGGCATGGCTGAATCAGTATCTCACTACGTCGCCTTTAGAAGAGGCAAACCATGAAGCGCTACAGGCGACCCATCTTGCGGATACGCAACTGCGTAATGCCGAAGTCATTGAATCGATGGGGATGCTGCCTAATTTGCGCCGCCGTTGGCTGGGGCAACACTATCGTTTTATTACGCTGCAAAATCTGGCAAGTGAGCGGGCCGCGGTTGTCGGAGCTGCATCAAAACATGCGCGCATTTTTCTGCAATCGCTGATGCTCGGCGTGGGGGCCATGCTAGCGATTAAGGGCGAAATCACACCGGGGATGATGATTGCGGGGTCAATTCTTGTCGGGCGCGTGTTGAGCCCTATCGATCAGTTTATCGGTATCTGGAAGCCGCTGAGCAGCGCGCGGCAGGCCTGGTATCGACTCAGCCGTATCATGACGGCTTATCCACCCAAAGCGGAGGCGATGGCGCTGCCCGCACCGGTTGGCCAGCTTAGCGTCGAGAATGTGTTATTGCAAACGCCGCAAGGGGCATCAAGATTGCAGGATATCCATTTCTCGCTTCAGGCAGGCGAAACGCTGGCGATTCTAGGCGCATCGGGTTCAGGTAAATCTACGCTGGCACGTCTGCTGGTTGCGACGCAAACACCGACGCGTGGCAAGGTTCGACTGGATGGAGCCGATCTCAGTCAGGTAGATAAAACGGCGTTTGGCCCGGCAATGGGCTATCTGCCACAGGATGTGCAGCTCTTTAAAGGCACGCTGGCGGAGAATATTTCCCGCTTTGGCGAGCATGACGCGGAAAAGATTGTCGCAGCGGCGAAACTGGCTGGCGTCCACGAAATGATTCTTAGCCAACCGCAGGGATATGACACGCCTCTTGGCGCTGATGGCAACGGGCTGTCGGGCGGGCAACGGCAACGTATCGCTCTGGCACGTGCGGTGTATGGCGATCCCTGCCTGGTGGTTCTCGATGAGCCAAATTCCAGCCTCGATAACGAAGGCGAAATGGCGCTGGCGCAGGCGATCTCGCATCTTCAGAAGCGGGGAGCGACGGTGATACTGATTACGCATCGTCCCGCATTAACCACGCTGGCGCATAAAATTCTGGTGCTCAATCAGGGTAAGCAACAGCGCTTTGGGCCAGCGCGTGACATTCTGAACGAATTGCAGCCGCGTCGTGCCGCCAATCAAGCACAAATGACACCTGCCGCCGCTGTCCGGCCGTAACAGGGAATGACGAATACAGGGAAAGACATGTCCGCATCAGAAATAAGTGAAGAGAGTATGAACCAGACGGCGCGGCGCGATGAAAAACGTGCCGTGCGTTTGGGGTGGCTGCTGGTGCTCGCCGGGTTCGGCGGTTTTCTCCTGTGGGCACTGTTTGCACCGCTGGACAAGGGCGTCATGGTAAATGGTAGCGTCGTGATTTCTGGCAACCGCAAGGTTGTGCAGCACAATCAGGGCGGCATCGTCGATAAAATCCAGGTGAAAGACGGCGACAGGGTCGAGGCCGGTCAGATTCTGCTAACGCTGAATGAGGTCGATGCGCGTTCGGCGAGTGAAGGGCTGGATGGTCAGTACTTACAACTGGTCGCGCGCGAAGGTCGGCTGCTTGCCGAGCAGCAGCGCCTGAGTGACATGGTGATGACGCCTCGCTTGCAACCGCTAGCGGGGAAGCCGGAGATGAGTGTGATTACGGCATTACAGCGTGATTTACTGCGCAGCCGCCAGCAATCACTCAAGCTTGAAGCGGAAGGAATGCGCACCAGCATTGCGGGGATGGAGGCGTCGCTCAGCGCTCAGCGTCAGGTGATGTCCAGTAAGCAGAAACAGCGGGAGACGTTGGAACAACAGCTGCAAGGGCTGCGCTCACTGGCGGCGGAAAACTATGTCCCGCGCAACAAAATGCTGGAGAACGAACGTCTGCTGGCGCAGCTTAACGGCGATATCGCCCAACTGGCGGGGGATATTAATCGTACTCGTCGTGATATTGAACAACAAACGCTGCTGATCGCCCAGCGCCAGCAGGAATACGACAAAGAAGTGAACAGCGAGCTGGCGGACGTGCGGGCGCTGCTGAGTGATGTGGGTAGCAAGAAGGAAAAGGCCGATTTCAATCTGGCGAATATTCAGATGCGCGCACCTGTTTCCGGCACGGTGGTCGGGCTGAAAGTGTTTACGGAAGGCGGTGTGATCGCGCCGGGGCAGACGCTTCTGGAAATTGTGCCGGACGATCAGCCTCTCTTTGTGGATGCGCGTCTGCCCGTTGAACTGGTGGATAAGGTCTGGCCGGGGTTATCCGTCGAGCTTCAGTTCGTCGCGTTTAACCAAAGTACGACGCCGCGCGTGGCGGGAACGGTCGAGCTGCTGTCCGCCGACCGCCTGCTGGATGAGCGAGACGGTTCCCCTTATTACAGCCTGCGTGTTCAGGTGGATGAGGCTGGGAAACGTGCGCTGGAAGGGCTGGAAGTCAAGCCCGGTATGCCGGTTCAAGGGTTTGTTCGTACCGGAGAGCGGTCGTTCGTCAATTATCTCTTTAAGCCTTTAATGGATCGCCTGCATCTGGCATTAACGGAAGAATAATCATGCAAAGGATCGCGATAATCGTGCTGTTTGGGCTGCTTTCTTCGGGGGCCAACGCATTAGGACTGCTTGATGCGTGGGAATTGGCGCTGCGTAACGACGCTCAGTTTCGTGCGGCGGGATTTGAGCATGCGGCAGGTCAGGAAGAGGAGACGATTGGGCGTGCCAATCTGCTTCCCAATCTCCAGTATGGCTATAACGCGAACCGCAGCCATTCCAAAGTCACCCAAACGGATAGTTTCACGGGTAACACGCTAAAACGTAATTATGACAGCTATACGTCAACGCTATCGCTGCGCCAGCCGCTGCTGGATTATGCAGCCTGGGCGCGTTATCAGCAGGGTGTTGCCCGCACGCTGATGGCCGATCAGCGTTTTCGCGATCGCAGTCAGGATTTGATGGTGCGGTTATATCAAGCCTGGAGCAGTGCGCTGCTGGCGCAGGAAAAGCTGCAATTGCTGGATGCGCAGCAGCGGGCGTATCAGGAACAGCTGACGCTTAATAAACGCCTGCTGTTGGCGGGCGAAGGTACGCTAACGGATGTGCGGGAAACGGAGGCGCGTTTTACGCTGATCGAGGCGCAGCGCATTGAGCAGCAGGACAATCTGGATGCCGCGATCACCGATCTGGAAAATATGACGGGAACATCGCTGGATATCACGACGCTGTCTCCTCTGGCGCTCACTCAACTGCCGTCTGCGGAATCAGGCAAGCAGACACTGGCACAGTGGCGCGATCTTGCCGTGCAGCACAACGCCAAACTGGCGACGCAGCGCGAAGGGCTGGCGGTCAGCCGCTATGAAATCGAACGCAGCCGCGCCGGGCATTTACCTACGCTGTCGCTGGTGGCATCGTCACGCAATAGTCGTTCGGAAAGTGAATACAACTACAACCAGAAATACGACACGCAGAGTATCGGTTTGCAGCTGAATGTCCCGCTTTACGCTGGCGGCTCTGTCTCCGCATCTATGCGACAGGCGGCGGCAGAATATCAGCAAAGTCAGGCGGAGCTGGACGATCAAACCAAGAAAACGCTTGCGGAATTGAAAAAGTACTACAACTTGTATAACAACGGGTCGGCGAAAATTAAGGCCTGGCAAATGACGGCCTCGTCGGCGCAAGAAGCGGTCAACGCCACGCGGTTGAGTGTTGCAGGCGGAGAACGTATCAATCTGGATATTTTGCTGGCCGAACAGGATTGGTATAACGCCCGACGAGAGCTGGCAGAAGCGAAATACAGCTGGCTCCAGGCATGGCTATTACTGCGCTATACCGCAGGTACGCTAAACGAGAAAGATATTCTGGAACTGGCAGCCTGGTTTCAGCCTGCAACAGCGTCAGTTGCCAACAACAGAGCCATTAGCCAATAACAAAACCAGCAGACACTAAAACAGATGATAAAAATCATATACGGATAATCGGCTATGATTTTTATCAGTAGAGAAGTCTACGCACGTATAACGTGCAGTATGAAAAGTAGAAAGGGATGACGAATAGAAATGGTGCGATTTTGTGTGATATCGCGTCTCAGTAATACTTAAACTCCTTTAAAATCATAAAACTCCCTCATTTTAGATAATGGCCTCCATTCTTATCAGGAGGCTTTATCGTGAAAAAAATCAAAAAACCGCGTCTTACCGGCTGGATTGTGACATCCGCTTTTCTCTTTGCTGTTATCGGGCTGATTTCACCACAACAGCTTCCCGTCACCGTTTATAAGCTCTCGCTTATCTCACTCGCTGCGGTACTAGGTTATTGGCTGGATCGCTCGCTGTTTCCTAAAGCGCGTCCCGGTTTGTTCCTTGAACAGGGTGATGAGCCGGTTCCGCGTGGGCGTTTCCCGGTTCGGGACGGCCACCACACCGTATTTGCCGCCGCGATGTTACGACGTGCGCTGATTGTGTCAGCCGTTTGCATCGGCGTAGCGATGGGGTTGTGATATGCGACACCTTCTCATCACGCTGCTTGTTAGCCCGATGCTTTTTAGCGCGACGGTCTGCGCCGACACGATCCCTCGGGCCGCGCAGGCGTACCGCAGTGATGTGATTCGCAGCGCACGGTTGGATTGGGGCATGAATGCCCCGATTGCTGACTTTGCGGCGCAGCTGCATCAGGAAAGCGGCTGGAATCCTCGGGCTGTTTCACCCGTCGGTGCGCAGGGGCTGGCGCAGTTTATGCCGACCACCGCCGACTGGTTTAGCGGTATCGTTCCTGAACTTCGAGCTAATCAACCGTTTAATCCCGCCTGGGCGATCCGTGCTCTGACGGGCTACGACCGCTGGCTGTGGACGCGAATCAGTGCCAGCAACGACTGCGAACGCATGGCAATGACCTTGTCGTCCTACAACGGCGGGCTTGGCTGGTTACAGCGTGATAAGCAACGCGCGAAGATCGCCGAGAAGGACATACTCCGCTGGTTTGGTCATGTGGAAACCGTCAATGCTGGACGCAGTGCCGCCAACTGGCGTGAAAATCGTCATTATCCCGACCGCATTTTGCATCAGTTGGCACCACGGTATTTGAGCTGGGGGAGGGCGAGCTGTGTGGAATAGTCTGTTTCTCAATAGCCTGAAATCCTTTCTTTCCCCACGTGTGGTCGCCGTCCTGATTGTCGTGGCGCTGCTACTCGCGGTCTATCTGACAGGCCGTCATCAGGGTTATCAACTGGCGCAGGCGCTGGGGGATGCCGAGCTGGCGAAACAGCAGGCGGCATTTAACTTGCTACAGCAGCAACAGGCCGAAACCCAGAACCAGCTACTACGTGCGGCGGCGGAGCAATACCAGCAGCATGTAGAGCGTGGGAATCAACTCGAGCAGCGCTATGTCGCAGCGCGTCAAAAACTGGCGGCGGATAACGCCGCTCTGCAACGGAGAATCGACCATGTTACTCAGCAATACATTGACGAAAAAGGCAAAGTTCAGCCTGTGCAGTGCGTGTTTACTCGTGGCTTCGTGCAGCACTACAACGCCGCTTTCGGTCTGTCCGCCAATGGTGCCTCAGACATTACCGCCGCTGCCGGCCGCACTGGCACAGCGTCCGGTTTCGGCGCAACCGCTAACGCCGAATTACAGCCTTCAGGCGTCTCCCAGCGCGATATTCTCGCCAACATCAGCGACAACGGAGAGCGCTATCAAGCGCTGAGTGCGCAGGTTAACGCGCTGCTGGATTACATCGACGCGCTACAACAGGCAGGGGAGGTAACACGTGAAGATTGAAGTGGAATTCTGGTCGCTGGTCGGCCTGCTATTGTCGTTTATGAGTTTCCTGTTTGCCGCCGGACGGATTCTGCTCACCCAGATTGAAAAGCGACTGAACGAGCGTTTTGCCGCTCTGGAAAATGCACGCCAGAAGAGCGAGCAAGGCTGGACGCGACTGGAGCGCGAGTTTCTGGAGTTTCGTGCTGACTTACCGCTGATCTATGTTCGACGTGAGGATTACATCCGTGGTCAGACGGTCATCGAAGCCAAGCTGGATGCGCTTTATAACAAGCTGGAGTTGGTGCAGCAGCGGTATTCGGGAGGCAATCATGGCTGATACGCAGCGTATCCGACAGGAATCGATGCGTTGGCACTTGCTTATCGCATTAAACAAAACGCGACCTTACACCGCGAATGAAATGTTCCTGCTAGCGCTGATGCAGCGGCTGTATGCCGATGCCTCAGAGCCGGAGCTGCGTCATGCACTGGATTATCTGGCCGATCGCAAGATGGCAGTATTGACCAAGGCGGTGGGCGGCGTCTGGCTAGCGAATCTTACCCGCCTTGGTGTGGATGTCGTGGAATATGCGGTTGACGGTATGGTTGGCATTGCCCGGCCAGAAAAATATTGGGATCGGTAATCCTATTGTATTGGGTTCTCTTCTGTCTTTGCGCCAGCACGATTGTGCTGGCGTTTTTTTATTAAAATAATTTTTATTTTTCAGCGTATTAGCCGTCTTTTTTCAAATAAATCACTTCGCTGTTTTTTCTAAAACAGATTAAAAGCCGCAGCCAATCATTATCCGGATACTAGCGCCATCAACACGATGTGCCACCAAAACAGTGCGCCATTAACACAGCGGGTGAACGGATATGAATACCAGACCAATTATCGATGCGGTGATAGCCCGCCTCCAGCAGCACTTACCTGCACGGCGGATTGCGTCCTGCCCAGAAAACATTCTGCTTGGACCCGATCTCCTGACACCTGGCGATGTGCTGGTGGGATATCGCGGTTCCGAATTTTCCGCACCGGAAGATGCGGATTCTCCGGTTCAGACGCAGCGACCACAGCTGATGGTTGCCGTGCTGCTGCCGGAGCTGGATGGCGAAGACGGCGTGCTGGCCACGCTCGATATCGTCCGTCAGGCGCTGGGAGGATATCGACTGCCTGACTGTCATCGCGGTATTCGGCTAGTACGCGATCGCTACGTTGGTTACACCGAAGGACGCTGGCATTACGCCATCGATTGCACCACAGAAACCCTTTTTATCGAAGACCGCGAGCAGACGGATGGTCCGCTGCTTACCACGGTTAATTATGAGGAGAAAGACGCATGAAATACCGCTACACCGGCCCCGCCAGCGGCGTCACGCTGGCAGATGGTCAGGAAATTCTGCTTTGGCCCGCTCAGGTAACTGAACTGCCGGCAGATCATGAGTACGTGAAAACGCTGATCGCGCTGGGCTATTTGCTGCCTGTCGCGGATCAGGTTCTGGCTGATAACGCAACGGAGGTGACCCTTGGCCGCTAATTATTTACATGGTGTAGAAACAATTGAAGTTGAAACCGGTGCTCGTCCGGTGAAAACCGTCAAATCTGCGGTGATTGGGCTGATTGGTACGGCGCCGCAGGGTGCGGTAAATGACGTTACGCTGTGTCTGTCCGAAAAAGACGCGGCACAGTTTGGTAGCCAGTTCGGCGGCTATACCATCCCGCAGGCGCTGGATGCAATTTACGATCACGGCGCGGGTACGGTTCTGGTTATCAACGTGCTGGATCCGGCGAAACACAAATCGTCTGTGAGCGCAGAAAAAGTCACCTTTGACAAAGCGACCGGTACGGCACAACTGGCGAACCGCGTGGTTGCCAAAGTGGTGCTGACGGCGGCAGAAGGCGGTCAGCCGTTTGTCGAAGGTCAGGACTATACGCTGGATGCACAAACCGGTGTACTGAAAAATCTGGGTAAAAACATCGATGTTACCGCTGTGGTCAGCGCGTCTTACGACTTTGCTGATGTCACGAAAGTGACTGCCGCCGACATCATCGGCAGCATCAACGCCGCGGGCAAACGCACCGGTATGAAGCTGCTGAACGATACCTACAACCTGTACGGCTTCTTTGCCAAGATTCTGATTTCGCCGGTGTTCTGTACGCAAAATAGCGTAACGACCGAGCTGATCGCGCTGGCCGACAAACTGGGCGCGATTGCCTATATCGATGCGCCAATCGGTACCACCTTTGCGCAGGCGCTGAGCGGCCGTGGCCCGGAAGGCACGATCAACTTCAACACCAGCTCTGAACGCGCTCGTCTGTGCTATCCGCACGTAAAAGTGTACGACGCGGAAACCAACAGCGAACGTCTGGAGCCGCTGTCGGCGCGTGCCGCGGGTCTGCGTGCCAAAGTCGATCTGGACAAAGGCTTCTGGTGGTCATCATCCAATCAGGAAATCAAAGGGATCACCGGCGTAGAGCGCCAGCTGTCCGCAATGATTGACGATCCGCAGAGTGAAGTGAACCTGCTGAACGAGCAGGGTATCAGCACCATTTTCAACAGCTACGGCTCCGGCCTGCGCCTGTGGGGCAATCGCACCGCGGCCTGGCCAACCGTGACGCACATGAAGAACTTTGAAAACGTGCGTCGTACCGGCGATGTGATTAACGAATCCATCCGCTATTTCAGCCAGCAGTACATCGATATGCCGATCAATCAGGCGCTGATCGATGCGCTGGTGGAATCCGTCAACGCTTACGGTCGCAAACTGATCGGTGACGGCGCGCTGCTGGGCTTCAAATGCTGGTTCGATGCTGCGCGTAACGAGCAAACCGAGCTGGCGGCAGGGCACCTGTTGCTTAACTACAAATTCACTCCGCCGCCGCCGCTTGAGCGTCTGACCTTTGAGACGGAGATCACCTCGGAATACCTGGTAACGCTGGAGGGCACTAACTGATGGCCGGGAAAATTGAAGTAAACCGTATTACCAACGCCAACATCTACATCAACGGTACCAACCTGCTGGGGCGTGCGCAGGAAATTAAACTGCCGGATATCTCCATGATCATGCAGGAGCACAAAGCGCTGGGTATGGTCGGCAAGATCGAACTGCCTGCGGGCTTCGACAAGCTGGAAGGCGAGATCAAGTGGAACTCCTTCTACCGTGAAGCGATGCTGGCGGCGGCGAACCCTTACCAGTCGCTGGCGCTGCAGTGTCGCTCCAGCGTGGAACGCTACGGTTCTCAAGGCCGTATCGAAGAAGTGCCGCTGGTGACGCACATGACCATCATGTTCAAAAAGAATCCGCTGGGCACGTTCAAACAGCACGAAAACCCGGATTTTAGCAGCGCGTTCAGCTGCACCTACATCAAGCAGGTGATGAACGGTGAAGACCTGCTGGAGCTGGATTACCTGTCCAACATCTTCATGGTGGGCGGCGTGGATCAACTGAACAGCTACCGCGCCAATATCGGCGGTTAATTTATCTTCTAAGCCCGCCAGTGGGGCGGGTGTTTCTATCAATCAGTGAGGTTATTATGGCAATTTATTCTATTATCGATTTTGAAAAGCAGTTTCACTTTTCGTGCAGTGACGATGAGTACATTTTAGATGCGGGAGAAAAGGCGGGCATAAATCTGCCGTATAGTGGCCGTGCTGGTGCAGATTCATCATCTGCTGCTCGTTTACTCTCTGGTAAGGTGGATCAGCGTGATGGTTCATTTCTGAATGAGAAGCAGAAAGCTGCTGGATTTTTTTTGACTGATACCTCTTATCCACTGAGTGACTGTGTTGTTCAATTTTTTGTTGAAGCGGAGCTGTATAATTACGAATAGTCATAATTAATTTCATGACCATTTGATATTTATTATCAATCTTTAAGGGGCTTCGGCCCCTTTCTTATGCCTGCCGCTTTCGTTTCTAATTCACTTTAAAATCGTTATTCCTCGCCGCACGCGATACTGCTCCCGACATTTACTAAGGAGCCGTTATGCACACTGAAACCTATTCTCTGCAATTCCCTTACACCACTTCTGCCGGCCAACGCGTGGAGTCCATTTCGCTCAAGCGTCTGAAAGTCAAAGATATCAAAGCGGTGAAAAAAATCAGCGATGACCCAAGCAACTGGGACGACGCGCTGCTGTCACGCATGACCGGTCTGGTGCCGGAAGACATTGATGAAATGGACGCGCAGGACTACATGGCGTTGCAAAAACGATTTCAGCAGTTACTTGGGTTGGATAACGCAGCCGGCGCTGCTGTGGAAAGCGCAAGCTCTGCTGGCGAGGTGGTTTCGCTTTCAGCCGAGTGAGATTGATGCGCTGGAACTGGATGACTTTGAACGCTGGCTGGATGAAGCCAGCGAACAGATAAAACGTGAGAACGGTGAGGAAGACTGATTACTGACAGGATTAATTAGGCCACCATCCACCCAACCCGGCCAGCGACAGGACGCTGGCTGTTTTCCTCCCTCACCACCTGTCTTCTTCTCCCGCTTATCACTCGTCCTTTTCCTCGTTTTATCCCCTGTTTGTGATGGGGAAACCAAACTGGAGCGGCGCAAGCCGCCGTCTCCGATCCGCCCCGCAAGGGGCTTTTCTGAATGAGAGTGAACCGTGGATATGTCTTTAAACGGTGTCATGCCGGGCAGGTCGTTTAGTACCACGCTAGATGACACAAAAAAATCGCTGCAGTCACTTAGTGATGGCCTCAAACAGGCGCAGGAGCGGCAGCGGCAGTTTAATCAGTCGCTGGAGCGCTTTGGCACTGTCAGTTCGCAAGCGATATCTCGCATCGCACAGGCGACGTCCCGACTGAACAAGTCGCTACATGAACTAGAAACTAATCAGGAACGACTGAGGCGTAACAAGCCGAGTAAGGAAACGCCGAGTAAGGAAACGTCAGGTAAGAGTCGAAGTGAACTCGCTAGTGACTTTAAGACTAAGCGCGAACAGTTTGGTTTTGTCATGAAGCCCGTTGTGGCGTCGGTCACACACTATGCGTCATTTGAGGCGCAGTTGCGTAGCATCAGCATTGCTCATGATATATCGAGAGAGCAGGAAAAATTGATGGGGCAGCAGCTGCGTCAATCTTCTCAACGGGTGAACCAAACACCGGATGCGTTACTTAGCAGTGCCGGAAAGCTGCTTGAGCGCGGTATGTCAAAGGAGCAGATAAAGGGGGTAACGGATCTAACAGAGGTGCTGGGGAAAACGTCAACGGCCTCCGGCGCGGCGTTGACCGACCTTACAGCACTTTCGGTCACGTTGGATAACGTGTTTAACCTGAAAGGTGCGGAGGTGCAGCAAGAGTCCCTCTCACGCATGCTGGCGGGTACGAAACAGGGGTTCTCCGCAGCGTTGATGTCGCAATATGTTCCTGCGTTGGCTTCAGGATTTACGGCGATGGGGGCGACGGGCAATCAGGCGCTGAGCCAATTGGTTTCCAGCCTGAGCGCCACGAAAGGTGGTGATACGGAAGCAAACACGGTGGCTCGGCTGGAGAGCTTTATGAATGCCGTGGGGCGAACCGACATTGCTGACAGTTACGGCAAAGCAGGCGTGAATTATAACGCGTTGCTGAAAAACCATATGAAAGATGGATATTCACAGTACGACGCAGCGGTTCTGATTGGCAATCAGTTGATCGATAGCAAAGGCAGCGAATTCCAGAAACGCTGGGACATGGCGGCGGGTAATGTGGACGCACAGCAAAGTTTAATGCAGCGCTACGGATTGCAGGAGGTGTTCCGTACGCCAGAAGCTGTCAATCATGCGATGTCGATGAAGCAAAACTGGCAGAGTTATCAAGCAAACCAGCAGGTGATGAACAGCCCGGCGGCTACACAAACGCTGGAGCTCGACTTCGCCCGACAGAATGACACGTTGACCGCGCGCTGGAACCGAATGACAACGTCGTTGCTGAATATTGCGCTCAATGTGGGTGAAGCGTTGACGCCAGTATTGGTTTCTCTGAGTGATGCGCTGATCCCCATTTTGGATCAATTGGTGACCTGGACGGCAGCGAACCCCGAACTGGTTCGCGGGATCGTGATGGCCGTGGCCGGTTTCTTCGCGTTCAGAACGGCGTTGAGCGGGGCGAAGCTGGGAATGGACATACTGTTACCCTCCTTGCAGAGCGTTTGGAAAGGCATTCAGCAGGGCTGGCAGTGGCTTAAAGGGCTAAATCCGAAGGGTTTATGGCAGGGCATTTTACAGGGCTGGCAGCGGCTTAAAACAGGGCTAAATCTGAATAGTTTATGGCCGGGCATTCGAGCGGCGCTGAGCGGGCTGGGTAGTAGCGCAGGGACATTATTAGGACGCATATTGAGCAGTGTGATGAGTAGCGGCTTTATGATGGTAGTCCGAGTGGTTTTGCTTCTAGGGGGAATACTGCTGACATTGCCAGCCGAGTTGATTGTGGGGATAGGGGTTGCGATTGCTGGGTTATTCGCGCTGATTTACAAATATTCCGACCAGATTGCCGAACTTTGGAATAAGTTTGTATCAACAATCAGCAATTTTTTCAATTCTCCGATGGAAACCGTCAGTAACGCTATTCCTGATGGCATCAAAAATTTCTTTAGTTCTGGTCCTAGTGAGGAGTTAATCGCTAATAACAATCAGGCGGCAGCCGTTTTGGCCCCAACTCCCGTATCTGCATTGTCGCTACAGCCGACATTGCCTGTTGAATTACCGAAGACGGAAGACACAATGCCAACCCCGCAACAGCGTGTCGCCATGGCACCGTTTGTCGGCGGCGCGAAGGGAAATGCCGTTATCACCAATGCTCCCGAGCATGTTCGGGTTTCTTTCTCACCCACCATTTATCTCAACGGCCAGAAGGCAGCGCCAACGCCTGAAATGACGAAGACGCTGACGCTTAGCATGAATGAACTGGAAAACATGTTGAACAAGCTGCTCACTCAGCGTGAGCGCAGGGGGTACGCCTGATGTTTGCGGTATTAGGAAATATTGAATTTAAAGTGACCGCCTACTGGGACGGCTTTAATACGTCATTCGGTGCAGATTATGCCGAGCATGGCCGCATTGAAGGTAAACCCGGTCTGCAATTCATCGGTGCGAAGCTGGACGAGATTACTATTAGTCTGGTGTTTCACAAGCAGTACTGCACGCCGGATGTGGAGTTGAAGCGGTTGACTGAGGCGATGCGGGCGCATCAGGCGATGGCGTTAGTCTTCGGCAATGGAGATTATCGCGGCTGGTTTGTGATTACGGCACTGACGTCAACCAGCGAACATACCGACGCGAAGGGCAACGTATTGGCCATGAATGCCTCGCTAACGCTGCGAGAATACATTGGCGATCCGAAAAATCCGCTCAAGCCGCCTGCGATAGAGACGCCTGTTCCTAACGTCAGTGCCATCACCACGGCGGTCCAGAAAGTGAGCAATTTTTCAGCTTCACTACGCACGGCTGTCACGTATGCCAAGAAGGCACATTCAGCCGTTAAGGCGGCGAGAACCACCGTTCAGATTATAAAACGGATGAAGGACAATCCTGAAACCGCGCTGTTGCAAATTCCCGGACTGCTAACGCAAGTCGGGAATGTATTGACGCCGTTAAGTCAGGTGGAACCAGCGTTTAAAAAAGTGGCAGAGGCCATATCTGATACGGCGGTTCAGGCAGAGAAGATGATGCCTGAAATTACAGCGGTTAATAAAGCGGCGAATGAAATGCTGAGTCAGGTCAAGCAAGTTGCCACCTTGTTGCAGGGCGTCGACAGCAAAAACGTTATCGAGAAGCTGGAAGCCATCAGTAAACATGTTGAGGCCGCTAGCGACACATTTAAAGGCGCTGAGCCTGCGCTGAGCAAACTGACGGCGGAAA
Organism: Pectobacterium sp. CHL-2024; assembly: GCF_044751765.1. Classification (NCBI taxonomy): domain Bacteria; kingdom Pseudomonadati; phylum Pseudomonadota; class Gammaproteobacteria; order Enterobacterales; family Pectobacteriaceae; genus Pectobacterium; species Pectobacterium sp. CHL-2024. The sequence continues at coordinate 959,172 of NZ_JBIXKO010000001.1, read as the reverse complement.
TCGTGAAGAGGGTTGAAGCATATGCACCTTGAACATATCACTACACAGGGCGAACGCTGGGATACCTTGTCCTACCTGTATTACGGCGATCCGCTCGGCTATCCGCGGATTATTGCGGCTAACCCGCATGTCCCCATCGTGCCGCTGTTGCCATCGGGTGTGGTGGTGCTGATTCCGATTATTGAACAGGCAGAGGCCAGTAAAGCGGAGGACACCCCACCATGGCTGCGTTAACGGAAGAACTAACCCTGTCTTCTCCTGCGGTGTCGGAAGTACTGCAACCGGCGTTCACCCTGTGGTATCTGCAAAAGGATATTACCAATGATATCGCACCGTATGTTACCAGCGTGACGTATACCGATAGCATCAAGAATGAATCGGATTCGATTGAGGTCAGGCTCGATGATACCGATGGCCGCTGGATGGATCAGTGGTATCCCGGTACGGGCGATACATTATCGCTCAAACTAGGCTATCTCGGTGAAATGCTGTTTGACTGCGGCACTTTCTCGATTGATGAAATTGAGGTGAGCGCGCCGCCTAATGAAGTGATGATTCGCGGCGTCGCGACATCGGTCAATCGTGCGTTGCGAACCAAATCAAACTGCGGTTTTGAAGATACGACGTTAGCCGCTATTGCGACGCGCATCGCGAAAAAGCATCAGTTGATGCTGGTAGGGATGATTCAGATCATCAAGATCGATCGCGTTACGCAATATGCGGAAACCGATGTCGCTTTTCTAAAGCGGCTCGCCAGTGAATATGGCTATGTCGTGAAAGTCGTTAGCGACCAGCTGATTTTTTCCCATCTGGCAACGCTGCGTAATCAGGCGTCTGTTCGACAAATTAAGCCAACGGACGTCGCGCGTTTTTCACTGAGCGACACGATCAGTCACGTCTATAAAAATGCCAAGACGAAATATCAGAAAGGGAGTGAAAAGAAACTGGTGGTGTGTGAAGCCGACGGTAGCGCGAACGATGAAATGAAGTCTGCCGGCGCTGAGACCAGTGCGGATACGTTGAAAGTTAACGTGCGCGCGGCGGATGCTTCTGGAGCGAGGATGAAAACGGATGCTGCATTGGATGCGCACAACGAAAAGCAACAAAAGGGGTCGATGACGCTGATGGGTAGCCCGCAGTTGGCGGCGGGGAATAAAGTGGAGCTGGTGTCATTCGGCCAACTTTCCGGGCATTGGTTGATCGAATCGGCTCGCCATATTCTGGATCGTAGCAGTGGTTACACCACGGAGATTGGGCTGATTCGCGGGCCGATTACGGCGGGCAAGCGAAAGTCGGAGAGCGGAAAAACGGTGGTGACTTACCACCCGAATGGCAGCTCAACAACGCAGAAGGCCAAGAGTAAAAAGGGGGCGGTATCATGAGTTTATCTCGTCGAATTGGCACAATAAGCGCGGTGGATGAGGCTCGCGTGATGGTGCGCGTTCGTCTACCAGAGTGCGACAATCTGCGTACGGCCTGGCTGCCGGTATTACAGCGCAATACGCAGAATAATAAGGATTATTGGTTGCCGGATATTGGCGAACAGGTCGAAGTTCTGCTGGACGGAAACGGCGAGGATGGCCTGGTGCTGGGGGCGATTTACTCTGCCGTCGATGTGCCAACGCTGACAGATAAGGACAAAAGGGCGGTAACGTTCGCTGACGGCGCGCATATTGAATACGATCGCCGAACGCATACGTTAACGATCAACGGTGGCGTGGAGCATATTGCGATTAGCAGCGGGGCTGACGTAGTGGTTAACGCTCAGCGTGTCACCATTAATGCACCAGAGACGACGGTGACGGGCAAGCTACTGGTGCAAGGCCAACTCACCTACGAGAGCGGGATGTCGGGTTCCGGCGGTGCCAGCCTCAGCGGTGATGTCAGTATCTCCGGCAACGTCAGCGCCAGCGGTAGCGTCATGGATGCCGGCGGTAACTCCAACCACCACTCGCACTAGCGTTTTCCTAAACCGCTTTACAATTCTTTCCTCTCACCGGGGGCGACAATAGCCCCCTATGAAAACTCAATCTGTTTTTTGGCAACCGGCGCTGCAACGTTCTGGCGACATCGTCGAAGGAACGGCAGATATCATGCAGGCGATTCACATCATCCTGCGGACACCCTGCGGCAGCGACCCACATCGGCCTGACTTTGGTAGCAATCTACATCTGTATCTCGATTATCCGATCGATCGTGCGATCCCGCATGTCGTCAGGGAATCGGTAGACGCGATCAAACGATGGGAACCTCGCTGCCAGCTACTGGCGGTTAAACCTTCTGTGAATGGGGCTCACCTGACGCTGCACGTTAGCTGGAAAACCGCTAACGGCGCGACACAGACCACGGAGTTGTTATGGCGCTGACAGAACCCAATTTTATTGAACGCGATGCGGCGAAGATTACCGCCGAAATGATCGCGAAATATGAAGCTGATTCGGGGAAAACACTCTATCCGGCGCAGGCCGAACGCCTGCTGATTAACCTCTTTGCCTACCGGGAAACTTTATTGCGTAGTGCGGTCCAGGAAGCCGCCAAGCAGAACCTGGTTGCGTTTGCTCGTGCACCGATGCTGGATTATCTGGCAGAACTGGTCGGTGTCTACCGTTTGGCGGCGCAGCCGGCACGTGCAGAGCTTCGCTTTACTCCTGAAACGCCGCTAGCCAGCGATCTGCTGATTCCTGCGGGCACTCGCGTTAGTGCGTCGGACAGCGTGATTTTCACCACCGACAGCGACGCGTTGCTGAGAATGAACGGTAGCGGCGTCACCGTGTTGGCGACCTGTACCGAAAGTGGTGATGTGGGTAATGACTGGCTGCCTGCCCAGATCAGTACGCTGCTGGATGAGATTGGCGACAGCGATTTAAGCGTCATCAATATCACTAAAAGCAGCGGCGGTTCCGCCGAGGAAGATGACGATCGCCTGCGTGAACGTGTTCAGCTGGCACCGGAATCGTTCAGTACGGCGGGATCGAAGCTGGCGTATCGCTTCCATGCGATGCGGGCACACCAAAACATTGTCGATGTGGCGGTGATGTCACCCGAACCGGGTGAAGTGGTGCTGTATCCGTTGCTCAGCACTGGCCTGCCGGACAGTAGCATACTCTCGCTGGTAGAAAGTTTTTGCTCCGACGAGCAGGTGCGTCCACTGACGGATTTTGTTTCCGCCAAATCACCCACGCAGGTGGATTACGCCATCAGCGCCAAATTGACGCTGTTTAACGGCGAACAGGCTGCTGTCGTTCAAACTGCCGCAGAAAAAGCAGTGCAGGCCTGGGTGGAAACCCGTACTGCCACGTTGGGGCGCGATATTGTCCCAAGCCAGATTATCGCCACGTTATCCATCCCCGGCGTATATCAAGTGGAGCTCGTTTCGCCGTCATTGATGGTGCTTGATGACAGTGAATGGGCGAACTGTACGGGCATCAATGTCAGTGTCGTCGGAGTGTCGAATGGCTGATTCACTACAACTGCTGCCACCGCCGTTGGCGGCTGATGCCAGCTTTCGTTCGCTGGCGGAATTGGCCGACCGCTTTGATGACATCGATCTGAATGCTTTGTTGGTTTATCTGATCGATATCACTGACGGCAGCGTGTTGCCCTGGCTGGCAGAGCAGTTCTCGTTGTTTGGCGACGGCTGGGAACTGGCGGAGTCGGATGATTCCAAACGTGCGCTGATCAAGGCCGCTATCGATCTGCATCGCAGCAAAGGTACGCCCTGGAGCATTAAAGAGATCATCCGCCGATTTGGTTTCGGTGACAGCACGCTGATCGAGAATATTGGCCGCCTGAGCTACGACGGCGAAACCACCTACAACAACCTGTATGTGTACGGCGACAAAGCGGCATGGGCAGTTTATCGCGTGCTGCTAAAACAACCCATTACCAACGATCAGGCCAGCATGCTGCGCAATGCCATTGGGATGCTTGCCCCGGCGCGATGTCATCTGGCCAGCATCGAATATTGGGCAGTGCCTATCCGCTATAACCGGACAGCAACATACGACAGTAACTACAATCATGGGAGCGCTTGAACATGGCGAATTTGTCAGAGAACCCACAATGGGTTGACGGCATTTACCAAATCGAAACGTCAGATCCGGTCGCAGGTGGACCGGATGGCGTTTCAAACCGACAGGCTAAAGAATTGGCCAGTCGTACCAGCTACTTGAAAAAAGAGCAGGAAAAAACGGGCAGCGATCTGGCGACACATGTCGCCACCGCCGATCCGCATACGCAATATGCGCCGAAGGTGAATCCCACCTTCACCGGCATACCAAAAGCGCCAATGCCAGCCGCAGACAGCAATAGCCAGCAGGTTGCAACGACGGCGTTTGTGCGCTCAGTCGGCGCGACGAAATTGGAGAAAGACCAAAACGGTGCGGATATTCAGGATAGAGAGCTGTTCAACCGTAATCTGGGGTCATCACGTGCATACAGTTCCTCGATCCCTATTGGCGGCAGTGCCGGTTTATGGACAACGGCTGAGTTTACTGACTGGTTAGAAAGTCAGGGTGCTTTTGTACATGCCTATTGGGTTTGTCGTGGTTCGTGGTCATATGCCCACAATAAAATCATCTCTGATACCGGGTGTGGCCAGATACCACTGGCTGGCTCTGTTGTTGAGGTTATGGGGCAACATTCTGCGATAACAATCAGGGTGACGACGCCTTCAACAACGTCAAATGGGCTGAGCGATTCCGCTAATGCACAGTTTACGTATATCTATAACGGGTTTGATTATTCTCCTGGCTGGAGACGTGATTACAATACAAGAAATAAACCTACAGCAGCTGATATTGGTGCATTACCTGAGAAGGCTGTTGCTCAGTCTGCGGTAAAACTTGCAACACCCCGTACCATCAACGGCGTGCCGTTTGACGGTACCGCTAATATTGCGTTGACGCCAGCAAACCTCGGTTTGGGGGAAACGGTCGATCTTGCTGTTGGTGCTTTGTCAAAAACCAAAAACGGTGCGGATATTTCCGATAAAACAGCCTTTTACAATAACGTGTCATTACGTGGAACGCTGGGTAACGGTATGACATTCGCCAACTGTGATAAAGCGGGTGATTATGTTGTGATGATAACCGATCCCAGTACCGTTCCTGATATGCCGACGTATAAAGGTCAGAAACTGTATGGATATGGTGTACTACATGTTTCTCGGCGCGATAATTTTGTTGGGCAAGAATATATCAATCATAGCGGAGACTATGCCTGGCGACAGAAATGGGATGATGGTGTTTATGCGCCTTGGGTGATTGCACTAAGTTCGTCTCGTGTACCGACAGCAACTGATGTGGGAGCATATACGAAAGCAGAGACAGATACCCATGTCACTGGTGCAATTGCAACTGCTAATAGTGCCAATGCTAACGCTAATAGTCGCGTACCGTCCGTACGCAAGGTAAACGGTAAAGCATTAACAGCAGATATCACGTTAACGGCGGATGATGTAGGTGCGATGCCTGCAAATTCATCTGGTACGAGAATATGGGTTTCAGGTGAATACACTCCTGCAATAAACACACCAATCGTGGTATCTCATGGACTAGTTAATATCAATCCTTTGCACTGTCGTTGCGATGTTTTGGTTAAATGTATTGTTGCTGAAGGTGAATACCGTGTAGGCGATTTTGCTATTAACCCTATGACGCTTTTTATACAAAACAGCGTCGGGCATCCTTACTCGTTATTGCCTGCATTGAATACCAGCACTATTCAGTTGAACATGATGAATAATCTTGTTGCGTCATTCAAAAGCAGCACAGTAGGCAATCAGAAATTGAATACTGACTACTGGCGTTTCATTTTTCGCATTTTTTACTAGATGTGTCGTAGATGGATATCCAATGTGGAGCCAGAAAGACAGTTGATTTTAATTGGTAATGAAACAGAAGGAACTCGTCTAGCCACAGAAGACGAAATCGACGCTCACAAACACAGTTCTAATACGTTTGATGTCATGGCAAAACAAGCTAATGAGCCGATCGTCAAAATCAGTCAATAACGCAAAACTGATATAATATACAGTGGTTATAAAAAATCGTGCCCATAAACTTGTTATTATAAATTAGGGGACGTGGAGCCCACCGACAGTAAGATGGTGGGCTTTTTCCTTCTATATCTTATGGTCATGCATAATCCACTTGCTTTGTCTGCATGCGATGTTCGTTCTATTCCTATTACCAGCCAAAAGCAGCGCGATAGCAATTTCCTTTGCGTCAGAATCACCAGAATCCCACCAAACATGTTATTTTCATTGATAAGTTCTTTACTGTGTCGCCGAAAATGAGAGGCTAGCATGGATTACACCAAAATTATCAAAGAAGTGGGGCGCGGGAAAAATCATGCGCGTGATGTCGATCAGGCAACGGCTTATGAACTGTATAGCGCGATGCTGCGCGGTGACGTGCCGGAGCTGGAGCTCGGTGGACTGCTGATTGCGTTGCGCATCAAAGGCGAATCGGAAGCCGAGATGTTGGGTTTTTATCAGGCGATGAACGAGCATGTGTTGCGCCTGACCCCGCCTAAGGGCTTCCCTATGCCCATCGTGGTTCCCAGCTATAATGGCGCGCGGAAGCAGGCAAACCTGACGCCACTGTTGGCGCTGCTGTTGGCAAAATTGGGTTTTCCGGTCGTGGTTCACGGCGTCAGCGACGATCCGACCCGTGTTACCAGTGCTGAAATTTTGCGTAATCTCGGCGTGACGATTGCGGAGAATGCCGAGCAGGCGCAGCAGGAGCTTGATAACGGCAGCCCGGTCTTTATCCCTGTCTCGACGCTGTGCCCGGCCATCGATCGCCAGTTACAGCTGCGCTGGCGGATGGGGGTGCGTAATAGTAGCCACACGCTGGCTAAGGTGGCGACGCCGTTTGGTGAAAGCGACGCGCTGCGCGTTGCCAGCGTTTCCCATCCTGAATATGTTTCCCGCGTGGGGACGTTTTTTAATGACATCAACGGGCGCGCACTTCTGATGCACGGCACGGAAGGGGAGGTTTACGCCAATCCGCAGCGCTGCCCGGAAATTCATTTTATTCATCAGCAAAATACCAAAGTGCTGCAGCTTCGGCAGGAGATCAGCGTCGCACCCGATGCATTGCCGATTGCGAAAGATGCTGTAACCACGGCGCGCTGGACGGTACAGTGCCTGACGGGCGAAATTGCCATACCGCAGGCGATTCGTCTGCAGCTGGCATGCTGTCTGGTTGCTGCCGGTGAAGCGGCGACAATGGAACAGGCTGTCGCCACGATTAAGAAACGCCTCGGCTGATTGGTTTGCCGGAGCGGATTCGGACGCGGTTTGCCGCGGCACTTCACGCAGCCAGGCGGCTGCCATTTGAAGAGAGAAGGAATAGCATGCAACAGGTAGCGGACTATTTTAACGCCTTGAATCGCGACTATCTTGCGGTTCATCAGGCGAAAGAAGAACTGTTTTGGCAACTGTATATGGGAGCGGGCAACGATGACGTGTCCGAGCGTTTCTCCGCCGCAGAAAGTGCGTATAAGCGTTTTATTTCGCAGCCGCAGCGTCTGGCTGAGCTAAGAACCCATCTTGCGACACTGGAAAACAGTCCGCGTGATGAGCAACAGCAGGCGCTGTCGCACGGTTTGCAAGGCTGGTATCGGTTTTTCGACTGCAATGTGATTGAAGATCCGCAGGCTCAGGCGCTGATGGATGAGATTATCACCGCCGAAAGTGCGTTATACGCCAAGCGTAAATCCTATGAAATGACACATCTGGATGCCAAAGGTGAGCGTGTTTCCGCCTCGCTCGGAGAACTGCTGACCAACCAGACGACCAATGATACCGAAGCTTATCGTCAAAGTTCCCAGCAGGCGCTGCGCGATCTCGAACAGTGGCTATTGCAGAACGGCTTCCCTGAGCTGATTTCACTGCGTAACCGTTTTGCTCGTCAGATGGGCTACCGCAACTATTTTGACTATAAGGTCAACAAGACGGAGCGGATGACGCCTGAGCAGCTTTTTGCCATCCTCGATCCTTTTGAAGAACAAACGCGTGAAGCGAATACTCGCAGCCTGAAAAATCTGGCGGATGAAAAGGGCGAAGAGGCTCTGCAGCCGTGGAATATTCGCTATGCCAGCGCGGGCGATGTGACGCGCCAGCTCGATCCCTATTTCCCTTTCTCCGCGTCGCTGGAGCGTTGGATCAACAGCTTTAAGCGTCTGCGTATTGGGTTTAACGGTGCAGAAATGCAGCTCGATTTGCTGGTGCGCAAAGGTAAATACGAGAACGGCTTTATGCATGGCCCGGTGCCGCCGTTTGTGCAGGAAGGAAAATGGGTTCCGGCACGGATTAATTTCACCAGTCTGGCAAAGCCGGATCAAATTGGCAGCGGTGCCAGCGGCATTAATACGCTGTTTCATGAAGGTGGGCACGCCGCGCATTTTGCCAATATTCGGCAAAATGCGCCCTGCTTTTCGCAGGAGTTCCCGCCAACCTCAATGGCTTATGCGGAAACGCAGTCCATGTTCTGCGACAGCCTGCTGGGTGATGCCGACTGGTTAAAACGTTATGCAAAGAATGCGCAGGGAGAGACGATTCCTGATGAATTAATCCGTGCGGATATCAGCACGCAGCAGCCAATGCGAGCCTTTAGTGAGCGACACATCCTGCTGGTGCCGTATTTTGAGTGGCAACTCTATTCGTGGGATGACGAAGCGCGTACGCCAGAAGCGATGACGAAACTGGCGCGCGACACCGAGCAGCGTATTTTGGGCATTAGCGGTAGCCCACGCCCGACGTTGGCGATCCCTCATCTGCTGTCTATGGAGTCGGCGTGTTCTTATCAGGGATACCTGCTGGCATTGATGGCGGTGGAGCAGACGCGCAGCTATTTCCTGCAACGTGACGGTTATCTGACGGATAACCCGGCTATCGGCCCTGATTTGGCACAACACTATTGGCATCCGGGCAATAGCGTAAGTCACGACGATACGCTGCGTAGCCTGACCGGTGAGGGCTTCAACCCCGCTTATCTGGCGCAGGCCTGTAATCTGACGGTTGATGAAGCCTGGCAACAGGCAGAAGGCATGATGGCGAATGCGGCAGCTCGTCCTCAGCCTGCTGCAGATTTCGATCTGTCTGCGCGTATTCGCGTGGTCGATGGTAGCCGCGTGCTGGCGGATAATGAACAGAGCGACGAGAAGATGTGCCAGGATTTTGCGGCGTTTATTGAACGAGAATATCCGCATTCGCAGGCATAACGTTCGCTGACATCGCGAGTAAGAGAAAGGGGGCGAAAGCCCCCTTGTTGATCAAGATACGTGTTGCAGGAATTCACGCAGACGGTCGCTGGGTGGATTCGTAATCAGCGTTTCCGGGTCGCCATCTTCTGCGATGCGGCCTTTATCAATAAAGATCAGACGCGAAGCCACTTTATGGGCAAAGCCCACTTCGTGAGTGACGATGACCATCGTCATGCCTTCTTCGGCCAGATCTTTCATGACGGTCAGCACTTCATGACGCAGTTCCGGGTCGAGTGCCGATGTCGGCTCATCAAACAGCATCAGCTTTGGTTTAACCGCTAACGCACGGGCGATAGCGACACGCTGCTGTTGACCGCCGGAAAGCTCGGAAGGGTAATGATGCGCGCGTTCTGACAGACCCACTTTCGCCAGTAATTCCAGCGCCAGCTTCTCGGCATCGGCTTTACTTGCGCCGCGAACCCGAATAGGGCCGAACGCAACGTTTTCCAGCGCGGTAAGATGCGGGAACAGATAAAACTGCTGGAATACCATCCCTGCTTCCTGACGGATTAAACGCTCGTCAACGCGCGGATCGTTCACTTTCAGGCCATCAACAACCAATTCGCCGCTGGTAATTTCTTCCAGCTTGTTGATGCAGCGCAGCAGCGTGGATTTACCCGAACCTGAAGGCCCGATGATGACCACAACTTCACCCTGACCGATGGTGAGATCGATATTGTGTAAGACCTGTGTCTTGCCAAAGTGTTTGGATACGTTTTTAAATTCAATCATATAATCTTAAGTCTTCTTTCCAGACGACGCAGAATAAAGCTGAGGATCAGCGTGATGCACAGGTAAATAATGGCAACCGCAGTCCAGATTTCCAGCGCACGGAAGTTGCCCGCGATGATTTCCTGACCTGAACGCGTGAGTTCAGCCACGCCGATGACAATAAACAGTGACGTATCTTTGATGCTGATAATCCACTGGTTACCCAGCGGCGGCAGCATGCGACGCAGGGCGAGTGGGGCAATCACATGGCGTAATGTCGCGCTGCGAGACAGCCCAAGCGCCAGACCCGCTTCACGGAAACCGTTATGAATCGACAATACCGAGCCACGGGTGATTTCCGCGATGTAAGCACCAGAGTTAATCATGATGGTGACGACGGCGGCGGCAAAAGGGTCGATGCGTACGGACGTGAAAATCATTGGCAAGGCGAAGTAAATAAACATCACCTGCACAACGATCGGGGTGCCGCGAATAATTTCAATAAAAACGAGCGAAATGCGGCTGGAAAACCAGCCGCCGTAGGCGCGGGCAAAACCCGCGACCACGCCAATCACCAGGCCGCCAAGCAGACCCAGAACAGAAATCAACAACGTCATTTTTGCCCCTTCCATCAGGAGGGGCAGAGAAGGCCAAATGGCGCTCCAGTCAAACTGCATGGAATATCTCCAGATTAAATCGGCAATTACTTAGGTTCTACGCCAAACCACTTCTTGTAGATCTCAGCATAAGTGCCGTTTTCACGCAGTGTTTTCAGGGCGCCATTCACTTTTTCACGCAGCTCGTTGCTGCCTTTCGGGAACGCGATGCCGTATTGCTGGGCTTTAATGGAATCACCTACCGCTTTAAACTGGCCGTTGCCTGCGGTTTTGATGAAGTAGAGAATATTTGGCGTATCGTGCAGCACGGCGTCAGCACGGTTGGTGCCCAGTTCCATATAGGCATTGTCGATGTTCGGGAACTGGCGCAGATCTTTGGTTTTGATATTGGCTTTCGCGTAATCAACGGAACCGGTGCCGCTCTTCACTGCCAGCACTTTACCTGCCAAATCCTGCTCGCCTTTGATGTCGTTGTTGTCTGCTTTGACCATTACCAGCAGGCCGCTGTTGTAATAGCCGTCAGAGAAATCGATTGCTTTTTTGCGCTCTTCAGTAATCGTAATGCCTGCGAGTGCCAGATCGATGTTACGTGTTTGCAGTGCAGGAATAATGCCGCCGAAGTCCATTGGCTTCAGGGTGTACTTCAGGTTGAGCTGTTTAGCGATAGCATCCCAGAGGTCGATGTCAAAACCGACGTACTTGTCACCTTGTTTGAATTCAAAAGGGACGAAAGCGGTGTCTGTAGCGACAATCAGTTCTTTCTCAGCAGCATAGCTAGATACGCTCATCATCAGCGTCAGTGCAGCCAAAGAGGCCTTAAGTAGTGATTTCATTAAACCCTTCCTATTAGCAGTTGTGGGAGCTTTTTGTTTTACAGGCGTTTTAAGCATAGTACATCGTACGAAAGTGAAACCTGAGTCAGTTACCCTGCGCTGTGCTTAACCTGTTGCTTTATTTATTACCTTGCTAGTGGTGAAATTTTCACCTCCGATTCGCTCAGGCAAGGCGCTGCTATGATTAACTGATTTACAGAAGGGAAACAACCGTTGATTAGCGTTATGGCCAATTAATACGGGCAAAAGCTAATTTTTTGAGCGTCTTAACGGATAAAATGCGTGGTTTGTGCGGGTTATGCCAGAAAAGAGGGCGGCTTAAGTCGGGAGATTGGCAGAAAAAAGGCTGCCTAAGCAGCCTTGAACGCGTTCGCGGGACGATAACGCCGACTATTCGATGTTTGATTCAATGAACCACAGGAACTGATCCAGATCGCGTGATGCGGCGGTTAGAATATCCGCAGAGGCCTCATCTTCCGTTTTACCAATGGCTTTGCGTACGTTGTTGGCAACAATCGCATAGCGTTCGGCCAGCGCTTTCAGATGATCTTGAACGCTATGGATAGTGGTTGGGTAGCTTTTCAGTGAGGTTTGTTTACCCACGACTTGCACAGTACCCAGAGCAACGCCGCCTATCTGCACCACGCGCTCGGCGATGGTATCCTGATGGTCAATAATCGAGGTGCGGAAGCCATCCAGCATTTCATGAACGGCGATGAAGTTTGCACCGCGCATGTTCCAGTGCGCCTGTTTGGTAATCAATGACAGGTCGATGAAATCAACAACCAGTTGGTTTAACAGCGCGATCGTCGAGGTCTTAACGCTATCGTCCAAATCATTACGAGTGTAAAGCAGTTCGGACGGTACTGATTTCACGAGTTTAGCGGTAGGCATAATAGTATCCTCTCTTTAATTATTGATAGTCTTGCTGTTCAATGTGACTAATTATAGCAGTGATAAAAATTAATATTGAAAAGAATTACCTATCAAATGGATAGCTATAGCATAACGATGGTGTGGGTATTTGTAGTCAGGATTTATCTGATATCAATAATGTGCCTGCGGTGATGTCAGGGTAATATTTTAATTACTACTGAAACATAATGTCATATGTTGATAAATGTCATTACTGGTTAGGTGAAAATAGTTATTATTCTCCGCTATTTCTTAAATAGAATGACCGCGTAATTTTCTTCTTAAAATGTATCGTTTTATTCTTAAAATATCGTGTGTACGAGTAAAAGGGGTCGTGGCGAATGAGAGTGAATATTATTGGTACCAGCGGAAGTGGCAAATCTACGCTTGCTCGTCGCTTGTCTGACAAGCTGGCCATTCCGTACGTTGAGATGGATGCGTTGTTTTGGCTGAAGGACTGGCAAGAACGGACGGATGCCGATTTTTTTCAACGGCTTGAAAACGCGCTGGAGCCTGAAAACTGGGTGCTGGATGGCAACTATAATCGAACGCGTGATATCAAATGGCACAATGTTGATGTCGTGATTTGGGTCGATTACAGCTTTAGCCGTACGCTTTTTCAGGCAGTACGGCGTGCCTTTCTTCGGGCATGGCGTAAAGAGGAGCTCTGGAGCGGCACGGGTAATAAAGAGTCTTTTCTCCGCAGTTTCTTTAGTCGGGATTCAATTATCCTCTGGACAATAAAAACCTATTCAAGAAACCGGAAACGGTATTTGGCGGATTTAGCCGATCCTCACTATCGCCATATCCGTTTTATTACTTTGCGTTCTCCTCGGGAATGTGAAACTTTTCTGCAACACTTTCCCAAGGAAATACACACTCATTCGGCTTGAGTCGTTACTTTTGCCTCACCTGCAGGTTTTATTGTCAGCGTTGCACCGATTGACGCGATGATAATAAAGATCAGCGCCATCCACTGTATGAACGATAAATGTTCGCCGAGAAAAAGAATCCCGGAGAGGGCGGCAATAGCGGGTTCCATACTCATCAGCGTGCTGAACGTTCTGGCGGGAAGACGGGTTAATGCCACCATTTCCAGAGAATAAGGAAGCGCGGTGGACAGAATAGCGACGGCAATACCGAGCGGGAGTATCGAGAGCGAGAACAGCGTGCTCTCAGCGTAATACGCACCAATAGGGCAGAAGATCAGCGCAGCAATGCAGGAGCCGATAGCGACGGTTCCCGGCCCGTGATTTGCTCCCGCTTTTTGCCCAAACAGAATATAAAGTGCCCAACAGGCACCCGCACCCACAGCGCAAGCCGCACCCGTTAAGTCAACATTGCCGATATTGTGTCCCAGCGGCAATAAGAACCATAGTCCGGCAACGGCCAGAAAAACCCACAGAAAATCAATCGGTCTGCGTGAGGCTAACATAGCAACGGCAAGCGGGCCGGTGAATTCCAGTGCGACAGCAATGCCAAGCGGCACCGTCTGTAATGACAGGTAGAACAGAAAGTTCATCCCGCCCAGTGTCATCCCATACACCAGCAGCGGCAGGCGGTTACTGCTAAATCGCATACGCCACGGCTTGAAGATGATGCACAGGATGATCGTACCAATTCCCAGACGCAGTGCCGTAACGCCAGTGGCTCCAATAAGTGGAAACAAACTTTTGGCCAGAGCGGCACCGCTTTGGATAGAAAGCATCGAGATAATGATGAGCAATACAGGGACAAATGATGATGAGCGATGGGAAAATAAGGTCATTCTTTTGGCCTTAAAACAGGTATAACATTCCGTTGCTATTATATCCAATTGTAAACAATTTGTCTGGTATGAGTTGACTTTTATTGACCTTTATTTACGCATCATTTAACTGATGTGTTTTTGTACAATGCAATTAGCGTACAAACTGAGCGGGTAATTCGGAATTGTCTGTTTTACTGCGTTGTGGTGAATTTATTTTTAATCTAATTGTCACAATAAAAAAATCAATATAATTAGTATGATAGGTTGTTTTTGACAATATTTGTTACATCTAAAGCCTAATTGATAAATATTTATAGGGCGGCAAGTCCCGAATTTCTTTGTTATATTTACTGCGTTAGTTAGTCTTTCATAAAATAAATTCGAGGCTGTAAATATGAAAAAAATCGCGTGTCTTTCCGCTCTGGCTTGTGTATTAGCCGTTGGCGCAGGTTCTGCATTTGCTGGTCAAAGTACTGTAACTGCAGGCTATGCTCAAGGTGATGCTCAGGGCGTACAAAATAAAGTTAAAGGCTTTAACCTGAAATATCGTTATGAGCAAGATAATAACCCACTGGGCGTTATTAGCTCATTCACCTACCTGGAAAAAAATGGTAGCGATAACGGTCTTTACAGCAAAGGTCAGTACATGGGCTTCACTGCGGGTCCAGCTTACCGTCTGAATGACTGGGCAAGCCTGTACGGCGTTGTTGGTTTCAGCCACGGTAAAGTAACGAATAACGCGACCAACGGTCTGAACAACAGCAGCAACGACGATTACGGCTTCACCTACGGTGCAGGTGTTCAGTTCAACCCAATGCAGGACGTTGCTCTGGATGTGGGTTACGAACAAAGCCGTATCCGCAGTGTTGATGTTGGTGCCTGGGCTGTTGGCGTAGGTTACCGCTTCTAATCTAACCCTGTAGGGTTTACTTACCCTCAGCGTTGGTTGTTAGATGTGTCGGAAGAATCCGCTCTTTTTAGGGCGGATTTTTTTATGGCGAGCTTCTTGCCCGCCACTCTGTGATCTGTCGCAAGCGACGTTTTTTTACGGCTGTTTGTCTAAATCAGCGATGAGCTTCATCAGTCATTTATCCAGTCACTTTCCAGCCGGTTGATATCCGAATGCGCTTATCGGCATTGATCAAATTTATGCTGCATCGGTCTGCCATAAGATTTTATCTTGACGTTAAGATTCTTTATGTGAAGATAATGTTCATCAAGTCGTAGTGATTTACTCAAGCTATTGAGGTTATACATGGCAGTGACATCAACGGCCCGCACGCGGGCTTTTCTGTTCTTCACAATTATCCTGTTGGGGCTGAATTTACGTCCTGTTCTGGCTGGGATTGGCCCATTGCTGAATCAGATTCAGGCTGCAACGGGCCTGGATGACAGCATGGCGGGAATGTTAACTACGCTCCCGGTGTTCGCTATGGGGTGGTGCGCGTTATATGGCGGTCAGTTGCAGGCGCGTCTTGGTGAATATCGGGGAATCACGCTGGGCATTGTGGTCATTGCCTTGGCGTGCAGCGCCCGCTGGTGGCTGAATAGCGGCATTGCGCTGCTGGTTAGCGCCGCGCTTGCCGGAATCGGGATTGCCTTGATTCAGGCGCTGGTGCCGTCGTTTATCAAGCTCCATTTTGGTCGCCACAGCAGTCTCCTCATGGGTTTTTATACCACGGCGATTATGACCGGTGCGGCGTTTGCGGCGTCATCGGTTTCTCCGCTGGCAAATGTGTGGGGCTGGCAAAGTGCGCTGGCCTGCTGGGGGATTGTGGCACTAGTGGCTGCGGTGGCCTGGCGGTGTATCCCTAAAGCGTATACCGTGAAGCAGGATGCGGTGGCTGTTGTAGCAACGCGCCGAAGCGGGATGGACTGGCTGCTGATGGTGTTCTTCGGTATTGGTACGGGTGCGTATACGCTGGTGCTGGCATGGCTGCCGCCGTATTACATTCAACTGGGGTTAGATGCGACGCAAAGCGGCCTGATGTTGGGCGGATTAACGCTGACGGAAGTAATTTCCGGCCTGTTGGTATCAACGTTCATCAACCGTTTTCCCGATCGACGCAAGCTGTTGCTTCCGATCCTGACCGTGATGCTGGTGGGAATGATTGGGTTGATTGTGGCACCGCTGACGTTTACGTATCCCATCATTATCATGCTGGGTGTTGGCATTGGTGCGCTGTTCCCGCTGTCGCTGATTGTGGCGTTGGATCAGGTGACCGAATCACATAAAACCGGTTCACTGATGGGCTTTGTGCAGGGCGGTGGCTACATCCTCGCCAGCCTGATGCCTTTGCTGGCCGGTTTCATTCGTCAGCATACGGCGGGTCTGGAACAGGCCTGGATGATCATGACTGTTGGCGTGGTCGTGTTGATTCTCATGGCGACCCGTTTTGCTCCGGTGAAGAGCCCGGGTCGCTAAGCGGTTTGTTGTGTTGTCAGCGAGCGGAAACCCGCTCGCTATCATCAGTTTGTTGGTGGGCGATAGCGCCATAGCCAGCGTCCACTCATCAGGCGGCGGTAATAGAAGAACCCGCGTACAATCCAGTCAAAGAACATCCCCATCCACACGCCGATCACGCCAAAACCGAGCATCACGCCGAGGATATATCCCGCGATGACCCGACATCCCCACATGCCTGCCATTGCTACCCACATGGTGTAGCTGGCGTCTTTCGCGCCTTTTAGACCAGCAGGAAGCACCCAGGACGCCGCCCAGATCGGCATAAATAGTGCGTTGAGCCACAGGAGATGTTTTGCCACTTCGATAACTTCCGGCTCATTGGTGTAAAACGATGCCAAAAAGCTGGCACTTGGCACCGACAGGACGGCAAGTACGCACAGACCGATATTGGACAGCCAGAAGATGTGCTTTAACTGGCGGGTGGACTGCATGATTTGGCCTTTCCCCAGCCGTGTACCAACGATAATGGTGGCGGCCGCACCGAGTGAATTACCGGGAAGGTTGATCAGCGTTGAGATGGAGAAAGCAATAAAGTTTCCGGCAATGACCTCGGTTCCCATATCTGCCACAAAACGCTGGGTGATCAGCTTGCCGATGTTAAACATAACGGATTCAATGCTGGCGGGAATACCGATACTGAGCACTTCATAAAGGATCGACAGGGTAAAAGGCGCAAAGTAAGACTTGAAGGGAATGCGCAGCGCACCGTTAAAACCGTGGATTAGCGTCAGAATCACGAATACCGCGCCGATATAGCGCGAAATAGTAATACCAATGCCCGCGCCAACAAAGCCAAGGCCATCCCAGGAAAATGCACCGTAAATCAGTAGGCTACTGATGCCAATATTGAGAATATTCATCCCAATGTTGATGACCATAGGCAACTTGGTATTACCCGCGCCCCGCAACGCACCACAGCCTACCAGCGCGATGGCGACGGCAGGATATCCCCA
This sequence comes from Pectobacterium sp. CHL-2024, assembly GCF_044751765.1. Classification (NCBI taxonomy): domain Bacteria; kingdom Pseudomonadati; phylum Pseudomonadota; class Gammaproteobacteria; order Enterobacterales; family Pectobacteriaceae; genus Pectobacterium; species Pectobacterium sp. CHL-2024. Next base: position 941,653 of record NZ_JBIXKO010000001.1, on the reverse strand, counting down.
CACCGTCCAGCGAAGGAACGTGAGGGCAAGTGCTTTAACCTGTACGTCGGCCTGTCCTGCGATCAGATCGATAATCGCTGAGCCGGCGAATTCAACCAGAGCGACCAACAGAAACGATGACAGAACCAGTAATGACATTGACTGACGAGCGGCCGACCGTGCCTGCTTTCTGTTACGTTGTCCCAGGCTGAACGCGACAACAACGGCGGTACCTAATGCGACGGCGGTAAAGAACGCGATGATAACCATATTGAAGCTATCAGCCAGACCGACGGCTGCCATGGCCTCTTTCCCTAGCCAACTGACCAGGAAGGTGCTGAAAACCCCCATCAACACGACGCAAAGGCCTTCAATAAAGATGGGAAAGGCGAGCGGTGAGATTTCTCTCCAGAAGAGAACGCGGTTGGAGTAACGCTTTTTATACCAGTCGGTATCTTTTAATTTTTTCATGAAACGATCTTGGCGGTATCTCAAGTTTCCCAGTCGGCACGGTAAACAGAGCCACAAGGTGGCTCGCAAATAGCATTATTTTTGCACAGTACTTATGCATACAGTGACTTATCCATACCGTGACTGATCCATTTTGTACGATCGCGGCAGCATGGTTGTTTTTTAAAATAGCGTTTCTGTTTACAGAGTATCAGCCGCTAAATCGATGTCCAGTCTGGATTGCTTTCTCCGCGCGGAAAGTTGTTGCACGTGCCCATTATTTAATTTAGATTTTACTTAATTAGATTTAACTAAACTAATGGTGACACGCAAACAATCAGCGATATCACCTTCCTTGCTGACTGAATACCACGTTGAACGATGCATGATGACGGGGTTCAGCGGCTCAAAAAGAGGATTACGATCATGCCAACGCCACTTGCTATCTCCCCCGCTCAGGCTCGTAAATTGTTAGATGAAGGGGCGGTGCTCATTGATATTCGCCAGCCGGAAGAATATGCCCGCGAGCATATCGCACAGGCAAGGTTGCACCCGCTGAATTCCTCTGCTGGGTATGTCCTTCCTGATGATGAGAAAGAAGGACAGGTTGTGATTTTCCATTGTTTGTCTGGCATGCGCTCGGAGCAGAATGCTGACTTGCTGGTGCAGGCGGTTTCACCCGCAACGGTATTTCTTCTGGAAGGGGGAATGACCGCATGGAAAAAGGCAGGATTTCCAACGGAAGTGAATCGTAAGCAGCCGATTGAACTCATGCGGCAGGTTCAAATCGTCGCTGGCGCCCTGATTCTGGGTGGTGTATTACTGGGTTACAGTGTAAACAGCGCTTTCTTCCTGCTTTCTGGTTTTGTAGGAGCAGGGCTGCTGTTTGCAGGGATCACGGGTTTTTGTGGCATGGCAAGACTGTTGATGAAAATGCCGTGGAACCGTGGCGCCAAACGCTGATGTGCCGGGATGGCTTGCCGGAAGAGTAAGTGGAGTGTTAACCGATAACGTTAAAGAATAGGGGCAGTAATATGGATATGAAAAACATTCCGTTTGGTACGACTGACTGGTCGCAAATAGAGCCCACCGAGCACCGGGGCGACACGGGGATCGCCTACTGGCGAACACAGCGTTTTGATAATATTCGGGTTCGCATTGTTGAGTACACGCCAGGCTATCTGGCCGATCACTGGTGCTCTAAAGGGCATATTTTGCTGTGCCTTGAAGGTGAACTTCATACGGAATTAGATGATGGCCGTGTTTTTGTCCTAAAACCGGGAATGAGCTACCAGGTTGCGGATAACGCGGAAGCCCATCGCTCCTACACAGAGACGGGCGCGAAGCCGTTTGTTGTGGATTGATGCTAGGGGCTAATCCAGAGTATGGGGATTAGCCCTTGATTAGTTAACTCATCCTATCTGGGATCGCGTTCGTCGAAGCTAGGAAAAAATCTGTGTAGCAATGCTCAATCCGTTGATAGAGACGAAAGAAATTCGCCTCTAAGCCTGTTGCCGACATTGGCATATAGCCATACACTTAGTATGTCTAATGGTACCGAGTTTATTATCTACATGAATCAGGAGTGCATGATCGTGTCTATCAGAATTGAACTTGCAGAATCTATGGAAGTGCTGAGTCTTCGGGTCGTCGGTCCTTATTACGAAAAAATACCGCAGGGATTTGATGAAATATTATCGTGGGCAAGGGAGCATCATCTCTCTATCGATAAATCTTTGGCGTTCTACTGGGATGATCCCAGCAAAGTAGAACCGGATGAATTACGGGCGGATGTGGCGATTACGTGCAAAGAGATGCCGTCAACGCTGCCGGAAGGGACAGAAATACGCAGGAAAATCATTCCCGGTGGGCTTTATGCCGTAACGCACACCATTGTGGAAAAGGGCGACTTTGCGAAAGCCTGGGATGACTTTTATAAAGCCATTCATGCGCAGGGATATCGTCCAGCAGGCGATATATGTTATGAAAGTTATTTATGCGACGGAAGCAACGGTAACTGGGAAATTGAAATATGGCAGTCTGTTGAAAAAGTGAATTAAGTCCGTTTATTGAGATTGGTTTAAAAATAAAAATATCGGAGCAGCCTGCATCGTTACTGATAATACGCCGTGAAAGATTACATTGTGGTATATCTTGGCATGGTGAGGGTATTTATCATTATCACAGGCACTCAATGAATGCCTGTTGTAATGCATCACTTAGTCACTGAGTTATCGATAGTCTTAATAGCTGTCCCATTCTGTTGTTTGATGATGTTTAACTGAACCCCGTCAGATTTTCGTGTAGCTAAAACATTAATATCCTTTTCATCATCGCAATTGAAATCACCTTGCAACGATAGCGCGATGGCTTTCAGCGAATCATCGGTAGAGAAGGGAATATACGAGACCGTATTGTCTTTACTGATAATTTTGACACCTACCGCACCAGTAATGTCGTTCTGATACAGGTTATAGACTTTTCCGTTACGAGAATCGGTATCAATAAATACTTCCGTGCCCAACGCTTTTACACTCGTCAAAACAATCGCGTCAAGGTCGGCACCCGGTGAATCGGCATATTTCGACAGACTGGTGTCGACGATTTTCAGGTAGGTAAATGAATCAGACTCGGAATCAATCACATCAACATCATACCCGATTACAGAACCACGATTGGTTGTCGTCTGAGCGGATGCAGGATTAATGGCTTGAAACACGGGGGTGGCCTTGATCCATTCACTGCCGTCATTGGATACGTAGGCATCCCACGATTCATAGGTTCCTGCTTCATAGACATAAAAATCCGCATCGGCAGTACCGCTCTTTTTAATCGCGTATGGGGAAAAGCGAACCACAACGCTACCTGCTGCACCGAGAGAAAGTATATTTTCATTCGTGCTGTAACGGTTAGGTTCGCCAAGTATTCTTTCGGGCACTTTATAACTTGAAGATACATTAGGGCCTGGCGTATAGCTTACGATTTCCGTGGCAAAACCCACTGCGGTACCTGGAATATCAGGATAGCCTTTATAGGTTTCTGAAAAGGCTGACGCTGATAATAGGCACATTAATGCAATTGCATATTTTTTCATTTCACTTCCTCTTAATATAAAAATCCCCACGATTATGGGGAACGCATTGATTCCATTTTACGTATGCCGGCACGTTAATAATTAGCCCATGACAGTATCGACGGACATTGTGCTAGCACGTAAATAACACGTGTCATCGCACCGACAATAGGTAGTACCTAATAGCATTGACGACCGATTCACGTTGGGTAATGATCTCGCAAATCCTCGGTGCTTCATTTAAATCTGTTTTAGTACTTATGCGAGGTGGATTTTCTGATAAGTGAACCTGTTATAGAGATGAAAGGTCAGCGCAAGCCGCGCAATTGCAATGATATTCTCAATCTGCTTTGCATAGTGTTGTATTATTGATTTTGCTATCTGGGATATTTATTGCCAGAAGAAAACGGATATTTTTGATGATGGCTAGTAGATACTATTTTTTATTATTTTTGCGCTAAATATCTGTGCGTATGAAAGACGTGCAGAATCTGGAGCATATTATCTTTCACTTATTTGGGAGCAGAAAAGAGCGTGTACGCGCTGTGGCTTTATCCTGCGGCTCACGCTGAGTGGCCGTTTTATCATTCCGTCGAGTGGACATGGCACCTATGCAATCTGCCTCACTGACTGATGTGTTGGATAGTCAGAAAAAGTGCAACATATTGGTACACAACAAAGTGGTGTAAACCTATGGTCGCCCCTCTGCCAACGCAACGCTGATGTTTATGCAACTTATGTGGAAGTATTTAAAAATAAGAAATCATGAGATTGTTAAGGTTATAACCTTGTTCTATCTTAAGAATATGTACCTTGTCCCAAGGAATAAACCGCATGCTTAAGCATCGCACTATCAAAACCGCACTTGCGGCGGTTATCTCTTTCACTATCCTTGCCGCACCGGTTTATGCAAACCCGGGTAATGGCAATGGCCACGGTAATAGTGGTGTTCATGGCAACAAAGGCCATGGTGCTGGGAAATGGAATGAAGACAATGGAAACCGCAAGAACTACGGTAAGCCGAGCCATGTCGATTCCGATATTAGCTTTTCTCAGGCCCGTGCTCTGGCTGTTAATTATGGCCTGCTTGGATATCAGGCTCTCCCTCCGGGTATCGCTAAAAATGTAGCACGTGGCAAACCATTGCCTCCGGGCATTGCCAAGAAAACGTTGCCTGCATCAATGATTAACAACTTACCCTATTACCCTGGCTATGAATGGCGAGCTGTGGGTAAGGATTTGGTGCTCGTTGCTTTAAGCACCGCTATTGTGACTGCGGTCATCAACGGTGTTTTCGATTAATACACTCCTACCATTATGGTGTAGGGTTTGCTTTTGCCTGGCGACGTACCAATACCATCATTTTCCGGGGGGGCTACCATAGAATCCTATCAGGCAACATAAACTCACGCCACTCGACTGTCCCCCAAAGAAAGAGGTCTGTGCATCAACTCGCCGACACGTTCGGCAAAGAGCAGGTTTCTCGTAGCAATTGCAACGGCGTGAATCGTCCATTATCACCAGTCAACGGAAAGAATGCCTGACGGCAGCGCCCTCCATGTTTCACCGTATTGGTATTACCAATGGGATCGCCTGCACCGATACGTTTCCCACCCCGATCGGACGATATTGATTGTTGGCTCTTTTTTTGTCGTCTTTTATATCTGCGTGACGGTTAGTTGGTGGATGTATGTTCGTTAAAATTCAGGAAAACGAGTTGTTCACCATTTTGATGGTAAACGCCTGTGCGTATGAAAAACGCGCAGAATCTGGATCATATTATCTTTCACACGGTAGGGGATGATGTAGGGATAGTGCGTTAACACCAGTTCACGCGTTCCAGGTACACGGCCAGGTCTTCCCATTGCTGGCTGTTGCGGTAGTAATTCCGTTAACCTTTGAACTTCATCTACGAACTGGCTGGCAGCTTGTGGATTGTCTTGCGCGATATAGAGGTACTCGGCTTCCAAATTGGCCGCAGCTTTACGCAGCCATTTAATTTCCATGTCTTACCGTACCTAACTTTTTAAACAGATTGTTCATCTCATCTGATGAGACAAAATCGCCCGCATCGGCTTCTTTAATAGCTTGCTCGATCTCTGCTATCTGCCAGGCTTCCCGCGCAAGATAATCTTCAATGGCTTGTCCAGCCAGAAAAGAGCGGGTACGTCCCGTGGCTTTAGCCAGCGCATCAAGTTGCGCGGTTGTTTCATCATTTAAGCGAACGGACATGACACCCATACTGCCACCTCACTACATTGTGTGTTTTGTATACATTGTAGTGAGGTGAGAAGAGAGAGGCAAGTGGCTACTTAATGGTATTTGGGAGATCAAGTCATATGTTGAAGTAGGTTTGTTATCGCCAGTTAAGAGCCGAAGTAAACGTACCAGATTTTGAAGAATAATAATTGTGTCAAAAATAGATTAATTATCAATAGCTCTGTATGTTATAGGTGATGAACAGTTCTAATGAGAGAGTTACCTTAGATTGCGTTCAATAACACTTTTTTAGTAATACATATCATTGATCTTTTATTTGTTAACTTCGTTCTGTAATCTTTCCCATAGAGGTTTTAATTGTTTCCTTATTGATTTCGAATTCATTATACGAGATGCTCTATACCCGTAAGTTAAAAAATTTCGTTTACCTACGTGTGCATAACGGGCATAAATTTTTTCTTTAAAGAGATCTTTCTTAGCTAACCCCTTATATTTTCTAATTTTATTTTTTCGTTTCATTGTCGCTTTTGCAAGGCGTACACCTCGTTTCATTCTGTCAGAATAACGTGATAGAGATGATGACCTGAGGAAAATATTTTCCCCATCGAATATAAACCCTAAGTATTGCAGAGGTTTATCACATTTTATTTTAGATGGGGTAACTGAAAACTCTCTGATCTCTGTTTTCTTGATGTTAAGAGATACCTTAAGCTTAATTAATCTTTTTTCTGCTTCGCCAGCTACATTGTTTTTTTCATGTGTAGGAACAATGAAAAGCATATCGTCACAATATCGAAAATATTCACCCCCTAAAGATGAAACGTATTCATTCATTTCAATATCGAAATTAAGCATATATATATTTGATAGAAGAGCACTAATTGGTGAGCCTTGCGGTATTCCATAGCTAGCCTTATTAGGTATTATCAAATTAGCTTTCCTGACTTTATCCCTGAAATCTACAAAAGAACAAATTTGCTTCTTTGTTTTCTTAGTGTGCTTAGCATTGTTTTTCGGGATTGACATTAAATCATATACTTTTTCTTTATCCACTTTTGAATATTTTGTTATCGCTTTGAAAACGGCATAATGATCTTCTGGTAACTTATCTGTAGCAAGTAATCTGCACCAAGAATCTTTCAGAAAAGAATGATCAAGAGTATCGAAAAACTTCGATAAATCTAAAGCAACGACACTACAGTCACCTCTCTTTTTTATTTCTTGAAAAGCCTCATAGGCGAATTCAATATTACTTTTATTTAATGCTCTAAATGCCAATACATTTTTAGTAATTTTATGCGTCCGCAGTTCGTTCTCATAGAGTTCATCAAGAGTTGCAGCATAGTAAGAGTAGATATGACTATCTATATGCGATGAATAAGCTATAGGCCTTTCTTTAAGCGTTTTATTTATAGCATTAGTGCCTTTGTCTTTTTGTATTTTGTAAGTAGTAGATGTGAATGTAATAAACGGAAGAAACGAATGAGTTGCAATCGTTTTAGGGTTCGTGACTATGTCTAATGCATGTTCAAGGGAAATGGGTTTATCGAAATGAAGATAGCCACGTTTCCTAAACCAAGGATGTTCATGGGATTCCATTTTATGAATTCTCAATATTTGTGAAACCGGGGCAATTTCGAACTGCGGTCATTCAGAAAAATATTGCCCCGGCTTAACAAAGTGGTCTTTATCCAACCTTCTCATACACATAGAACTACAAGTAGCCCAGATAGTGCATTTCACCGCAAATGTTAGAAACACTGTATAATGTAATCAGTATTATGGAGACCGTTATGAGCATCGTCCACTTGTTGGTCATACTCTGGTCGGTTTGCAGCGAAGTTAGCTGTCCGAGAGTTGACAAACTGTACATCACCCCTAAGCCTTCACCTAGGGCAAGAAATTTATAACATTCCCTGCTACCCAGTTACAAGCAGAACTTCTGCCCCTTTTATTAATACACTGTGTTGTTAGTAATTTCCGTTTTTCACACGGTCTGTGCATCAAGCTTGGTCGAGAGCAATGGGCATAAAGAAACATCCATCAAAATCTAATATTAGTAATGTTTTACTCGGTCATAGATGAATCCCCCCAATTTACCATTTCAGGCTATTTTCCGATTCAACCACTCGCCGCGCCGACTTCGCAAAAAACCATAGCATTTCGATACATGCGTACCGACCAAAAAATTGATTTTAAATTGAATAAAATGAGGTGTGGCGCTGGTTGTAGCGCGGTACGCAGTTCGCACAGCAATGCGCACAATTGCGTACCATATTGCGCATTTTTCCGTAACGGCGCTGTGTCGTTTTGCGTACTTTTTGCTGGTAATGGTTTAACCCATCATGATTTTTGTGTGCGCAAATTCTTATAGATAAGCAAAAGTGGGTAGGTTCGGTAGGTTCAGTCGGTTCATGTAGTCAACTGATTGATAGATAAGATGATTATTTTCAGAATTGAACCGACCTATGGGTAGGTTCACGCGGTGTGTAAGTCGGTTCACCAAGCCAGCCAGAAAAAGGGGGTTTGGTTAGGTCGGTTCAAAAGGGCTAAAGTCGGTTCAGGGTCGGTTCACTATTCAAATAAAAATAACGATAAATCAAAGTATTAAAATAATGAACCGACTGAACCTACCGAACCGACCTTATTTTACCTTACGCGTGATTTACTCTTCCTCGTCGTCGAGCGTCATGAGCACCACAAAGCGCGGCTGCTTGCCGTCAATGCGCAGTGATTTACGTGTAATGCCTTTGGCGGGTTTATCCAGCATTCCGGCATCGGCCAGCACCTGCGCAAACGCGGCGGCATTCGCACCTGTGGCAATTTCGTTATTGAATACGGCAGGGAAGGTGTGAAATACCAGTGTATCGGCTCCCGGCTTTTTCACCCTATATCCTGCCAGATCCTTGATGGGTAAATCGCGTGGATCAGGGTTGGGGTGAGGTAAATAACGGCTGTAGCCAAACTGGTGCAAAAATGCGTCGGCCTGTTCTACCCAGGCTTTGGCTTCACGGTTGTCCATGCCAAATTCATTTACCCAGGCATAGAAACTGTGTTGTAGCGCATCGTGGCATTCCTGCGTTGTCCAGCCGGTAAAAGAGGCAGAGAGTAATAAAGTGGCTTCCAATACGGCAAAACGTGACGCCACGCGCCGCACTTGTTCGCTGGCATCATCGGGTAAGAGTGACAACCAGCGCCGCAACCACATAAGGAAGGGGGGGAACCAAATGCTGCCGCTGTCCGCCTTCACCCTGCCAGTAAAGCTCCTGTCCATTCAGCCAGGCAACTCAAAAACTGTCACTTATTACAGTTCTACGGGTTCCTTCCGTCTGTGGTTTTACCATCATTTTACCATTGTTTTACCATCGGCAAATTGAAGACGAAAAAAAACCAACCGTAAGAGGTTGGTTTTTCTGGGATTATTTGGTCGGCACGAGAGGATTTGAACCTCCGACCCCCGACACCCCATGACGGTGCGCTACCAGGCTGCGCTACGTGCCGATGCTATGGGCATTCATACTACCTTTTCCTGACCTTATTGCAATAGCCGGATGGAACGACTGCTTTAGATTTAGGCAGTTAGTTGGCGATAAAGCGTCTTTCGTTCGTTAGTACCTGCAAGAGTAGGGCAAGCTGCGGTTTTTCATCATTCAACCGATTTCCCGCCATGTCGTAAGCCCGGTAGTTGCCGTTGCTTTCCAATACGATGAGCTGATCCTGCGTTGTGATGAGCAGGGTGCCACCGTTGCCGTTAATCAACCACGGGTAGCGTCGCTGGGCTGAGAACAGGTCTTCACCCTGCGAATAATCATCCGTGCTGTTTTTAACGTGGAGCAGGCGCTGCATTAGCGTGGTCATGACGTCTTTGTTATCCGTCATTTTCGTAATAGTCTGCGCAGGCGTGTTCGGCCAGTGAACAATGAGCGGCGTTTGCCACTGAGTTCGGGCAAAACGTGCCGCGTTGCTGGCATTAGCATTCTGGTTTTGTGCCGTTGTCACGATGACGACGGTGTTATTCAGAATGTTTTTTTCCTGCAGGGTATGAATGATTTGCCCAATCTGGCGATCGACGTCCTGAATATTCATGCGGCCGTTAGGCCCAGCGTCTTTGCCATCTGCGGTTTTCGGTGCGCTGCTCAGTTCAACGTAAGAGAACCAGGGGGCTGGATTATTATCGCGGCTGAGCCATTCCTGCCATTGCGTGATGATGGCATCGCCGCTTTGCTGCTGGGGTGCAGGTAAGGAGAAATCAGAAAGCAGCGCCTGACGATAAAGCGGGCTGTTGAAGCCGTTCGCCGAAAATAGTCCGAACTGATAACCCTGCTGGCTTAACGCGGTGATCAAGGCAGAAGGTTTGCGCGCGCTCAGGATGCCGTCCATATAGGTCGTCGAGAGGCCGTAAAACAGGTTAAACAAGGCGGCGTCTGGCTGAGATCCTGAATCGTAATGATCGCTAAAGCGCACGTTTTCTGCGGCGAAGCGCGACAGGTTTGGCATCCGGTTTTGTATAGCGTCGGGCTGCGTATCGTCGATCATCACCATCAGCAGGTTGTAGCCGCTGCCGCTATCGCGGAAGGTGATGTCACTGAGCGGATACTCCACCGTCATGGCTTCAGGATTACCCTGCTGCGTCAGGCGACGCTGATATTCCTGTGCATCCAGCAGGCCATGTTTTTCCAGAAAACGACGTGCCGTCATCGGATAAGACAGCGGCAGGTTGGCACGCTGCATGGTAATTGGGCGATAGAAATTCGCATCGGCCCAAATGTACATCAGATGCGATGCGAAGAACGCCGAGATGAAAACGCCCGCCAGCGGTTTGCCAAAATGGCGGCGATTCAGGCTGCGGAGTTTTTGCCAGCACCAGGTGCCGAACAGCATTTCCGCCATGAAAATCAATGGAATGCCGATAAACATCCACTGCCAGTCGCGGGCAATCTCACCCTGTCCGGGGTTGACGACGAGTTCCCAAACGGTGCTGTTGAGGTGCAGGTGAAAGCGTGTAAAGACCTCAACATCCACTAACAGTATCGTCAGCCCAGCCGTTGCCAGCGCCGCAGACAGGAACCGCAACAGGCGCTGCGACATCACAATAAACGTGAGCGGGAAGATGACCAGCAGATAAGCAGCAAAGACGATAAAGCTAAAATGACCAAGCCAGCTAACCAGCGCGTAAAGTCGACCGAACAGGGATGTCGGCCAATCGGCAACAAACAGGTAGCGGCTACCCAGCCCCAAAGTGAGCAAAATGTTGAATAAGGCGAACCAGTGTCCCCAACTGATCATCTGGGAGACTTTTTCGCGGTAGCGCTGACGGTTGGTTACCATACGTTGGTCAAAACTTAGTGAGCTTTATCGGCTTTTTTAATCGAAGCCTGCAGGGCTTCAGCGAAAGAACGCGCCAGAACCTGACGTTGTGCAGGCGCGATGCTGGTGTTAATCAGGTTTGTCACCATGTTACCGAGCACCATCAAAGCAAGATCGGTTGGGGCGTGGTGCTTTTCCAGAACATTGACCATCTCAGAAAGCAGTTGTTCAACGTGTTCGTCACTATAACGGGATGATTGTGGCATAAAATGGCGTATCTCAAGCTGGTAAAGTCGCTTATCTTACCGTATAGGCTTATGCTTTTCTGCACTTTTATCATTAACGTATTTTTATCACTGGCGTGCTTTTATCAATAAGTAGTGTAGACGCTTAGCGCGCGTACAGATGTAAAGGGCCCGCTTTAATGTGTTGCGGGCCGTTCGTATCAGTGTTTGAATACGCGCCTTGCCAAAAGGAGAGTTTATCATGAGTCTGGATATCGCCCAGATTGCCCTGCATCAGCTAATTAAACGTGACGAACAAACGCTGGAAATGGTGTTGCGTGATTCCCTGCTGTCGACCAATGCGGCAGTAGAAGAGATGATGGCTGAACTGCATCGCGTCTACAGCGCCAAGAGTAAGGCCTATGGGCTGTTTAATGAGCAAAGCGAGCTGGCGGATGCGCTGCGAGCTTGCCGCAAAGGGGATGAGGATTTTCTGAGTTTCTCGCGCGCCGCGACAGGGCGTCTGCGTGATGAGCTGGCGAAGTACCCGTTTGCCGAAGGCGGTATCGTGTTGTTCTGCCAGTACCGTTATCTGGCGGTCGAGTATTTACTGATATCCGTGCTCAATAGCTGCAACAGCATGCGAGTTAATGAACAGCTGGATATCAGCACCACGCACTATCTGGATATCAACCATGCCGATATCGTTGCGCGTATCGATTTGACGGAATGGGAGACCAATCCAGAATCGACACGTTATCTGACGTTCCTTAAAGGCCGCGTTGGGCGCAAAGTATCTGACTTCTTTATGGATTTTCTGGCCGCGTCAGAAGGGCTGGACACCAAAGCACAAAACCGTGGCTTGCTGAAAGCCGTTGATGAGTATTGTGAAGAAGCCCAGTTAGATAAAAACGAGCGCCAGAATTATCGCCAGCAGGTGTATAGCTACTGTAATGAGCAGTTGCAGTCCGGTGAGGAAATCGAGCTGGCGTCGCTGTCGCAGGAACTGCCACCGCTGGGCGAGAAAACCTTTCAGCAGTTTTCAACCGAGCAGGGTTATGAGCTGGAAGAGAGCTTCCCTGCCGATCGTGGAACACTGCGCCAGTTGACCAAATTTGCGGGCAGCGGCGGTGGTATCAGCCTGAATTTTGATGCGCTATTGCTCGGAGAGCGAATTTTCTGGGATCCGGCGACGGATACATTGACGATTAAAGGCACGCCACCGAACCTGCGCGATCAGTTACAGCGTCGGACAAGCAGCGGTAAGTCGTAGACATCGCACCAGAATACGCTGCCCTTTTTCTTATTTTATGAAAAGGGCAGCGGCTGATAGCGCGCTGAAACGATAGAGATTAGAAGTATTTAAGCCAGCGGATGTCTCTGCGGCGGGCTTTTAAGCGGGCAAACGCGCGAACTGGCGAAAATAACACGACCATCAGCACCAGAGTGCACACCCACAATTGCCAGACGGCGGAAAAGCCGAACCATTCTCCCTGATTTTTCCCCCAGATCGCGACAGCGGTTAAATACATACCTTTTAAAACATACAGATGCAGTAGGTAGAAAAACATCGGTGCGGCACCGAAGCTCGCCAGTATAACTAGCCAGCGCCGTTGCTGCTGGCGTTCAAACACGGCAAGCAGGCAAAGCCCGATGCTAAGCGTCAGGCAGAGGAACAGCAGCGATGGCGGGTATTTCGTGATGTTGAAATAACTCATGAGCGTTTGCGTGATGACATCACCCTGCTGCCAGGGTTTTTCGCCATACAGATTGATGCTACGCAGAACGAAGAACAGCGCTAGCGTGATCCCAGCCAGCGTGAGCAGGACTTTCTGGCGCTGAAGCGGAAATACCTCTTTTCGATATAGTGCCCCAGCGACGTAGCCAAGTGAAATGACGCCAATCCATGGCAATACCGGGTATGAAGTGCGCATACGGAATGTGTTGCCGATGTCTATCCAACCGCGATCGTGCAAAATCGCCCAGGGAATAGACCAGATGGAACCTGCGGAAGCCTGCAGAGAATCCAGCAGGTTATGTCCGCCCACGATAACGATGCCCAGTATGAAAACCAGCCCCGCAGGGAGCCAGATCAACGCGCTGAGGGCAAGCATACTCATACCGATGGCCCAGATAACCTGTAAATAGATGACCTGCGGCGGGAATTGGAACGTCCACGCGAAGTTGACTAGCGTGAGCTCAAGAAGAATAAGAATTAAGCCGCGCTGGAACAGGAAGAGGGCGGTTTGTCGGCGATCTTGCACTTTCTGATGATAAAGCGCGGCAGAAAGCCCGGTTAAAAAGACAAATACGGGAGCACACAGGTGCGCCAGCGTGCGGTTGATGAATAGCATGGGATCGGTACTGGTTACATCAATCGGATCGGCGAGTTGCAGGTGTAGATAAAAGGTTTCCCGCACATGGTCCAGTAGCATAAGTACCATAACCAGACCGCGCAGGGCATCGATAGCGATAAGTCGCTGTGAGAGATCACGAGACATGTTCACATTCCTTTGTGAATAAACAAATTTTTATAAAAAAAACGCCGCATAGCGGCGTTCTTCTTTTCCGGCGTCCCGGAAAACAACTTCAGCGCAAACTAAACGCGAACGAAGTCGATGTGAGTCAGTTTTGGCTTGTAAACGTGACGTTGTACAGCCTGAACTTTAACTTTAACTTCTTTGCCATCGATAGACAGGATAACGGTTTCACCGTAGAAGCCTTCTTTCGCTTCTTGGTTTTTTACTGAGTCGTGATCCAGTTCGATAGATACTGGTGCTTCTGAACCACCGTAAACGATGGCTGGGAATTTACCAGCTGAACGCAGGCGGCGGCTCGCACCCTTACCCTGACCTTGACGTGCTTCTGCTTTGATAGTAATCATTTTCTTCTCTACTTATATAAAGTAATCCTGCTACAGGCGACCCAGCAGCAGGTTGGGTTATTCAGCTTTTGCGAACAAAAGCGGGCTGAATTCTAGCGGAATATGGCTCCGCGGGCAAATGAATCCCAAAATTACTTAGCCGCGGATCTCGTTGGCGCGGCGAAAGCGTCCCTGATAATCAAAGAGCCTTTCGCGTATTTGCCAGAATTTTCCATGTTTACGGGCGACGACAAAATCAGGTGCGCGTAATAATAGCTGCTGTGCGATGACGTCGGCGGCATTTTGCCAGTTAAACGGGGTTCCCGGCGCGCGTTGGTGAACACGTAAGAACTGTTGCAGGAAAACGTGGCGCTGAGCGGTAGTGCGCAGGCGAAAACGTTCACTCACTTCGGCACCGTCTTCATCGTGGTAGGTGATTTTTAACCATTCACCTTTTGCATCCTGCCCCTGCTCGAAACTCATGCCGCTACAGCGTAAAACCAATGCATCTTTCAGTTTCAACGCCGCTTTCAGCATATCGTCAGGATCGACCAATACCTCGTCACACTGGTGGCAGCGCCGTGCGGCAATATCATTTTCCGCGCCGCAGTGCGGACAGACTTTAAACCGAAACCGGAAATCACACTGCTGGCGTTGGCCGCTTTCTGCCATTTCCCAGCCCTGACAGCGGCGGCCATAGTGTTCGATGATGTCGCCGTCCGGGGTCGTTTTCCCCCAGAACAGATTGGCAAAGCCACATTCGGGGCAGAAGACCTGTACCGGCTGGCTGCCAGCATGCGGCTTGCTGTTGCCGACTTCTGGCGTGTAGAGATCGTGTGGGTTGCCCGCATAATCCAGAATCAGGCAGTCCGTTTTCCCTGGATACAAACGTAAACCTCGCCCGACGATTTGCTGATACAGGCTGACGGATTCTGTTGGTCGAAGGATAGCAATAAGGTCGACATGCGGAGCGTCAAACCCGGTCGTCAGCACTGCCACATTGACCAGATACCGCAGCGATTGATGTTTAAAGGCGTCAATCAGCGCATCACGCTCGGCCGCTGGCGTATCGGCGCTAACCAGTGCAGCCTGTCCGTTTGGTAACAAGGCCGTAATTTCTTTGGCATGTTCGACGGTGGACGCAAAAATCATCACGCCGCGCCGCGTTTGCGCATAATCGATGACCTGACTGATGATGTGCGGCGTAATACGCTGCTGACGTTTGAGTTCGAGGTTCAGGTCGGCTTCGCTGAATAACCCGTTGCTGCGGGCGACGAGCTTACTGAAATCATATTGCACCACTGGCATGTCCAGCCGGTCAGGCGGCACCAGAAAGCCATGTTTGATCATATAACGCAGCGGCAGCTCATAGATGCAGTCGCGGAACAAACTGCGTTCGTCGCCACGGATCATGCCGTGATAGTGATACTGATATATCCAGCCTTTACCAAGCCGATAGGGCGTTGCCGTTAAGCCGAGCAACCGCAGCTGTGGATTGATTTTTTGCAGATGCTGGATGATTTGCTGATATTGGCTGTTATCGTCGTCGCTAATGCGGTGGCATTCATCAATGATCAGCAGAGAGAAGGCACCATCGAACTGGTCGAGATTACGCGCGACGGACTGCACGCTGCCAAAGACCACCTTTCCCTGACTCTCTCGCTGCTGTAGCCCTGCCGCGAAGATATCCGCTTCCAAATCCAAGGCGCAATATTTGGCATGGTTTTGTGCGACCAGTTCCTTAACGTGCGCGAGCACCAGCACGCGGCCACGGGCAAGCCGCGCCAGTTCGGCAATGACCAGACTTTTCCCCGCACCGGTAGGCAAAACGATGACGGCCGGTTGGGTGTGACGGCGAAAATAGTCGAGTGTGGCAGAAACAGCCTCACGCTGGTAAGGCCGTAGCGTGAATGACATAACTAGTGCTGGCAGATTTTACTGGCACTGGTGGTAAAGCCCGCATCGTGCGGGATAAATTTTCCGCGTTCAGACAGAAACTGTACCAGCATCGAGGCCGTCATATTTTCAGCGGAACAGGTATGAAAACGCGCCTCGCTGCCGAAGCGGGCTTCTATCGTGCTAATCAGCTGTTCAGTGGTAAATGACTCACCGGATGTGAGCATCATTTGCAACACTTCATGACCGTGAATAGATGACATGGGGCTGTCCTTAAAATGTAAAAAATTGCCCTTATTATGCCTGTTGATAATACCTGGCGCGAGGGATAAGCAAGAGGCGTTCAAATTCAAGGTCGGCTAAAAAGAGCAACTTATGGGCCGTGAATTGCAGGACGAGTGAACAAACCCCCGTTATACTACCCTTTCACAATTTAGGGTCTCATGATGTGAGACAGGCCGTTATTTGAGATAGGTAGTGAGCTTTAATGCGATTGGACAAATTTTTATCCCAGCAGTTGGAAATTAGTCGTTCACTGGTGGCGCGCGAGCTCCACGCACAGCGTGTTACCGTCGATGGTGAAGTGGTAAAAAGCGGTGCGTTCAAGTTATCCCCCGAGCATAACGTTGAATTTGATGGTAACCCGTTGAAACAGCAGAACGGCTCACGTTATTTCATGTTGAATAAGCCTCAGGGCTACGTCTGTTCAACGGACGATCCCGATCATCCCACCATTTTGTATTTCATGGATGTCCCGGTGGCGTACAAACTGCACGCGGCGGGGCGTCTGGATATCGATACCACCGGACTAGTGCTGTTAACTGACGACGGGCAATGGTCGCATCGCATTACTTCGCCTAAGCATCAGTGTGAAAAAACGTATCTGGTGACGTTGGAACAGCCGCTGGCCGAGGACACCGCTGCGCAATTTACGGCGGGCGTACAACTGCATAACGAGAAGAACCTTACCAAACCCGCTACGCTTGAGAAGATAACGGATTATGTCGTTCGACTGACGATTAGCGAAGGCCGCTATCATCAGGTCAAAAGGATGTTTGCGGCAGTGGGAAATCGGGTCGTTGAGCTGCATCGCGAACGTATCGGTGGCATCTATCTGGATAGCGAACTGGAACCGGGGGAATACCGGGAGTTAAGTGCTGAGGAGATCGCCAGCGTAAAATAATGCTGCATAGCATGACCTTTTTTCTAATCTGGAGTTATTAGTGCAATTACGCCGCTCTTCTCATTTCGGGCTGATCTTTATTCTCGGCCTGATTTCGATGCTAATGCCGTTAGCTATCGATATGTATTTACCTGCGTTGCCGACCATTGCTAACGAATTTGGCGTGGGGGACGGGCATGTCCAAATGACGCTCAGTACCTATGTACTGGGTTTTGCGATTGGCCAGATGTTCTACGGGCCGATGGCGGACAGCCTGGGGCGTAAGCCTGTGATTCTCGGCGGTACGCTGGTTTTTGCGTTTGCAGGCGTGGCCTGTGCGCTGGCACAAACGGTAGAGCAACTGATCTACATGCGTTTTCTGCACGGTGTCTCCGCTGCGGCGGCTGCGGTGGTGATTAATGCCCTGATGCGCGATATGTTCTCACGGGATGATTTTTCTCGCATGATGTCGTTTGTCGTATTGGTGATGACCGTCGCGCCGCTCATTGCGCCGATTGCCGGTGGCTGGCTGCTGCTGTGGTTTAGCTGGCATTCTATTTTCTGGACGATCTCTGGTGCGGCTTTTCTCGCGTCAGCGCTGATTTTCTTTTTTATCAAAGAAACCTTACCGCCCGCTAAGCGGCAGAAATTTCATCTGCGCACCACCATCGGGAATTTTGCCATCCTGTTCCGCCACAAGCGGGTGTTCAGCTATATGGTGGCAAGCGGGCTTTCGTTTTGCGGCATGTTCTCCTTCCTGAGCGCCGGGCCGTTTGTGTATATCAATCTGTATGGCGTTTCTCCTCAGAATTTTGGCTACTACTTTGCTCTGAACGTCGTCTTTCTCTTTGTGGTCACGTTGTTTAACAGCCGCAATGTGCGACGGCTGGGAGCGATGGCGATGTTCCGCACGGGGCTGGTCATTCAGTTTGTGATGGGAATATGGCTGGTGGTCGTCTGCCTGTTCGATCTCGGGTTCTTACCGCTGGTGTTTGGCGTGGCACTGTTTGTCGGCTGCATTGCGATGGTGGCGTCGAATGCGATGGCGGTGATTCTCGATGATTTCCCGCATATGGCAGGTACGGCTTCGTCGTTGGCCGGCACGTTGCGCTTCGGCCTGGGCGCGATCGTAGGCGTTATCCTATCGCTGGCTTCATTCAACAGCGCCTGGCCGATGGTGCTATCAATGGCACTTTGTTCGATTGGTGCCTTCCTGCTGTATCTGTACGCAAACCGTTCCCCCGCATCCTGATTTTCCCTTCTTCTCAAATGCAGGAAAGATGTTCCTGCATTTGAGTCTGTTCTCTCTTCCTCATTTTGCTTCTTAAGACGATACCCAGGCATAGCTTTTTGTTTTGTTAATGTAAAATATTTGACCCAAAAGTGAACGAATGGGCTAAAAAGGGTTGAGATATTAAATGGAAAAGGTTACATATAGCCGGAAAAGAAGAAAGATTCGTGATCAATTTGGCATTAATAGTCCTTGCAATCAGATCTGTTAGCCACTATCACGATATGAAAAAAGCGTGTTTGTTGTTTTTTTGTTCTCTAAAAGTGGCAAGAAATGGTCTGAACACGCTACTATGATAAATATGTTACTATTTTGTGAATTATTACCTGAGGAAAACAGTAGTGGACAGTTTCCAACTTTCGGTAGTTCATCGTTTGCCGCAAAGTTATCGCTGGTTATCGGGTTTTGCAGGTATCAATGTTGAACCGATTCCGCTGAGCGGCAGAGAAGAAGAGAATAACCTGATTGGCCTCAAGCTGTTGAGCCATGACGGCGATATTGCATGGAAAATCATGCACCAGCTGCATCAGTCTCTGTCTGAAATTCAGGTTGAATGCGCCGTTCTGGAATGGGAAGGCGAACCGTGCCTGTTTTTGCATCGCAATGATGAAAGCACAGCAATGTGCCGTCTGAAGAATGTTGGTGTCGCTATCGCTGAGTCCGTATCAGCACAATACCCCTTTTAAACCGCAGCGTCAGCAGACTGACGCTGCAGTATTCCCTCATTTATGCTGACTGCGTTTCCGCCGTATAGGATGAAAACTGTAGCAGTTCACGCGTGTAATGTTCGGCAGGGTGCGCAAATACCTGTTTGCATTCGCCCTGTTCGACTACTTCACCTTGTCGCAACACAATAACCTGATGGCACAGCGAACGGATAACCTGTAAGTCATGGCTGATAAACAGGTAGGCGATTTTGTGCTTTTCCTGTAATGATTTCAGTAGCGCCAGAATTTGTGCCTGCACCGTTCTGTCCAGCGATGAGGTGGGTTCATCAAGGATCAGCAGCTCCGGTTGCAGTATCAGGGCGCGAGCGATAGCGATACGCTGGCGCTGACCGCCGGAAAACTCGGAGGGATAGCGGTAGCGGGTCGTCGGATCCAGCCCAACTTCCTGCATCGCCTCGACCACACGCTGGTCGAGTGCCTCTTTGCTCAACTTCTGATGGACGGTCAACCCCTCAGCAATAATTTGCTCTACATTCAGTCGCGGGTTCAGCGCGGAGTTTGGATCCTGAAAGACAACCTGAATCCGATGACGGAAAGGCAGCATTTGTTTACGGGTTAGCCCTTGCAAGGGCTGTCCATCGAACCAGATATCGCCGCGTGATTGAATCAGGCGCAGCAGCGCGAGTCCGGTCGTGCTTTTTCCTGAACCGGATTCCCCCACCAGACCCAGACTTTCGCCGCGCCGCAAGGTGAAGTTGATATTGTTCACCACCTGCTTTTCGTCAACGGTACGGCGCAAAAGGCCACGTTTGATGGGAAACGAAACGTGCAGTTTTTCCACCCGCAAAAGAGGTTCGCCATTATCTGTTACCGGAAGCGGCTCGCCCGACGGCTCGGCATCCAGCAATTGGCGCGTGTAGGGATGCTGCGGTGCGCTGAAAAGTTGCTGACAGCGATTATGTTCCACGGCCTGACCGGCTTTCATGACCGACACGTTATCTGCCAACTGGCGGACAATATTCAGGTTATGGGTGATGAACAGTAAGCTCATCCCCAGTTCCTGCTTCAGCTCGTTCAGCAATTTCAATATTTGCGCCTGAACGGTCACGTCCAACGCCGTTGTGGGTTCATCGGCAATCAGTAAATCCGGCTGTGTCAGCAGCGCCATCGCAATCATGACACGCTGGCGTTCCCCGCCGGAAAGCTGGTGCGGGAAATCATTCAATCGACTCTTAGCCTGCCGAATACCCACGCGATCCAGACAGGTGATGACTTCGCTGCGGGCTGCTTCGGTACGCATGCCACGGTGGAGCGAAAGCACTTCAATCAGCTGTTTCTCAATGCTTTGCAGGGGGTTAAGCGACACCATCGGTTCCTGAAAGATCATCGCGATCCGATTGCCGCGTATCTGACGCAGTGTTTTTTCATCAGCATGCAGCAGCGATTGTCCTGCGAAGCGGATATCCCCTTGCGGATAAACCACGGGCGGGGAGGGGAGCAAACGCAAAACCGACAGCGCGGTGACGCTTTTCCCCGAACCCGACTCACCGACCAGCGCCAGCGTCTCACCCGCGTTCACCGCCAGTGAAAGCTGGTCGACAACGCATTGCTCCTGATCGCCTTTGCGGAAGGCAATGCTGAGATTATCTATCTGCAATAAAGGTGAACTGGACATATTAATGCGCCTTGCTGGGGTCAAAGGCGTCGCGCACCGCTTCGCCGATAAAAATGAGTAAGGAAAGCACGATGGAAAGCACCATAAACACGGTAATGCCCAGCCACGGCGCCTGAAGGTTATTTTTCCCTTCCAGCAATAAAGTGCCTAATGATGGCGAGCCCATCGGCAGACCAAAGCCGAGAAAATCCAGCGATGTTAGCGTGGTAATCGAGCCGCAAAGAATAAAGGGCAGATAGGTCAGCGTAGCGACCATCGCGTTTGGCAGCATGCAGCGGAACATAATGGCACGGTCACTGACCCCCATCGCCTGCGCGGCACGAATATAGTCAAAGTTGCGGGTACGCAGAAATTCCGCCCGTACCACGCCAACCAGACTCATCCAGCCGAAAAGGACGGTAATGCCTAATAGCCACCAGAAATCCGGCTGAATCACGCTGGACAGCAAGATAATCAGAAACAGCGTCGGCATGCCGGACCAGACTTCGATAAAGCGTTGCCCCCACAGGTCGAGACGTCCGCCGTAATAGCCCTGTGTCGCACCGACGGCGATACCAATCACGCTGGACAGGATCGTGAGCGCCAGACCGAACAGCAGTGAAATACGGAAGCCATACAGCACCTGCGCGACCACATCTTTCCCTTGGCTATCCGTGCCCAGCCAGTTCTGCCAGTTTGGTGCAGAGGGAAAGGACGCTGTAGTGGCGTAGTTTATGGTGTCGTAACTGTAGTGAATCAGAGGCCAGATGGCCCAACCGTGGCTGCTGATACGTTCGGCGATATAAGGATCGCGGAAGTCAGCGGTGGTATCCAACTGTCCGCCGAACATTCTCTCGCTGTGGTCAATGAGCACCGGCGTATAGAACTGGCCGTCATACTTCACCAGTAGCGGTTTGTCGTTGGCGATCAATTCGGAAAACAGGCTGACGATAAACAGCGCCATGAAAATCCACAGCGACCAGTAACCGCGACGATTACTTTTAAAACGCGCCCAGCGCGCCTGATTAATCGGGCTTAAGCGGCTCATTGGCGTCCCTCAAAATCGATACGCGGATCCACCAGCGTATAGGTTATGTCACTGACGATATTCAGCAATAAGCCGATCAGCGTGAAGATATACAGCGTACCGAACATGACGGGATAGTCACGTTGCAGCGTGGCGTCATAGCCCAACAGGCCCAGCCCGTTGAGCGAGAACATCACCTCAATCAGTAGCGAGCCGGTGAAAAACATACTGATAAACGTGGCGGGGAAGCCGGCAATCACCAGCAACATGGCATTACGGAATACGTGGCGGTAGAGAATGCTCTTTTCATCCAGCCCTTTAGCGCGCGCGGTAACAACGTACTGCTTACGAATCTCATCCATAAAGGAGTTCTTGGTGAGCATCGTTAGCGTGGCGAAACCGCCAATGACGGAAGCCAGAACCGGTAGCGCGATATGCCACAAGTAGTCGGTAATCTTGCTGTACCACGGCAGGGTATCAAAATTGCTGGAAACCAGCCCTCGAAGCGGGAACCAGTCCAGGTAACTGCCGCCCGCGAATAGCACAATCAAAATGATCGCAAACAAAAACGCCGGAATGGCATAGCCGATAATGATTAACGTGCTGCTCCAGGTATCGAACGGTGTGCCGTTCTTCACGGCTTTTTTGATGCCAAGAGGAATGGAAATCAGGTAGACGATCAGCGTACTCCACAGCCCCAGCGTAATCGAAACCGGCATGCTCTCCTTAATGAGTTGCATCACCGAAGAACCACGGAACAGGCTATCGCCGAAGTCAAAGCGTACGTAATCCCACAGCAGTTTAAAATAACGTTCATGGATCGGCTTATCGAAGCC
Source organism: Pectobacterium sp. CHL-2024 (assembly GCF_044751765.1). Classification (NCBI taxonomy): domain Bacteria; kingdom Pseudomonadati; phylum Pseudomonadota; class Gammaproteobacteria; order Enterobacterales; family Pectobacteriaceae; genus Pectobacterium; species Pectobacterium sp. CHL-2024. The sequence goes on along the minus strand of NZ_JBIXKO010000001.1, from coordinate 919,003 downwards.
ATAGCGTTTGGTGATTTCCTCGATGACTTCTGGGTCGAGGCCGCGTGAACCGCGATAAGCGTTCTCGATATTCGGTGCGCCGCTGGTGCCCGCCCGTGCCATACCGGCATCCATTCCGCTATTAGCGGTATAACCGCTGCCGTGGCCCATTTCAATCGCCGCAATGGCCTGATCCACCGGGCCGCCGGGAGCAATTTGTACAATGAAGAAATTAATTGTGATGATTGCCCACAGGGTTGGAATAACCAGCAAGAGGCGGCGTAACAGATACGTTCCCATTTTTATTCCTTAACGTCGCTCTGCGGGCAGCGTGGCCGCCTGTTTGGTATCGAACCACCAGCCATCAAACCCAAGCGAATAGGCCGGGCGTACAGCAGGCATGGCAAACTTGTTCCAATAGGCGAAACGGTCATGATTGGAATACCACATCGGAATCATAAGCTGATTCCAGGTCAATACCCTGTCCAGCGCGCGGCCTAATGACAGCAACGGGACTTTCTGCCCCTGATGCTTAACGATTTCTGCGATGAGCGAATCAATCGCGGGATCGCTGACGCCGGAAGTATTGTAGGTTGAGTCGATATACTGCGAGCTCCAGCGCATTTGCAGACTGTCATCGGGGTAGATGAACGCAGGGTACACCGTTGCCGTCATATCTAAATCGCGCTTGCGCAGGCGGCTGTTGAACTGCGTGCTGTCGATATTACGCACGTTCATGGTGATACCGAGTTTTTTCAGGCTCTGTTGAAAAGGCAGGACATACTGCGAGTTACCGGCGCTTGGCAGCAGCAGTTCAAACGTAAATGGCTGTCCGGTTTTGCGATTGACCAGCTTTTGATCTTTCAAGTCCCAACCGGCTTCTTCCAGCAGTTTGAGTGCCTTAAGCCAGTTTTGTCGATCATAGCCGCTGCCGTCGGAAGAGGGCGGTTGATAGCTGGGGCCAAAGACCTCGGCGGGTATCTTGTCTTTCAGCGGCGTCAGCCAGGCCAATTCTTCTGCGCTGGGTTCGCCTTTAGCAGCATACTCGGTGTTTTGGAAATAGCTGTTGGTACGCTGATAGGCGTTGTAATACAGCGCCTTGTTCATCCAGTTAAAGTCAAATGCCAGCGCTAATGCCTGACGCACGCGTCGATCCTGAAACAGTGGGCGTTGGGTATTGAATACCAGCCAGCGCGTAGACTGAGCGGATTGATTGACCTGATCCTGTTTGATGATGTAGCCACGCGCGAAGTTGCCGCCCTGATATTGGGTCGCCCAGTTTTTTGGCGAACCTTCCTCACGCAGGTCGAAAGCGCCGGCTTTAAACGCCTCCAGCGCGACACTGTCATCCATATAGTAGTCGTAGCGAATTTTATCGAAATTGTATTGGCCTTTATTGACCGGCAGATCGGCACCCCAATAGTCTTTCACTCGAGAATAGGTGACATATTGTCCGGTACGATAGGCGGTGATGCGATAAGGCCCACTGGCCGGTGGCGGATACGCTAGCGGTTCGTTGAATTTATGATTCTTCCAGAACTTCTCCGGCATGATTGGCAGCGTCAGCAGGCTGAACATGCGATTTTTGTCGGATACGGGAAAATCGAAACGCACAGTCAGCGGGGCAACGGCCTTGGCGGTGACATCTTTAAAATAGATGCGGAACTGCGGCACGCCCTGCGTCATAAACATATTGTAGGTGAACGCGACGTCAGCGGCGGTGATTGGTGAGCCGTCATGAAAGCGGGCTTTGGGATTCATCTCGATTTCAATCCAGCGAAAATCCGCCGAATGGCGCGTCGTCAGGGCGACCAGCGGATAATAACTGCCGGGCTCGTCATCAGACGTCGTGAAGAGGGAATCGTAGAGGCGTTCGGTACGTGCCGCTGCCACGCCGCGTAGCGCATAACGATTGAAATTGTCAAAAGTACCCAGTGAGCTGAGGGTGATGCTGCCGCCTTTCGGGGCATCTGGGTTGACGTAATCAAAATGGCTGAAGTTCTCGGCATATTTGGGCTCCCCCAAAAGTGCAAAGCTGGTGCTGTTTTCAATCGTCTCGGCATGCGCCCCAAAATGGGCCGTGCAAAGCAATACGGCAGCGATAACGCGTTTTAACATCTGACGGTAATCTCCTGCGAGTGGACGTTATCTGACTAGGCATCGTCTGATGCAGACATGCCATACTGTAACGTCAACAATGCCGATTTCCTCGGCATAAAGTTCTTGAAATAATTAACATTCCCATCGGGAAGCTGCGTGTTTTCTTTTTATCATGAAATCAGGTGATAAACCTACCTTAATCACGTCCTGTTAATGTTTCAGGTTGTTGAACAAGTCATATTTTGCGCAGTGTGCCGCAGAAGGGGAGGAACTCGGTGATATTCGGGGGAAAAGCAGGCATAAAAAAACGTAGGGAACGTTTTTCAACGTTGCGTAGCAACGGCCCGTAGGGTGATGGAACCAGGATGTCCATCATAAAAAAACGCCGCTTGTGGTGATAAGCGGCGTTGATGTTGTCTGATTTCGTTGGCTAACAGCAAAGTTCTTTTACTAAAAAACAATGTCACAGCAAGGGAGCGATATTGTTTAGCTGGTTTTTCCTTTGCTCAGGACACGGCGTCCTTCCTGATAACGCTTATTCCAGTAGTCTTCTGTCATTTTAGAAATGATGACACCACTGCTGGTTGACGCGTGGACGAACTGATCGTTGCCGAGATAAATGCCAACGTGACGACCGGTCGAACCTGCACGGAACAGAACAAGATCGCCAACGCGCAGTTTACTACGCTGAATTTGCTGGCCCATCTCTTGCTGTTCATAGGTTGAACGCGGTAAATCCATACCAAACTGTTCGCGGAACGTGCGTTGAACGAAAGCTGAGCAGTCAATGCCACGGCGGCTATCACCGCCTAAACGGTAACGAACACCTTTCCAACTGGCATATTGGTTAAGCAACTTAGACTTGATGTCCACGTTACGAACCAGAGCTTCAAATTCATCCTGAGAGGCTTGCAGTAAAAGACCATCTTTATCATTAACTGCATGCATATCAGTTTGAGCTTTACTGTTGTATGCACTATTACTTCCACATGCGGAGAGCATCATTGCTACCGCAACGGCAGGCACTGCCCGCCAGATATATCTCAGAATCGGTTGAGACTTGACCATTATTGTTATGTTCCCTTGCTGTCCTTAACGATAAATATCGCTATGTAGTATCCCCATTTCACTGGGGTATAAATGCCAAACGAAAACGAGACTCAGACTAAATCAGAGTTTCTTCTTAGCCAAACACTCATCGACGAAAATGTGCCAGAATGCACATTATTTTTCTTGCCGCTGGTAGTTCAGTGTGCGCTAAAAAGCAAACTTGAACGAGACTACCGCAACAGCAGCAGGATTGCGAGAAGTTTTAACCATTTTATTTATAAGATTTAATGATGTGTTCAGCTAAAAAATGTCGATGTAAAAAATCTGAAATCATAGGGATTTATACTGTCGATTTTTTAGGTAATAGCCGATTTAACAGGTTAATAGCGGCATCGCTCGCTGGCGTTAATAACCACCAACTCAATCCGACCAGAACAACCGACAGAGAACCGACTGCAATATCGGTAAACCAATGTGCACCAATCATGATGCGAGGCAATGAGAAAATCACCATGATGGCCAGACCGATAGCGAAAGCGGTACGGGTAAAATAACGCAGCATAAAAGCAGCAAAGATCATCAACATCATGCCGTGGTCACCGGGGAAGCTGTCCGATGACGCATCTTTGGTCGGAATACCGGTTAAGTCTGAAACGCGGTTGACGTCACTAAAATAGAGCGTTGGGCTGGCGTGTTGCACCGGCAATAAATGTCCTGCTTGATTCAGCACGACAGCAGTTAACAGCATGATAAAACCAAGGATCAACAAACGGCGACGCTCTGTTGACGTCGCTTTTAGATAAAACGACAGATACAGCAATCCCATTGCAACGAGCGCACAGCCGTCAAAAGCGCGGTTATTGGTAATGGCAACCAGATGTAAAAACGTCGGGCTATCAACCAAGAGACGATTGAAATAGAAAAAGATATGGCTGTCGATCGTGAGCCAAAAACCATGATTTTCCGGTAGATACCAGGATAAAAACAGACTGATGCCCAACACGTTGAGCACTAAAATAGAAGAAAAACGGGCAAATGACATAAGGCAAAGCATCCAAACAAAGACGAAAAAACTCCAGTCTACTCCACGTTAACTAAACGAGCCTTTAACAACGAGGCTTGTAACGTATTCCATTCTGCTGGTGTTTCATTAATGACTTCGATACGGCTATCAATCGGTGCCGCCGATCGGGTTTCTATATGCAGATCGTGTCCCTGACGGTTCACGACGAGCGTCCCTTCCTTTATACGCATCACCCCTTTAACCCGACTCACGGGAGAAAGGCGGACCCAGTCCAGCAGGGCAGCGGTATCAAAAGCGGTTTCAGGTGCGAATATCCAACCACAGGCGTGGTAGCCCTGTCCCTGATTGAGAGAGCGTCGCCAGGATTGACCACCCGGTAATTGCAGCGCGGCCAGGCCATTTTTGGGCTGATGCGCATGGTGATGTGCACCATCTGGAAGTTCGCGTATACGTTCTTGCGATGAAGGGGGGCGCGGTTGGTCGAGCAACTGCCAGTCAACATTTCCCTGACTAGTCTCGATAATTTGTCGACCGCCGCCGCTTGCCTGCTGCCACTGCTGCAAGGCCGCGAGATCGTCGGCGGTATAAGTATCACGCTTGTTAGCGATAATCATATCCGCGGCGGCAAGCTGATCGCGGAAGTTCTCATTTTCCGTGTAACGCGTTTCACTTAACTGGCGAGCATCCAGCAGACATAGCGTCGCCTGTAATGTCAGCCAGGGCTGATAGATATCACTTGTCAGCAAGGAGAGAATTTGTTTCGGGTGGCCGAGCCCCGTAGGTTCGATGAGCAACCGATGGGGCTTCTTCTGTTGCAGCAGCATATTCAGGCCAACCTGCATCGGCAAGCCGTTTACGCAGCACATGCAGCCGCCGGGAATCTCTTTTAACACTGCACCGCTGTCCGCCAGTAGCGCACCGTCAATACCCACTTCGCCGAATTCATTGACCAGCACCGCCCAGACTTCGTCTTCAGGTTTTTGCGACAGAAGATGACGAATCGTGGTGGTTTTTCCACTACCGAGAAACCCTGTGATCAAATTGACTTTCGTTAGCATGGCAGGCTCCTATGCGGGGGAGAGTTGACGTGTGCCGGATAGAGCATCCGGCGACAAGTATTGTGCGGGAAGCACAAGGTAGAATGTTAGTCTGCACGACCCATGTAGCGACGTTCTGGAATATGAATACGGATCTTTTCACCCGCGCTCAGATATTCTGGAACGGGGATAACCAGACCGGTGCTCATGGTCGCTGGTTTGTTGCGTGAACTGGCGGAGGCACCTTTAATGCCCGGTGCCGTCTCAACAATTTCCAGATCGACCGTTTGTGGCAATTCCAGCGCGATGATTTGGCCGTCCCAGCTCAATACCTGAATCCCCGGCATACCGCCTTCAGGGATAAACAGCAGCTCTTCTTCTATTTGATCTTTTTTGAAGAGGTAAGGGGTGTAGTCCTCATCATCCATGAAGACGTACTCGTCGCCGTCAATATAAGAGAAAGTCACCGTGCGGCGCGTCAGCGTGATGGTATCGATAATGTCGTCGCCTTTAAAACGCTCTTCCACTTTCAACCCCGTGCGGACATCAGAAAAACGCATTTTGTACAGCGTGCTGGCACCGCGGGCGCTGGGACTCTGGACGTCGATGTCCTTTACCAGCAATAACTTGTCGTTATAGTTAACGACCATTCCGCGTTTAATTTCGTTCGCTCTTGCCATAAAAATTACCTGCTATAAGGAGTGTGATTTTTGTGGCGACACGTTACTCGCGCCGAAGAGTTCAGGCAAGTATATACTCGTCATCCTTCAAATTTCATGTACGTTGGCTACGTTCACTCACCCGAATCACTTACTTGTGTAAGCTCATCGGGATTCCTTCACTTGCCGCCTGCCTGAAATTCGAATTATTTAAAGTATAAGGAAAAAAGGGCTGATATTGGTTTTTTACGACGGGACTGCTATCGTGGCGCTCTTACTTCTTGTCAGCCCACCGGAGAGCTTGCTGATGGACTGTCGCCCCCATTGCGGTGCCTGTTGTACCGCACCATCGATTTCAACGCCGATGCCGGGTCTGCCGCACGGTAAGCCTGCAAACACACCCTGTATTCATCTCGATGAGGCGATGCGCTGCGGGCTGTTCCATTCTCCACTGCGACCTGAGGTTTGCGCGGGGCTAAAGCCGCGCGCGGATATGTGTTTCGGCCGTCGTGATGAGGCGATGATTTACCTGCTGAAGCTGGAAGCTGATACCGCTCCTTAATGTGCAGCGATCAGGCGTCTTTGATGCGCCACATACAATAGACAGAGCCAGCGATCATCAGCAGCGCGAAGAAGAAGACGGCGTGATAGTTCCAGATTTCAGCAACAATCCCTGCCAGTGAACCAGATATGATCCAGCCAACTCGCGTGGTATTGGTAAATAGCGTGGTTGCCGCACCTGCCTGTCCGGGCATCAAGTCCTGAAAGTAAAGCATACCGATTCCCGCCAGAATACCGATGAAAATGGCGTTCAGCACCTGTAACGCCAGCAGCGCTATTTCGCCATCAAGAACCAGCAAGCCGCCGAAGAACAGTAAACCGGAAGCAACAGCAAGCCGCATCAGGAAACGTTTACCGAAGCGTTTGGCAACGTAGCCGGCAATCAGCATCACGGGAATTTCCAGCCCGGCGGCCACACCCATCATGATACCCGCCAGCTTTTCCGGCAGATGCAACTCATGCACCAGATACAGCGGCATATTAATGAGGTAAATGCCGTTGCAGGTCCACATCAAGGTACACGCCACGAACAGCAAGAGCGTGTCCCGGCGGTTGCGACGTGGTGATTCCAGTGTGGAAGTGGTCTTTTCCACGGCTTTGGGCATGGAAGGCAGAAAGAGTTTGACCAGAATGCCGCATAAGATAAAGACGACCGCGGCGGTCAGGTACATCGTCGTGAAGCCGAATCCCAGTGCCAGCGCAAAGGCGATAGGCGGGCCGACAACCCAGGCGAGAGAAATTTGTGCGCGGAGGATGGAGCTGAACATCGCCGCTTCACGACCAGTCTTATCTGCATGCTCCCGCGCCAGCGCAAAAAGCTGTGGGTTCGCGGTCGAGCCAAAGCTGCTCAGCAATACACCGATAAAGAGCAGAATAAAGTAGTTACGGTTCCAGGCAAACAGCATGCAGGCGAGTGCGCCCAGCAGGCAGCAAACGAAAATCAGCGATTTGCGATCGCCCTGACGGTCCGACCGTGTGGCCAGCATTTGGCTGACGACAATACCGATAACAGCGCTACCGGTATAAAACATCCCGACTAAGAAAGGACGAGCCTGGACTTCGCTGGAAAGAAAGAGGCTAAGCGTAGGAAGTTGCAGGGCACCGGCCGTTCCGGTCAGGAAGGCAATAACTAAAAATGCTGACGATGTCAGATCGAGCGGACGTCGCGTTGTGTTTGCAGGAATGAACATAAATTGATAGCGCTTGGAAAATAGGCAGAGGCTGTCGAGCGCGACATAGTACTCGGGTTTATAATGAAACAGAAATCTTGTTTCATTATTTTTCGTCAGCACGGCTTCAGCCATTGGGTGATTTTTGTTGGCGGGCAGCGCGTCATCCACGTTAAAATGTGCGTGATGTCAAAATTCTGTTACGTCAGCAGCGTAGAAAGCTTGCATAAATGGCGTAATAGAATGAGACTTTTGAAACGTTTCAGCGGAATTTTTTTGAAACGCCCTAACAATCGACACATTTTTTTCTCATAAAAGCTGAAACGATTCAACTTTCAGCAAGAGAGGAGTGCCATGTTCCAGTTGTCACAGCAAGATATTCATTTGGGCGCAGCGGCCAGTACTAAGCAGGAAGCTATCCAGCTTGTTGCTTCAGCACTGACCGAGGCCGGGTGCGTTAACGCAGGGTATGTCGACGGCATGCTCCAGCGTGAACAGCAAACATCCACCTATTTGGGAAGCGGCATTGCTATCCCTCACGGCACAACCGATACCCGCGATCTGGTATTGAAGACCGGGGTTCAAGTATTTCAATTTCCTCAGGGTATTTCCTGGGGTGAAGATCAAACCGCCTACGTGGTGTTGGGGATTGCAGCCCGTTCTGATGAACACCTTGCGCTGCTGCGTCAGCTGACCCACGTTCTGAGCGACGATCGCGTGGCAGCACGTTTGGCAAGTACAACGTCAGCAGAAGAACTGCGTAGCCTGCTGATGGGCGAGCAGCAACTGGCGGAGTTCCGCTTTGATACCTCGCTGATTGCGCTGGATGTGGCGACCGATAATCTGTTGACGCTTCAGGCGCTGAACGCCGGCCGTCTTCAGCAGATCGGTGCAGCAGACGCCAGCTTCGTCAGCACCGCAGTCAGCAGCAAGCCGCTGAATCTGGGGCAAGGTGTGTGGTTCAGCGATAGCGCTGTCGGTAACCTCAGCAGCGCGGCTGCGGTGGCACGTCCGGCTACGCCTTTCAGCGTTGACGGCGAAAACGTGGCCTTACTGGTGACGGTAGCCGCAGCTGACGATCAGGCTTTCGCCCCGATCGATTACCTGAGCAACCTGCTGATTGCGCAAAAAGCGGAACGTCTGCTGACGGCTGACGCACCGACGCTGCTGGCACTCTTGACCAGCGACGTACCAGAAGAAAGCGAAGTGCTGACGGCAGAGTTCACCATTCGCAACGAACACGGTCTGCATGCGCGTCCGGGAACGATGCTGGTGAACGTGATCAAGCAATTCAGCAGTGACATTACCGTCACCAATCTGGATGGCACAGGCAAACCGGCAAATGGCCGCAGCCTGATGAAAGTCGTCGCGCTGGGCGTGAAGAAAGGTCACAAATTGCGTTTCACCGCGAGCGGTAGCGATGCAGAACAAGCACTGGCCGCTATTGGCGACGCGATTACGTCCGGTTTGGGCGAGGGGGCAGCATGAGCAGGAGAGTAGCCACAATTACCCTGAATCCAGCTTATGACCTGGTTGGCTATTGCCCGGAAGTTGAGAAAGGCGAAGTCAATCTGGTTCAGACAGCGGGTCTGCACGCCGCAGGCAAAGGTATTAACGTTGCCAAGGTGCTGAAAGATCTTGGGATTGATGTCACGGTAGGTGGCTTTCTGGGTAAAGACAATCAGGATGGTTTTCAGCAATTGTTCAGCGAGCTGGGCATTGCCAACCGTTTCCAGGTTGTGCCAGGACGTACGCGTATTAATGTCAAATTAACCGAAAAAGATGGCGACGTAACCGACTTCAACTTTTCCGGTTTTGAAGTGACACAGCAAGACTGGCAGCGTTTCGTCAATGACTCGCTGAGCTGGCTGGGGCAGTTCGACATGGTCGCGGTGAGCGGCAGTCTGCCTGCTGGCGTCGATCCTGATGCCTTTACCGACTGGATGTCGCGTCTGCGTACGCAGTGTCCTTGCATTATTTTCGACAGCAGCCGTGAAGCGCTGGTGGCGGGACTGAAAGCCTCTCCTTGGTTGGTGAAACCAAACCGCCGGGAGCTGGAGATATGGGCTGGGCGTAAATTACCTACGCTGGCTGATGTGGTGGATGCCGCCCACGCGCTGCGTGAGCAGGGTATCGCGCATGTTGTGATCTCACTGGGTGCGGAAGGCGCGCTGTGGGTGAATGCATCGGGTGCGTGGCTGGCAAAACCACCGGCCTGTGATGTGGTAAGTACGGTAGGTGCGGGCGACTCCATGGTTGGGGGGTTGATTTATGGCTTATTAATGCGTGAGTCCAGTGAGCACACTCTGCGTTTGGCTACGGCGGTTTCAGCGCTGGCCGTCAGCCAAAGTAATGTTGGTATTACCGATCGTCCTCAGTTGGCCGCAATGATGGCGCGTGTCGACCTCAAACCCTTTAACTGATACAGCAGGAGATAAACAATGAAAACGCTGCTGATTTTGGATAAATCACTGGGCCTGGCGAGAAGCCAACTGGTGAAGAACCTACTCGGCGCTGCCGCTGCGAAAGCAGGGGTGACGTTTACAGAACAGGTTAACGACGCTGAACTGGCGATCGTTCTGGGTGCATCCGCTGCGGCGGACAGCGCACTGAATGGCAAGCGAGTTTATGTCGGTGACATCGAACTGGCAGTTTCGCAGCCGGAAGCCTTTTTGGCGAAAGCACAGGCTGAAGCCACGGTCTATCAGGCCGCTACGTCAGCGCCTGTTCAGCAGCCTGCAGCTGCCAAGCGTATTGTGGCGATAACGGCGTGCCCGACGGGCGTCGCGCACACGTTTATGGCGGCAGAAGCGATTGAAAGCGAAGCGAAAAAACGCGGCTGGTGGGTCAAAGTGGAAACGCGCGGCTCTGTTGGCGCCGGCAACGCGATTACCCCTGAAGAAGTTGAACAAGCCGATCTGGTGATCGTGGCTGCGGATATTGAAGTCGATCTGGCGAAGTTTGCCGGTAAGAAAATGTATCGCACGTCGACCGGGCTGGCACTGAAGAAGACGGCGCAGGAGTTAGATAAAGCGCAGGCTGAAGCGAAAGTGTACCAGCCGTCCGGACAAGCCAGCGCGGCAAGCACGAGCGAGTCTGGCCAGAAAGGTGGAGCAGGCCCGTACCGTCACCTGTTAACCGGCGTGTCTTACATGCTGCCGATGGTTGTGGCAGGCGGTTTGTGTATCGCCCTGTCGTTTGTCTTTGGTATTGAAGCCTTTAAACAGGAAGGTACGCTGGCAGCGGCGCTGATGAAGATCGGTGGCGGTTCTGCCTTCGCACTGATGGTGCCGGTGCTGGCGGGCTATATCGCGTTCTCCATTGCGGATCGTCCGGGCTTAACGCCTGGTCTGGTTGGCGGGATGTTGGCGGTGAGTACGGGTGCAGGCTTCCTCGGTGGGATCATTGCTGGTTTCCTGGCCGGTTATGTTGCCAAAGCGATCAACAATAAACTGATTCTGCCGCAAAGTCTGACGGCGCTAAAACCGATCCTGATCATTCCACTGTTCGCTACGCTGATCACCGGTCTCATCATGATTTACGTCGTTGGCACGCCAGTGGCGAAAATCCTGACTGGCCTGACAGGCTGGCTGCAATCCATGGGCACGGCGAATGCGGTGATTCTGGGTGCGATCCTGGGCGCGATGATGTGTACGGATATGGGCGGGCCGGTTAACAAGGTCGCTTACGTTTTCGGTACCACCTTGCTCAGTAGCCAGATTTACGCGCCGATGGCCGCCGTCATGGCAGCCGGTATGGTGCCACCGTTGGCAATGGGTCTGGCGACGGTACTGGCAAGCAAAAAATTCAACCCGACCGAACGTGAAGGGGGCAAAGCGGCGTTTGTACTGGGCCTGTGCTTTATCTCCGAAGGGGCGATTCCTTACGCGGCGCGTGATCCAATGCGCGTTCTGCCTTGCTGCATCATCGGTGGGGCACTGACTGGTGCGCTGTCAATGGCGGTGGGCGCTAAGTTGATGGCACCACACGGCGGTCTGTTCGTGCTGTTGATTCCTGGCGCGATTACCCCAGTTATCGGCTACCTGTTAGCGATCATTGCGGGTACTGCCGTCGCTGGCGTGCTGTACGCACTGCTGAAACGCTCTGATGAACAACTGGCGAAAGTTGCGTAAGTTTGATCATCGTCGTGAATAAAAAGTAACGCCATAACACAAGGATGTGGATGAGATAGCGCCAGTTGGTATTCACCAACTGGCGCTTTTTTATGGGATAAAAACTAATTAGCGCTGGGCTTCAGATTTGAGCCAGGCGATTTCGTCGGCCCAGATATCGGGGTTGATCGTTTCCAGAATCATCGGGATGCCGTCAAAGCGGGCATCTTTCATGATATAGCTGAAAGCGGTTTTGCCGATGTTGCCTTCTCCCAGACTATGGTGTCGGTCAACGCGGCTGGCGAACGTGCTTTTGGCATCATTCAAATGCATTCCGCGCAGATAGCGAAACCCAACAATGCGATCGAATTCAGCAAAGGTGGCTTCGCAATCGGCTTCTGTCCGCAGATCGTAGCCACCAGCGAAGGCGTGACAGGTATCGATACAGACGCCGACGCGGCTTTTATCTTCTACGCCATCGATGATGGCCGCCAGGTGCTCAAAGCGGAAACCCAAATTACTGCCTTGCCCGGCGGTGTTTTCAATCACGGCGGTGACGCCGTCCGTTTCCGCCAGCGCGATGTTGATGGACTCGGCGATACGTGCCAGACAGTCAGCTTCCTCGATCTGCTTTAGATGGCTGCCGGGATGAAAATTCAGGAGGCTTAGCCCAAGCTGCTGGCAACGGGACATTTCATCAATAAACGCGATGCGTGACTTCTCCAGCGCCTCGGCATCCGGGTGACCCAGATTAATCAGATAGCTATCGTGGGGCAGAATCTGTGCTGACGTATACGCGTACTGCTCACAGGCGGTTTTAAAACGGTCGATGACCTCGGCGCTGAGCGGTGCAGCCTGCCATTGGCGCTGGTTCTTGGTAAATAACGCGAAAGCCGTCGCCTTTATCTCATGCGCGCGAATCACGGCCTGATCGACCCCGCCAGATGCGCTAACGTGCGCCCCGATGTATTTCATGTTGGTCTCCTTTGGTAACGGAGACATTATGGCATTGTCATGGCTCCGCCGGGCACGTTAATCAGACGTTAACAGGTAAATAATTTATCGTTAGCCGAATAAATGCTCGAAGAACAAATTGATGCCCGCACCGCCAACAACCAGCCAGAGAAACAGAATGAGTGCCAGCAGAAGTGGTTTTGCGCCGGCCTGACGGATGGCGCTGAATCGGGTTGTGAGCCCCAGCGCAACCATCGCCATGGTCAACAGCACATTATCGAGCTGTACCAACTGCGTGACGAGCGTAGGTGAAAGTAGCTGGAAAGAATTGAATGCCGCTACGGCGATAAACCCCAGTGCAAACCACGGAAACATCAGTGGAATCGCGTTTTCCGCGTCACTTTTTTGCGTCGTTTTTTTCAGGTAAAACCCAAGAATGAGAAGGAAAGGGGCTAGCAGCATCACGCGCAGCATCTTGCTGATGACGGCGATGTTTTCCGTCGCACCATCAACGGCATGTCCGGCGGCAACAACCTGAGCGACTTCGTGTATCGTTGAGCCGAAGTACAGACCGACAATCTGTGGTGTGGCGTCAATCCAGTGATGTTCGAGATTGAGCTGATAGAGCCACGGATACAAAAACATCGCCGTCGTACCGAAAATCACCACGGTGGAAACGGAGACGGCAATCGCATTGCTGGACGCTTTGACAACCGGTGCGGTTGCCATGATCGCCGCCGCACCGCAGATGCTGCTGCCAGCACCGATGAGCATTACGGTTTGATTGTTGAGTTTCAGCCAGCGCTTGCCTATCCAGCAGGCGAGTAAAAACGTCAGCGTGACGACGGTAAGATCGACCGCGACACCGGTAAAGCCAACGGCAGCAACCTGCTGAAAACTGAGACGAAAACCATAAAGTATGATGCCCCAGCGGAGTAAATGCTGTTTGGCCCACTGCACGCCCGGATCGCACAGCGGATGAATACGTGGATAAATGCTATTTCCGAGCACGATCCCAATCAGGATCGCCAATGTCAGCGAACCCGGACCCCAGTGGGCGATTTTCGGAATATTTGCCAGCCAGAGGAGCAAAAAAGTCATTAAACTTACTAACAACAGGCCGGGTAATCGCGCTTTTGCTCCATCGGGCGGGGCTATCGTGTGTAATGTCGCAGGAAGAGCCATGGATTGGGTGCCTATTCTGACCGTACCGAAAATTGAGAAGCCAGCTTATAATCCACGAGATTAAAAGAGAAATTGATTATATATTTATAACCTATAAGTATTTCAGATAAAGAGCGCACTATGCATATCACGTTACGTCAGCTGGAAGTCTTTGCCGAAGTCCTGAAAAGTGGTTCAACGACACAGGCCTCCGTTGTGCTTGCCCTGTCTCAATCGGCTGTCAGCGCGGCTCTGGCGGATTTAGAAGGGCAGTTGGGGGTTCAACTTTTCGACCGCGTGGGTAAACGTCTGGTGGTGAATGAGCATGGCCGCCTGCTGTATCCCAAGGCACTGGCTCTGCTTGAACAGTCGATGGAAATTGAGCAACTGTTCCGGCGTGATAACGGGGCGCTGCGTGTGTATGCCAGTAGCACGATTGGTAACTACTTATTGCCTGCGATGATTGCCCGCTATCGTCATGACTACCCCGATATTCCGCTGGAACTGCATGTCGGCAATACGAAAGATGTGATCACGCGCGTGTCTGAATTCAGTGTCGATTTGGGCTTGATCGAAGGGCCTTGCCATCATCCTGATTTGATTACGCAACCCTGGCTGGAAGATGAGCTGGTGGTGTTTTGCTCTCCCGAACATCCGCTCAGCCGGGGCACTGTCTCATTAACCGCGCTGGCGGATGCGCACTGGATCCTGCGTGAACGTGGCTCAGGAACGCGCGAAGTGCTGGATCATCTGCTGCTAACGCACCTGTCGCATTTTCATCTGGTGATGGAATTAGGGAATTCAGAGGCGATCAAACATGCGGTGCGCCACGGGATCGGCATCAGTTGCCTGTCGCGGCATGTCATTGCCGAGCAACTGGCGTCAGGCTCGCTGGTGGAGCTGAAGGTGCCGCTGCCTAAACTCACGCGGACGCTGTATCTGGTTCATCACCGACAGAAACATCTTTCAAATGTGCTGCAGCGTTTCCTGAGTTATTGCTGCGAAACGCCATAGCGAAAATATTTTCTGCTGCTAATAATCGGACGTGAGTTATTAACCTCTCTTATAACTCGACGATCTTAACTATTCAGCACAACGCTATTTGCTACAATCCTGCCTCGATTTTTAGCACGAGCATGCAGGATAACAATGGCTCAGCACGATATTCAACAAACAACACAGGGCACACCGACCCTGCGCCGTGAACTGAAAGCACGGCATTTAACGATGATCGCCATTGGCGGATCGATTGGCACCGGGTTATTTGTCGCGTCTGGTGCGACGGTTTCACAAGCCGGCCCGGGCGGCGCACTTCTGTCTTATGCCCTGATTGGGCTGATGGTTTACTTCCTGATGACCAGCCTGGGCGAACTGGCGGCGTTCATGCCGGTTTCCGGTTCGTTCTCCAGCTACGGTTCCCGCTATGTAGAAGAAGGGTTCGGCTTTGCGCTGGGCTGGAACTACTGGTACAACTGGGCGGTGACCATCGCGGTCGATCTGGTGGCGGCGCAGCTGGTGATGGGATACTGGTTCCCCGATGTCTCCGGCTGGATCTGGAGCGCGCTGTTCCTCGCGCTGATGTTCCTGCTTAACTACATTTCCGTGAAAGGATTTGGCGAAGCGGAATACTGGTTCTCATTGATTAAAGTGGTCACGGTCGTCGTTTTCATTGCTGTTGGCGTGATGATGATTACGGGCATCATGAGCGGCGCGGAAAATGCCGGATTCCACAACTGGGAGATTGGCGATGCGCCGTTTGCTGGCGGTTTCTCTGCCATGATCGGTGTGGCGATGATCGTCGGCTTCTCTTTTCAGGGAACGGAATTGATCGGCGTGGCGGCGGGGGAATCTCAGGAACCCAGCAAAAACATTCCGCGTGCGATCCGTCAGGTTTTCTGGCGCATTCTGTTGTTCTACATCTTCGCGATTCTGATTATCAGCTTAATCATTCCGTATACCGATCCGAACCTGCTGCGTAATGATGTCAAAGACATTACGGTGAGTCCGTTTACGCTGGTGTTTGAGAACGCAGGCCTGCTGTCTGCGGCGGCGGTCATGAATGCGGTTATCCTGACGGCGGTGCTGTCGGCGGGTAACTCCGGGATGTACGCGTCTACGCGTATGCTGTTTACGCTGGCATCGGAAGGTAAAGCACCGCGCATTTTCGCCAGACTGTCAAAAGGCGGCGTGCCGCGTAATGCGCTGTACGCTACCACCGTGGTGGCGGCGCTGTGTTTCCTGTCTTCTTTATATGGTAACCAAACGGTTTACCTGTGGCTGTTGAATACCTCCGGTATGACAGGCTTTATTGCCTGGCTAGGGATCGCGATCAGCCATTACCGTTTCCGTCGTGGCTATGTCATGCAAGGTCACGATCTGAATCGCTTACCTTATTTATCAAGTTTCTTCCCGCTCGGACCGATCTTCGCGTTTGTGCTCTGTCTGATCATTACGTTGGGGCAGAACTATCAGGCGTTTCTGGAAGATAAAATCGACTGGTATGGTGTGACGGCAACGTACATCGGTATTCCGCTGTTCCTGCTGATTTGGTTCGGCTATAAGCTGTGCCGTGGCACGCGCTTTATCAAGTATCAGGATATGACGTACCCCGATCATAAAGACTAAATCGTAAGAACGCGGTTAACGGGCGACTCCCTGACGGGTGTCGCCTTTTTTATTGGTTTTTTTCTGTTCTGTCGTTACGTCTCACGTCTTCCTTTGCACTCGCATGTTGATTTAAATCAAATTTATTCACATTGATTTTTTAGGGATATTTTACATTAACTCGATTTAATGAATAATGGATAGCATTAATTAATTGTTTATTAATGATTTTATATTAATTCTTGTTTGTTTTTATTGCGCATACAAATGATTTTAATTTTCATTTACAATTATTTCTCGATCATTACAATGTGTCCGACAAAAAAACTCAATGTAAGTTATTCGCTCTGAGGACACAGACGCATGGCAATAAATATAAGAAAATCGGTGGCATTGGCACTTGCTACAACCGTATCTACACCTGTTATCGCCGCACAGGACGATACGTTGGTTGTAACGGCTTCTGGCTATGAACAAAAAATCACTGAGGCGGCAGCGAGTATTTCCGTTGTCAGCCAGGATGAACTGACGAAGCGTAAATATAACGATCTTGGCGAAGCGCTTAGCGACGTAGAAGGCGTGGATGTGCGTAGTTCAACGGGGAAAACGGGCGGTCTGGACATCAGTATTCGCGGTATGCCAAGTGACTACACGCTGATTCTGGTTGATGGTATTCGCCAGAATGGTTCATCGGACGTCACCCCGAATGGGTTTGGTACGATGAACACCAGCTTTATTCCCCCGCTGGCAGCGATCGAACGTATTGAAGTTATCCGTGGGCCGATGTCAACGTTATATGGCTCTGATGCGATGGGCGGAGTGGTCAATATCATCACCAAAAAAGCGTCGAAAGAGTGGGTTGGGAATATCACGCTGGATCATACCTTCCAGGAAGACAGAGACTATGGTGACGCTTCCAAGTTCTCGATTTATTCCAGCGGTGCGCTGATCGAAGACAAACTGGGGCTCGCCCTGCGCGGTAATATTTTACGCCGTGATGCGTCAGAGGTGAGTTCATCCTCGACTGGACAGGAACTTAGTACACGCGGCCCGAATCCAGTGAAGTCAGATAATTACCTCCTCGGTGGCAAACTATCCTGGCTGCTGGATAGCCGTAATACCCTATGGCTGGATGGTGAAGTCTCCAATCAGAAATATGATAACAAGGAAGAACAACTCGGTGCGCTGGGGGCGGGTGCTGCAACTCGGGGCGGCGGTTATGAAGATACACTGCGTTATGAGCGTCGCAAGATTACGCTGGGTAGCGATAATCAACTCGATTTTGGTACATGGAATTCAAGCTTGTCCTTCAACCAGACTGAAAATAAAGGACGTTTGATCCCTCGCTCTACGGTACCTGCGGGCTCAGCAACGGCAGGGCAAAAGCGCGAGCTTAAAAACACTAACTACATCCTTGATACGAAACTGGTGAGCCCGCTAGGAGAGAGTCATTTACTGACGTTAGGTGGGCAATACTGGAATGCCGTCATGAAAGACGGGATTGTTCTGGCGAATACGGGTGAAAAATTCGAACAGAATTCGTGGTCACTTTTTGCTGAAGATGAATGGCGTATCGTTGATTCGCTCGCGCTAACGACAGGTGCCCGTTATGAACATCATGAAGCATTTGGTGGTCATGTGAGCCCGCGTGCCTATTTAGTGTGGAATGCGCTGGATGAATTAACGATCAAAGGTGGGGTAAGTACAGGCTACAAGACACCGTCATTGGCGCGGTTACATAACGGGATAAGTGGCGTAACAGGACAAGGTACACGCAATACGATTGGCAACCCAAATCTGAAGCCAGAAGAAAGCGTGAATACGGAACTGGGTGCGTACTATGAGCATTTTAGCGGTTTCTCTACTAACGCTACGCTTTTCCATAACCGCTTCCGTAATAAGATCGATAGTTACGACATTGATACAGTAACGTCTAGCTATCGCAATATCGGTAAAGCTAACACGCAAGGTTTGGAACTGGGTTCGACGATCCCGCTATGGTCGGATAACTGGACGCTGAATGTGAATTACACCTTTACTGACAGCGAGCAAAAAGGCGGAGAAAATCCCGGCGCTCGCTTGACCAATACGCCTAAGCACATGGCAAATGCCCGTTTAAACTGGAATGTTAACGAGCAATTGACCACCTGGCTCAAGGCTGAATATCGGGGTAAAACAGCACGCTTTACGGAGAATTATTCCACGCTTGCCGCAGCGAGCAATCAAGCAAACAGAGTCGTCTATGACAATCTTGGCTCGGATTTCAAATCGTTTACCGTCGTGAATCTGGGCGGATCGTATAAGATCTCTAAAGATGTAACATTGAACGGGTCAGTTAATAACCTGTTAGATAAAGACTTCACCAAAACCTATGTTTTCCCTGTTGGTACGGATACCACGACGGCTGGCGATTACTTTACGTCAAGCCAGGTGACTACGGGTTCCGTACTGCCAGGTCGTAACTACTGGGTATCGGTAAACGTCAACTTCTGATGTAGCACCTCCCCGGAATGGGCCAGCTCGTTCCGGGGCATTATGACCCTCGCTTACTCCCTCTCTCCAATGATATGGCGCCACTTCTGCGGTTTTTCTCGCGAATGTATTCTTTCTGATTAACTACAGGGCTTAGTTGTGACCCGTTATTACGGTTATCTCTTTACCGATGTCATGATAACAATGAGCAGCAGGGCTTTATTGTTTTTGTGATATTTCTGAATATCGACGATAACAATGTCGATGAATGAAATTCATTATATTAGGTATTGTTAATTGCTTTAATGCTGACTACGCTTCACGTTACGGAGTGATGGATTTCCGATGAGGCAGGAAGTGTAACGTCATTAATACGTTCGTTGTCTTGTGTCATACAGAGAATTTAATTCATTATTTTTGTATGAGAATACCTGTCGTGATTGTCGACTGCGGAACCCTTGATATCTGCAAGCGGAAATCAGTGTATGAATAGCAACCAGGGCACGATGATGTTAAAAATTACCTTTTTGGATAAAGGCTCACTGCCTGAAACCATTTTCCTGAAAAAGACGAGTTTTAGGCGTCCACAGTGCCGCCATGAATGGATTGAATATAACTATACCTCGCCCGATCACGTTATCGCCCGAGCAAAAGACACCCACGTCATCATCACGAATAAAGCCCTATTAACGCGAGACACCCTGGCCGCGTTACCTGCGTTGAAGCTGATTGCCGTGACGGCAACGGGCACCGACAATATCGATCTTGTTGCTGCCAAAGAACTGGGTATCACGGTCAAAAATGTACCGGGCTACTCGACGCAGGCCGTATCCGAGCACGTGATTGCCATGATTTTTGCGCTAAAGCACAGCCTGATGGCGTGGTATCGCGATCAACTGGGCGATCGCTGGGCCAGCCAGTCGCAATTTGCTTATTTTGATCATCCGGTCAAGGACATCGCCGGTGCTACGCTGGGCATCATCGGCGCGGGTACGATTGGGCGGGAAGTTGCACGTCTGGCGCAGGCGCTGGGGATGAAGGTGATTTTTGCCGAGCACCGGGGAGCTTCATCGTGTCGCGCTGGGTATCTGCCGTTTGAAGACGTTCTGCGGTTGGCGAATGTGATTTCACTCAACTGCCCGCTCAATGAGAGCACGCAGCATCTGATTAATGCGGAGACGCTCGCACTGTGTAAGCCTACCGCGTTTATTATTAACACGGCCAGAGGCGGGCTGATTGATGAGCACGCGCTGGCAGAAGCCTTGCAGCAGCGCGTCATTGCCGGCGCTGCGTTAGACTGCCTGACACAGGAACCGCCAGCAAAAGACAACCCATTGATGGCTGCGGCGAAAACCCTGCCTAATCTTCTGATTACTCCGCATATCTCCTGGACATCCGCCTCATCGCTGCAATTACTGATGGAAAAGACGATTGAAAATATTGATGAGTATGCTCAGCAGAACGGATATAAATAACGTGTAGTTTGATTTCGTCGGGTATGACGGAATATTGCCCGGTAGAGGAATGATGATATTCATCAATTTTAATTGATTATCAAAATTGAACGTTTCATCGGATTGAATCTTTCCCTGTCGATTATCTTTGTCGCTCTCGCTATATCGACAGGGAATGAAAGTGGCGCACGTCAGACCTAAAGTGAGAACGTTATTATTTGTGATTATTCTGAACCACTCTTGATTGTATGAGCGAATATTTATTTCTTAATAATAACGGAAGTAAATAATAGAACGAGTGCAGCGATAGGTGTCTGCGGCAAAACGCGGCTTAATGAGAGAAGGCATTGGTGGGCTGTATTATGAATCCGCCCCAAATTCGGATGAACGGGGCGGAAGTGAGACGCTACTGAACGCGAGAGAGGTTAGCGCTTCTGGATATACGTCATGGCTAGCGCGAGTGCCAGAACCAGACCTTTGATGATGTCCATTGCGTAATAAGGCACGGAGAGCATCACCAGCCCATTCTGCAAGACGCCAAGAATAACGGCACCGAGCAGCGTACCCAGCGCGTTCGGCTTGCCGGATCCCGCCAGTGAAAAGCCGATGTAGGCCGCTGCAACGGCATCCATCAAATAGCCGCCTCCGGCATTGACCTGCGAAGAGCCGATGCGCGATGCCAGTAAGATACCGCCCAGCGCCGCGAGTAGTGAAGAAAACACATACGCCTGTACCCGATAACGCGCCGTGCGAATGCCCGCCAGTCGCGCGGCTTCTGGGTTGCCGCCAATGGCGTACATCCGGCGACCGTGCTTGGTAAGGGACAGATATAGCTGCACCAGTACCGTTACCGCCAGCATGATGACAACAATGACCGGTACCTGACCTAGCGTGGCAAAGAATTCAGGAATGACGCCTTCCGCCATTTCGCCGCTAGGCAGCACCATGTTCTGCGTGATGGAGCCGCCATAGCTGTAGGTCATCGCCACGCCCTGAATGACGAATAGGCTGGCGAGTGTCGCCAGCATATCGGGAATCTTCAGCACGACGATGAGGAAGGCGTTGAATAGCCCGACCAGCGTACACAGCAGCAACGTCAGGACAATCGCGCCGGTGGTGCCGAATCCATGCCAGACGAAAAGCGAGATAACCAGCGCATTAGCCAGCGAGGCCGTTGACCCCACGGAAAGGTCGAATCCGCCCACGGACAGCGAAATGGAGACGCCAATCGCAATCACCGTAACGATGGCGATAGAGCGCAAAATATTGATGATGTTATACGGGTCGAGAAAGTTCTCCGACGCCAGCCCGAAGAGGGCAATCAGCGCAACAACCGTGATCAGCATGCCCCACTTATAGAGAAACTCGAAAACGTGGTGACGGAAGGGGAGCGCCCCGTTAGATGAAAGTGGGTGACTCACGCGGGAGTTCCTCCAGTTGAATATAAAAGTAGGGTTTCTTCGTCAATCTCAGCGGCATTTAGCTCTGCGACAATGCGGCCGTCCCATAGCACGCAGATGCGATCGCAGAGCCCGACAAGTTCGGAGAACTCGCCCGACGCATAAATAATGCCTTTACCCTGACGGGCGAGGCCGTCAATGAGGGTGAACAAGTCCTGTTTGGCCTTGATATCCACGCCTTTGGTGGGTTCGTCAAAAATCAGAACCTGTGCTTCACTGCGCAGCCACTTGCCGATAGCGACTTTCTGCTGATTCCCACCCGACAGGCGCGCCAGCTTTTGCGCCGGACCGGTGGTGCGAACCGCCAACTGCTCAACGATCTGTTTTGCCCAGCGCAATGCCTTGCCACGGCTGAATACACTCCAACGGGAAAAGCTATCGGTGGCGGTGATGCTGAGATTCATGGTGACAGATTCATCAATAAAAATGCCTTCTTTGCGCCGCTCTTCAGGAACCAGCGCCAGTCCCTGTTCGACGGACTGGTGCGGCGAATGCGGCCGCCAGGGTTTACCACGATATTCTCCCTGTGCGATCTGGCAGGGTTCTGCGCCGAATAGCGCTTTACACAGCTCAGTTTTCCCCGCACCAGCCAGCCCGGCAATGCCCAGAATTTCTCCTTTGCGCAGCGTGAGAGAAATATTGTGCAACAGCGTTTCGTCGTGCAAACCCGTAACCTGAAGCAGCGTCTCTGCAGCAGGTGTTGTTCGGCGCGGTGGGAAGATATCGTCAAGCCGGTGCCCCAGCATTCTCTCTACGATCGCTTCACCGCTGAGTCCCTGCATCGCACCGCTGCTGACAAACTCGCCGTCACGCAGAACGGTTAACGTATCGCAGATTTCGCTCAACTCATGAATACGGTGGGAAATAAACACGATCCCGATGCCATCGGCCTGTAAACGGCGTACCACCTCGAAGAGGCGCGCGCTTTCGGCCTGATCCAGCGGGGCGGTGGGTTCATCCAGAATAAGAAAACGACATTCGTGAGATAACGCGCGGGCGAGCAGAATTTGCTGTTTCTCAGCGAGCGAGCAGGTATCCAGCCGTTGACGAACATTGAGGTGAACGCCAAGCTGATCGAGCAGCGCCTGCGCCTGACGATAGATCTGCGGCCAACTTAGCAGATGTCCGTCCTGCGCCAGCGTATCCAGCATAATGTTTTCCGCCACGGACAGCGTGGGGATCAGCGCGACATCGACTTCCTGCTGCACCAGATGAATGCCGTATCGCTTGGCATCACGCGGGGAATGGACATCGACCTGCTTACCATTAATCAGAATGTCGCCCTGATAGTGATCGTAAGCGCCCGATAAGATCGTCATAAGCGTGGATTTACCTGCGCCGTTTGCGCCAGTCAGGGCATGAATCGAACCACCTTCCAGTGTGAAATTAACCTGCTTGAGGGCGTGGAAACCAGAAAAGGAGATGGAAATGTTGTGCATTTCCAATCGGCTTTGGGAGGTAGGAATCATGGTCGGTAACGCTCTTGGCGGTCAGGGTCATGAAATAACGGAAAAGAAAGGTAGCACATATCCCAGAGAATTTAATACAGCTTCAAGTGTTTGAGAGTTATTGGCTATGAACGAAAAGGCATAAATTAAATAAAAAAGTTCTTAAGCTGGCGCAGGCAAGTGAATAAGATGAGGTTATCAATAGGGTAGCGCAGCAGATTCATCTATCAGACAAACATAAGATAAGAACCGTGTTCAAGAGAGAGCGCGGCGAGGAAGATTCAAACATGCACACAACGACAGTCCGCGTACAGGTTGGCCCTGCTAACTATTTCTCTTTCTCTGGCGCTATCGATAAGCTGCTGGATTTTTATCCACCAGATGTACTGAAAAACGCGCTGTGGATCTACGGCGAGCGGGCGATTGCTGCGGCTCGACCGTATTTACCGGCCGAATTCGATGCGCCTTCAGCCCGCCGCGTGCAGTTTGGTGCGCATTGTAGCGAAGGGGAAGTCGCAAAACTGGTGGCGCAGGCGGGCGATGAATGTCAGGTCGTCATTGGTGTCGGCGGCGGGGCGGTGCTGGATACCGCGAAGGTCGCCGCGCGTCATATCGGTGTGCCGCTTGTTGCTATCCCGACTATTGCAGCGACCTGTGCGGCCTGGACGCCGCTGTCCGTGTGGTATAACGATGCCGGACAGGCGCTGTGCTTCGAGATTTTCACTGATGCTAACCATCTGGTGCTGGTGGAACCGCGGATTATGCTGGCGGCACCGGTGGAATACTTACTGGCTGGCGTCGGCGACACGCTGGCGAAGTGGTATGAAGCCGTCGTTCTCAGCCCTCAGCCAGAAACGCTGCCGCTTTCTGTTCGGCTGGGCTTACAGGCTGCGCTGGATATCCGCAATGTGTTGCTGCAACAAAGTGCGGCGGCGCTGGAAGCCGTCGAGCGTGGTGAACTGACGCAGGATTTTCTGGATGTCGTAGATGCGATCATTGCTGGTGGCGGCATGGTTGGCGGGTTGGGTGAACGCTATACCCGTGTGGCGGCGGCGCATGCGGTGCACAACGGTTTAACGGTCTTGCCACAAACTGAGCGCTTCCTGCACGGCACCAAGGTGGCTTATGGCATTCTGGTGCAAAGCGCGTTACTGGGCGATAACGACACGCTGCTTCAACTGAAGGAGGCGTTTAAGGCATTCGGTTTGCCGACCACACTCGCCGCACTGGACGTGGATATTCACGATCGCGCCGCGCTTCAGGCGGTTATTGCCCGCACCTTGCAGGCGGGGGAATCCATTCATTATCTGCCGTTGACGCTCAATGAAGACGTCCTGCTGGCGGCGTTTAATACCGTTGAGTCGACTGGGGAATAAGCGGGTAGAAAGAGAAGGGCGGAGAGTATTCTCCGCCCTAAAGGCTATTATTTATCTTCAAAAATTACTGCTACTGCGTTTTCTCGTAGGGGAATGAATTTTTGATAAAGCTGGCGTAGTAACGGTACTTCGTCTTGCTGGCCATCAGCTCTTCATAAATCATGCGTGCTACGCCGCTGTAGAGATAGATGCTCCCATTTAGCAATTCGACTTCCAATTGGCTTTTTTCTGCATCGTATCCGACTGAAAACAACTCTGTTGATGAAACTCGTTTTCTCTGCAAAATTAATCACTCCCAACGTATCAATGCCGCATCCTGACGGTATACCACCTTTTAGCTATAGCGTGTTATAGCTCGAAATATATCGGGGGTAAACAGCAGCATATCGTTATCAGTTCATGAATAATCAGTAAACGCTCACAGAATTCTTGCTCTGTCGCCCAGCGACCCGCTTTGTTTGTCGTTGTCGATGAGGTGATATTCCAATCGCACCGTTAATCCTGAGCGAGAGCCCGCTGAAAAGCTGGCTGACTTTCTATCCGCTCAATGTATTGCTTGATGTGCGGGTAGTGGCTGAAATCCAAACGCGTTTTCGCCAACACCAGCGGAACGGCCATTTGTATATCGGCACCGCTGAGCGACGCTCCTGCAAACCACTCTTGTTTACTCAAATGCTGCTCGATGAACTGAAGCTGTGTCGTCAGCCGCGGCACAATAAAGGCCTTCTCGATGCTTTGCACAATTTTGCGTGCAATGGGGCGGATGAAAAATGGCATCGGTGCGGATTCTGTTTTTGCCAAAACTAAACGCATCACCAGCAGCGGCATGAGTGAACCTTCCGCAAAATGCAGCCAGAAGCGATAGTCCAGCAGTGCTTGTCCGCTCTGTGGGCGGAGCCTGCCGTTGCCGTAAGTCTCAATCAGGTATTCTACAATGGCCCCGGATTCGGCAATCGTGAGTTCGCCATCGGTAATCACCGGTGATTTCCCTAACGGGTGGATTTGTTTGAGTGATGCCGGAGCGCTAAACGTTTTTGGATCACGCGCGTAGCGAATGATTTCATAGTCAACGCCCAGCTCTTCCAGCAGCCAGGTTACGCGGGTCGAACGGGATTTTTCGAGGTGATGAACGTGTATCATCAAGGTTTCCTTTTTTTCTTTTTTTATCCGTCATGTTGCACGCGGCAGGTGCGCTCATGTCTTTCAGGGGTTATGACGATGGAGTTATTACAGGAAGAGAAAACGCGCTCAGGAGATTCCTGAGCGCGGCGCTCAACAAGGTAAGCATAGCACCATTATTCGACGCGCTATTCTTCCAATAACTATTCTTCCAATAAATAGCGGGCGTGGAAGCGCAGATGATCTTCGATGAAACTGGCAATGAAGAAATAGCTGTGGTCATAGCCAGACTGTGTCCGCAGCGTCAGCGGCCAGTCATACTGGCTTGCCAGTTCTTCCAGTTTCGCCGGTTGCAGCTGATCGGGAAGGAACTGATCGCAATCGCCCTGATCGACCAGCATGGGCAGCTTCTTCTGGCTATTCGCCAGCAAATGGCAGCTGTCATACTGCAACCACTGCGTTTCATCCTCACCGAGGTAGGCGGTCAGCGCCTTGCGTCCCCAGGGAACCTGACTCGGGTTAACGATCGGTGCGAACGCTGACGCAGACTGGAATTGATCTGGGTTGCGTAGCGCCAGCATCAGTGCGCCGTGGCCGCCCATCGAATGCCCACTGATGGACTGACGGCGATTCACGTTAAAATGTTGCTGGATTAACGCCGGCAATTCACTGCTGATGTAGTCATACATCCGGTAGTGTGCCGCCCAGGGTGCCTGCGTGGCATTCACGTAGAATCCCGCCCCTTGACCCAGATCGTATCCCGCGTCGTCTGCTACGCCATCGCCGCGCGGGCTGGTGTCCGGCATGACTAGCACCAGACCCAGCTCGGAGGCAACGCGTTGCGCACCGGCTTTCGTCGTAAAGTTTTCGTCGTTGCAGGTTAACCCTGACAGCCAGTAAAGCACGGGCGGCGGCGTGTCATCCTGTGTCGGCGGCAGATAAATACTGAACGTCATTGCGGTGTTCAGCGTTTCCGACACATGGCGGTAGCGCTGTTGCCAACCGCCAAACATACGGTGTTCTTCCAGCAGTTCCAGTGATGAAGTCATCGCTGTACAGCCTCCTTTATTCTGTTCCTGACAGTAGCGCAATTAACCGAAATGAATCACAGAGCGAATCGATTTGCCTTCGTGCATTAAATCGAATGCCGTGTTGATCTCGTCCAGCCCCATGGTGTGGGTGATGAAGTCATTCAGCGGGAATTCACCTTTCAGGTAACGATCGACAATGCCTGGCAGCTCGCTGCGGCCTTTCACGCCGCCGAAAGCAGAACCACGCCATACGCGACCCGTCACCAGTTGGAACGGACGAGTGGCGATTTCTTCACCTGCACCCGCCACGCCGATGATGATGGATTCGCCCCAGCCTTTATGACAGCACTCTAGCGCGGAACGCATGACATTGACGTTACCGATACACTCGAAGGAGAAGTCCACGCCGCCATCGGTCAGTTCAACGATGACGTCCTGAATCGGCTTATCGTAATCTTTCGGGTTGATCAGATCGGTCGCACCCAGTTTACGCGCCAGATCGAATTTGCTGGTGTTGAGATCGATACCGATGATGCGTCCGGCACCTGCCATTTGCGCACCGATAATCGCCGACAGACCAATGCCGCCGAGGCCGAAAATCGCAACGGTATCGCCCGCTTTCACTTTTGCGGTATTCAGCACGGCACCCATACCGGTGGTGACGCCACAACCCAGCAGGCAAACTTCTTCCAGTGGTGCTTCTTTATTCACTTTCGCCAGCGAAATTTCAGGCACAACGGTGTGCTCAGCGAAGGTAGATGTGCCCATGTAATGGAAAATCGGCTGGCCATTTTTGGAGAAGCGAGTCGTGCCGTCCGGCATCAGGCCTTTACCCTGCGTGGAACGAATAGCCTGGCACAGGTTGGTTTTGCCAGAGCGACAGAATTTACATTCGCCACATTCTGGGGTGTAAAGCGGAATAACGTGATCGCCAACGGCAACGCTGGTCACGCCTTCCCCGATGGCTTCGACAATCCCGCCGCCTTCATGGCCAAGAATCGCCGGGAACACGCCTTCAGGATCTTTGCCGGACAGCGTGTAGGCATCTGTGTGGCACACGCCGGTTGCGACGATGCGCACCAATACTTCACCTTTCTGCGGTGGCATCAGATCCACTTCTTCAACCGACAGTGGCTGGTTGGGACCCCAGGCGATAGCGGCACGGGTTTTAATCATTTGCATGGTGGAGGCTCCTAATGGCATTCCGTTATGGGTGGTAAATTGAATGACAGGACGTGCTATTCATCACGGTGTCGTCCTGTCTTGAAAATGGCTGCTCAGAGAAAATAATGGGTTCATTCCGACTGAGCGGGTGGTTCAATCATGCTGCCCTGTTCAATAATGAGCTTTTTAAGCGCTTCGACATTCGGGCCGAAGGCGTCGCGTCGCCAGACAAGCCAGGTGGACGCGGCAGCGATGTCGGGCGGTAATTCATGCACCTGAACGCGCGTGCCTGCGGGCAGTGATTCAAGGACGGCATACGGGAGCATGGCGAGTCCGGCACCGCTGGCTACACAGGCAAGCATGGCATGGTATGAGTGGATTTCCATGATCGTGCCGGGCACCACGCCATCCTGCCGGAACCAGTTCTCAAGGCGCTTTCTATAGGAACAGCTGGGGCGGAAGGCAAACAGCGTATCGTAGCTGGCGTCCCGCGCATGGGTAATCGGCGCGTGCGTCGTGTCGGATATCAGCACGAGTCGTTCCGTAAAACACGAACAGCCATTCAGCTCATCGTAGACAACGGGGCCATCGACTAACGCTGCCGCTAATGTTCCCGCGCGCACGCGCTCAATGATTTCGCCGGATGTACCGGTATTCAGGGACAGCGAAACATTGGGGTAACGCTGATGGTAAGCCGCTAATAGCGTAGGCAAACGGGTTGCCGCAGTGCTTTCCATCGAACCGAGCGCGAAATTACCGGCAGGTTCCCCCGTGCGCGTCATGCTGATCGCTTCCTCACTAAGCGCCAGAATGCGCTGTGCATAACATAAGAAATTGTGGCCAATAGGGGACAGGCGCAGGCGCTGCTTCTCACGGATAAACAGATCGGTGCCCAGTTCTTGTTCCAACTGGCGCAGCCGCGTGGTCAGATTTGAGGGTACCCGATGAAGCTGCTCTGCGGCGCGCGCGACGGAGCCCGTTTCGGCGACGAGACAGAACATGCGGAGCTGGGTCAAATCCATATCTTTCTCTTTTCGTAATGAACTGATGTTTGATTATTCATTTTTTGTGAAGTGTAGCGGCAAGCAGCACATTTCGCAACTGGCTTACGCCACACTGATGTGAACGTAACGTAAACCCAGCGCGATGAGATGTGCTCTGAATGATGAAAATGACGGGCGTAATTATCATCAGGATTAATATTTGGGCTTAGAAAGAGAAGAACGCGATAAAATGATCGCGGCCGGAATTAATAGCACCACAATCAACTATTACCCCGAATAGGGGCATATTTTCTAATGAATAGGGCAGAATGAAAAAATAAGAATAATCACAGAAAAATAAAACTGTATTTTATCCTGACGCAATAGTGGAAGCGTGAAAATAAATAGATAATTAAAATAAACAGTTAAATGTGAAGATAAATTGTTGTATCGGAGCAATAGCCAGAAACTATCGCAATTCTTCATTTTTATCGCATTTGTTGATGGGAAGGCGTAAAGTGCCCGCCTAAAGTGCCGATAAAGTTAATGTATGGTAGGAATACATTATCGTTATTGTAAGGAAGTGTGTCTTTTTGTCATTAAAGGAAAATAACTCTAACTAATGAGAGCCTCTGCTCTTCATTAAATGACGTAACACCCGGCGTATTTCCAATTAAAAATGTGCGGCTATCTTGCAGAAAGCGCAGAGGAAAATCGCCAGATAATTTATAGGAGTCTTCTGTGAATTTTTTAAAAAATATCACCATCAGGGCAATGCTTTTAACAATACTGGGTCTGTTTCTGGTTGTATGGGGGGGCGCGTCTTTCTTTACCACCACCTCATTAAGCAGCATGACCAAACTATTGGAGTCCGGCGAAACTCAGCGTAAAAACGTAGAGATGCTGGTGAAAGGCAATGACCAGTATTTTCGTACGGTTACTCGCTTGTTGCGTTCTATGGATTTCCAGCAAACAGGTGAAACTGCGGAAGCAGAAAAAGTATTTACGTCAGCAACAACCGCGTTTAAAAACACGTCAGATCAGCTGGCTGCGTTTAAAGCCGCTGGGCATGTCGGCGTCGATAAAGAAACGGCAGACAATATGATCGCTGCGTGGACCCAGATATTGGATAACGGGTTGACGCCGATGCTGAACGCCGCGCGTGAGAATCGTCAAGAGGAGTTCCGTCAGCTTTTCCGTAAAACCTACCCGCCGTTGAGTGTCGCGTTTGGCGCGAATATGGATAAATACCAGACCGCGATTATTTCGTCGTCAGAGCGGTCAATGAGTGAGGTCTACGACCTGGTTGGCTGGAGTAATCGTATTCTGCTGGGCGCGGCGGTGCTTGGGCTGCTCATCCTGCTGCTGACGGATCGCTATCTGGTTAACTACCTGGTCAAGCCGTTGAATATGATCAAAGGGTATTTCCAGGTACTGGCAGCCGGACAGCTTGGTCACCCACTTGAAGAGTTTGGCCGCAACTGTGCCGGACAGCTGATTCCTTACCTGAAAGAGATGCAGGGCAGTCTGGTTAATACCGTTTCCATCATCCGTGACAGTTCTGCATCGATTCATCAGGGCTCGAGCGAGATCAAAAGCGGTAACAACGATCTGTCCGCACGTACCGAGCAGCAGGCCGCCGCACTGGAGCAGACCGCTGCCAGTATGGAAGAGCTGAGTGCGACGGTGAAACAGAATGCCGATAACGTCCATCAGGCGACCAAGCTGGCTCAGGACGCTTCTGTTGCGGCGAAGAAAGGTGGCGACGTCACGGCTGATGTGATGGCGACGATGGCAAGTATTACGACCAGTTCGAAGAAAATTGCCGACATCACCAGTGTGATTAACGGTATTGCCTTCCAGACCAATATTCTGGCGTTGAACGCAGCGGTAGAAGCCGCCAGAGCCGGTGAACAAGGTCGTGGCTTTGCGGTGGTAGCGGGCGAAGTTCGCAATCTGGCGCAGCGCAGTGCGCAGGCGGCGAAAGAAATTGAAAGCCTGATCACCGAATCGGTTGAACGCATCAATGTAGGGTCGAATCAGGTTACACAAACCGGTGAAGCGATGGATTCCATCATTTCCGCGATTACCCGGGTGAATGATCTGATGGGAGAAATTGCCTCGGCGTCGGATGAGCAGAGCCGTGGTATTACGCAGATTGGTCAGGCTGTTACCGAGATGGATGGCGTCACACAGCAGAACGCCTCTCTGGTACAGGAATCAGCCGCCGCTGCGGCATCGCTGGAAGATCAGGCACGTCAGTTAACTGAAGCAGTATCGGTATTCCAGCTGTCGGCCGCAGATGCACCTCGTCGTTCTCAGCAGCGTTTGGCGGAAGCGCCAGCAGTGCAGAAACCGATGTTATTAGCTGCCGCCGGTGGTAAGAAAGGTAACGCTAACGATAACTGGGAAACTTTCTGATAACCGCACAATACGCGGCGTCAAGGCGCTGACAGCCGCAAAAATCAGGTGATTTATCGTTAAAAGCACTGGGATAGTTTCCCGGTGCTTTTTTGTTTATCACTGAATAGTTACGGCTGAATAGGCGTTTTTTTGTGCATATGATTCGACCTTGTTACTGCACATGGGTACATCCGGCACGCTTGATAACTTGAATCTATTTCAACAATCATGACATACAATCGCTGGATAATCGTGACTCTCTCAACTAGAGTGTTGACGGCGCTAGGGTCTGATCAGGGCCGTGCGATAGGCATAGTTACACCTGCAGGAGAATAATAATGTCATCACTAAGTAAAGAAGCCGTTATGGTGCACGAAGCGCTGCTGGCACGCGGTCTGGAAACGCCGCTGCGCGGGGCGTTGTTGGATCGGGATACGCGTAAGCAACGTATTGCCGAGCATATGACGGAAATTATGAATTTGCTGAGCCTCGATCTGAGCGATGACAGCCTGGCTGAAACACCGACGCGTATCGCCAAAATGTACGTTGATGAAATATTCTCCGGTTTGGACTACGCCAACTTCCCCAAAATCACCATCATTGAAAACAAAATGAAGGTCGATGAGATGGTTACCGTACGGGATATCACGCTGACCAGCACCTGTGAACACCATTTCGTGACGATCGATGGGAAAGCGACTGTGGCGTATATTCCGAAAGATGGCGTCATTGGCTTGTCGAAGCTCAACCGAATCGTCCAGTTTTTCTCTCAGCGCCCTCAGGTGCAGGAACGCTTAACGCAGCAGATTCTGGTTGCGCTACAAACGCTGTTGGGAACCAACAATGTTGCGGTCTCGATTGATGCGGTGCACTACTGCGTGAAGGCGCGCGGCATTCGTGATGCGACCAGTGCCACGACCACAACATCGCTCGGTGGGCTGTTTAAATCCAGCCAAAATACGCGTCAGGAATTCTTGCGCGCGGTACGTCACCACAATTAAGCCTTCTTATTGACGATGATGAAGCAAACACGTTTTGTCATCGTCAAATCGGTCATCGTGAAATCAGTAAGCATCTTCGCTTTTTCTCTGTATCTGCATACAATCGCTACTTCGATGATTTGAAAATGTAATTTGTATGCCTTCTCACTCTATACCGTCACCTCATTCGCCACCCTCGCGGATCGCCACGCTGGATTTTGCCCGCGGCGTCGCCATCTTGGGCATTTTACTGCTGAATATTACGGCGTTTGGTTTACCGCATGCAGCCTATCTGAATCCCGCCTGGCAAGGGGACCCCACGCTGTCTGATGTCTTAACCTGGGCGGCGATGGATCTGCTTGCGCAGGCGAAATTTCTGACGCTGTTTTCTCTTCTTTTTGGCGCAGGGTTACAACTGCTGCTGTCGCGGGGAAAACGCTGGGTACACGCACGCCTGTTCTGGTTGATGATCATCGGTCTGATCCATGCCATTTTCCTGTGGGATGGTGACATTTTACTCGACTATGCGCTGATTGGACTGGTGTGTTACGGCATGATTCGTCATGCGGAAAGCAGCCGGTTGCTAATGCGGACGGGGGCGGTTCTGTATCTGGTGGGCATCGGCGTACTGTTTGTGTTGAGCCAGATTCTGAGCCTGCAACCGGGACGTTTTTGGCTGCCGGGCATGGCGGATATCGCCTATGAAGCCTACTGGCGGGCGTTAGGTGGTCCGGAAGCGTGGGGAAATCGTGTCGACCTGCTAACGGAAAGCCTGTTGTCGCTGGGCGTGCAGTACGGCTGGCTGCTGGCGGGGTCGATGCTGCTGGGGGCAGGGTTAATGCGCAGCGGCTGGCTGAAAGGTGAATTCAGCACGACACACTATCGTAAGGTTGCGCTGTGGCTGATTCCGCTAGGTATCGCCATTAACAGCGTTGGCATAGTGGGGCAGTGGCTGGTGGACTGGGAATATCGCTGGAGCGGGCTGTTATTGCAGATTCCGCGCGAGCTGAGTTCACCTTTGCAGGCGATAGGGTATCTGGCGCTGTGCTATGGCTTCTGGACCACGCTGTGCCAATCACGTATCACCTACTGGATTACAGATGTCGGGCGTATGGCATTAACCAACTATTTGCTGCAAACGCTGATTTGCGTTGCGTTGTTTAATCAGCTTGGCCTGTTTATGGCGTTCAGTCGTCTGCAACTGCTGGCACTGGTTCCCGCCATTTGGATCGTCAATCTGGTGTTCTCTCACTACTGGCTGCGCTATTTTCGTCAGGGACCGCTCGAATGGTTATGGCGCACACTCACCAATGCGATAGGCAAAACGGCGTAGAGAAAGACGCTACGGCGCGGCCTGTTCGTGGTGAGGTTCGGATTCGGGCTCGGCTTTTGCCGGTTGCTCCGGTTTAGCCTGATGCGCTGGCGCAGGAAGCACCTGTTCCGGCAGGACGGCAGGATAATCTGGAGCATCCTCTGGGATAGTATGTTCAGCAGGAATCGGCACCTGCGGCCCTAAAAAGCGCGGTTCACGTTTCAGGATATACAGATCGAACAGCGCGCCCAAACGAGCGCCAAATTCACGAACGCGCACGGTCATCATGTTTTTCGGGGAGGGCACGGCGTAACACTGTGCCTGAATACCCAGGTGCAGTGCGATGAATAGCGCACGCTCACAGTGGAAACGCTGAGTGATGATGGTGAAATCGTTGGTATCAAACACCTTACGTGTTCTGACGATAGAATCCAGCGTACGGAACCCCGCATAGTCCAGCACGATGTCCGAAGGTGGAACGCCTGCGGCGAGCAAATCGCGACGCATCGTCATCGGTTCATTGTAACTTTGTAGTGCGTTATCACCGCTTAATAGCAGATAGCTGACTTTACCGCTGTTGTAAGCGTTAATCGTCCCTTGCATGCGGAACAGGTAATACTGATTGATTACGCCGGTACGGTAGTATTTCGCGGTACCTAATACGACGCCGACCTGACGTTTCGGCAAGGTCTGAAGCTCATCGTAAATAAAGGGCGCGGTTTTCCAACTGATCCAACGATCGAGGGCAAAAGCAGAGAGCAGCAGCACGCCAATGAGGGCTAACAAACCGAATGTCAGGCGTTTCCACATGCTTATGCCTCAGGTAAGGCGAGTAGACTAATCATGCCCCAAGGCTACTTTACCTGACAGGGGGACGCAAGACGAAGGCGAGGAACGGGCGGTTTATTGATTGAATTTTCAGCGTTCGGGACGACATGGCGTAAAAATAAAACGCCAGCCTTTCGGGCAGAAAAGCTGGCGTGACAGGAGTATTAAACTCGGCTACCCCACAGATCGTACTCGTCTGCGTGTTCGACTTTCACTTTAACGATGTCACCGACTTTCACGCCGGTTTCGCCGTTCAGATAAACCGCGCCGTCAATCTCAGGGGCATCGGCCATGCTACGGCCAATCGCGCCTTCTTCGTCGATTTCATCGATTAGCACCAGCACTTCACGGCCAATTTTATCCTGCAAACGCTGGGTAGAAATCGCCTGTTGAAGCTGCATGAAGCGGTGGAAACGCTCTTCTTTGATCTCTTCCGGCACCTGATCTGGCAATTCATTTGCCGCAGCACCTTCGACCGGGCTGAATTTAAAGCAGCCCACGCGGTCAAGCTTGGCTTCTTTCAGGAAGTCGAGCAGCATCTGGAAATCTTCTTCCGTTTCGCCGGGGAAGCCGACAATAAAGGTAGAACGCAGCGTTAAGTCCGGGCAGATTTCGCGCCAGCGCTTAATGCGCTCCAGCGTTCTTTCTACTGCGCCAGGGCGTTTCATCAGCTTGAGAATTTTCGGGCTGGCGTGTTGGAGCGGAATGTCCAGATAAGGCAGGATTTTGCCTTCTGCCATTAACGGGATCACATCGTCCACGTGCGGATACGGGTAGACATAGTGCAGGCGCACCCACACGCCGAGCGATGCCAGTTGCTCACACAGGCTGACCATGCTGGTTTTGACCGGTTGTCCGTTCCAAAAGCCGGTACGTTGCTTCACATCTGCGCCGTACGCTGAGGTATCCTGAGAAATTACCAGCAGCTCTTTTACCCCGGCATCAACCAGACGTTTTGCTTCATCCAACACCGAGCCGATTGGACGGCTGTCCAAATCACCACGCATAGAAGGGATGATGCAGAACGTACAGCGGTGGTTACAGCCTTCTGAAATTTTCAGATAGGCGTAATGGCGTGGCGTGAGTTTCACTCCCTGCTCGGGAACTAAACTGGTAAACGGGTTATGCGTCGGTTTAGGGACGTATTGATGTACGTGCGACAGCACCTGCTCATAGCTGTGCGGACCGGTAATTTCCAGAACTTTTGGATGCACTTCGCGTATTTGATTTTCTTTGGCACCCAAACAGCCCGTTACGATGACTTTACCGTTCTCATTCAGCGCTTCGCCGATGGCTTCCAGCGACTCTTGTACGGCGCTGTCAATAAAACCACAGGTATTGACGATCACCAGCTCAGCGTCGTCATAACGTGGGACGACCTGATAACCTTCAGTACGCAGTTCGGTCAGAATCCTCTCGGAGTCGACGAGGTTTTTCGGGCAACCGAGGGAAACAAAGCCGATACGTGGTTGTTGCATATTATTCGCTCACAAAATAAACAGAAAATAAAAACCGGAGGATTCTACACCATAGTTGATTATCCTTATAGTCAGTGGTGTAAAACTCAGCATTTTATCGCTGTGGAGATGACGCTTCTAATGAGCGATTTCTTCAATAAATGTAAACCTTGCCACGTTTTTTTGCACAAACACGGCCTGCCGCCTAAATTTACAGGACTTTTGTTGGATGGAGACAACGCTATGCCCTATCGCCTGATGCCTCGCAATTCTGCTTCACATCCCCTGTTACGACGATTTTCTGCTGCCCCACATTGGCTGCTGCTTAGCGCAACGCTGCTGTTTTCCAGCCAGCTCTTGGCGGCGGAACCGAAAGTGACGGAATTGCAGGATAAGCTGGATCACCCGTGGTCATTAGCGTTTTTGCCGGAAGAGCAGGGAATTCTGATTACGGAACGCGCCGGGAATTTGCGCTTATGGAAAGCGGGCAGCGCGCTGTCTGCGCCGATAGCCGGAGTACCGAAGGTCTTTGCTAAATCACAGGGCGGATTGCTGGAGGTCGCGCTATCGCCGGATTTTGCGCAGAATCGACGCATCTACCTGAGCTTTGCCGAAGAAGGGAGCGGGGGGAAAGCGGGAACCGCTGTCGGCTACGGTAAACTCTCCGAGGATAATAAGCGGTTAGAGAATTTCACGGTCTTCTTCCGTCAGGAACCGAAGCTGTCGACGGGTAACCACTTCGGCGGCAAGCTGGCCTTTGATCGACAAGGGCATCTGTTTATCGCACTGGGCGAAAACAACGAACGCCCGACTGCACAAGATTTGGATAAATTACAGGGCAAAATTGTTCGCCTGACCGCGGAGGGGAAAGTACCGGCCGATAACCCGTTTGTGAATACGCCTAACGCACGACCGGAAATCTGGTCTTATGGACATCGCAACCCGCAGGGATTGGCGATTAATCCGTGGTCTGGCGTGCTGTGGGAAAATGAACATGGCCCGAAAGGTGGCGATGAAATTAACATTCCCAAAGCGGGCGAAAATTACGGCTGGCCGATTGCAACGCATGGCATTAACTATTCCGGGCTGAAGATTCCAGAAGCGAAAGGAAAAGAGATCGCCGGTATGGTGAATCCCGATTTTTATTGGGAGAAATCACCGGGCATCAGCGGAATGGCCTTCTATAACAGCGACCGTTTCCCGCAGTGGAAAAACTCAGTCTTTATCGGCGCGCTGGCAGAGAAGAACCTGATTCGGTTGACGCTTGATGGCGACAAAGTCGCGTCCCAAGAACGCTTGCTGGGCGACCGCGGTGAACGCATCCGCGACGTAAGACTGGGGCCAGACGGTTACCTCTATCTGTTGACCGATCACGACAATGGCAAATTGCTGAAAGTCGGGTTGGAGTAATAAATCAGGCACCTTACGGTGCCTGTTTCACTTAAGACAGTGGAATCATGACGTGCTTCTGATACGCCGGGCGCTCGGTGAGTTGCTGATACCAGTGTTCCAGATGAGGATGCGACTGTTGTTCAATCGGCATATTCAGCCAGCCGTAAGCAATACAGCCTAGCGGAATATCGCCAACGCCGAATTGATCGCCGGATAGCCACGGCTGATTAGCCAGAACGGTATCCACAATATCAAACAAACGTTCGCATTCGGCGATGCCTTTCTGTACCAATGCGGTATCGCGTTTTTCCGGTGGCGTACGCACGATATTAACGAACACCGGCCCGAAGGAGAAGGCGAGAGAGGTTGCCCAGTCCATCCATTTTTCGGCACTGGCGCGCTTGCCCGGATCGGCAAGATACAGCGAATCCTGACCATACTGTGCCGCCAGATAACGTACGATGGTATTGGATTCCCACAGCACCAGATCGTCGTCACGTAAACAGGGGATGAGGCCATTAGGATTCATCGCCAGATAGTCGGCTTCATGGTTAAGACCGAATTGTCCGCCTGCCACAATATGCTGATAAGGCAGCGCAAGTTCTTCCGCACACCACAGGACTTTCTTTACGTTGGTCGAGTTATCACGACCCCAAATCGTTATCATAGTTGCCCCCTTTCTTCGTGAAGCCTGCCCCGGTTATCCGCGACAGTCGATGAGAAATAATGATATGCCTTTTTAGTCTTTATGATTTAACTCGTCATTCTTAATAATGACAGCAAGTTACATTCAGACAGGAAAGTTACACAATGACATTGACGCATTCTGTTCGCGCCGTGCTGGGCATCACACTGCTTGCCGCCGGTATGCAACTGGCGCTGGCCAGCAGCGATCCACAGACGATCACGTTTGGCGTAGCACCCGGGCCGTATGGTGACATGGTGAATCTGGCCATCAAACCTGAGCTGGTGAAAAAAGGCTACAAGGTTGTCGTGCGTGAATTCAGCGATTACGTTCAGCCCAATCTGGCGCTGGCCAACGGCAGCATCGATGCCAACCTCTTCCAGCATACGCTGTATCTGGAAAAATTCGCTGCCGATAAAGGGTTAAAAATTTCCCCGCTGATTACCGTACCGACAGCCAGCATGGGCTTCTACTCGAAGAAAATCAAATCGCTGGATGAGCTGAAAAAAGGAGACGTGGTCACGCTCTCTAACGATGCCACCAATCTGGCGCGCGGTCTGCGTTTCCTGCAATCGATAGGGTTGGTTACGATCAAAGCTGATATCGATCCGACCAAGGCATCTGAGAAAGATATTCTTGAAAACCCGCGCGGCTTGGTCTTCAAACCGATGGAAGCGGCACAACTGCCCCGCACGCTGGATAGCGTGACGGCATCGCTGGTGAACGGGAATTTTGCACTGGCGTCCGGTATGAAACTGTCATCGGCTATCAAGCTGGAAACGCTGGATGAAAACCTGAAAAATGTTATTGCTGTGCGCACCGACGATCTCGATAAGCCATTTGTTAAAGATACCAAAGCGATTGTGGAATCACCGGCGTATGCTGCGGTGATCAACGATCCGGCGTTGATGTATAGCCAGTTCCAGAAACCAGAGTGGATGCAGGCGAAAACGCCAGCGCCCGCACAGTAAGTTTTAGGCTACACAGAATATCTTTTGGCCGGTCTATGACCGGCTTTCTTCTTTTCCGCTCAGGCCAGGAGTTTGCGGATAATGATTCAGCTAGAAGGGGTAAGCGTTGACTTCTCACAAGGGAAGCAACCAGAAAACCGCGCGGTAGACAACGTGTCGTTGCACATCCAACGGGGCGAGGTCTACGGGATTGTCGGCACCAGCGGCGCGGGCAAAAGCACGCTGCTGCGGACCATTAATCTCTTGCAGCGGCCGACTGCGGGTCGCGTGCTCGTCAATGGCGTGCTCATCAGCGAATTAGCGGGCCAGCCGCTGCGCGAACAGCGCCAGAAAATCGGCATGATCTTTCAGCATTTCAACCTGATGCAGACGCGTACCGTGGCGGAAAACGTGGCGTTCAGCCTAAAAGCCGCTGGGAAATCCAGTGCGGATATCGCGGTGCGCGTGCCGGAAATCCTGAACGTGGTAGGGCTGACGGATAAAGCGTCGTCTTATCCGGCGCAGCTCAGCGGCGGTCAGAAACAGCGAGTAGGTATCGCCAGAGCCATTGCCAACGATCCCGAAGTATTGCTGTGCGATGAGCCAACGTCGGCGCTCGATCTGGAAACCTCAGCCGCTATTCTGGCGTTGCTGAAAGAGATTAACGAGACACTGGGCATTACCATCGTGCTGATTTCTCATGAGATGAGCGTGATTAAGGCCGTGTGCGATCGCGTGGCGGTAATGACGGGCGGGCAGGTTGTAGAAGAGGGTGATGTTTTCGATATCTTTGCGACGCCACAGCACGCATTTACGCGTCAACTGGTATCCCACACGCTCGATCTTGCATTGCCGCCTCGCTTGCTGGTGGATTTGCAGGGCACACTACTGAAGATTCTGTTCGTTGGCGAATCGGCGGAGCAACCCGTGCTGTCGGACGTGGCGATGCGCTTTGGCGTGTCCGTTAATATTCTGCACGGCAAGATCGAATACATTGGTAATCGTGCGCTAGGCATCCTCGTCGCGCTACTGGCTCATCCATCCGACCCCGAAAAAGTGACCGAAGCCGTGGAACATATTCAGGTAAGAACGGCGAACGTGGAGGTGCTGCATGGCTGATTTATGGATCGATCTGGTCGCGGCGTTTGGCGAAACGTTCCAGATGGTGGGGATCTCCACGCTGCTTGCCGTGATTGGCGGTTTACCGTTGGGGTTGCTCATTTACGTCACCGACAGGAACCTGTTCTGGCAAAACCGCGCCGTTTATCTGTTTGGCACGGTACTGGTGAATATTATCCGTTCTATTCCTTTCGTGATTCTGCTGGTCTTGCTGCTACCGCTGACGCAGTGTCTCTTAGGCAATACGATTGGGCCTGTAGCGGCGGCGGTGCCGATGTCGGTCGCCGCGATCGCGTTTTATGCGCGTTTGGTGGATAGCGCGCTGCGTGAAATCGACCCCGGTATCGTAGAAGCGGCCGAAGCATTTGGAGCCAGCCCGATGCGTATTATCGGCACGGTGCTGCTGCCAGAGGCGAAAGCGGGACTATTGCGTGGCCTGACGATCACGCTAGTGAGCCTCATTGGCTATTCGGCGATGGCGGGCATTGTCGGCGGCGGCGGGGTGGGGGATTTGGCGATCCGCTTCGGCTATTACCGCTATGAAACCGAGGTAATGGTGATTACCGTTATTGCGCTGGTTATTCTGGTACAGGTGGTACAGACGCTGGGTGACTGGCTGTCAAAACGTGCAGATAAGCGCGAACGCCGCTAAGGGGATGTCCATCACTGGTACGAGGGAGGCTACGCAGCCATGTCCCTCGTGCTATCCGTTATTTTTCTGGTAGTCCTGCTGTCTGCATTTTCAGACATTCCTTAATTCCCCTAAGTCCTTTTTTTATCTGCGTTTTTTTAGAAGCTTTCATTTCTTTGACTATCTTTACAGAATGAACGGTTTTCATCCCAGAGATGACGCGTTACCTTTATATGTTGCTAAAGTTTTCAAAACATATTGAAAATTAAGAATTTTTAACGACTGATGGATATCGCGGCGAACTCATGAAAACAACTCCTTTTCTGACTAGACTCACGTCTTTCTCTGTAGGTACGGTATTTCTTGTTGGTTTAGTGCCATTCACCTATGCGGAACAGTTGCCAGCGGTGCCGCAGATTGATGCTAAAGCCTATATCCTGATCGATCACCACAGCGGCAAAGTGCTGGCGGAAAGCAATGCTGATGAGCGTCTTGACCCTGCCAGCCTGACAAAGATTATGGCGAGCTATGTGATTGGGCAGGCGATCAAATCCGGTAAAATTCGTCCGACGGATGAAGTGACCGTCGGAAAAGATGCCTGGGCAACCGGTAATCCGGCGCTGCGTGGCTCGTCGCTGATGTTCCTTAAGCCGGGCGACCGTATCCCCGTTTCTGAGTTAAATAAAGGCATTGTCATTCAGTCCGGCAATGATGCCAGCATCGCGCTGGCGGATTACGTCGCGGGTAGTCAGGATGCGTTCGTTAGCCTGATGAACAATTATGCGAAGGCACTTAACCTGACCAATACGAATTTTCGGACCGTGCACGGTCTCGATGCGCCGGGGCAGTACAGCACCGCACGTGATATGGCGCTGTTAGGGCAGGCGCTGATTCGCGATGTGCCGGAAGAATACGCGTTGCACAAGGAAAAAGAGTTCACTTTCAATAATATTCGCCAGCCTAACCGCAACCGTCTGTTGTGGAGCACTAACCTGAATGTGGACGGTGTGAAAACCGGCCACACCAGCGGGGCAGGACACAATCTGGTGGCTTCAGCCACCGAAGGCAATATGCGCCTGATTTCCGTGGTGCTGGGCGCGCAAACGGATGCCATTCGCTTCCGTGAAAGTGAAAAACTGCTCACCTGGGGCTTCCGCTTTTTCGAAACGGTAACGCCTATCAAGACGGATGCGCCTTTTACTACGCAGCGGGTCTGGTTTGGTACTGAGAAAGAGGCACGACTCGGCGTCGCACAGGATGCTGCGCTGACCATTCCGAAAGGGCAAATGAAGAACCTGAAAGCCAGCTTTACGCTAAATCAGCCGCAGCTTGCCGCACCACTGACCAAAAATCAGGTTGTCGGCACTATCGACTTCCAACTGGACGGTAAGAGCATCGGGCAGCGCGAACTGGTCGCGATGGATGATATCCCCGAGGCTGGTTTCTTTAGCCGCCTCTGGGATACGGTGATGATGAAGGTTCAGCAGTGGTTCGGTGGATTATTCAGTTAATTTCCGGGGTGGATTAACTGAATGCCGTTGTTGGAAAAATAACGTAAGTAGGCGTCGCTCGGGGCGCTGTCGGAAATGACGGTATCAAACAGCGTCATCGGGCCAATGCAGGCACGTTTAATCTGACCGAACTTGCTGCTGTCCGCCACAAGAATGATTCGCTGTGCGGTTGCCATCGCGCGTTGCTTCATGCCCAGTTCGGCAAAGTTAAAGCAGGTGGCTCCCGCGCTCAGTTCGATACCCGCCGCAGAGATAAAGGCTTTGTTCGGACAGACGTTGTCCAGCTCACTTCGCTGGCTGAGCGGGGTAAAAATCGCGTTATCTGGATGGTATTCCCCGCCGCACAAAATCACTCTGCACGCCTTTTTTTCCTGTAGTGCTAAAAAGGTGTTCAGGGAATAACAAATCGCGGTAAAGGGCAACTCATCAGAAATGGCATCAATGATGAAAGGAATTGTGGTGCCACAGTCGAAAAAAACGGTATCGTTTTCTTCCACCAGATAGGCAGCTGCAGTACCGATAGCCTGCTTCTCTCTTACGTGCTTGGTCTGCTGGTCGGAGACAAAATAGTTCGTGGCGCCGTTATTCTTCAGGTCGCTAACCACGTAGCCGCCGAGCAGCATGACGCTGGTGGAATCGGCATTCAGATCGCGGCGCACGGTCATCTCGGACACGCCGAGTAGCTGTGCGGCGTCTTTAAGATGGAGTTTATCGGTTTTCTTTAATGCCTGAGCCAGTCTGCCGATGCGTTCGTCGCGCCGCGTTTCCATAAAATTCCCTGCTAGTAAGCTATTTTTGTTGTTAGTAGTTTCCTGCTGCGGCAGCTTCACCTGAAACGATAGCGACGCCTGAACTGGTGCCGATACGCGTGGCGCCTGCTTCAATCATACGCTGTGCCGTTTGGCGATCGCGAACCGCGCCGGATGCTTTGACACCCATGTCCCTGCCGACGGTGCTGCGCATCAGTCGAACGTGTTCTTCACGAGCACCGCCCGTGCTGAAACCGGTAGACGTTTTGACGAACGCGACATCCAACTGACGACACATTTCACACACCAGAACAATCTGTTCGTCATTAAGCAGACAGGTTTCCAATATTACCTTCAACGGTATAGCGGCGCAAACCTCACGCACGGCCTGAATATCCGCTTTGACGGCAGCAACATTCCCGCTTTTCAACCAGCCAACGTTAATCACCATATCAATTTCTTGCGCACCGGCATCAATCGCCGCTTTCGCCTCAAAAGCTTTGCTGGATGTCAGGCCTGCACCAAGAGGGAAACCGATAACAGAACATACCTGTACTTCCGTGCCTTTCAGCTTTTCGGCCACCAGAGGAACGTAACCTGAGTTAACACAGACGGCATAAAAACGGTGAGCGATCGCTTCATCGCACAGGGTGGCGATTTGCTGTTCGGTGGCATTGGCTGCCAACAGTGTGTGGTCGATATAGCGAGCGTAGTCAGTCATGGTAAATCCTTGGAGGTGGAGATAAGAAATCAGATAGCGTGATTATGACACTCAATGATTTTAATGTCACAAAAATAACAATAAAATTAATTTTTGTTATTTTAATAACAAAAAATGAAGTGAATGTGATAACAGACGCATGAAGAGTAAGAAGGTGAGGTGTTTTGGCTAACGTAGAGCGGAAAAGAAAACGCCCATCGTTCTTGAACCTGAAAGGCGGGAACGATGGGCTCCTCAATAAGGGGAATCAAAGAAAAGCAGTGGCACTTATTCAGACTGTAGGGCAAAGAAAAAGTTCTGGCTTTGAGAAAAT
The DNA here is from genome assembly GCF_044751765.1 of Pectobacterium sp. CHL-2024. Lineage (NCBI taxonomy): Bacteria > Pseudomonadati > Pseudomonadota > Gammaproteobacteria > Enterobacterales > Pectobacteriaceae > Pectobacterium > Pectobacterium sp. CHL-2024. Next base: position 875,032 of record NZ_JBIXKO010000001.1, on the reverse strand, counting down.
AATATTGACGATTTTTTACACTTTCTCAGCCGGGCAGTTCAGGCCAGATAACCACGATCAGTGAACCTGCTAAGGTGAGTAGCACGTTAGCGATAGCATAGGTACCCGCATAGCCGAGCGCAGGGATGTTACTGCGTGCTGTATCGCTGATAATTTCCATCGCGGGGGCACAGGTTCGTGCACCCATCATGGCACCAAACAGCAGCGCACGGTTCATTTTCAACACATACGCACCAAACAGAAAGCAAATCACCACCGGCAGCAGGCTAACGATCAGCCCTGAAACCAGCATCTGAATACCAACCTCGCCCAGGCTGCTGTTGATGGTGCTACCTGCACTCAGGCCAACGCCAGCCATAAAAACCATCAGACCGAATTCTTTGACCATGTTAAGCGCGCCTTGCGGAATATAGCCGAAGGTCGGATGGTTGGCGCGCAGGAACCCCAGCATGATACCGGCGAACAATAATCCAGCCGCGTTACCGATGCCAAAGGTGAAGTTGCTGAATTGGATGGTGATCAGCCCGACCATCACGCCGATGACGAAAAAGGCGCAGAAGGCCAGTAGGTCTGTGACCTGGCTATGAATAGAAATGAAGCCGATTCTGTCAGCAATGCTTTTTACCCGGCGGGCGTCACCGCTGACCTGCAAGACATCGCCTTTATTCAGCACGACGTTATCGTCAATCGGCATTTCAATTTGGCTACGGACAATACGGTTGAGGAAACAACCGTGATCGGTCAGCTTCAATTGGCTCAGGCGTTTGCCGACGGCATTGTGGTTCTTGACGACAATCTCTTCCGTTACGATGCGCATATCCAGCAAATCGCGGTCGAAAACTTCCTTGCCATCGCGGAAATTGGAGTTCAGGCGAGAATGGGCGTCGGGATAGCCGACCAGCGCGATCTCATCGCCGATTTGCAAGACGGCGTCACCATCCGGGTTAGCCAAAATCCCGTTGCGTCGGATACGTTCGATGTAGCAGCCAGTCTGGCGATAAATCCCCAGCTCGCGCAGATTCTTGCCATCCGCCCAGTCAACCAATTCCGGCCCGACACGATAGGCGCGAATCACTGGCAGGTACACTTTTCTCTGGCTGTCTGGGTCTAATCCTCGCTCGCGTGCAATCTGCTGAGCGCTGGTAGGCAAATCCTGATGCTGGAGTTTGGGCAGGTAGCGTGCGCCAAAAATGAGGCTGACCAGCCCGACCAGATACGTCAGCGCATAGCCCAAACTCAGGTGATCTTGCTCGATACCGAGCTGATTACCCAAGCTGGCAGTGTTACGCAGCGTGTCGCCCGCACCGACCAGCACCGGCGTTGAAGTCATGGACCCGGCCAGCATCCCCGCCGTCAGGCCAATTCCCCAACCAAAGAATTTCCCTAAGCCTAACGCCAGTAACATAGCACTGCCGACCATCACCAGAGCTAGCATGAAATAATTCTTTCCGTCGCGGAAGAAAATAGAAAAGAAATTTGGCCCAGCTTCCACGCCCACGCAAAAAATAAATAACATAAAGCCGAGGCTCAGCGCTTCGGTATTAATCGAAAAATGCTGTTGGCCGAGTAATAAAGAAACAACTAAAACTCCAATGGAATTACCGAGTTGTACTGGCCCGAGGCGCAATTTCCCCAGACAGAGTCCTAATGAAAGAACCACGAATAAAAGTAAAATGTAATTCCCATTTAACAAATCAGCGACGTTTATATTCATGGAATGTAACTTGTTGTTTACCAGTAAGTTCTTGATGTTATTCATTATAGCGGCTAGATTTAGCCATGAAATGCATGAATTCCCGTGACGGTATCAATACGCGTCAGCTGAAAGGAATCAGCCTCGTTCAGTATAATTTATCCGATAAAAATTGTTCAGTGTAATTATTGTTTAATTTAATGATTGTGGTGTCGCTGTTGAAGAAATGCGCTGGGTTATCGTCTTTTTCTGTGGACAGCCTGCGTGTCGAATAAATCGTAGCGAAGCCTCATGTTTTTCATATCGGGGAATAGATACACCAATCATTTTTACCATGCCGCATATTTTCGGTATCTGGTTGAGGCAGGTTGGGAGGCATATTGAGTGGGGGCGATTTATGGCAAGAAATAAAGGCTGGGTTGGTGCGACCTGCTGTTTTTTATTGTTCACCGTCGTGTTTCTGAGTCAAAAGATTGAGGCATCAGAGGTTGCGGCGAGTGATGGGCTACGCGGTAGTCCAGGAATGTTGCTTTTTCTGCTGCCCGGCATGGTGGCCTGTTTTCTTTCCGCGCGCGGTCGCCTGCTTTACCCGCTATTTGGCGCACTGGCGGCAATGCCCGTGTGTTTGCTGGTGCTCCACCTGTGGAATACGCCAATGCGCTCTTTCTGGCAAGAGCTGGCCTACGTGATGAGTGCGGTTTTTTGGTGCGTGTTGGGGGCAATGGGCGTGCTGTGTTTGCGGAGTCTTTATCGGCGCTATCTGCGTTGACGGACGCGATTCCGAACCCATAAAAAAGCGCGGACTGTCGCCGCGCTATTGTTTTGTCAGTTCGATGATCTAGGTGTTCTGTCAGTTCGATGATTATGACTGGAACAGAGCCAGATGCTCTTTAGCATAGGCTTCAAAATCGGTGCAGCCGCCGATGTGTTTTTCATCCAGGAAAATCTGCGGTACGGTTTCAACCGGCTTTCCTACCGTCTTGGACAAATCTTCTTTCGAAATGCCTTCTGCGTGAATGTCTACATAGCGGAAGCTGAAGTCATCACGTTGCTCGGCCAATTTCTCTGCCAGTTCTTTCGCACGTACACAATAAGGGCAAGCGGGGCGCCCGAAAATTACAGCGAACATGTAAACTCCTTTGTAAAATTAGAAAAATGTTCTCATTCTTGAAACGTATAGCGTGACGCCCATTACAGACGAGGTCACGGCTAAAAATGTTACGGTTAATGAGGTTACTGCGAATCGCGTCACTATACCGAAATTTATCAATACTATGCCCGCATTCATTGATGAAAAAAAGTAGTCATTACCTGTTACAACGATTTGCTGAAGCTATTAGGTGGTGGGGTAATGCAGATTCCGCCCGAGCTACGATATAATTTCGTCATACTTCAAGCTGCCTATGAGATGTACTTTACCGACTGAAGGATGCCAGTGTGACACCAACGATTGATTTGCTACAGCGCCACCGTTCTATTCGCGCGTTTACGTCTCAGGCCATAACGGATGAGCAACGCCACGCCATCATTAGCGCCGCACAAAGTGCGTCCAGCTCCAGTTTTTTACAATGCAGCTCAATTATCCGTATTACCGATCCTGCCGTGCGTGAAACGCTCGTTCACTATACTGGCGAGCAAGGCTATGTGGCGCAGGCGGCAGAGTTTTGGGTATTTTGTGCCGATTTCCACCGGCATGTGGCGATCTTCCCACAGGCAGAAACCGGGCTGGCTGAGCAATTGCTGATTGGCTGTGTCGATACCGCGCTCATGGCGCAGAATGCACTGACTGCCGCCGAATCGCTGGGGTTGGGTGGGGTATTTATCGGCGGGATCCGCAATCGAATCGCTGACGTGACGCAGTTGTTGCAACTGCCAACGTTAGTTCTGCCGTTGTTTGGTCTGTGTCTGGGGCATCCAGACGCGGACCCCATGCTGAAACCGCGCATGCCAACCGCGATGATGCTGCATGAAAATGTCTATCAGCCGCTCGACCGCGATGTGCTGGCGCAATACGACCAGCAGATGGTGGAATATTATCTGCAACGTACCGGTAGTCGTCGTGAAAGCTGGAGTGAGCACGTGGAACGGACGCTGAAAAAAGAGTTACGTCCATTCATGCTGGACTACTTACATCAACAAGGATGGGCGATACGTTAGTATCCGTAGGATATTTATGAAGATAGCCATTCTGTCTCGTGATGGGGCGTTATATTCCTGCAAACGTCTGCGTGAAGCGGCTGAGGCGCGCCAACACAGCGTTGAGATTATCGACCCGCTTTCCTGCTACATGAATATCAATTCGGCGGCGCCGTCGGTGCATTACCGAGGGCGTCGGCTGGATAAATTTGATGCGGTTATTCCGCGTATCGGTTCACAAATCACGTTTTATGGTACGGCGGTATTGCGCCAGTTTGAAATGCTGGGCAGCTACCCGCTGAATAATTCAGTCGCCATTATTCGCGCCCGCGACAAACTGCATTCGCTGCAACTGCTTGCTCGTGAGGGGATTGACCTGCCGATCACCGGATTTGCTCATTCGCCGGATGATACCGGCGATCTGATTGCGATGGTGGGTGGTGCGCCGCTGGTTGTAAAGCTGGTGGAGGGCACGCAGGGAATTGGTGTGGTATTGGCCGAGACGCGACAGGCGGCGGAAAGCGTGATTGATGCCTTTCGCGGGCTGAATGCGCACATTCTGGTGCAGGAGTATGTGCATGAAGCGCAGGGGAAAGATATCCGCTGTTTTGTGATTGGCAACCGCGTTGTGGCGGCGATTGAGCGACAGGCGAAAGCGGGGGAATTCCGTTCAAACCTGCATCGCGGCGGGTCGGCGAATAAAGTGAAAATTACGGCGCAGGAGCGTGCGATTGCTATCAAGGCGACAAAAACGCTGGGGCTGAATATCGCGGGCGTCGATATATTGCGTGCCGATCGGGGGCCGCTGGTGATGGAAGTCAACGCCTCGCCGGGGCTGGAAGGGATTGAAACGACGACCGGACTCGATATTGCCGGTATGATGATTGAGTTTATTGAGCAAAATACCCAGAGGCGCTTCGCAATATCGGCAACAATAAGCAAAAGTTAGCTTTCTGAAACAGGGGCCGCGCCGTAAAATACGGCGTTCCTTATTTTGGCGTGTAAGCACTGGACAGCGGCGCTATCCGGTACGTCACGTGCCGCGGAACGGGGAAAGCGGGTGGCGGGGCGCTTTTATCATGGCATCGTCGCGCAATATTCCGTAAGCTATGGGCCGTTTTTAACGCTGTTTCTGTTTTAACATCGCTTCTGTGTAAACGGTGTTTTCTTTTCAACAACGCTGTCTGTACGGCGGCAGGTATGAGGCAAACATGATGGATTCACTCATCGTCCCGGATTTGGCTATGCTACGGCGGTGGCTGGATCAACTGAACATTCTGTATTTCGAATGTGATTCCTGTCAGGCGCTCCATCTTCCTCATATGCAAAATTTTGATGGCGTGTTCGATGCGAAAGTTGATCTGGTAGATAACGTGATTCTGTTTTCTGCTCTTGCCGAAGTGAAGCCCAGCGCGTTGATTCCTCTGGTTGGCGATCTGAGCCAAATCAATGCCAGCTCGTTGACCGTCAAGGCGTTTATCGACGTCCAGGATGATAATCTGCCGAAACTGATTGTCTGCCAGTCATTCAGCGTAGCCGCTGGCATGACGTTGGAACAATTCAGACATTTCATGCAGCAGTCCGAAGAACAAATCTCAATGGTGATCCTTGAGGCCGGCGCTAATAATCTGCTGTTTATTGGTGAGGAAGAAGAGGGCTCTGCTGCCAGAGTCACCACCTCTCATCTGCATTGATACGGTTGCTGCCAACGGCAGCAATTGGTTTTACTTATTTTCCTTTCACCGCCATTTATTCTGGTTATTTCGCATTATTGCCAGATATTTCTCTTTGTTTGCCGCTAAACGCCTTCATCACATCGATAAAATGTGAATAAATAATCGTTAAAACCCATTTTTTACGTTCAAGTATGGTGCACACGATGTTGTGGGGTTATGCTTTATTCCTGTAAGACACAGACAGCGGAATCAGGGCTATGTGTGTGTCTGGGCGAATAAAAATCGGTGCATACTCATTCACCGATTGGAGAGCGCGGCAGGACATATTTTGTATCGGAACGATACATACTACTCCCACGAATCACCCCCTTGAATGGAGGAAGGAACGGATGTTCACCCAACGTAAAAAATGGCTATCGGGTGTTGTTACCGGCTTGCTGATGGCCGCGTCCGTCACCGCATCTGCGGAAGAGAAAACGCTGCATGTTTATAACTGGTCCGACTATATCGCGCCGGACACGTTAGCCAATTTCCAGAAAGAAACCGGCATTAAAGTCGTCTATGACGTGTTTGATTCCAACGAAGTGTTGGAAGGCAAGCTCATGGCGGGCAGCACGGGTTTTGATCTGGTGGTGCCTTCTGCCAGCTTCCTGGAGCGCCAGCTCTCTGCGGGAGTTTTTCAGCCATTAGACAAGAGCAAGTTACCGAATTACAAAAATCTGGATCCTGATCTGATGAAGCTGATTGCGCAGCACGATCCAGAGAATAAATATGCCCTGCCTTACCTGTGGGCGACCACGGGCATCGGCTATAACGTTGAGAAAGTCAAAGCCGCGCTGGGTGCCGATGCACCGGTTGACAGCTGGGATCTGGTTCTGAAGCCGGAGAACCTGGAAAAGCTGAAAAGCTGCGGCGTCTCCTTCCTGGATGCACCGGAAGAGATCTTCGCAACCGTGCTGAACTATCAGGGTAAAGATCCAAACAGCACCAAACCGGGTGATTACACCACGTCTGCGACCGACCTGCTGCTGAAACTGCGTCCGAGCATTCGCTACTTCCATTCATCGCAGTACATCAACGATCTGGCAAACGGCGATATCTGCGTCGCAGTAGGCTGGGCTGGCGATATCCTGCAGGCAGGAAACCGTGCGAAAGAAGCGAAGAACGGGGTGAATATCCAATACAGCATTCCGAAAGAAGGCGCGTTGGCATTCTTTGATGTCCTCGCTATTCCAAAAGATGCTAAAAATCTGGATGAAGCCTATGCGTTTCTGGATTACCTGATGAAACCGGAAGTGATGGCGGGAATCAGTAACCATGTGTATTACGCGAGCGGTAATCTGGCCTCCTTGCCGTTGGTAAACGCAGAGATTCGTAACAACCCAGGCGTTTATCCGCCGGCGGATGTGCGTGCCAAACTGTTTACGCTTAAGGTGCAATCTCCTCAGATTGACCGTACGCGTACGCGTGCATGGACTAAGGTTAAAAGCGGCAAGTAGCCTCTTGGATCTGGATAGTGCCCAAGAGCTTGAGGGTTGCTGGTTGTGGCAACCTGATGGATGGGTATAAAACGTGGCAAAGAACAGGCGGATAATCCGCCTGTTCGCGCTCTATATTGTGTCACACTGCTGAATGCAAAAAGCGCCGAATGGCGGCATCTGCGGTGTGGCTTGTTCTGCTTTTGCCGGAGAGCAATGCGAAGTGAATGACGCGATCCCCCGCCCTCAATCAAAACCTCAAAAAGCAGCCACACCGCTGCTGGAAGTGCGTAACCTGACGAAGTCGTTCGACGGTCAGGCCGCCGTTGATGATGTCAGTCTGACTATTTATAAAGGCGAAATTTTTGCGCTGCTGGGGGCATCCGGCTGTGGGAAATCCACGCTGCTGCGTATGCTGGCAGGTTTTGAGCTCCCCACGCAGGGGCAGATTTTTTTGGATGGTCAGGATTTATCATTGGTGCCGCCTTACCAGCGTCCCATCAATATGATGTTCCAGTCTTATGCGCTGTTCCCACACATGACGGTGGAAAAGAATATCGCGTTTGGTCTGAAGCAGGACAAACTGCCGCGTGCAGAAATCAAAGATCGTGTGGAAGAGATGTTGTCGCTGGTGCACATGCAAGAGTTCGCCAATCGTAAACCGCATCAGCTTTCTGGCGGCCAACGCCAGCGTGTTGCGCTGGCTCGTAGTCTGGCGAAGCGCCCTAAACTGCTGCTGCTTGATGAACCGATGGGCGCGCTGGACAAAAAATTGCGCGACCGCATGCAGCTTGAAGTCGTCGATATTCTGGAGCGTGTGGGCGCGACCTGCGTGATGGTAACGCACGATCAGGAAGAAGCCATGACGATGGCTGGCCGTATTGCCATTATGAATCGCGGTAAGTTCGTACAAATTGGCGAGCCGGAAGAGATTTATGAGCATCCGAACACGCGTTTCAGCGCGGAGTTCATCGGCTCAGTCAATATGTTTGAAGGGATCTTGCAGGAACGTCAGGACGATGCGCTGATCATCAAAAGCCCTGGACTCGTGCATCCGCTGAAGGTGGATTCGGATGTCTCGGTGGTCGATGGCGTTCCGGTCTACATCGCGTTGCGTCCAGAGAAAATCATGCTGTGCGAAGAAGTGCCGGCCGACGGTTGTAACTTCGCAGTAGGGGAAGTGGTGCATATCGCCTATCTGGGCGACCTGTCGATTTACCACGTCAGGCTTAATAGCGGGCAAATCATCAGCGCGCAGTTACAAAATGCCTACCGCTATCGCAAAGGCACACCGACCTGGGGAGATGAGGTTCGGCTGTGTTGGGATGCCGATAGCTGTGTGGTTCTGACGGTGTAGCGAGGAAGAATGTCATGACTTTATTTCCCGAACATAACACGGCGGAACCACCGGGCAAGGCCAGACTCTGGTTCCGTGTACTGATGGCGCGTTGGCGTCAAAAACACGGGCGTAAGCTGGTCATCGCGCTGCCATATCTGTGGCTGCTGCTGCTGTTCATGCTGCCGTTCCTGATCGTGTTCAAAATCAGTCTTGCAGAGATGGCGCGGGCGATCCCGCCGTATACCGATCTGGTCTCGTGGCTGGACGGCAAGCTGGATATTTCCCTGAACCTTGGGAACTACCTGCATTTGTTGGACGATCCGCTGTATTTCGATGCCTATATGCAATCGCTTCAGGTTGCTGCCGTGTCGACGCTGTGCTGCCTGCTTATCGGTTACCCGCTGGCCTGGGCAGTGGCGCACAGTAAACCGTCAACGCGTAATATCCTGTTGTTGCTGGTGATTCTTCCATCGTGGACATCATTCCTGATTCGCGTCTATGCCTGGATGGGGATTCTGAAAAATAACGGTATCCTGAATAACTTCCTGCTGTGGCTGGGCGTGATCGATGAACCGCTGGTTATTCTGCATACCAATTTGGCGGTGTATATCGGCGTTGTGTATTCCTATCTGCCATTTATGGTGCTGCCGATCTATACCGCGCTGATGCGTCTGGACTATTCGTTAGTGGAAGCGTCGTTGGATCTCGGAGCGCGACCGCTGAAAACCTTCTTCAGCGTGATCGTCCCGTTAACGAAAGGTGGAATCATTGCAGGCTCGATGCTGGTCTTTATCCCAGCGGTGGGGGAGTACGTGATTCCAGAACTGCTCGGCGGGCCGGACAGCATCATGATTGGCCGTATTCTGTGGCAGGAATTCTTCAATAACCGCGATTGGCCAGTGGCATCTGCCGTTGCCGTCGTCATGCTGTTGCTGTTGATTATGCCGATTATCTGGTTCCACAAACATCAGAGCAAAACGGCGGAGGGTGAGGCGTGAATAATTTACCTGTTGTTCGCTCACCGTGGCGTATTGTGATTTTGGTGCTGTGCTTTACGTTCCTCTATGCGCCGATGCTGATGCTGGTGATCTACTCGTTCAACAGCTCCAAGCTGGTGACCGTATGGGCTGGCTGGTCGGCACGCTGGTACGTCGAGCTGTTCCACAATACGGCGATGATCAGCGCGGTACTCCTGAGCCTGACGATTGCTGCCGCCTCGGCCACGATGGCCGTGATTCTTGGCACGATCGCCGCCGTGGTCATGGTGCGTTTTGGCCGTTTCCGTGGCTCCAATGGGTTTGCCTTTATGCTGACAGCGCCGCTGGTTATGCCAGATGTGATTACCGGCCTGTCGCTGCTGTTGCTCTTTGTGGCATTAGGGCATGCCATTGGTTGGCCCGCGGAAAGGGGAATGCTCACCATCTGGCTGGCACACGTCACGTTCTGTACTGCGTATGTCACCGTGGTGATCAGCGCGCGACTGCGTGAACTGGACCGTTCGATTGAAGAAGCAGCGATGGATCTGGGCGCGAACCCGCTCAAGGTATTCTTCATTATCACAGTGCCGATGATTGCTCCTGCGCTGCTTTCCGGCTGGCTGCTGGCGTTTACGCTGTCGCTGGACGATCTGGTTATCGCCAGCTTCGTGGCAGGGCCCGGCTCGACAACGTTGCCAATGCTGGTGTTCTCCAGTGTCAGAATGGGCGTTAATCCACAAATTAACGCATTGGCTTCCCTGATATTGTTAGTCGTTGGTATTATTGGGTTTATCGCCTGGTGGTTTATGGCGAGGGCAGAAAAGCAGCGCTATCGCGATATGCAAAAAGCGAGACGCGGCTGATTCGATCTCTCACCGTAATTTGTTAGCCTAGCGAAGATGACCAGCAACGCCGCCAGAGTATGGGGGCGTTGCTGTTTTGTATGGCAATCAAGTTTTGTATGACTATCAAGTTTTATATTGGCATCAGACGTTATATTGATGCTGTATTTTTGGCGGGTAAATACCGCATGAAGGGAGAGCGTTGAAATTCTGTATATGAAGAAGGAAATAACACAACGCAAAGTTTATGCCCCGGTGCCTGTGATGGTGGCGGGGATTGCGATTATTGCTACCCGCGTTTTGGGGATTTTGCTGCTTGTCTGGGAGCTAGGGTTCAGCGATTTGAGCGGCTGGATTGGCAGCAATGCAGAAGCCTGGGATTCAACACTGGTGCTACTGCTGTCACTGGTTGTCGTCGGTGTTGAAATTCGCTGTGGTTTTGCCGTTTTGGCCGGAGTGAACTGGGGACGATGGGGGTATGTGGTCTGTCAGGCCGTCGTGGTGTGTTACCTGCTGCTGGCATCGCTGAGTGAATTTATGCCAGCGATATTCCATATCTCAGGAGAAAACAACGCTGCCGTGCTGCATCAACTTCTGTTGCAAAAGATCCCAGATCTTCTGGTGATTGTTTTACTGTTTCTGCCACGACGCAGTAAGCGTTTTTTTCTGCGTCAGAAATAGACATTTCTCTCTTATGGGCCACTCTGGCTGAAGGCGTCGCCCATAAATCGGCAAAAGGTCGCAGGGTGACGCCGTCAGGGTGATATAATCCTCGCATTCCGTATTATTTTAATAGTTAGATTTTTATGCATTGTGCCCGCTACAGCACGGGAACCTGTCGTTCCTGCCAATGGTTGGAAAAAGCCTACCCGCAGCAATTGTCTGATAAGCAGCAACATCTTGAAGGTTTGCTGCAACCGCATGCCGTGCAGTGCTGGTTGCCCGTGCAGCCTTCTGCCCAGTCTGCCTTTCGTAATAAAGCCAAAATGGTGGTGAGCGGCAGCGTGGAACGCCCGCTGCTGGGAATGCTACATCGTGATGGAACGGCGGTGGATCTCTGCGATTGCCCGCTTTATCCGTCCAGTTTCGCACCGATTTTCGACATACTTAAAGTCTTCATCGCTCGGGCGGGACTGACGCCTTATAACGTGGCTCGACGCCGTGGGGAGCTGAAATACCTACTGCTGACGGAAAGTACGCAGCACGGTACATTCATGCTGCGCTTTGTCTTACGCTCGGAAACCAAGCTGCCACAGCTGCGTGCCGCATTGCCTTGGCTACAGCAGCAGTTGCCACAGCTTGAGGTGATATCCGTCAATATTCAGCCCGTGCATCAGGCGATTATGGAAGGGAAAACGGAGATTATCCTGAGTGACGCTGCCGCGCTGGCTGAACAGTTTAATCAGGTGCCGTTGTATATCCGTCCGCAAAGTTTTTTCCAGACGAACCCGCAGGTGGCAGCCGCGCTGTATGCGACGGCTCGCGATTGGGTGGCAGAGCTGAATATTACCAGTATGTGGGATCTGTTTTGCGGGGTAGGGGGTTTTGGCCTGCACTGTGCATCATCGGAGATGCGTCTGACGGGGATTGAAATCAGCGCCGAGGCGATAGCCTGCGCGCGTCGCTCTGCGGAACAGTTAGGGTTGAAGCAGGTAGAGTTTCAGGCACTGGATTCAACGCAGTTTGCGACCGCTAAAGCGGAAATTCCAGATCTGGTATTAGTCAACCCGCCACGCCGCGGTATCGGCAGCGAACTGTGCGCCTACCTGAGCCGCATGGCACCGGACTATATTCTCTATTCCAGCTGTAACGCTGAAAGCATGGCGAAAGACATGACGGAATTGGCGAATTATCGCGCGCTACGCGTACAGCTATTCGACATGTTCCCGCACACGGCACATTACGAAGTGCTGACGTTATTGAAGCGTGAGGATGGCTAAGGCAAAGTCAGGACATCTGAATACTTTATTTACGGTGTTGCCACAGTTGGCGTAAAAAATTGCGCTGAGGTGGGCGTGGCCGCCGGATGAGCGGCATGGACGCCGCGAAAGTCTGCGCCGCGTAAGGAACGCGTCGCAGACGGTCCGAACAGCGGATACGAACGCCGAAGGTACCGCGCAGCGGCGCAATTCACGCCATCAAAGCCAGTGGTCAAGGCGCTGCGGCGTTTGAGCGCGCCTTGTCGGGCGTGTGATGAAATGACATAGAAATGCGGTAATCAATACGCACGAAATCTTTGAACTATCTGACATGGAATGTAGAGGCGTTTTATAACGCGGTGCATTCACACCGCGCAGATCAAACCTTATTGCGGGAACCACTTGTCGTTGATGGTTTTATAAGTGCCGTCCGCTTTGATGGCGTCCAGCGCTTTATTCAGTTTCTCCAACAGCGCTTTGTCATCGGGGCGAACGGCGATGCCCAGCCCAGTGCCGAAGTATTCCGCGTCAGTCACATGTTCGCCAACCGTTGCCAGTTCAGGGCTCGCCTTGATCCACTCGTTGACGACAGCGGTATCACCGAATACACCATCAATACGGCCATTTTTCAGATCCAGTACCGCGTTCTGGTAGCTGTCATAAGAAACAGTTTGCACTTCCGGGTGCTTATCATGCATGTACTTCTGGTGCGTCGTGCCGTTTTCCATACCAATGCGTTTGCCCTTCATCGCGGCAAAGTCGCTGAATTTCCCTTTTTGCGCGATAACCACGGCGGAGTTGGCATAGTAAGGCTGCGTGAACGCGACCTGCTTGCTGCGCTCTGGCGTGATGTCCATACCGGAAATCACGGCGTCATAGCGACGGAATTTCAGCGCAGGGATCAGGCTGTCAAACGCCTGATTGGTGAATGTACAGGTCGCCTGCATTTGCTTACACAGCGCTTTCGCCAGATCCATATCGAAACCGACGATTTCGTTGCTGGCATCCAGTGACTCAAATGGCGGGTAGGTAGCTGATGATGCAAAACGTATGGTGTCTGCGGCGGTGGCGCTGAAGGCGATTCCTGCCAGTAACGTGGCGAGCACTAATTTTTTCATTACCTACTCCTGTCTGTTTTTCTTATAGGATAACTGTGCGGAAGGGTTCCGACGTCATGGCGATTACCATGCCATTAATTGAATTTATATGCAATTAAAATGATTAATAAGTCGATTTATTGCATGTTTTTACGTCAACAACGGCCCGTAAGGAGGACGGTCAGGGATGGCACGCCATAAAAAAAGCAGGCTATCAAAGCCTGCTTTCTAAGTGGATACATGCAATAAGCATTAATTGCGGCGTTCGAATGCCAGCGAACGACGCTCAACCCAGCGCATCAGTAGTGTCAGTAACCCGTTGACGCACAGGTAGATAATCCCAGCGGCACCAAACACCATCACATCATACGTCCGGCCGTACATCAGCTGGCTGTAGCCCATCACTTCCATCAGCGTGATGGTGTAAGCCAGTGAGGTACTCTTAAACACCAGCACCACTTCATTTGAATAAGAAGACAGCGCACGTTTAAACGCAAATGGCAGCAAAATACGTAATGTCTGCTTCTGATCCATGCCCAACGCGGCACAGGATTGCCACTGTCCGGCAGGAATCGCTTTTACCGCACCATAGAAAAGCTGCGTAGTATAAGCCGCGCTATTGAGCGCCAGTGCCACCATCGCACACAGCCACGGTTGTGAAAGCAGATTCCACAGCCAGGGGATTTGCTGGATAGAGGTAAATTGCCCAGGGCCGTAGTAAATCAGGAAGATTTGCACCAGCAGCGGCGTACCGGTAAACAGCGTAATGTAGCCTTTCGCCAACAGCGAGATGACCGGCGTTTTGAGCGTCAGTACCACAGTCAGCAGCAGCGATAACACCAGCGCCACGACGATGGAGACCGCCGTCAAGGTCAGGCTGGTGTGCAGGCCTTTTACAAGCTCAGGTAAATAAGCGAGCATCAGGAAGGCCTCCGCTCAAAACGCGTGGTGCGCAGTTCAATGCGTTTCAGCACGTACTGACTTAACAACGTAATAATCAAATAGATCGCCGCCGCGACAACGTACCAGGTGAATGGCTCCTGCGTCCGTGTCGCAATGCTTTTGGTTTGCAGCATCAAATCGTTCACGCTGATCAGCGACACCAGCGCGGTATCTTTCAGCAATACCAGCCACTGATTGCCTAATCCTGGCAGGGCGTGACGCCACATCTGCGGCATGATCAGACGGAAAAAGATCGCGGCTTTACTGAGTCCCAGCGCCTGACCTGATTCCCATTGCCCTTGCGGGACGGCTTTCAGCGCGCCGCGCAGCGTTTGGGATGCGTAGGCGGCATACAGCAGCGCCAGCGCAATCACGCCGCACAGGAATGGGCTGATTTCAAACATGCCGATATCCAGTTTTACCGGAATCTGCACGATGAAGAGATTCAGGGTAAATCCGTCTGCCAGCATCATCAGCAACTGAGAAGAGCCGAAATAGATGAACAGCACGACCAGAATTTCTGGCAGGCCGCGCAACAGCGTCACGACTGCGGTTCCCGTCCAGCTAACGGCTTTCCAGCGGACAGTTTCCCAAACGGCAAACAGCATCGCCAGCACGAGGCCGAGCACCAGTGCACAAACGGCAAGGCCGACGGTCATCCCGGCGGCGCTTGCAAGAGGTTGAAATTCAATCATTGAGCGTCAGATTACTGCTGGAACCATTTTTTGTAGATGGTCTCGTAAGTGCCATCCTGCTTGATTTTGTTGAGCGCAGTGTCGAATTTTTTCAGCAGCTCATCGTTGTTCTGGCGCACGGCGATGCCCAGACCGATACCGAAGTAACCTTTATCCGTCACTTTCTGACCCACGGTTGCCAGCGTATCGTTCTGTTTCAGCCATTCGTTAACCACGGCGGTGTCACCGAACACGGCATCCAGACGACCATTTTTCAGGTCCAGCACGGCATTCTGGTAGCTGTCGTAAGGCACGGTTTTGATATCGTTATGCTTTTCCATCAGGTATTTCTGGTGGGTGGTACCATTCTGTACGCCAACGCGTTTGCCCGTCAGCGCGGCGATATCGGCCACTTTCCCTTTCTGGGCAATAAACTGAGCTGAGTTGTCATAGTAAGGCTGGGTGAACGACACCTGCTGCTGACGCTCAGGGGTAATGTCCATTCCCGCGATGACGGCTTCGAAACGGCGGAATTTCAGGCCGGGGATCAGGCTGTCGAAGGCCTGATTGCTGAACGTACAGGTCGCCTGCATTTCTTTGCACAGCGCATTGGCCAGATCGATATCAAAACCTTGGATTTGGTTATTGGCATCGACAAATTCGAACGGAGGGTAGGAGGCTTCGGTTGCGAAACGGATGGTATCTGCGGCGTTAGCAGAGACGGCACCAACGGCGAATAAGGCTGCAACAATCAATTTTTTCATTATCATTTTCCTGATAGTAATCAATGTGACAAATAACCAGCGAATTCAGGCGTCTGCGGCTGGGTAAAGTGCGTCGCATCCCCTTGTTCAACGATGCGGCCGTTTTCCATATACACCACACGGCTTGCCGTTTTACGGGCAAATTCAACTTCGTGGGTCACAATCACCTGCGTAATGCCAGTTTCTGCCAATTCACGGATGATGTTGACGACCTGAGCGGTAATTTCTGGATCCAGCGCGGCAGTCGGTTCATCAAACAGGAGAACCTGAGGTTCCATCATCAGCGCACGGGCAATCGCGACACGCTGTTGCTGTCCGCCAGAAAGATGAAGAGGGAAGCGATCGGCAAAGTCATTGAGGCGCAGGCGCGTCAGCAGCTTGTCTGCTCGCGCTTTCGCTTCTTCTTTACTCAGCCCCAGCACGCGGCAGGGCGCTTCGATCAGGTTCTGCACTACGGTCAGATGCGGCCACAAATTATATTGCTGGAACACCATCCCGACATTCTGACGCAATTCACGGATCGCGCTGTCGGATGGCGTGCGCTGAAAATCAAACTGATTACCGGCGATGGAAAGCTTGCCAGAACGTGGCATTTCCAACAGATTAAGAACGCGTATCAGCGAACTCTTTCCCGCACCGCTGGGACCAAGAAGCACCAGCGTTTCACCCGCAGGACAATCGAGGGTGATATCAAATAGCGCCTGGTATGTGCCGTAGAAACAGTTAATGCCGTTTAGTTGAATACTCATGCGTAAGAATTGAATAGACATTGATGCGGCGAATGTTAACGTCGGCAGAATAGTTATGCAATCACCGTGGGTTAAAATTTGCCAATAAGCGATTTGTTGGTTAAATAATAGCACAAAATAGTGACTTACGGCTGAGCACGTGCTTTCTCATCGCGAGGCCAGCAGAGCTGCGCCTTATATAGCCAATAGCAGTGAAAGGAGACGACATGCAATTATCCACTACGCCGAATCTGGAAGGCTTCACCATTACTGAATATTGTGGCGTCGTGACCGGCGAAGCCATTCTGGGTGCGAACATCTTCCGTGACTTTTTTGCCAGTATCCGCGATGTCGTCGGCGGCCGTTCCGGTGCCTATGAGAAAGAGCTGCGTAAGGCGCGACAGATTGCGTTTAAAGAGTTACAGGAGCAAGCCGAAGATTTAGGGGCGAATGCCGTGGTAGGCATCGATCTTGACTATGAAACCGTCGGGAAGGACGGCAGCATGCTGATGGTGACCGTTAGCGGCACCGCAGTAAAGGTTCGCCGCTAGTGGCTTATACTCGTCATACTTCAAGTTGCCAGAGACGGTGTGAAAAAGCGGTGGAACAACGATGTTGAAATGGATGCTCTGCATAGCGCTGGGGCTGTTGGCAGGTTGCCAATCAGCCTCTTCGTTGAAAGAACAGAATAATTATGTGCTGGAGACCGCATTGCAGTCGCGGGCTCAGGAGTCTCGCATCCGCTTTTTAGTGATTCATTATACGGCGGAAGACTTTGCCACCTCGCTGAATATTCTGACGGATGATCACGTCAGCGCGCATTATCTGGTTCCAGCACATCCACCTTTGCAGCACGGTAAGCCACTTGCCTGGCAACTGGTGCCGGAATCTCAGGCTGCCTGGCATGCGGGAGCCAGTAGCTGGCGTGGATTTAGTCGACTGAATAATTCGTCGATTGGCATTGAGATCGAAAACGCGGGCTATCAGCGCACGCTAACCGGCTATACGTGGGAACCGTTTACCGCTTCGCAAATTCAGCTCGTGACCGCGATCGCCCGGGATATCGTTGATCGCTATCAGATTGCGCCGCAGAACGTGGTGGCGCACAGCGATATCGCCCCACAGCGCAAACAAGACCCCGGGCCGCTCTTCCCCTGGAAAGCGCTTGCGCAAGCGGGAGTGGGTGCCTGGCCGGATGCGCAGCGGGTAGCGCTCTATTTGAATGGACGTCAGCCGTTGCAGCCAGTGGATGAAGCGGTTCTGCTGGAAAAACTGGGGCGCTATGGCTACTCGGTGCAGGACACGATGACTGTGCGTGAGAAGCGGCAGGTGATTGCCGCTTTCCAGATGCATTTCCGTCCTGAGAACTATCAAGGCCAGCCCGATGCGCAGAGTGAAGCGATTGTCGACGCGCTGCTGGAGAAATACGGCAGCCGCTAAATCACTTCCTTCTCTGCCAGTTTCGCAATACGCGCCGCCATGCCACGGAAGATAAACAGATGAGCCGGCATCATCAGGAACCAGTAGACCAGCCCGTTGAACCCGGAAGGGTGCCAGCGGGCGCGGACGTCCACGGTTCGGTGAGTGCCTTTGTCCGTGATAGTAAAGTTGAGTTTCCCCAGCCCCGGTGCTTTCATGCCGAATAGCAGCACCAGCTGACGCTGTGGCTTGATCGAGATAACCTTCCAGCCGTCAATCTTGTCGCCCACTTCCAGCGTCGGGCGCTCGGGGCGTCCATAAGTCACGCCGTTACCGCAGAGATCGTCCAGCCGGGCGCGGATGTTCCACAGTGTATTCGCGTAAAAATAGCCTTCCTTCCCGCCGACTTGCTGGATGACCTGCCAGAGCGCCTGACTGGACGCGGGCGTCTCCATCGTATGGCCCGCCTGTTTAGGGTAAAAGCCATAATTCGGCTTCCAGCGCGCGCGCACCTCGGTGTCATCGCCCCAGTCGGCCTGCTGTACGCTCTCCATTTCGCTTTGCAACGTGAGGTGCACGGCGTCATCAAAGCTCATCAGCGTTTGTGGGATTAATGCCTGCAATTCGCGGCCATCGGCCTGTAAGTCGTGTTTTAGCCCCTGAATTAGGGCGCGGGCGATGGAGGGGGGAACCGAGGTCACCAGATGCAAGAACCAGACAGACACCAGATGCGTCGGCATGGGAACGGGGATCAGCAACCGGCGCTTGCCGCTGATCTGAATGAAACGCTCGAACATGGTCTGGTAGCTGATGTATTCGGGGCCTGCGGCATCCATGATGCGGTTTTCTGTCGCGGGGTGCTGTGCGATGCCGATCAGATACACCAGCAGGTTTTCCAGCGCAATAGGGGATGATTTAGAGCGCACCCAGCGCGGCGGCGTCAGTATCGGCAGGTTATAGACCATATCGCGCATGATCTCGAACGCCGCTGAACCGGTCCCGATAATAATGCCCGCACGCAGCTCTGTGACGGGAATACCGCTGCTGCGTAAAACATCTCCCGTGATCTGGCGTGCCTGCATGTGCGGTGAGGTATCGTCTTTCGCCTGAAGCGACCCCAGATAAATAATCTGTTTTACGTTGCTGGAAGCCAGTGCCAGCAGCAGGTTCATGGCGGTCATCCGTTCTCTTGCGACGAAGTCCGCGCCGTCGCCCATGCTGTGCACCAGATAATAGAGTGTTTCTGCGCCCCATAGGCCATCAGGCAAACTTTCTGGCTTAGCGAGATCAACCTGTTGGCAGTCGACGCCCGGCCAATGCCGTGACGCGAGGGATTCGATATTCCGACCGGCAGCGATGACTCGGTTGCCTTGTTTGCTCAAGCGCTCGGTTAAATGGCGGCCAATGTAGCCAGTTGCGCCCAGAATCAGGATCGGGGCTGAGGGGGATGTCATGTGCCAGTGGCTCCACAGCAAAATATAACCATGGCTTACTATAATCTGGAAAAGATAAATCGGGAAAAGACAAATCAGGAAAAGATAAATCGGCAAAAGATGAATGGGGAAAGGGCAAAAGCGATGAAAACTATGGCGTTAATATTCGCCTGAAACCCAGCGTCATTTAACATGACCTACCTGCCCGATAGCCGAGGCTACCTGCCCGATAGCCGAGGCTACCGGACAGAAGGGGGTAAAACGCGGGCGTATCAGGCCAGAACGGTGTCGCCTTGCAGCTGGCAACTACAGGCCAAAACATAGCCTTGTTCGATCTCGGCTGGTGTTAGCGTCATGGTACTGCTGGTGGTGTAATTACCGGATAGCACGCGGGTTTTACAGCTCCCGCAAACACCGGCGCGGCAGGCGGCGACAACCGGCACCTTATTGGCTTCCAGTGCGGCCAGCAGACTGATGCCTACCGGAACGCGCAGGTTTTTCAGCGGACGGCTGATGGTCAGCGTGAGCTGATCGGCATCGTCATCCAGTGCTTCATCTGCCGGGCGGAACTGTTCTTTGAAGATGCGGTTTGAGGCAACGCCAAGCTGCTGACTCAGAGTTTCAATCTGGTTCATGTACGGTGCCGGGCCGCAGGTCATCACGGTGCGGCTGGCGATATCCGGCACGTGTTCGACCAGCAGGTCGCCGCTGATACGTCCCGAAAGGAAACCGGGCGCAGCGTCAAACTCTGCCATCAGCGTCAGATGCAACTGCTGCGGATAACGCTGCACCAGATCCTGCCATTCTTTGGCGAAGATCACCTGCAGCGGATTGCGCACGTTGAAAATAACGTGGATATCGGTTTGCGGTTTGTTTGCCAGCAGCCAACGACACATCGACATAATCGGCGTGACGCCACAGCCTGCCGCCGCCATCAGGTAGCGATCGCTGACCGCGTTGGCGCAGGTAAACTCGCCTTGTGCATCAGACAGCCACAGATAATCACCGACTTTCAGCGCTTGGGTCAGCCAGCGGGAACCGACACCGTCGTCCAGTCTTCTTACCGTCAAGGTAATAAAACGGCTGAGGCCCGGTGAAGAAGAAATCGTATAAGCCCGTAGCGTCTCCGCGCTGTTGGCAATGCTGACTAACGCATACTGACCCGGCTGATACGGATAAAAATCATGATTAACCAGTGAAATCGTCCAGACATCAGGCGTTTCCTGAGTAATCGAATGTACCTGCATGCGGTTAGAACACAGCGGTGTCGGCCCAATCTGTAGTGCGGGCATGGTCATAATCAATCTCCATAACAAACGGGTACGGTGAAGCGTGTAAAAATGGCGGCCCATAAGACAGTGGGCTTAGCGTGAGGCATCAATGCCGACACCTCACGCTGCGTGACGAGGAACGCGCTCCTCCGTCCGCATTGATTCATCAAGCGGCCAGAATGGTGTTCATATCCTGCTCAACGGTGGTAATCGCTCGCATACCGAATTTGTCGTTCAGAATGGCAAGCAGGTTGTCCGTCAGGAAGCCCGGTGCCGTTGGCCCGGTGTAGATATTCTTCACGCCGAGGGACAGCAGGGTGAGAAGGATGACAATCGCTTTCTGTTCAAACCAGGACAGCACCAGACTCAGCGGCAGGTCGTTCACGCCACAGCCCAGTTTCTCCGCCAGCTTAACGGCCAGAATAATGGCCGCGTAGGCATCATTACATTGACCGACATCCAGCAGACGTGGCAGGCCTTCCAGCGTACCGAAGTCCAGTTTGTTGAAACGGTATTTACCACAGGCCAGCGTCATGATCAGGCAATCTTGCGGAACGTTCAGCGTAAAGTCCGTGAAGTAGCTACGTTCTTCACGGCTACCGTCACATCCGCCAACCAGGAAGACGTGACGCAGCTTTTTCTGTGCAACCAGATCGATGACGGTATCCGCGGCGCTCAACAGCGTTTCACGACCAAACCCGACGGTGATCATGTGCTCGATTTCGCTGTATGGGAAACCAGCCAGACCCTGTGCCTGTTCGATAACCGGGCTGAAATCGTCGCCTTCCAGGTGGTTCACGCCCGGCCAGCCTACGATGCTACGCGTCCAGATGCGGTCGCCGTAGTTGCCCACGTTTGGATCGATAATACAGTTGGAGGTCATGACGATTGCGCCAGGGAATTTGGCAAACTCAGTCTGCTGGTTCTGCCAGCCGCTGCCGTAGTTGCCTGCCAGATGCTTGAATTTTTTCAGCTCTGGGTAACCGTGTGCAGGCAGCATTTCGCCGTGGGTATAAATATTCACGCCGGTGCCTTCGGTTTGCTCCAGCAGCATGCGCAGATCTTTCAGGTCATGACCAGAAATCAGAATCGCTTTACCCGCAATTGGGCGGACGTTAACGGAGGTCGGCTGTGGATGGCCGTAAGCATGGGTCTCGCCATGGTCAAGGATCGCCATAACGTTGAAGTTCATTTTACCGATGCCCATTGCGTTGTTCAGCAGGGTGTCAACATCGGATGGCTGTGTGCCCAGCCATGCCATGAAAGCATGATATTCGGCATAGATCGCGTTGTCATACTGACCGAGAACGTGGGCGTGCTCCATATAAGCTGCCGCACCTTTCAGGCCGTAAAGGTTAAGCATGCGCAAGCCGTGAACGTCGTCACCAACGCTGGCTTTATCGCTGTCCAGCGCAAAATCTGCCGCCTGTTGCAGTAAGGTCGGAATATCGTTACCTGCCAGTTGCAGGGCTGCCATTGGGTGATCGACGGTCACGGTAGCATCGTGCAGACGGCAGCGAACAGCCAAAGACTCACGCAGTGTAATGGCTTCCTGTGCGTAGCCAATAATGCGCTGAGAATCGAAGTTAACGTTGGTCAACGTAGAGAAGAAGGCGCGTGGCGCAAAGCTGTCGACATCGTGATCGATGATATCCAACTCACGGGCTTTCAGCGCCCAGGCAGAAAGCCCTTGCAGCACAGCGACCAGCAGGTCTTGCAGGTCGGAGGTTTCTGCGGTTTTGCCGCACATGCCCTGCGCGTAAGAGCAGCCGTTTCCAACAGGGGTACGAATCGTTTGTTCACATTGCACACAAAACATAATGACTTCCTTTTTTAAGTTGCATTTAAAATGCTTGTTTAAAGCATAGTGTTAGCCGAGGCAGGTAAAAAGGCTTTTTTACTGCAACTTTAGGTAAATTTGATTTAGCGCAAGTTTGGTGATGGGCAATGAAAATCACTCTCAATCACAGCCCATAAACGAGGGGGAAAACGGTGTTCAGTGTGCGCTTATGAAGAAAATAACGCCATCAATATGGGAGCCGCGAGGCTTAATAAGAAACCATGTACGATGGCAGCAGGCACCACATCAATACCCGCGCTGCGCTGCAAGACGGGCAGCGTGAAATCCATCGAGGTTGCACCGCAAAGTCCTAATGCGCAGGAGCGATTACGCTGTGCTAGCACGGGAACCAGCATAATCGCCAGTAGCTCACGAGTCAGATCGTTGAAAAACGCGGTGCTGCCGATGACGGGCCCGAGGGAGTCGGTGAGCAGAATGCCTGACAGCGAATACCATCCATAGCCGGATGCCATCGCCAGACCGGTTTTTAGCGGCAGACCCAAAATCCACGCAGCCAGCAGGCCACCACCGAGCGCACTGATACCGACGATGAGCGCGATGACCAGACCGCGACGATTTAATACGATTTGGCGCAGCGTCATCCCGCTGTTACGCAGTTGAACACCCACCAGAAAGAGTAGGAAGATCAGGGCATATTCGCTGCCTTTACTGGCGTAGGTGAATCCCGGCCATTGCGTTAAGCCCAGCAAAAAACCGCCGAATACCACGCCACAGAGTTTGAATGATTCAAGGATCATTCGCAGTCTGGACGGCGGAGCCGCGTCTTTGTACTTGCTACGCCACGCGCTGGGTTTTTCCCACAGCCACAAGGCAATGCCGTTTGCCGCGACAATACAGAAGGCGAAGACGGCGGTGTAGCGGAAGATCAGTAACAAATTGCTGCTGAGATTTTCCAGAAAGGCCAGGCTTATGCCCATCAAAAACAGAATAACGTACACCATCCAACTCAACAGTTGGTTAACCCGCTGTAATCCTTTTTTGCCGCGCAGCGGTACCAGATAGCCAATGATGAGCGGTAATAAAATAATTAATAATCCTGAATACATCACAGAATTGATGTCCTTACGCGAGAAAAACGGCGCTAACCCGTATTTTAGGATTGGCAGGGGCCCGTCGTTAAACCATGAGGCTTTTCTTCTTCAGTTCTACCCCGATAGGCATCGACACAGCGGAAAGACAAACCGTGCGTCCGTTGACAACATCGTAGGATTCATCGGCTACACTTGGCGGGAAGAAAAACGATAATCTATTAAAATTAAACAAATTATCGGAGTGAGTAAAGCGCTGTCTGGCAGGATATTCTATACATTGAGCATTTTTGCAGCAGAAACTCGCAGGCAGCTGCTACAGGAGAGAAAGATGCATCTGGAAAGTATTGAAATCCTGGGATTTCGGGGAATCAATCGTCTGTCGCTGACGCTGGACGAGAACAACGTACTGATTGGTGAGAACGCCTGGGGGAAATCAAGCCTGCTGGATGCGCTCTCGCTGCTGCTGGCACCGACGTTGCCGCTTTACCATTTTGATATGCAGGATTTTCACTTCACGCCGGGAGATGAAAATAGTCGGGAAAAGCATCTTCAGGTTATTTTCACGTTTTGCGAGACGGCACCTGGCCATCATTTATCCCCTCGCTACCGTTCGCTTAGCCCTGTGTGGGTGGAGGGCGAAGCGTCGCTATACCGCGTTTTTTATCGGTTAGAAGGTGAGGTGGACGAAAGCCAGTCGGTCTTCACCTGGCGTAGCTTTCTGGACGCTGACGGGCATCCGATACCGCTGGATGATATTGATGAACTGGCCAGAGAAATTATCCGCCTGCATCCGGTGCTGCGGCTGCGTGATGCGCGTTTTATGCGGCGTTTGCGCTCTGGAACGCTGGCCGCGACATTAGATAACAGCAATGAAAAGCTGGCTCAGCAGTTTGAGCAACTGATGCGCGAGCTGGTGCAAAATCCGCAGAAGCTGACGGATAAAGAGCTGCGTCAGGGTCTGGTGGCGATGCGGCAACTGCTGGAGCACTATTTTTCCGAGCAGAACGCCACGGGTAATGACCGGCGCCATCATCGGCATGCGAGAACGCATAACGGTAAATCGTGGCGATCGCTGGATAACATCAATCGCCTGATTGCCGACCCCAATAGCCGCAGTCGCCGGATTATCCTGCTGGAATTGTTTTCTACGCTATTACAGGCGAAAGGGTCGGTGGCGTTGGATCCCCATGCGCGTCCGCTCTTGCTGATTGAAGACCCGGAAACCCGGCTGCACCCGATTATGCTATCCGTCGCCTGGGGGCTTTTGGTGCAGTTGCCACTCCAAAAGGTTACAACAACGAATTCAGGCGAACTGCTGTCGCTGGTGCCGATGGAGCAGGTGTGCCGCCTGGTGCGGGAATCCTCACGGGTGGCGACATACCGTATTGGTCGTCAGGGTATGAGTGCGGAAGATAGCCGACGCATTGCGTTTCACATTCGTATGAATCGACCCGCGTCACTCTTTGCCCGCTGCTGGCTGCTGGTGGAAGGGGAAACCGAAGTGTGGATGCTGAATGAACTGGCGCGCCAATGTGGACATCATTTTGAGGCGGAAGGGGTGAAGGTGATTGAATTTGCCCAGTCCGGGCTCCGGCCATTGCTGAGGTTCGCACGTCGTATGGGGATTGAATGGCACGTGCTGGTCGATGGCGATGATGCGGGGAAAAAGTATGCCGCGACGGCGAAAAGCATGTTAACCGTACAGGACGAGAGCGAGCGCGATCATTTGACCGTCTTGCCCGCATCGGACATGGAACACTACATGTACCGTGAGGGATTCAGTCACGTTTATCACCGCATCGCGCAGTTGCCGGAAAAAGTGCCGCTCTCGATGCATAAAATCATCATCAAGGCTATTCATCGGTCGTCCAAGCCAGACCTGGCGATTGAAGTCGCGATGGAAGCCGCAGCGATGGGCAGCGAGGCAATCCCACCGCTTATCCGCAGCATGTTTTCCCGCGTGCTGTGGCTGGCCCGTGGGCGGGCGGATTAGTGCGATACATATAAAAAAATGCCGTTCGATATAACGAACGGCATTTGTCGCATTATAGTCATTTTACGGTTTAGCGTAGGTATTCTGAGTAAACGTGTAGGGTGTAGCAGGGGTCAGGATGCGGCCTCGGCGACTTGCGGGACGATCAGGCAGGCATGATTGCCTTTCGGCCCTTGATGAACATCAAACCTGACAACCTGTCCGGCTTTCAGAGTCCGGTACCCATCCATTTGAATGGTTGAGTAGTGCGCGAAGATATCGTCACCGCCCCCTTCTGGACAGATAAAACCAAACCCTTTGGCATTATTGAACCATTTAACAGTACCTGTCTCCATGCATTGACATCCTTCGCA
This sequence comes from Pectobacterium sp. CHL-2024, assembly GCF_044751765.1. NCBI lineage: Bacteria > Pseudomonadati > Pseudomonadota > Gammaproteobacteria > Enterobacterales > Pectobacteriaceae > Pectobacterium > Pectobacterium sp. CHL-2024. The sequence goes on along the minus strand of NZ_JBIXKO010000001.1, from coordinate 849,406 downwards.
AGAGTATTCTTTTCAGTAAGGTGTGGTTATTTGGTTACTACGAATACGAATTGATTAAAACCCCATCAATTCATCCGTACACTTTAGTGAAATCGATCCCGGCGTCAAGCGATCCACCGCGTGGTGAGGAAGGCAGTTTGTCAAAGTTTGATGCAGATAACGCTATTGATGAACCCACGATCGCGTTGCGTAATCAAGATATCGGTTACAGACCTTGAATTTTGCTTTCCGGGAACCATTTAATCCCTCAGGTGGTAAAATAAAAAGCAGACGTGCTACTGTAAATGTAGAGATACCCGTCATCTTTCAAGTCGCAGGCGCTTACTTCCTGCTTCTCGAATCTATTAGGAATAAACAGACCAATGTCGTGAGTCGCGATATTCGTTACATGATGTGGATAGAGAATGGGAAACAACAGTACGTGGTCACAATCTGAGAACCTGACCGCCGATAAACAGAAAGAAAAATTGCAGCCGCCTTCCATGTATAACGTGGTGTTGAATAACGATGATTACACCCCGATGGAATTTGTTATTGACGTTCTGCAAAAGTTCTTTTCTTATGATATTGAACGTGCCACACAGCTTATGTTAACCGTGCATTATCAGGGTAAAGCGATTTGTGGCGTATTCAGCGCTGAAGTGGCTGAGACCAAGGTCGTACAAGTTAATCGTTATGCCAGAGAAAATGAGCACCCGCTGCTCTGTACGCTGGAAAAAGCCTGAAGTCAGGCGATTTATTGGGAGAGGTGCCTATGCTCAATCAAGAACTGGAACTCAGTCTCAACATGGCTTTCGCCAGAGCGCGTGAGCACCGACACGAGTTTATGACCGTGGAGCACCTGCTGTTGGCTCTGCTCAGTAACCCAGCCGCCCGTGAAGCATTGGAAGCCTGCACGGTAGATTTAGCCGCGCTGCGTCAGGAACTGGAAGCGTTCATTGAGCAAACCACACCAACATTACCGCAGAGTGACGACGAGCGCGAAACTCAGCCCACGCTTAGCTTCCAGCGCGTACTCCAACGTGCCGTTTTCCACGTGCAGTCCTCTGGCCGCAGCGAAGTGTCCGGTGCCAACGTCCTGGTCGCTATTTTTAGCGAACAGGAATCTCAGGCCGCCTACCTGCTACGCAAGCATGACGTCAGCCGTCTGGATGTGGTGAACTTTATTTCCCACGGCACGCGTAAAGAAGAATCCGATCAGGCGCCGAACCCTGAAAGTCCCGTCAATGAAGAACAGGCAGGAGGGGAAGATCGTATGGAAAACTTCACCACCAATCTGAATCAACTGGCTCGCGTTGGCGGTATCGACCCGCTCATTGGCCGGGATAAGGAACTGGAGCGTACGATTCAGGTATTGTGCCGTCGCCGTAAAAATAACCCGCTGCTGGTCGGCGAATCTGGCGTCGGTAAAACGGCGATTGCTGAAGGGCTGGCCTGGCGTATTGTGCAGGGCGATGTGCCGGAAGTGATGGCGGAGTGTACGCTGTACTCGCTGGACATCGGCGCGCTGCTGGCGGGTACCAAATACCGTGGTGACTTTGAAAAACGCTTCAAGGCGCTGCTGAAACAGTTGGAACAGGATAAAAACAGCATTCTGTTCATTGATGAAATCCACACGATTATCGGCGCGGGTGCAGCGTCCGGCGGTCAGGTTGATGCGGCTAATCTGATTAAACCGCTGCTTTCCAGCGGCAAGATTCGCGTTATCGGCTCGACCACCTATCAGGAGTTCAGCAATATCTTTGAAAAGGATCGGGCGCTGGCGCGTCGTTTCCAGAAAATCGATATCACTGAACCTAGCGTGGAAGAAACCATACAAATCATTAATGGTCTGAAGCCGAAGTATGAGGCTCACCATGATGTTCGCTATACGTCGAAAGCGGTTCGTGCTGCGGTAGAACTGGCGGTGAAATACATTAATGACCGTCACCTGCCGGATAAAGCGATTGATGTGATCGACGAAGCGGGCGCGCGTAGCCGACTGGTGCCGGTTAGCAAACGTAAGAAAACGGTCAACGTGAGTGACATCGAATCGGTTGTCGCCCGCATCGCCCGTATTCCAGAAAAAACCGTCTCCGCCAGCGATCGTGATGTGCTGAAGAACCTCAGCGATCGCCTGAAAATGCTGGTGTTTGGGCAGGACAAGGCAATCGAAGCGTTGTCCGAATCTATCAAGATGAGTCGTGCAGGGCTGGGTCAGGAGCGTAAACCGGTTGGTTCCTTCCTGTTTGCTGGTCCTACCGGCGTCGGTAAGACGGAAGTGACGTTACAGCTGGCCAAAGCGCTGGATATCGAACTGCTGCGCTTTGATATGTCCGAATACATGGAACGCCATACGGTCAGCCGCTTGATTGGCGCGCCTCCGGGCTATGTGGGCTACGATCAGGGCGGTCTGTTAACGGATGCCGTGATTAAGCATCCTCATGCGGTGCTGCTGTTGGATGAGATCGAAAAAGCGCATCCTGACGTCTTTAACCTGCTGTTGCAGGTGATGGATAACGGTACGCTGACGGATAACAACGGGCGTAAAGCAGATTTCCGCAATGTCATTGTCGTCATGACCACCAACGCAGGCGTGCGGGAAACACAGCGTAAATCCATTGGTATCATCCATCAGGACAACAGTACTGATGCGATGGAAGAGATCAAAAAGGTCTTTACGCCGGAGTTCCGCAACCGTCTGGATGGCATTATCTGGTTCAACCATCTGTCGACTGACGTCATTCAGCAGGTTGTCGATAAGTTTATCGTAGAGCTTCAGGCGCAACTGGATGCGAAAGGCGTCTCGCTGGAAGTGAGCGATGAAGCGCGCGACTGGCTGGCAGAAAAAGGCTACGACAAAGCAATGGGTGCGCGACCAATGGCACGCGTGATGCAGGAAAGCCTTAAGAAACCGCTGGCCAACGAGCTGCTGTTTGGTTCGCTGGTGGACGGTGGCTCTGTTACGGTGGAACTGGATAAAGAGACGCAACAGCTGACGTACGGCTTCCAGAGCGCACAGAAACGAAAAGCAGAAAGCGTTAATTAATCGATATCGTGTGTTATCTAAGAGGGATGCTGAGGCATCCCTTTTTTATTGGGTCGCAGACTGATCTTGGTGCGCTATTTTGCATTATGGCCCAGTTAAAAACACGATTCTTGGATCTTTTCGGATAGGCCAAGATTTTGCACAATCATGGCTACCGAGCTGCCAGCCCTGTTATGCGTTACTCGATATATGGCTGTCTCTCTTCGCCTTAACCCTTTCTCATTTTGGAGTGAACGATGAGCCAACGTCTTGATTACTACAGCAAGTCTCCCGATGCTGCCAAGAAGTATCTAGAGTTCAATAACATTCTGCACAAGAAACCATTTCTGGCTGAAATAGGCCATCTGGTTACGCTGCGTGCCTCTCAGCTTAACGGCTGTGCATTTTGCGTTGATATGCACGTTAAAGAAGCCAAAATTAATGGAGAGCGCGAACTACGTCTGCATCATGTGGCTGTCTGGCGTGAATCACCGCTTTTCTCCCCGCGCGAGCGTGCTGCACTTGAGTGGACAGAAGTATTGACCCATCTTCCGCCGCACGGCGTACCGGACGAGGTGTTTACGCGCGTTCGCGAACAGCTGTCAGAAGAAGATCTGGCTGACTTATCTTTCATGATTATCGCGATTAATGGCTGGAATCGTTTGGGCGTCGCGTTTCAGGTTGTTCCCGGCTCCGCAGATAAGCTGTACGGTCTGGAAAAAGCCAATCTGAGCTAATTAACGCTCGTGCTGTTCGAGCTCGGCCAGAACCAACGTAGCCAGACGCTCTGGTTCTGACATCGTGGCGCAGTTGGTGAAACTGGCGAGTAGTGCGTTGTCACCGTTTCCTGATACAGCCCAACGTGATAGCGGCTGAACGGCAATCCCTTGAGCCAGCAAGCGGTCGGCAAGTCGTCGATCGCTTATGTTATCCGGCAGGCGTAACACTAAATGCATGCCGCCGGGCTGCGCGTCAATATGTATGCGATCGCCTAAAATCCCTTGTAGCGCAGCGATGGTGGCGGTGCGACGTTCTGCATAAAGGCGTCGTGTGCGCTGAATGTGCCGGGCAAAATGGCCTTCAGCGATGAAGCTGGCAACGATAGACTGCGTCATGGTTGGCGATGCGGAAGCGAAGAAAATTCGGCTGATATGTTCAAAGGTGGCAATCTGCGCCTGTGGTACAACCAAATAAGCCAACCGAATCCCCGGAAATAACACCTTGCTGAAGGTGCCCGCATACAGAACCCGCCCATGACGATCCAGACTGGCGAGCGCGGGAAGTGGGCGGCTGACGTAGCGATATTCCCCATCATAATCATCCTCTACTATCCAGGCATTCTGCTCGGTTGCCCACTGCAATAATGCCTGTCGCCGAGGAAGTGACAGCGACATCGACAAGGGGCTTTGATGCGCGGGCGTGACAACGGCCATACTGGCATCATTCGCCAGCGCGATACCGCGCTCCACGTTGAATCCTTCACGATCGACGGTGACCGGAACCGGACATAACCCAGATTGTGATAGCAACTGGCGAGTCGGGGGATAGCCGGGATCCTCAACCCAGACGCGCTGCCCGGATTTCAGCAAGGCCAGAACGGCGAGTTGTAAATTGGTGCGCCAACCTGAGGTGATGAATACCTGACTAGCGGTACAGTCAATGCCACGCGCCACTTGCAGATAAGAGGCGATGGCGTTTCTTAGCGCTGGCAAGCCATAAGGTGCGGGGTAATCCCAATCCGATAACTGCATGCTGCGAAGATAACGTGCGCCCAGTCGAGCCCATAGCTTGCGCGGGAAGGCGTCAAAAGCGGGAACGCCCATTTGAAAAGGCAACAGTTGCGATGGACGCCACAGTATGTTTTGTTCATCGTCTGGCGCTGAGGGGGATACCGTCGCATCGGTAACGGAAGTTGGCGCTAAGGGTAAATCGGGATTCACCAGCGTGCCTGCTTGCCCACGTGCCTGCAAATAACCTTCGGCAATCAGCAACGAGTAAGCCTGTTCTATCGTTCCGCGTGCGACGCCAAGCTCTTTTGCCAGCATACGTGCGGAAGGCAGACGGTCACCCGGTGACAATAGGCCTGTGCTGATAGCCCGACGCACGCGTTCGTAAAGCTGACGATAGAGCGGCGTACTCTCCTGAAAGGAAAGAGGGGAAAAGAGGGAAGAGTCAGGTTTCATATAGGGAATCCATGACAAGCGGGCTGTTGACCTTAAAACGGTTGGCCCAAAAAACTGTTTTTAAAAAACAAAAGCCCTTGCCATGAAGGGAAGGGCTGGGGAGGGAGTCACATCCTCATATATCGCTGTGATCAGCGATGAGCGAACCGGTTAGCGGCTGCGGAAGACAATGCGGCCTTTACTCAGGTCGTACGGGGTTAACTCTACAGTGACTTTGTCACCCGTCAGGATGCGGATATAGTTTTTACGCATTTTACCGGAGATATGAGCGGTAACCACGTGCCCGTTTTCCAATTCAACGCGGAACATGGTGTTGGGCAGCGTATCAAGCACGGTGCCTTGCATTTCAATATTGTCTTCTTTGGCCATCGAATCCTCTAGGTCTAACTACCTTTATTTTTTAACCGCAAGATAATGCCGAAAAACCGACATTATGTAAAGAAGCGTTCACGTTTGGGGCGTTATTTACCCGATTTCTCTGTCAAAATGCCGGTTCGGCGAGCGGTTGTGGTCGCCAACAGCCGTCATCGACATCAAGATCCTGAAACTGAGAAAGCTGTTGCAGAAAGCGATCGCGGGATATTTCACTCACGCCCAGAGAAGCCGTATGGGCGTTTAACACCTGACAATCGATCAGTTCACCACCGTGGCGAATAAAATGCTGTTGAAATGCCAGCAGCGCGTATTTTGACGCATTATCCGTGCGGCTGAACATCGACTCGCCGCAAAATAACCGTCCTTGCTCAATACCATATAGTCCACCAACCAGTACGCCATTCTGCCACACTTCGACAGAGTGCGCTTTTCCGGCCTGATGAAGCTGGCGATAAGCCGAGATAATGCCCGGCGTAATCCAGGTGCCGTCATGGTGCTCATGCGCGCAGGCGTGAATGACATCATCAAAGGCCTGATTCAGCGTCGCGTGAAACGTATGGCGCTTCAGAAATTTTTTCATGCTGCGGCTGAGATGGAGTTCACCAGGAAACAGGACCGCGCGTGGATTTGGAGACCACCATAAGATCGGCTCACCGGGAGAGAACCAGGGGAAAATGCCCTGTCGGTAAGCGGCTTTTAGGCGGGCAACGGAGAGGTCGCCGCCAACGGCCAGCAGGCCGTTGGGGTCATCTAGCGCATGATTCGGATCAGGGAACTGAAGCGATTGAAGCGAAAGCTGGTATAGACGCATGTTTTTCAAACGTTATGTTTCAACAGAGTTTGCCCTAAACGTGTTGGCGGAACTGCCAATAACGACCTTGTTGTGCCATTAAGTCCTGATGGCTCCCCTGTTCGATCACTTTGCCATCATCCAGAATACAGATGCGATCCATCGATTCTAAACCATATAGCCGGTGAGTGATGACGATCAGCGTTTTATCGGCACAGTGCTGGCGGAGCAGTTGCAGAATACGCTTTTCGGTTTCTGCATCCAACCCCTCTGTCGGTTCATCCAATAGCACGAGCGGTGCGTCGTGCAATAAGGCGCGTGCTAATGCGATACGGCGCTGCTCGCCACCGGACAGCTGTCGACCGCCTTCGCCCAGCCAGGCATTCAGACCTTCGTTTTCCAGCAGTTTTTCTAACCCAACCTGCTGTAATACCTCAGCCAGTTTTTCATCCCGTGCGGCTGGTGCGGCCAGTAGCAGGTTATCACGCAGTGTTGCGCTGAAAATATGCACGCGCTGTGGCACCACGCTCATCATGGCGCGGAGATCGTCTTCCCGCCAATCGGCAAGAGGATGTCCATTCAGCGTAATTTCTCCGTATTCACAATTCCATGCCCGGGTCAGCAATTGCAATAGCGTCGATTTCCCGCATCCGGTACGCCCCAGCAGCGCCAGATGCTCGCCCGGTTGAATGGAAAGCGTAATATTCTGCAACACGGGCTGTGGCTGGCCGGGATACGTGAAACCGACATGTGAGACATCAAGTGACGCCTCGCGTGAGGTTTCTGGCCCGTGATCAGGGAACGTGACGTCAACGGGCTGGCGAATGATTTGATCGACCCGAGCCGCGGAGGCAATCACTTGCCCCATATGCTGGAAGGCCACCGTGACGGGAGCCAGTGCCTCAAAAGCAGCGAGTGAGGCGAACACGAATAGCGCAATCAACGCACCGGGCTGTGGATTACCGCCAACCCCATCCGCTGCCAGCCACAGAATCAGGGTAACGGTCAGCCCGCTGCATAAAATCATCACCGCCTGAGACAGACCGGTAAGGTTGGCCTGCTGACGTTGTCGGCGTAGCCAGTTAATTTCCACCAGAGCCAGCTGTTGACGGACGCGACTGAGTGCGCCGAAGACGGTGAGTTCCGCCTGACCTTGCAGCCAGGTTGTTAACTGAAGGCGGTATTGTGCACGCAGCGCGGTCAAATCCTGTCCGATGCCGTTTCCCGCACGATAAAAGACAACCGGCAGGCACAGCAGCAGTACCAGCATGATGGCACCCAGCGTCAGAGCCAGTGAAGCATCAATGAAACTCAGGCCATAGCAAACGATAAGAATGACCGCAAAAGCGCTGACGATGGGTGAAATCACGCGGAGATAGAGGTGGTCGAGCGTATCGACGTCCGCTACGAGCCGGTTTAGCAGTTCAGCCTGACGAAACTGCGCCAGCCCCCCCGGCGAGAGCGGCAGGATGCGAGAAAAGGTGAAAACACGCAGGCGCAGCAAAACGCGGAAGGTGGCATCGTGGCTGACGACTCTTTCCCCGTAGCGTCCGGCCGTACGTGCAATCGCTGCGCCCCGCACGCCAGCTGCAGGCAGCATATAGTTAAAGGTGAGCAGCCCGACGATCCCTGCCAGCGCGGCTCCCGCCAGAAACCAGCCGGATAGCGCGAGTAGACCAATGCTGGCCAGCAGCGTTGCAATGGCCAATACCACGCCCAGACTCAAATACCAGAAATGCTGACGATAAAGCGCGAGAAACGGTTTTAATACCTGCATCGTTTTCATCTGAGCCATTACAGCGCCTCCTGTCGTTGTGCCAGCAGTGCCGCGAAGGGACCTGCTTCGGCTCGGAGTGTTTGATAGTCACCCTGTTGAACTAACTGACCGCCGTCCATGACCCAGATCGTGTCATACTCGGCGATCTCGGTGAGCTGGTGCGTGACCAGCAGCGTGGTCTGGGAGCGTGCTGCGCCGTTCAGCGCCGTCATAACCAGCTCCTCGCTATGGGCATCCAGGCTGGCTGACGGTTCATCCAGCAGCAGTAAGTTGCAAGGATGAATGAGCGCACGGGCGACGGCGACGCGCTGTGCCTGTCCGACGGAGAGGCGCGCTGCACCGTCACCGATCGTCGTTTCCAGCCCTTGCGGGAGCTGCGGTAAAAATTCCTGTACATACGCGTGCTCAATCGCATATTGCAATTCCAAAGGACTGGCCTGCGGATTACCTAGCAGAATATTGCTGCGCAGCGTCTGTTCCGGCAAGTGAGGATTTTGTCCGACCCAGCTTAACTGCTTACGCCATGATTCAGGCGTCAGTGTGTTCAAGGCCTGACCGTTGACGGTGAGTGAACCGCGATAGGGCAGGAATCCCAGCAATACATTAAGCAGTGAGCTTTTCCCGGCTCCGCTGAGGCCGACCAGCGCGATACGTTCACCTGCGCGAATACCGAACGTCAGCGGTTGGGTCAGCGGTGTGCCATTCGGCGCGAGGACAACCAGATCTTCCGCTCGGATAGCAATGGCGGTATTGCTGCTGAATTCATGTGTGCCAAAGCCGACGGTTTCGCCTTCTTCTGACAAAAAAGTCACCAGTGATTCCGCTGCCCCGATAGCCTGGGCCTTGGCATGATAGAAGGTGCCCAAATCGCGTAAAGGCTGAAAGAATTCCGGTGCCAGAATCAATACGAGGAAGCCGGCGAAGAGCGTCACTCCCATGCCGTAATGACCAAAATCCAGCTCCCCGAGATAAGAGAAACCGAAATAAACGGCGACCACGGCAATTGAAATGGAGGCGAAAAACTCCAGTACGCCCGAGGAGAGAAACGCCATGCGTAGCACTTCCATCGTACGACTACGGAAATCTTCGGAAGCGTGACGGATTTGTTCGGTTTCAGCCTTGCCACGATTGAACAGGCGTAGCGTTTCCATCCCGCGCAGGCGATCGAGGAAGTGTCCACTCAGGCGTGCCAGCGCCAGAAAGTTACGTCGGTTGGCATCCGCCGCGCCCATGCCCACCAGCGCCATAAAAAGCGGGATGAGCGGAGCGGTTAGAAACAGAATCAGGCCAGCAGCCCAGTTGAGCGGGAAAATCGTGATTAAGATAAGCAGTGGAATCAGCGCGGCAAGATACATCTGCGGCAGGTAGCGGGCGTAATAATCCTGCATATCATCAACCTGCTCAAGGATCATCGTTGCCCAACTGCCGGCGGGTTTGCCCTGTACCCAGGCAGGGCCGAGCTGTTGCAATCGATCCAGTACCAGCTTACGAATTTGCTGTCGAACGGCTTGTCCGCAAAGAAAACCAACACGCTCGCGTAACACACTGTTGAGCGCGCGCAGAATAAATGTGGCAATCAGCAGCAGGAAGGGAGAGAGCAAAGATTCGCGAGTCGCATGCTCGATGATCAAGGCATGAAGCAGCGTCGCTAACAGCCAGGCTTGTGCCACGATTAACGCACCACTTAGGAACCCAAGCAGTAGTGAAATTCGTAGCCAACGTTGCGCCAGCTTACTCTGTTGTTTCAGCCAGGCGGTCAGTTCTTGCTGTCTGGTTTTTTTCATCAGGCACCAGTTCGTTATATTGCAGAAATGGACTTAACAGAAAATAACTCTCATGTAACTGTTAGTTAACAAAATTATCTTCTATCACGCAGAATGACGCCATGTTACCGCGACAGGGACGCGCTGCAAACGAAAAGGAGAGGGGAAATGGGTGAGGCGATCAATTTTGTGTTGCGGAAGGCAAACCAGAGATAAAGAAAACGGAACGGCTGTTGCCGCTCCGTTATCAGCAGCGAATTACTTGTTGACGGTCAGCCCTTCGAGGTAACGTTCAGCATCCAGTGCCGCCATACAGCCGGTACCCGCGGAGGTAATGGCCTGACGGTAGATGTGATCCATGACGTCGCCTGCGGCAAAGACGCCAGGAATGCTGGTTTGTGTCGCGTTGCCGTGAATACCGGACTGCACTTTGATATAACCGTTTTCCAGTTCCAACTGACCGCCAAATACGGCCGTGTTCGGACTGTGGCCGATAGCGATAAACACGCCAGCCAGCTCCAGTTCTTCTGCGGCATCGCTCTGCGTATCGCGGATACGGACACCGGTTACACCCATGTCATCGCCCAGCACTTCGTCCAGCGTACGGTTGGTATGCAGGATGATGTTGCCGTTTTTAACTTTGTCCATCAGACGGTCGATCAGAATTTTCTCTGAACGGAACGTCTCGCGACGGTGGATCAAATGCACTTCCGCAGCGATGTTAGACAAATACAAGGCTTCTTCTACTGCGGTATTCCCGCCGCCAACTACGGCGACTTTCTGGTTACGGTAGAAGAACCCGTCACAGGTTGCGCAGGCAGAAACCCCTTTGCCTTTAAACGCGTCTTCAGACGGCAGGCCGAGATAACGAGCCGATGCCCCTGTGGCAATGATCAGCGCGTCACAGGTGTACTCGGCGCTATCGCCGAATAAACGGAAGGGACGGTTCTGTAAATCAACACGTTCAATATGATCGAAGATCACTTCGGTATTAAATTTGGTCGCGTGTGCATGCATACGCTCCATTAACAGCGGGCCAGTTAAATCATCGGCATCACCCGGCCAATTTTCTACTTCGGTCGTGGTCGTCAGCTGACCGCCTTTTTCCATACCCGTGATTAATACTGGCTGTAAATTCGCCCGTGCAGCATAAACAGCGGCAGTGTAGCCAGCGGGGCCTGAACCCAGAATCAATAACTTGTGATGTTTAACAGTACCCATGCTTTCCTCATTTCATGACGGCGGATAATGCTCATATAACGGTTTCTACAACAAACCCGCTTCCTTACTACGAACAGTCTCTACCACGGACAATGCGAACGATTGTAAGGAAATTACAAGAGTAAAAAAAGTATGCAGAAAAGTTGCTGGCTATTTGTTTAATCGTTAATGACGATGAGGATGACAAATCGCTGAAAAATCAGCCACATTCATAAGTAAAATGATTGAAGTCACCTCGGAGAATGGCTCTGGCTTATCCAATCTGGCAGTTTCTTCTGATTTTCGTTGTTTTGCTTTGACAATCGGCTGTGCATTTGCGAAAACATCTGGGTAAGAGGAAATTTTTTGTATGTGAACAGTTAAAAGCTCGGCTTTTTATTCGTTTTTGCGCAGGTAGTAGGCCTTTGGGCCACGGATATGACGTGATGGTCTTTTCCCGGGTGAGCAATACGTGGGGCGAGAACGAGAAGTTAATGACTGTTGATATACAAAATGGGCAGCGTGTCTTCTTTAAGGGTAGCTCTGATACATGAGGTCTATCGGGGTAAAGCGGGTGCAGGGAAAAGTGAAGAGAGACAATAATAATGGTAGACACTAAAAAACGGCCAGGCAAAGATCTCGATCGTATTGATCGTAACATCCTGAACGAATTGCAAAAAGATGGACGTATTTCCAATGTCGAGCTTTCCAAACGTGTTGGGCTGTCGCCAACGCCTTGTCTGGAACGTGTACGTCGTCTGGAAAGACAGGGCTTCATTAACGGCTACACAGCGCTGCTAAACCCGCATTATCTGGATGCGTCACTGCTGGTTTTTGTTGAAATAACGCTAAACCGCGGCGCGCCTGATGTGTTTGAACAGTTCAATGCTGCTGTGCAGAAGCTGGAAGAAATTCAGGAGTGTCATCTGGTTTCCGGTGACTTTGACTACCTGTTGAAAACGCGTGTGCCAGACATGTCCGCTTACCGTAAGCTCCTGGGTGAAACGCTACTGCGTTTGCCGGGCGTAAACGACACCCGTACCTACGTGGTGATGGAAGAAGTGAAGCAAAGCAACCGTCTGGTTATTAAGACGCGATAAACGTGTGGGTGCAAAACCCGATAAATTCAGCTACACTCCTGTGAATTTATACAGTCCCAGCGCCGGGTTTTCTCGGCGCTTTGTCATAAACCTTACAGGCCCCTGGAGAGACTCTTGAGCCAGGAATATACAGAAGATAAAGACGTTACCCTGAAAAAGCTCAGTGGAACACGTCGTTTGCTTGAAGCGATTTTAATCGTTGTGGCACTTTTTGCGGTTTATCTTAGTGTCGCACTACTCAGTTTCAGCCCCTCCGACCCCAGTTGGTCACAGACTGCATGGCATGAACCTATTCACAACCTCGGTGGTGTAGCAGGTGCATGGCTGGCGGATACGCTGTTCTTCATTTTTGGTGTGCTGGCCTACGCCATTCCACCGATTATGTTATCCCTGTGCTGGGTCGCTTTCCGCCAGCGTGATAACAACCAGACTATTGACTATTTTACCTTTTCACTTCGCCTGATTGGGACATTGGCGCTGATCCTGACCTCTTGCGGTTTGGCTGCGTTGAATATTGACGATCTCTACTATTTTGCTTCCGGTGGTGTGTTGGGAAGCCTGTTGAGCAGCTCAATGATCCCGCGTTTCAACAGCATGGGCGCAACGCTGATTCTGCTGTGCGTGTGGGGGGCTGGGTTAACGCTGTTTACCGGCTGGTCATGGTTAACGATCGCTGAAAAAATTGGCGCGGGTGTCTTGGGGTGCCTGACATTTATGTCAAACCGTTCACGCCGCGACGAGGACTATCGCGAAGAACACGATCGTGAAGAGGATGAGCGCGATGCGCTTAATCTGCGTCACGATGAGGCGTCGGGTGAGGCAGTCACACAACAGCGTGATGACGATGATGTTCTGTTTTCTGCGCCTTCCGTGGCTGATGCGGTAAACGACACGACGGCAGACAATAAGATAGACGAGTCATCACCGTTAGCTGAGAACGCACCGACAGCGACACAGCCAGCTCTCTTCGCTGAAACGCCGGTGGCAGGGTCAACATTGTCTGATGTGGCAGTGTCTGATTCAGCATTCTCTGCTTCATCGGCTGGCATTATGCCGCCTGTTACCCCGTCCGCGATTGATTCGACGCCGTCGCTAAATCCGCCGCTGTATTCGTTTGAAATCCCTGAAACGCCAGCGGCAATGCCAGAAATCGCAAGCTCGCCTGAACGCCATAGCAGTGTGTATGCACCTTACGGAAATAGTTACGGAGAGAGTACCGTCCCACCGATTGTTACGGCACCTGTGGCTCAACCGTTTGCTGAGCCGCCACAACCGGCACGCGATACGGATTTCGACGCGAATAACACCTTTATGCCGGCGTTCAGTGCCGATGGGGATGATAACCCGCAGATTAAACGCGGCGTAGGGCCTGAACTGCCACGTCCTAATCCTGTTCGTATCCCTACTCGCCGCGAGCTGGCATCATACGGAATAAAACTGCCGTCGCAGCGGCTGGCTGAAGAGCAAGCAAGGCTGCAGGCGCAGAACGGTAGCGAAGAAGCGGAAGTGGCGAATGACGTGTATCAGGAAGAGACACCGGATGATATCGCCCAGCAGGAAGCCGCATTGCAGCAAGCGTATCTGGATCAGCAACGTCAGCGTTACGGAGAGGAATACCCGCTACAGGAAGACGATGAAGACGCGCTTCTGCAAGCACAGCTAGCCAGAGATTTCGCGGCACAGCAGCAGTCACGTTATGATGCCAGCGCATTGCAGCGCGATGAGGAAATCCCTGCTCCGATAGCACCGCCTGTGGTAAGTGCGCCTGTTCAGCCAAATCCTGTCACATCGCATAACGCTTTTTCATTCTCGCCGTTTAGCGCGGAGAGTGAGCGCGAGCCTGAACCGACTACGTTCAGCGAGTCCACGTATACACCGCCGTCCTACCGTTCTGAACCCGAGCTTCCGCCGATGCATGCTGGTGAACATGAGGACGACGAGGATGAGCACAACCCGTTGACGTTTGGTCAGCCAGCGCAACCAACGTCAGCGCCTGTTGAGGCCGCGAAACAGGAAACGGTGGCAACACCAACGCATCATCCGGCAATGGATGGCTTGATTCACCCGTTCCTGATGCGTAATGAACAACCGCTGCAGAAACCGACTACGCCGCTGCCAACCTTGGATTTGTTGACGCCACCGCCGGCTAGCGAAGCGCCTGTTGATAATTTTGCACTGGAACAGACGGCGCGACTGATTGAGGCGCGTCTGGCTGATTTCCGGGTAAAAGCCGATGTGGTCGATCACTCCCCAGGGCCTGTGATCACGCGGTTCGAATTGGATCTGGCTCCGGGTGTTAAAGCGGCACGTATCTCGAATCTGTCGCGCGATTTGGCACGTTCACTGTCAGTTGTCGCGGTGCGTATTGTTGAGGTTATCCCCGGCCGACCGTACGTCGGGCTGGAGTTGCCTAATGCGCATCGCCAGACGGTTTATCTGCGAGAAGTGCTGGATTGCGATCAGTTCCGTGATAATCCATCGCCGCTGTCGATTGTGTTGGGTAAAGATATTGCGGGTGAACCTGTCGTTGCCGATTTAGCGAAAATGCCACACCTGCTGGTTGCTGGTACGACGGGGTCGGGTAAATCGGTCGGCGTCAACGCCATGATCATCAGTATGTTGTATAAAGCCACGCCGGAAGACGTACGCTTTATCATGATCGACCCGAAAATGCTGGAGCTCTCGGTGTACGAAGGCATTCCGCATTTGTTGACGGAAGTTGTCACTGACATGAAGGATGCGGCCAATGCGCTGCGCTGGTGTGTCGGTGAAATGGAACGTCGCTACAAGCTGATGTCGGCGCTTGGCGTGCGTAATCTGGCGGGATACAACGAACGGGTGATGACGGCAAATGCGATGGGGCGTCCGATCCCCGATCCGTTCTGGAAGCCGGGCGACAGCATGGATATGACGCCGCCAGTGCTGGAAAAACTGCCGTATATTGTTGTTATGGTCGATGAATTTGCTGACCTGATGATGGCGGTGGGTAAGAAAGTTGAAGAACTGATTGCCCGACTGGCGCAAAAAGCGCGTGCTGCGGGGATTCACTTGGTGCTGGCGACGCAGCGTCCTTCGGTTGATGTCATCACCGGATTGATCAAGGCGAACATTCCGACGCGTATCGCGTTTACCGTTTCCAGCAAGATCGACTCACGCACAATCCTCGATCAAGGGGGCGCAGAGTCACTATTGGGGATGGGGGATATGCTGTATATGGCACCGAACTCCTCGATACCTGTCCGTGTGCATGGCGCTTTTGTGCGTGATGAGGAAGTTCACGCCGTCGTTCAGGACTGGAAAGCGCGCGGTCGACCTCAATATATCGATAATATTGTCAGCGGTGGCGACGATGCTGAAGGCGGAAGCCTCGGTCTTGATGGCGATGAAGAGCTCGATCCGCTGTTCGATCAGGCGGTAGAGTTTGTGGTCGATAAACGTCGTGCATCCATCTCGGGCGTCCAGCGTCAGTTCCGAATCGGCTATAACCGTGCCGCGCGAATTGTTGAGCAAATGGAGGCGCAGGGTATCGTCAGCTCTCCAGGGCACAATGGTAACCGCGAAGTATTGGCTCCGCCATCAATGGAATAAGCACGCCGTACTGATTGACGTCACTCCACGATAAGGGCTGCGCGAGCAGCCCTTATGCAAAGAAGCGTAAAAGCGGCAATAAGCAGATAATTCACCTATCACCGTCCGAGTGGGTTCAGATAACATAGATCTATAGATAACGTAGCTCGACAAATAATACCGATCTGTAAAGAACATAGGCGCTATACAACGCGTCTGACCTCGATAGATGAAGGTTCGTTATATTAAGAAATTCAAAGGATTATACGTATGAAAAAGTGGTTAGCTATCAGTTGCCTGATTGCAGGTGTTACCTCAACCGCTGTCTATGCGGACGCGGCAAAAGATTTGCAGGGTCGCCTCAATAAAGTAAACAGTTTCCACGCCAATTTTAGCCAGAAAGTCACCAGCGCTGACGGCGCAGCGGTGCAGGAAGGGGAAGGCGAGTTGTGGTTGAAACGCCCGAACCTATTTAACTGGAAAACCACCTCACCTGACGAAAGTACGTTGATTTCTGACGGCAAAACGCTTTGGTTCTATAATCCGTTTGTTGAGCAAGTTACGGCAACCTGGCTGAAAGATGCGACGGGGAATACGCCGTTCATTCTGATTACGCGTAACGATGCCAGCGACTGGAATAAATACGATGTGCGCCAGAAAGGCGATGATTTTGAGCTTACACCGAAGTCAGCGAGCGGCAATCTGAAGCAGTTTGCGATTAATGTGACGACAAGCGGCACAATCAAACAGTTTACCGCGACGGAACAAGACGGGCAGCGGAGCACTTATGTGCTGAAAAACCAGCAAAACGGCGCTGTTGATGCCGCGCAATTCACGTTCACACCGCCGAAAGGCGTCACGCTGGATGACCAGCGTCAGTGAGGCCAGAGTGAGCAACCTGTCCCTTGATTTTTCCCATAATGAATTCCAACCGCTGGCCGCGCGTATGCGGCCTGCGACGTTGGCACAGTATATCGGCCAACAGCACCTGTTAGGAGCCGGCAAGCCTCTGCCACGAGCCATTGAGGCAGGGCAACTGCACTCAATGATTCTCTGGGGGCCGCCAGGAACGGGAAAAACCACGCTGGCAGAACTGATTGGGCATTACGGGCAGGCTGATGTTGAACGTATTTCTGCCGTGACGTCCGGCATCAAAGAAATTCGCGAAGCGATTGAGCGTGCCCGACAAAATCGCAATGCGGGGCGTCGCACTATTCTGTTTGTCGATGAAGTCCATCGTTTCAACAAAAGTCAGCAGGATGCATTTCTGCCACATATCGAAGATGGAACGATCACCTTCATTGGTGCGACAACCGAAAACCCCTCTTTCGAACTCAATTCCGCGTTGTTATCTCGCGCCCGCGTCTATTTGCTAAAAGCGCTGACGGCAGAAGATATCGAGCAGGTCTTGCAGCAGGCAATGAGCGACAGCGAGCGAGGATATGGTGGACAGAATATTGTTCTGCCTGCCGAAACCGCGCGGATGCTGGCCGAATTGGTTAACGGCGATGCCAGACGTGCGCTGAATAGTCTGGAAATGATGGCCGACATGGCGGAAATCGACGGGCAGGGCATGCGTGTTCTGACGCCAGCACTCCTCAACGAAATCGCTGGTGAGCGTAGTGCCCGCTTTGATAACAAAGGCGACCGCTATTACGACCTGATTTCGGCGTTGCATAAATCGGTAAGAGGTTCCTCGCCGGACGCGGCGCTTTATTGGTACGCCAGAATCATTACCGCCGGCGGCGACCCGCTGTATGTTGCCCGACGGCTGTTGGCGATTGCATCGGAAGATGTTGGCAACGCCGACCCGCGTGCGATGCAGGTGGCTATCTCCGCCTGGGATTGCTTCACTCGTGTCGGCCCCGCAGAAGGGGAGCGCGCCATTGCTCAGGCGATTGTTTATCTGGCCTGTGCCCCTAAAAGTAACGCCGTGTATAGCGCATTTAAAGCCGCGATGCAGGATGCGCGCGAGAAGCCAGACTATGATGTTCCCGAGCACTTGCGCAATGCGCCTACTCGATTGATGAAAGAAATGGGGCTCGGCGCAGAGTATCGGTACGCACACAATGAACCTAATGCCTATGCCGCTGGCGAGAGCTATTTTCCGCCGGAAATGGCCGATACGCACTATTACGCGCCGACCTCACGCGGCCTTGAGGGCAAAATTGGTGAAAAGCTCGCCTGGCTTGCCACTCAGGATCAAAATAGCCCGACAAAACGCTACCGTTGAACTAAGCGTTGCGGTAAGGTTATTGCGGTATTTTCTGAAACCGGCCGCGTAGCGCGCCGTGTACGCCACCATTTCATTTGATAATCATAAGCACAGGATTAGCATGCTCGATCCCAATTTACTGCGCAATGAGCTAGACGCAGTCGCCGAAAAGTTACTGGCTCGCAGAGGCTTTAAGCTGGATGTTGAGACCCTGCGTAAGCAGGAAGAACGTCGTAAAGTATTGCAGGTAGAAACTGAAAACCTGCAGGCAGAGCGTAACTCCCGATCGAAAGAGATTGGTGCAGCGAAAGCACGCGGTGAAGATATCGAGCCTTTGCGTCGTGAAGTTAACACATTAGGCGAAAAACTGGATGCCGCGAAAGCCGAGCTGGATCAGTTGCAGAATGAAATTCGCGATCTGGCGTTAATGATCCCGAACCTGCCGGACGACTCTGTGCCGCTTGGAAAGGACGATACGCAGAACCAGGAAGTGGCTCGCTGGGGTGAGCCACGTAAGTACGATTTCCCCGTACGCGATCATGTTGAACTCGGAGAGATGGCTGCCGGGCTGGATTTTGCCGCTGCGGTGAAATTAACCGGTGCGCGTTTTGTCGTGATGAAAGGGCAGATTGCCCGTCTGCACCGTGCGCTTGCCCAGTTCATGCTGGATTTGCATACACAGCAGCATGGCTATCAGGAAGCGTATGTGCCTTATCTGGTCAACCATGCCACGTTATACGGTACGGGTCAGTTGCCTAAATTTGGAGAAGATCTGTTCCACACCAGACCGTTGAGTGAAGAAGCGGGAAGCAGCAATTATGCGCTGATTCCGACCGCTGAAGTTCCATTGACCAATCTAGTGCGTGACGAAATTCTTGATGAAGAATCTTTGCCGCTGAAGATGACTGCACATACGCCTTGCTTCCGTTCAGAAGCCGGCTCGTATGGTCGTGATACGCGTGGGTTGATTCGTATGCACCAGTTTGACAAGGTTGAACTGGTACAAATCGTCCGCCCTGAAGATTCCATGCAGGCGCTGGAAGAATTGACGACCCATGCCGAAACGGTACTGCAACTGCTGAAATTACCGTATCGTAAGGTCTTGCTGTGTACAGGTGATATGGGCTTTGGTGCGACTAAAACTTACGATCTGGAAGTCTGGTTGCCAGCGCAGGATACGTACCGCGAAATCTCTTCCTGTTCAAACTGTTGGGATTTCCAGGCGCGCCGTATGCAGGCCCGCTGCCGTAGCAAGTCCGACAAGAAGACTCGACTGGTTCATACGTTGAACGGTTCTGGTCTGGCAGTCGGTCGTACACTGGTTGCTGTTCTGGAAAACTACCAGCAGGCTGATGGCCGTATTGAAGTTCCAGAAGTGTTGCGTCCGTATATGGGCGGACTGGAATTTATTGGTTAATCGCCGATGACCTGAAAAAAAGCGCCCGTTTAAAGGCGCTTTTTTTACGCCTCCTGTTCGGTAATATTTTTTCATCGTAAAAATAGCTTCTCTATCTTAAACAACCCGTTCGACTTAAATTTTAAGTTAAAAATGATTTGAAATCAGCAGAATAGCTGCACACTGCTTTTAAGCGTGACTGCCTTCTTATGGACGTTGATGAATTCTTTCAATCCATAATTTGGGAAAGGACTTTTAGCACTTTTTGCCCGGATTGACTTTTATATACGCAGTGGCATGATGCGCTCACTCTTCTCCGGTTGTTTGGTTATCCACTTCGCTATGTCTGCTTATTCCCGCCCAGTGCTGTTATTGCTCTGCGGACTTTTGCTGCTGACGGTTTGTATTGCGGTATTAAATACCCTGGTACCACTGTGGCTGAGTTATCAATCCCTTCCTGTCTGGCAGGTTGGCCTTGTTGGGTCATCCTACTTCGGCGGCAATCTAGTTGGTACGCTATTAGCCGGTAAGTTAATCAAACTTTATGGATTTAACCGTAGCTATTATTTCGCGGCTTTATTATTTGGTATCGCGATCGTTGGTCTCGGTATTTCTGGAGATATCGGTAGTTGGCTGTTCTGGCGCTTCCTTGCCGGTATCGGCTGTGCATTAATCTGGGTCGTGGTTGAAAGCGCTTTATTATGTAGCGGAACACCGACGCAGAGAGGGCAACTGCTGGCTGCCTATATGATTGCTTATTATCTCGGTAGCGTAGTGGGACAGCTCCTGCTTGGCATATTGCCGAGCGCGTTGCTGAACGTGCTGCCGTGGATGGTCGCGTTAGTTATTTTGGCGGTATTACCGCTGCTGTTTACTCGTCTCCCTACGCCGCCAGAGCAGCAAGAAAAGCATGTCAACATGTGGAAAATGCTGACTTATCGCAGTGCTCGTTTGGGCGTACACGGCTGTATTATTTCCGGCGCAATTTTAGGATCGCTATATGGTCTGATGCCGCTGTATCTCTCCCATCAGGGAATGAATGATGCGCAGGTTGGATACTGGATGGCGCTGCTGATCAGCTCCGGGATTATCGGGCAATGGCCTGTTGGGCGCATGGCCGATCGTTATGGCCGACTGCTGGTTCTGCGGGTATTAGTCTTTGTGGTGATTATTGGCTGTATTGCTATGTTAAGCATTAGCCACTATGCCATGGCACCATCGCTGTTCCTACTGGGATGTGCAGGGTTTACGCTGTATCCCGTTGCCATGTCTTGGGCATGCGAAAAAGTGCGCCCTGACGAACTGGTCGCGATGAATCAGGCGTTGCTCCTCAGCTATACGCTTGGCAGTCTTTGCGGACCAAGCGTTGCTGCGGTATTGATGCAGAGCTACTCCGATCGATTGCTGTTTGTGCTGATCGCGGTTGTTGCCATGATCTACCTGATGATGTTGCTCAGAAAGGCCGATCACCACCCAACGCCATTAGCTGCTGCTTGAGCTAACGGCATCGAGGCTGGCAAGCGAACTTTGTCCAGCTTCTACCATGTTATTCCACAGCGCTTCGGCCACCGGGCTAAGGCGCTGCTTCGCGTTTCGCACCAGATAAAATATGCTGGTTAGCATGAGTTTTTCCGGTGAAATTGCTGTGAGTTGCCCAGTCTCAACCCATTTGGCGGCATAGTGATCGGGAAGAAAACCAACATGGGTGCCAGCCAATAAGAGCAGTAAGCTGCCTTCTACGTTCCAGGCGGTATTTTGCAAGCCTTTCTTTGCTACCGGGCCTAACTGTTTACTAATCTCGTGTAATGCATGACCGCCAATGAGCAATCTGTTCGGGTTAAGCGTTCCGTCACGCCATTCTTTTTCTATTCTTGCCGCATTTTCCGATGTGGAATAAAAATAGCTTTTTTCAACAAAAACAGGCTGAAAATAGATGTCTGGTGGGACATCGTCCGGTAAGACGCTCAGAATAATGTCGATATGCCCATTTTTCAAACGTTCCATCAGCGGAGTGTAATCACCGATTTCCAGCTCAACGGCAACGTCAGGGCTTTGGACATACAGTTTCCCAATCGCGTTGGAGATAACTTTAGCAGGGTGAGTAACAGTGTTATCCAAACAGCCAATACGAGCTTCACCTATGAGCTGATGCTTGATCCTTGCTAATCGATTTGCAAAGTCATCCAGCGTGGCAATAACCGATTTGGCTTCCTGATAGACCACTTCGCCTTCCGTTGTGAGAGCAAATCCTCCACGTCCTCGTTCACACAAGACTAGCCCGAGCGTATCCTCCAGACGAGACAGATAGTGACTCAACACGGGCTGGCTTAAGCCTGTTGCGGCTTGTGCGTTAGTAATTCCTTGTTTTTCAACAATTTTACAAAAAAGCTTTAACCAGCGAATCTCCAGTTTATCTAAACGCATAGCATGTCCTTCGCATACATTACATATCTGAATGTTAACATCAAAATATATCTGTATTAATCGATATGAAACCCATTTATCTTGTTGTCACGCCACATCACTGATGTGGTCGCCACAAAAAATCGTGGTTTTATGCGTCACATCAGGGTCTCTCATAAAGCATAATGGTGTTGTTAGCTTGCTGACGGCACCATTGTTCTATACGCCGTCAGGCAACCTCTATAAAATATCACATTGATACAATAATTATTTGCTGCTTATTTAATGGAGGGGTTATGTCTCAAGGGAATGCTGTACCTGAAAAAGAACAACAGGGGCGGCAAATTTATGATTACGAATACGAACGTGTTCCTGCTGAAGCCAGAAAAAGCTGGTATGTTATCGCTTTAATATGGCTGGCAATGGGAATTGACATTTCAGGCCTATTTCTTGGTGCTTTCTTAAGTGGCGGGTTACCTTTTTCTCAGGCAGTTAGTGCCACGCTTATCGGCTCTGCTTTTTTAGGTGTGTTGGCAGCATTATGTGCTAATGTCGGCTATGGATGCGGATTATCAACAACGCTACTCAGTATCTCCGTTTTTGGGCGTCTTGGTGGAAAGATAATCGGCATTTTCTCTGCTGTATCATTGATTGGCTGGTTTGCTTTTCAACTCGATTTTTTTGGCGTAATGCTGCAAAAAGCATTGCTACATTATGAATTAGAACCCGGACGCTTCCCTATTTTGGTTTTCGGTATGGTGCTGATGACCTCTACCGCTATTTGGGGTGTCAGGGCATTGGGCAAACTGAGTATATTCAGCGTGCCATTAATGCTGATATTGATAATTACAGGTTTAGTTTTAGCCGCAAGTAATCATCCCGAAATACCGATCCCGATAATTAAAACGCCAATTAGTATGGGAAGTGCTATCTCTTACGTTGTTTCTATCTGGATAGTCTCTGCTGTGATGTCACCGGACATTGCCCGCTATGCCAAAACACGCAAAGACGCGCTTCTCGGCGCTGGTTTAGGATTCTTTTTAGGCAATAGCTCAACGATACTCGTTGCACTCATTCTGACTCATCTGGTTGGTACAGAGGATTTGGTAGAAGTGTTCTTCAGTATTGGTTTGGGCATGTCTGCTATTATCGTGCTTATTTTTGCTCAGTGGACCACAAACAGTACCAACCTTGTTTCTGCATCGCTGGGGCTGTCCGTTGTTATTCGAGCACTCTCACGGCCAATATTGGTTGTGTTAATGGCTATTGCTGGGTTGCTGCTAGCCTACAACGGTATGATTAATAATTTTACTCAATTCTTATCACTGCTCGGTGTACTGATTTCTCCTATCGCAGGTGTCTATCTCGTCGAATATTATTTTATTAAGTCCTCTCGTTTGCAGAAAAATGTATCAGAGGCATCATTCTTGAATGTGGCGGCGGCTATATCTTGGTCACTCGGTAGTATTGTGAGCCTGTTGACCTCACCCGATTTTTTCCATTTATTTACGATAAGCTCGATCTCTGCCCTGGATGGCGTAATTGTCAGTATGGCGATGTATATCGGCATACATAAAATTTTTCCTCAATTGGCAGATTGAACGTGTTACACAGATAACACGAGATCTTGGGTAAGGTATGTCTCGTTATATTAATGCACAAACAATTGATGATATAGCACTAGGAGCCGCTGTTCTCGGTACAGGAGGCGGCGGCGATCCGTATGTAGGTTCTTTAATGGCAAAACACGCATTAAAAAATGCGGATAAGGTACCTATATTCGGTTTAGATGAAATTAAAGATGACGATATATTTGTTCCTTGCAGCATGATTGGTGCAACGACGGTCGTTGTAGAAAAGATCATGTCAGCGAGCCAATTCGTGCGAGCATTTGACGCGATGGAAAAGGCGCTTGAGCGACCTATTACGGCGACCTTTCCCATCGAAGTCGGCGGTATCAATTCGCTAATGCCGTTTGTCGTTGCGGCTGCAAAAGGTTTACCTGTTATCGACTGTGATGCGATGGGGAGAGCTTTCCCTGAGGCGCAGATGGTGACCTTTTTTCTCGATGGTTTACCCTCTGCACCAAATACGTTAGCCGATGAAAAGGGAAACACCGTTACCTTAAATCCTATTGACGGTATGTGGTCTGAACGTTTAGCCAGAATGATTTCGGAACAAATGGGAGCCGCCTGCGCGATGTGCGATTACCCCTTACTTGGTAGCCAACTTAAGCGTAGCGCTATCAAAGGCACGCTGACGCTGGCACAGGATATCGGGAGAACACTGCGTCAGGCTCATCAGTCAGGCAGCCATCCGGTACAGTCCCTACTGACGGTCTTGAATGGTCATATCGTTGCATCTGGCAAAATTGTTGATGTAGCACGGCGCACAACGGGCGGTTTTGCTCGGGGCAAAGTCGTGCTGGATGGTATGGGGAGCGACAAAGGCGAATCGTTTACGGTGCTTTTTCAGAATGAGCTCCTGTTGGCTTATCGTTCTTCACAGACGGCAGAACCTACGCAGGATAATCTGCTGGCCGTTGTGCCTGATTTAATCTCTATAGTAGATAGTGAAACCGGACGTCCGATCATCACGGAACATTTACGTTATGGGCAGCGAGTTGATGTGATTGCCTATCCGTGCAATGACAAGTGGCGAACGCCAAAAGGGATTGACGTTGCGGGGCCGGAGTATTTCGGTTATCCGGTGCAGTATGTACCGATAGAACTGCTTGCGAATCGCTGAGGCTTTCCCGATGTTACATAAAAATGATTACCGACTCGGGATTGATGTCGGCGGCACCAACACGGATGCGGCAATTTTAGATGCGAACCTGCGCTGCGTCGCGACGGCCAAATTTCCTACCAGCCTGGATATCTACAGCGGCATCGAACGGGTGATTGCGGAGGTATTGGCGCAGTCTGGCATCGCACCGCAGCATATTCGCTATGCGATGTTGGGTACAACCCAATGTACCAATGCGATTGTTGAGCGGAAAGGGCTGGATCGCGTCGGGTTACTTCGCCTGAGCCTGCCAAGTAGCGATAGCGTCCCACCGCTGTGTGGCTGGGATGACGAGTGGCAAAGGGCGTTAGGCGAGCATTTCTATCAGATTCATGGCGGCTATGAGTTTGATGGCCGAGAGATCCATCCCGTACTGCAGGATGAAGTACTGGCGGTTTGTGACAAGATGCGCGGGCATGTCGATAGCGTGGCTATCTGTGGCGTATTTTCTCCCGTAAATAATGAGCAGGAACTGCAGGTTGCGCAATGGGTGAATGCGGCATTACCGGATGTCTCTCTGTCGTTATCCCATCGGATAGGCAGCACAGGATTACTGGAAAGGGAAAACGCGACCATCCTGAATGCATCGTTGCAAAGTACCGCGAACCGCTTTGTTAACGGCTTTACGCAAGCGCTGGTTCGGCACGGTATCAACGCTACGCCGTTCTTCGGGCAAAACGATGGCACATTGATGTCCGAGAGCATGGTGAAGCAATATCCCATTTTGACGATGGCCTGTGGACCAACGAACTCGATTCGTGGGGCATGCCACCTTTCGGGATTGGATAATGCGCTGATTATCGATGTCGGCGGCACGACGACCGATATTGGCGTCCTGGTGAATGGCTTCCCGCGTGAATCGGCAATCGCCGTTGAAGTCGGCGATGTGCGGACGAATTTCAGAATGCCAGACATTATTTCTATCGGTATTGGCGGTGGAACCTGCGTACGGCAGTCTCAGGATGGAAAACTTACTCTTGGGCCGGATAGTGTCGGCTATCGCCTGCTTGAACAGGGCGTCAGCTTTGGCGGTGAGACGCTAACGCTCAGCGATATCATGTTGCAACTTCATCGTGAACGATGGATGACGGCTCTTCCTCATCCGCTGCCCGAACTGGATAATGCATTTTGCCAGCAGGCTTATCGCCAGATGATTGATAAAGTGGAAAGTGCTATCGACCGTATTAAATCGTCAAGCGCGGCTATTCCTGCAGTGCTGGTAGGCGGCGGCAGTATTTTGCTGCCTGACGTTTTATCCGGTATCAGCCAGGTCATGCGTCCGCAGAATTTTGATGCGGCCAATGCGGTTGGTGTGGCGTTAGGGGCGGTGGGCGCACAGATCGAACGTGTGGTTAAAATGCCGGATAACGATCGTGAAACGATAAAAAGCGAATTGCAGCAGCAAACCATTGTGCTTGCCGAAGAGATGGGCGCTAGGGCAGGTAGCGTTGAAATCATCGATTATCAGGAAATCCCGTTGGCGTATCTGCCGGGGAATGCGGTACAGGTGAAAATCAAGGCAGCAGGGACTTTGGCTTAGCGCAGCGTATTAACACTGCTGTGATATCTACCCGCTAAAATGCAAATAGCGCGCCCTGAGCGCGCTATTTTTCAGAAAACGTCAGAGGTTAGTACATGACCTTGTGACCGTAGCTTTCAAGAATCGATTTAATGCGATCCATCGTATCGGCCTTCGGCGGTTTAACGCCGTCTAATTTGTACTCTTCACCCATCGCGATCCACTTGTGTTTCCCAAGCTCATGGTAGGGGAGAAGCTCAATTTTCTCGATGTTCGTCATATCTTTGGTGAATTCGCCCAGCTTGTGTGCGGACGCATCATCGTCAGACCAGCCGGGCACGACCACATAACGTATCCAGGTACGTTGGTTGCGCTTTGCCAGATAGCGAGCGAAATCCAGAGTACGGTGATTAGATACGCCAACTAAATTCTGGTGTATGTCGTCGTTCATTTGCTTCAGATCGAGCATCACTAAATCGCTGACGTCCAATAGCTCGTCAATGACGGGGTCGTAACGGCGCACAAACCCATTGGTGTCCAGACAGGTGTTGATTCCTTCTGCCTTGCAGGCACGGAACCAGTCGCGCACAAATTCGGCCTGAAGAATAGCCTCGCCGCCGGATGCTGTTACGCCGCCGCCGGATGCATTCATAAAGTGGCGGTAGGTCACGACTTCTTTCATGAGTTCTTCAACCGTCACTTCTTTACCGCCGTGCGTATCCCAGGTATCACGGTTATGGCAATACAGGCAGCGCATCAGGCAGCCCTGAAAGAAGATAATGAAACGGATGCCTGGGCCATCGACGGTGCCACAGGATTCAAAGGAGTGGATGCGACCGATAAGTGACATTGCGAGGTTTTCTCCAAATTTGACCGAACAATAGCGGTCTTTATGAGCGCAGTCATAAGAAAGCAAGTATCGATCTGACAGAGATTGCTGACAGAAGAACACTGTATGACAGATGCTGCGTCGAATCTGTTTTGCGAGCCATCCACATGAAAGGAGCAACATAGCGGGCTGGCAAAACAGGCTAACAACCTGAACGACAAGCGAGGGTGAGAAAAAGGCCCCACTGACGTGGAGCCTTTATTTTACGCTTTTTCAGACAGTCATGGAAATTACATTGACTGGGTGAAAGTACGAGTGATGACGTCTTGTTGCTGTTCTTTCGTCAGTGAGTTGAAACGCACTGCATAGCCAGATACACGGATGGTCAACTGCGGATATTTCTCCGGGTTTTCCATCGCATCAAGCAGCATTTCACGGTTCATGACGTTGACGTTCAGGTGCTGACCGCCTTCGATGCTGGCTTCGTGGTGGAAGTAACCATCCATCAGGCCGGCAAGGTTAGCTTTACGCACGTTGTCATCTTTACCTAACGCGTTAGGTACGATGGAGAAGGTATAAGAAATACCATCTTTCGCGTAAGCAAACGGCAGTTTAGCAACGGAAGTCAGAGAAGCCACAGCACCTTTCTGGTCACGACCGTGCATTGGGTTAGCACCTGGTCCGAATGGCGCACCTGCACGGCGACCGTCTGGCGTGTTACCCGTTTTCTTACCATATACCACGTTAGAGGTGATGGTCAGAACAGACTGGGTTGGTGTTGCACCACGGTAGGTATTCAGTTTCTGAATTTTCTTCATGAAACGTTCAACCAGGTCACAAGCCAGTTCATCTACGCGAGCATCGTTGTTACCGAACTGCGGATATTCGCCTTCGATATCAAAGTCGATAGCCAGACCATCTTCATCACGAATCGGTTTAACTTTGGCATATTTGATGGCAGACAGGGAGTCAGCAGCAACAGACAGACCCGCGATACCACATGCCATAGTACGGAACACGTCACGGTCATGCAGTGCCATCAGCGACGCTTCGTAGCTGTACTTGTCGTGCATGTAGTGAATGATGTTCAGAGAGGTGACGTATTGTTTCGCCAGCCAATCCATGAAGTGATCCATACGATCCATCACTTCGTCGAAGTCCAGAACATCGCCTTTGATCGGTTCTGATTTCGGACCAACCTGCATTTTCAGTTTTTCGTCCACGCCGCCGTTAATCGCGTACAGCATGGTTTTCGCCAGGTTTGCACGAGCACCGAAGAACTGCATTTGCTTACCAACGATCATTGGGCTTACGCAACAAGCAATCGCGTAGTCATCGTTGTTAAAGTCAGGGCGCATCAGATCGTCATTCTCGTATTGCAGAGAAGAGGTATCGATGGAGACTTTAGCCGCATAGTTTTTGAAGTTCTGTGGCAGTTTTTCAGACCACAGGATGGTCATGTTTGGCTCTGGAGACGGCCCCATGGTGTACAGGGTGTTCAGGAAGCGGAAGCTGGTTTTACTTACCAGTGTACGACCATCCAGACCCATACCAGCCAGAGATTCGGTTGCCCAGATTGGGTCACCAGAGAACAGCTCATCATACTCAGGCGTACGCAGGAAACGCACCATACGCAGTTTCATGACCAGGTGGTCAATCATTTCCTGAGCTTCTTCCTCAGTGATTTTGCCTGCTTTCAGATCGCGCTCAAGGTAGATATCCAGGAAGGTGGACACACGTCCGAAGGACATGGCTGCACCATTCTGTGATTTCACCGCAGCCAGGTAGCCGAAGTAAGTCCACTGAACCGCTTCCTGAGCCGTTGTCGCTGGGCCAGAAATATCACAGCCATATTTAGCGGCCATTTCTTTAATTTGGCTCAGTGCATGATGCTGATCGGCAATTTCTTCACGCAGACGGATTGTTGCTTCCAGATCTTCGCCGTTTTCCAGTTTGGATTGCAGAGAAGTGAACTGAGCAAACTTGTCTTTCATCAGGTAGTCGATACCGTACAGCGCAACGCGACGGTAGTCACCGATGATACGGCCACGGCCATAGGCATCTGGCAGACCAGTCAAAACGCCTGATTTACGACAACGCAGGATGTCTGGGGTGTAAACATCGAACACGCCTTGGTTATGCGTTTTACGGTATTCGGTGAAGATTTTTTTCAGTTGAGGATCCAGTTCACGACCGTAAACTTTGCATGAACCTTCAACCATTTTGATGCCGCCGAACGGAATTAACGCACGTTTCAGCGGAGCGTCAGTTTGCAGACCAACGATTTTTTCCAGACCTTTGTTGATGTATCCCGCGTCGTGAGACGTGATAGTTGCAGCAACATTGGTATCAAAATCAACAGGCGCGTGAGTACGGTTTTCCTGTTTGATGCCTTCCATGACGCTGTCCCACAGCGCTGAGGTCGCTTTGGTTGCGCCAGCCAGGAAAGACTCATCACCTTCATACGGCGTGTAGTTTTTCTGGATAAAGTCACGAACGTTGACGTTATCCTGCCATTCACCTTTGCTAAAGCCTTGCCATGCATTGGCCAATTTTTCATTCAGCTCGGTCATTTTACACCTACCTTTGATATGGATTTCTTAAAACCCGACGTTGCGGCCGATTGCACCTTAGTGCTTGTCTCCACCGCGCAAATAAATTACCCAATATGTCAAACCGACCATTACGCCGCCGCCGATGATGTTCCCCAGGGTTACAGGGATCAGATTATCGGTAATGAAGTGGCTAACGGTTAAATGTTCAAACTGAGACGGCACCATGCCAATGGCATTCCAGAATTCCGGGGCCGCAAAATTTTTGATAACGATGCCCATAGGAATCATGAACATGTTGGCGATACTGTGTTCAAAGCCGCTGGAAACGAACATGGCGACAGGCAGAATCATGGCAAACATTTTGTCTGTAAGTGTACGGCCGGAATAGCTCATCCACACGGCCAGACAAACCAGCAAGTTGGCCAGAATCCCCAGACACAGCGCTTCAACAAACGTGTGTTCAAGTTTGTGTTCAGCTGTTTGCAGGACGTTAAGACCCCACGCACCTTTTGCGACCATATGCTCTCCCGAGAACCAGATAAGTCCAACGAAGAAAAGCGCGCCAATCAGGTTGCCGACATAGACATTTGCCCAGTTACAGGCTAGTTGCTTCCAGGTAATACGTCCACTGGCTTTGGCAATCACGATGAGAACGGTTGAGGTAAACAAGTCTGCGCCGCAGACGACCACCAACATAAGGCCAAGGGAGAAACAGATACCACCGATCAATTTCGCGATACCGAAAGGCATCGTCGCGGTTCCAGTGGTGGCCGTAATATAAAAGACGAAGGCGATCGAAATAAACACACCCGCTGTGATCGCTAAATAAAACGTCGTACACGGTTGTTTAGTAGCTTTATAGACTCCGGCATCTTCAGCAACTTTTGCCATCGCAGCCGGGAGTAATAGAGTAAAGGGGTTGTCAGCTTTCACACTAACTCTCTCTTAAAAATTATCAGCGTTGAGATACTAACAAAGCAGTATACGGTAAAATTTGACGTGGATCATATTGCAAGAAATTAACAGGTCAGTAAGCAGGGTGGGATAGGGTGGTTTAGTACTTAATGTGTTGAATTTTATAATAAAAAAATATTTTAAATTTTATAAAAAGAGTTGAATGGCATACGTTAAACCTACCGATTTAGCGTTAATAAAAATCACGTTTTGTAGAATTTCAGTACCACCTTGTCGATGTAATTTAATTAAAACTTCACCATTTAATAACAATGTTCTGATTATGCATTACGAATAATAAATATTGCCCTTTGGCTAATAAAATAGCCCTTTAAAATAAAGGGCTATTCTCGGTGGCTATTTGCACTCGATCGCACTCATCGATATAAGACGCGTGCTGACTTCATCATTCTGGCATTATTTTTCTTGCCAATAACGACGTTTCGCCTGTTGCAGTTTTTCATAGGCTGCCAGCAGCGACTGGTGCGCAGGTAAAGAAGTAAAGGTGTCATCGACGGCAAACAGGCCATAGAAGCACGCTTCGCCAGCAACAGCAGCGCTAGCGGCATCGACGGTCTCACTGCCGTACATTTTGGTAAAGGCATCGTAATATTCTGCCGGATCGCGCTCAGGCTCTTGCGCCAGTAACAGCAGCGTTTGCAGGCAACGGTAGTAGTTGCTGCGCTGTGCCGTAAAGACGGAGTCGTTGAAGTCCTGTGTCCACTCTGTCCAGCTTAATGCCTGATCCAGATCGCCACCGGCCAGTGCCAGCATGGCTTTTAGTTCGCCAACGCGCAGCGTAAACCAGCCATTATCTTTGCCAGTAGCAATGCCGAGCAGTTCGCGTACGCGGGTGAAGTCGTCCAGCCCTTCGTCATCCAACTGTTGCAACAGCGCCAGATAGTCTTCTTGTTCCCATTTGCTGTCAGGCAGCGCCAGCAGCGTGTCACGCAGGTGAGCGCCCATGCTGTTATTGGCTAACAACAGATCGTCGGCAGGGTAGATGTCTGACATTCCCGGCACAATGATGCGGCAGGCATAAACAGACAGATGCTCATAGTCAGCAATGTAGACTTCTTTATCTTCCTGCTTGAAGATCGCCATCAACGTAGCGAATTCTTCTTCCGTCGACCCTTTAAAGCTCCAGTCGGCAAATTCATAATCCGCTTCTTTCTTGAACATATCCCAGGAGATCAGACCGCTGGAATCGATAAAGTGGGTTTCCAGATTGGCGTGCTCGGCCACTTCCTCATCATCGAACGTCGGCGGCGTGAACACGTCCAGATCTTTCAGGCCGCGACCTTGCAACAGTTCGGTGACGGTACGCTCCAGCGCCACGCCGAAGTCAGGGTGTGCGCCGAAGGAGGCAAAGCAGGTGCCGTTAGCTGGGTTAAACAGCACCACGCAGATGACCGGATATTTCCCGCCCAGTGAGGCATCGTAAGAGAAAATCGGGAAACCTTCTTTTTCCAGCGTTGCAATCGCTTCGACCACGCCAGGGTAGCGGTTTAGCACCTCTTGCGGAATTTCTGGCAGGCTGATGGATTCGGCAATGATGCGGTTCTTGATACTGCGCTCAAACACTTCAGACAGCCCCTGAACGCGGGCTTCGTTGGCGGTGTTACCTGCGGACATCCCGTTAGAAACGTACAGGTTACCGATGATGTTCATCGGAATATAGACAGTTTGCTGATCGGACTGACGCGTAAATGGCAGCGCGCAAATGCCTCTGTCGGCATTGCCGGATTGCAGATCGATCAGATCGCTGGCGCTCAGTTCCTGCTCAGGATCGTAAAACTGGTGCAGACGGGCATCCAGAATACCTTCTGGCAACGCATCATCTTCTGGAATAGGGAACCATTTTTCATTCGGGTAGTGAACGAAATCGCCGTTAGCGATGCTTTTGCCGAGATAGAAGTCAGCAAAGAAATAGTTGGTGGACAGACGTTCGAAATACTCGCCTAACGCAGAGGCCAGCGCCGCTTTCTTACTGGCACCTTTACCGTTAGTGAAGCAGAGCGGGCAATCGCGGTCTCGAATATGGACAGACCAGACGTTTGGCACCGGGTTCAGCCATGACGCTTCTTCGATGTTAAACCCCAGGTCCTGGAGCTGTTGTTGAAAACGGGCGATGGAATCTTCCAGGGCGGCGTCTTTGCCTGGGATAAACGTTTGAGTCATGGTGTTCACTCTTATCGAGATTAGCGGAAGCGGCATGATACGGATTTTTCTGTTCAGACTCTATTTATTCATAACCGATCGGCAACAGTGAAAAAGAACAGACTGCGTAACGTGCCGTTTTGCATAATGAAAGCGCAATAAGCGTTGCAGCCGCGATGGACGAGTGATAAAACCGATAGCAGGGTAAAAGTAGTGTGGTTATAGCGGTCGTTCCGTTATAACTACTATCTTGTAACAGCGGTATTTTTATAACCGTCAGGTTTATAAAAATGGTATTTGTAACAACGGTGATAAAAAGAGCCGCTATTTTTCAGGTGTGGTGAGGGGAAATGACTCAGATTTTTAATTTTAGCGCCGGTCCAGCAATGCTGCCGGTTGAAGTACTGCGTCGTGCTGAACAGGAATTGTGTAATTGGAATGGCCTGGGCACATCGGTTATGGAAATCAGCCACCGCAGTAAAGAGTTTATGCAGGTTGCCGCTGAATCCGAACAGGATCTGCGTGATTTGCTGAAAATCCCCTCCAACTACAAAGTGCTCTTTTGCCACGGCGGTGCTCGTGCGCAATTCGCCGCTGTGCCATTAAATCTTCTGGGCGAACGCTCAACGGCCGACTACATCGACGGCGGATATTGGGCGCACAGCGCAATCAATGAAGCAGAAAAATACTGTACGCCTAACGTGATTGACGTGAAAACGCGCGTGGGCGAACTGCGCGGCATTAAGCCGATGCGTGAATGGAAATTGTCTGATGACGCGGCGTTTGTGCATTACTGCCCGAATGAAACCATCGACGGTATTGCGATCGAAGAAGAGCCGGACTTTGGCGATAAAATCGTGGTCGCCGACTATTCTTCCAGCATCCTGTCTCGCCGTATTGATGTCAGCCGTTACGGCGTGATCTATGCCGGTGCGCAGAAAAATATCGGCCCTGCCGGCCTGACGCTGGTTATCGTGCGTGAAGATTTGCTGGGCAAGGCGCGCCGTGAGCTGCCATCGATTCTGGATTACCAGGTTCTGGCGGACAATGACTCCATGTTTAACACGCCACCGACCTTTGCCTGGTACCTGTCCGGTATGGTCTTCAAATGGCTGAAAGAGTACGGCGGTCTGGCTGAAATGGAAAAACGTAACCAGGAGAAGGCCGACCTGCTGTATAGCGCGATTGACGGTAACGATTTCTATCGTAATGACGTCGCGGTAGCGAACCGTTCTCGCATGAATGTGCCATTCCTGCTGGCGGATTCTGCGCTGGATAAAGTCTTCCTGGAAGAATCAGTCGCTGCAGGTCTGCACGCGCTGAAAGGCCATCGCGTAGTAGGCGGCATGCGTGCCTCTATCTACAATGCGATGCCGTTGGAAGGCGTGAAAGCGCTGACGGAATTTATGGCTGACTTCGCTCGTCGCCACGGTTGATTAAGACCGCCCCTCGATACATTTTGTTAAGCCCCGGACCTTCCGGGGTTTTTATGTCCACGTTGAAAGAATAGGCTTTACATGCAGGAATCCCTGACGCTACAACCCATCAAACTGATTAACGGTACCCTTAACCTTCCTGGTTCAAAAAGCGTCTCTAACCGTGCGCTGTTGCTGGCAGCCTTGGCTGGAGGAAAGACCCGACTGACTAACCTGTTAGACAGTGACGATGTCCGCCATATGCTTACCGCTCTAACGGCGTTGGGAGTGGACTACCACCTGTCGTCTGACCGGACGGTGTGTGAGATTACCGGTTTGGGTGGTGCGTTTACGGCATCGCAACCGCTGGAGCTGTTTTTAGGAAATGCCGGTACCGCGATGCGTCCACTGGCTGCCGCGCTGTGTCTGACCGATGGCGATATTGTGCTGACAGGCGAACCGCGGATGAAAGAGCGCCCAATCGGGCATTTGGTCGATGCACTGCGTCAGGGCGGGGCGAAAATTGACTATCTGGAACAGGAAAATTACCCACCGCTTCGTCTGCACGGTGGTTTTCAGGGCGGCGAAATCAGCGTAGATGGTAGCGTATCAAGCCAGTTCCTGACGGCACTGTTGATGACGGCGCCTCTGGCCGCGCAGGATACGCAAATCAGCATTCAGGGTGATCTGGTTTCCAAACCGTATATCGATATCACGCTGCATATGATGAAAGCGTTTGGTATTGAAGTGCGTAACGAGAACTATCAACGATTTTTCGTGACGGGTCGCCAGCAGTATCGTTCACCGGGTGATTATCTGGTGGAAGGCGATGCATCATCGGCTTCTTATTTCCTGGCCGCTGCGGCGATTAAAGGCGGTGTTGTGCGCGTGACCGGCGTAGGCCGTAATAGCGTACAGGGCGACATTCGCTTTGCCGATGTGCTGGAAAAAATGGGTGCAACCGTGCGCTGGGGGGAGGATTATATTGAATGCGAACGCGGTGAACTGCACGCGATCGACATGGATATGAATCACATTCCTGATGCTGCGATGACTATCGCAACGGCGGCGCTTTTCGCTCAAGGTGGCACCACTACGCTGCGTAATATCTACAACTGGCGTGTGAAAGAAACCGATCGTCTGGCGGCAATGGCGATTGAACTGCGCAAAGTGGGTGCGGAAGTGGAAGAGGGTAATGACTACATTCGCATTACGCCGCCGACCAAGCTGAAAGTGGCAGAAATCGGCACGTACAACGATCACCGTATGGCGATGTGTTTCTCGCTGGTGGCGCTATCGGATACGCCAGTTACGATTCTGGATCCGAAATGTACGGCTAAAACCTTCCCTGACTACTTTGAACAACTGGCACGTCTCAGCGAGCTGGCTTGATTCCTCTCTAAGGCACGGATTCCGTGCCTTTTTTCTCTATCGATTTTCCCCAAGCTACGCTCAGATTTTCTTCTGAAATTGCGTATCTCGTTCAGAGAATGCCTTATTTTTCCTGCCATTCCGGCATAGGGGTAACCTTTCTCTGTATTGATGCGTATAATGAGGTTCCGTGATGCCATAAAACGGCATAAGCGGAACTTCCCAGTATTAAAGGAGAGAGAAATGACGGTGATGGCACCGGTAATTACGGTTGACGGACCGAGCGGCGCAGGCAAAGGTACTTTGTGTAAGGCATTGGCTGAGGCTTTACAATGGAACCTGCTGGACTCGGGGGCTATCTATCGTGTTTTGGCTCTGGCGGCATTGCACCACCATGTGGATATCGGCTCGGAAGACGCGCTGGTTCCGCTAGCCTCTCATCTTGATGTGCGCTTTGTTGCAGAAGACGGGCAACTCAAAGTCATCCTGGAAGGTGAAGACGTTAGCCATGAAATTCGTACCGAAGCGGTAGGCAACACGGCGTCTCAGGCCGCGGCTTTTCCTCGTGTTCGTGAAGCATTATTACGTCGGCAGCGCGCATTTCGCGAGGCTCCGGGGTTGATTGCTGATGGCCGAGATATGGGAACGGTCGTTTTTCCTGATGCTCCAGTGAAGATTTTTTTGGATGCCAGTGCGGAAGAACGTGCACAACGTCGCATGCTACAGTTGCAGGGGAAGGGCTTTAATGTTAACTTTGAACGTCTTTTGTCTGAGATAAAAGAACGGGATGAGCGCGATCGCAGCCGCCCCGTTGCGCCGTTAGTGCCTGCTGCCGATGCGTTGGTGCTGGATTCAACGGAAATGACAATCGATGAAGTGATAGCGCGCGCGTTGGCTTATGCCCGCGAAATTTTAGCGTAATCACAGAAAACTGAATTTTTACCTCGCTGTAAGGATGCACAGCGGGGCATGTTAAACAACCCCATCGAGCAGGATGCCAGATGGACGTTAAATTGAAACCCTTAAGATTATCAAACATGACTGAATCTTTTGCTCAACTCTTTGAAGAATCCCTGAAAGAAATCGAAACCCGTCCTGGTTCCATCGTACGTGGTGTTGTTGTTGCTATTGATAAAGATGTCGTACTGGTTGACGCCGGTCTGAAATCTGAATCTGCCATTCCGGTAGAGCAATTCAAGAACGCACAGGGCGAACTGGAAATTCAGGTTGGTGATGAAGTTGACGTTGCTCTGGACGCTATCGAAGATGGCTTCGGTGAAACGCTGCTTTCTCGCGAAAAAGCTAAACGTCATGAAGCATGGCTGACGCTGGAAAAAGCCTACGAAGAAGCTGCAACTGTTACCGGTATTATCAACGGTAAAGTTAAAGGCGGTTTCACTGTTGAGCTGAACGGCATTCGTGCGTTCCTGCCAGGTTCTCTGGTAGACGTTCGTCCGGTTC
The DNA here is from genome assembly GCF_044751765.1 of Pectobacterium sp. CHL-2024. Taxonomy (NCBI): domain Bacteria; kingdom Pseudomonadati; phylum Pseudomonadota; class Gammaproteobacteria; order Enterobacterales; family Pectobacteriaceae; genus Pectobacterium; species Pectobacterium sp. CHL-2024. The sequence goes on along the minus strand of NZ_JBIXKO010000001.1, from coordinate 812,579 downwards.
GCGATACGCTGCATCTGGAAGGCAAAGAGCTTGAGTTCAAAGTTATCAAGCTGGATCAGAAACGCAACAACGTTGTTGTTTCCCGCCGTGCAGTTATCGAATCTGAAAACAGCGCTGAGCGCGATCAACTGCTGGAAAACCTGCAGGAAGGCATGGAAGTTAAAGGTATCGTTAAGAACCTTACTGACTACGGTGCATTCGTTGATCTGGGCGGCGTTGATGGCCTGCTGCATATCACTGATATGGCTTGGAAACGTGTTAAACACCCAAGCGAAATCGTCAATGTGGGCGACGAAATCACTGTTAAAGTGCTGAAGTTCGACCGCGAGCGTACTCGTGTATCTCTGGGTCTGAAACAGCTGGGCGAAGATCCATGGGTCGCTATCGCTAAGCGTTACCCAGAAAGCACGCGTCTGACTGGCCGCGTGACCAACCTGACTGACTACGGCTGCTTCGTTGAAATCGAAGAAGGCGTTGAAGGTCTGGTACACGTTTCTGAAATGGATTGGACCAACAAAAACATCCACCCATCCAAAGTTGTTAACGTTGGTGATGTAGTGGAAGTGATGGTTCTGGATATCGACGAAGAACGTCGTCGTATCTCTCTGGGCCTGAAACAGTGTAAATCCAACCCATGGCAGCTGTTCGCAGAAACCCACAACAAGGGCGACCGCGTTGAAGGTAAAATCAAGTCTATCACTGACTTTGGTATCTTCATCGGTCTGGATGGCGGCATCGACGGTCTGGTGCACCTGTCCGACATCTCCTGGAACGTGGCTGGCGAAGAAGCCGTTCGCGAATTCAAGAAAGGCGATGAAATCGCCGCTGTTGTTCTGCAGGTTGACGCAGAGCGCGAGCGTATCTCCCTGGGCGTGAAACAACTGGCTGAAGACCCGTTCAATAACTACCTGTCTGTTAACAAGAAAGGTGCTATTGTTACTGGTAAAGTTACAGCAGTTGACGCCAAAGGTGCTACAGTTGAATTAGCAGACGGTGTTGAAGGCTATCTGCGTGCTTCTGACGCTTCACGTGACCGTGTTGAAGATGCAACTCTGGTACTGAGCGTTGGCGACAGCGTTGAAGCGAAATACACCGGTGTTGATCGTAAAAACCGCGTTGTTAGCCTGTCTGTTCGTGCGAAAGACGAAGCTGACGAGAAAGATGCAATCGCAACTGTTAACAACAAGCCGGAAGAAAACAATTTCTCCAGCGCGATGGCAGAAGCGTTCAAAGCAGCTAAAGGCGAGTAATCACTACGGTGGAATGAGCAACGTAAGTTGCTCATTCTTGTAACGGTAGTCAGTTATCCTGGTTATTGATAACCGCACTTGGAGGAGCTATGACCAAGTCTGAACTTATTGAAAGGCTTGCTGGACAGCAATCTCATATCCCAGCCAAAGTGGTTGAGGATGCAGTGAAAGAAATGCTCGAACAAATGGCTTCTACGCTAGCCGAAGGCGACCGTATTGAAATCCGTGGGTTTGGCAGTTTTTCACTTCACTACCGTGCACCGCGTGTAGGTCGTAATCCGAAAACGGGTGACAAAGTTGAGCTGGAAGGTAAGTACGTCCCTCACTTTAAACCGGGCAAGGAACTCCGCGACCGCGCTAATATTTACGGCTAATCGTTAGTCTTAAATACCAGCCTTATAAAAGCACCCACCTCGGGTGCTTTTTTACATTTATAACCATCATCTTCTCTGCACTTCCGTCGTTATGACGCATCGGATATATCATCCCGCGTTATCAATGACTGATAACGCGGGGAAATGCTTACTTATTGTGACGCGCTTTGAGGCGATTGATGATGGTCGCCAGATCTAAATCCTGATCCTGCAACAGTACCAGCAGATGGTACATTAAATCTGCGGCTTCGTTGGTCAGTTCTTCGCGATCGTGTACCGTAGCGGCTAGTGCGGCTTCCAATCCTTCCTCACCGACTTTCTGCGCAATGCGCTTGGTGCCGCTGGCATACAGACGCGCCGTGTAAGAGCTATCCGGGTCAGCATGTTTACGCTCGGCCAGCAGTTGCTCTAACTGATAGAGGAACGTCCAGTCGCTGGCAGCAGGTGAGAAACAGCTGCTAGTGCCAAGGTGACAGGTTGGCCCGATTGGGTTAACCAGAATCAGCAGCGTGTCGTTATCGCAGTCTGGTGTGATAGAGACAACATTCAGGAAATGGCCGGAAGATTCGCCTTTCGTCCACAACCGCTGCTTGGTTCGTGAGAAAAACGTGACCTTTCCGCTTTCTTCCGTGGCCGTTAAGGCATCCTGATTCATGTAGCCCAGCATCAACACTTCACCGGAGACGGCATGTTGCACGACAACTGGCAGCATACCGTCCGTTTTTTCCCAATCGAGCTGGTTTCGTTGTTCGTCGTTTAGAAAAACTGCTTCGCTTAACACACTCGAATCTCCACACCCTGTTGCTTAAGATATTGTTTCAGTTCGCCAATATTAATAATTTGCTTGTGAAACACCGATGCTGCCAGCGCGCCATCAACGTGGGCGGTTTGGAATGCATCCAGAAAATGTTCCATGGTGCCTGCGCCGCCGGAAGCAATAAGCGGGACATGACAGACATCACGCACCAGATTTAACTGGTGTAAATCGTAGCCGTTGCGCACGCCGTCCTGATTCATCATGTTCAGGACAATCTCACCCGCGCCGCGCTTTTGCACTTCTTCTACCCAATCCAGCGTTTCCCAGGTGGTGACTTTGGTGCGCGCTTCATCGCCGGTGTACTGATTGACATGGTAGCGGCCCGTCGCAGCATCGTGCCAAGTATCAATCCCGACGACGATGCACTGCACGCCATAACGATCGGCCAGGCGAGTAATCAGCTCAGGGTCGGCCAGTGCCGGTGAGTTGATGGAGATTTTATCCGCGCCGAAAGAGAGGATTTGACCCGCTTCTTCCACGCTTTTAATGCCGCCCGCCACGCAGAAAGGAATATCAATCACTTCTGCGACACGGGATACCCAACTTTTATCGACCACACGACCATCGGAAGAGGCGGTGATATCATAAAAGACTAACTCATCGGCCCCTTCCTGCGCGTAGCGCTGCGCCAGTGGGACGATGTCGCCGATGATTTCGTGGTTGCGGAACTGTACGCCTTTGACGACCTGACCGTTACGCACGTCCAGACAGGGAATTATCCGTTTTGCCAGCATGAAATAGCCTCCGCGACGTTGAATTTACCTTCCAACAGCGCACGACCCACGATCACGCCCTGCACACCGCTGCCGCGTAAATTGGCGATATCCGTCAGATTACCGATGCCGCCGGATGCCTGAAAGGCAATCTGTGGATAGCGCTGACAGATTTCACGATAGAGCTCGACGTTGGAACCGCTCAGCGTACCGTCACGAGAAATGTCGGTGCACAATACATGTTTCAGACCGAACGGCAGATATTGTTCGACGACCTGTTCAAGCGTGGCGTCTGAATTTTCCTGCCAGCCGCTGATGGCGACGAACTTCGTGCCGTTGGCGTCGATACGCACGTCCAGTGCCAGTACCAGTGCTTCTGCGCCGTAACGGGTGAACCATTGCTGAACGAGTTCCGGCTGCTTAACCGCGGTGGAGCCGATGACGACACGGCTGGCACCGGCTTTTAATAACGCTTCCACGTCCTGTTCGGTGCGGATACCGCCACCGATTTGAACCGGTACGCTAACGCCTGCCAACAGCGTGGTTAACAAGGGGATTTGGCGGGCAGAAGGATCTTTTGCACCGGTCAAATCCACCAAATGCAGCACGCCAGCCCCTTGTTGCTGGTAATCCTGCAAGCGGGGAAGCGGATCGCTACCATACTGGCGCTGTTGGCCATAATCACCCTGATGCAGACGGACAACCTGTCCATCAATCAGATCTAAAGCGGGAATAATCATGACGTTCTACATCTCCAGAAAGTTTTTCAGCAGCTGCGCGCCCGCAGCACCCGAACGCTCAGGGTGGAACTGCACGCCAAAGAAGTTATCTTTTTCCAGCGCGGCGGTGAAGGCTTCGCCATAGTTGGCCTGTGCAATCGTGTTTTCGCAGACCGGCATGGCATAGCTGTGAACGAAATAGAAATAGGCACCGTCATCGATATCGCGGAACAAACGATGTCCGGCCTTCGGAATGACCTGATTCCAGCCCATATGCGGCAGCGGTAAACCGTGGTCAACCATCTTTTTCACTGGCGTGTCGACAATCCCCAGCGTGGGGATGCCACCGTTTTCGTCGCTGTTTGTGCCCAGCAACTGCATGCCGAGGCAAATACCGAGAACGGGTTGGGTACAGGCCTTGATCAACGCAATCAGGTCGCGCTCTTCCAGTTGATTCATCGCGGCCTGCGCGGTGCCAACACCCGGCAGAAACAGCTTGTCCGCTTGCAGGACAATCTCGGCCTCACGGCTCACAACGGGCGTATACCCCAACCGCTGCACGGCGTAGGTCACCGAAGAGAGGTTAGCGCAGCCAGTATCAAGAATGACGACCTTCATCAGAGCACTCCTTTCGAGCTCGGCAGCGTGTCACCCTCGACGCGAATGGCCTGACGCAGCGTGCGTCCGAAGACTTTAAACAGGCTTTCCACACGGTGATGATCGTTGCGCCCTTTGGTTTTCAGATGCAGCGTACAGGCCATGGAATAAGACAGCGAGCGGAAGAAGTGTTCGACCATTTCCGTACTCAGATCGCCGACGCGCTGGTAGCTGAATTCCGCTTTGTATTCCAGATGCGGACGGCCTGAAATATCCAGCGCACAGCGTGCCAGACACTCATCCATCGGTAGGACGAAGCCAAAACGGCCAATGCCGCGTTTGTCGCCCAGCGCTTTGTTCAGGGCTTCGCCCAGTGCCAGACCGGTATCTTCCACCGTGTGGTGATCGTCAATGTACAGGTCGCCTTTCACTTCAATATTCATGCGGAACCCGCCGTGGGTGGCGATTTGATCCAACATGTGATCGAAGAAGCCGACGCCAGTGTTGATTTTGCTGCCGCCTTCCTGATCCAGCCAGACGTTCACATCAATCGCGGTTTCACGCGTGACGCGGTTGACGTGTGCATGACGGTCACGCTTGGTCAGCTGGTTGGTAATGGCTTGCCAGTTCAGTCCACCGCGTTGGTAGAGCAGGCCGGTGATGCCCATATTCTGTGCCAGTTGAATATCGGTCTGGCGATCGCCGATGACGTAGCTATTCGCCACATCCATCAGGCCACTATTCAAATAGGCAGTGACCAGTTCAGTCTTGGGCTTGCGGCAGGTGCAGTTATCCGCCGGCAGATGCGGGCAAATCAACACTTGCTCAAACTGGATGCCCTGCGATGTCAGAATCTGCATCATCAGGTTATGCGGTGGATCGAAGGTTTCCTGCGGAAAACTATCGGTTCCCAAACCATCCTGATTGGTGATCATCACCAGCGTATAGCCCGCTTTTTGCAGTGCCAGCAGCGAAGGGATGACATCTGGTTCCAGCGCCAGTTTATCCAGACGGTCAACCTGAAAATCCTCAGGCGGTTCAGCAATCAATGTTCCGTCACGGTCGATAAAGAGGTATTTCTGGCCCACGTGAGCTCCTTAAAATTAAGCGTTGATGCCCGGCAATGATTGTAATGCAGCAACAACGCGTTCACATTCGTAGCGGTTGCCGATAGTAATGCGCAAACAGCCTGCGAGGCTCGGTTGCTTATTTTGGTCACGCAGAATAATGCCCTGATCCCACAGCGTTTTAAATACAGAAGGGGAAGCGGTAAAGCGCACCAGCAAATAGTTACTCTCGCTGGGGAAGATTTCTTCAATGCAGGGAATGTCTTTTAAGGCATCGCTCAGCCAGCGGCGAGCGGAGGTAATTTCCTCAACATTCGCCTTCATTCTTGCGATCCCTTCGTGACTCAGCGCCTGCGCGGCGATATCTGCCACTGGGGTAGACAGCGGATAAGGGGCAATGACTTTCAGCAGAAGCTGAATCACTTCAGGGTTCGCCAGCGTGAAGCCACAGCGCAGTCCCGCGAGTGAAAAGGCTTTGGACAAAGTACGCAGAATCACCAAATGAGGAAACTCACTTAGCCAGACTGCGGTGGACGCCTGCGGACAGAATTCGATGTAGGCCTCATCGATAACGACCAACGCTTTGCCCTGTGCCAGCGTGAGCAACTGACGTAAATCCTCCCGTGCAATCAGGTTGCCGGTTGGGTTATTTGGGCTACACACGTAAATGACCTTCGTACCGTCCAACTGTGCTTCAATCGCATCGAGATCCAACTGCCAGTCTGATTTACTGGCTACGGTGCGACGTTCGACGCCAAACGTCTCAGCGCTGACGGCGTACATGCCGTAGGTTGGCGGACAGAACAGGATGGCATCTTTCCCCGGTTCGCAGAACGCGCGGATCAGCAGCTCGATACCTTCGTCGGCACCGCGGCTGACCAGAACCTGCTCCGGCGTTACGCCAGCATATTCAGCGTAACGGTTGATCACCGTGACCGGCTGACACTCGGGGTAGCGGTTCAGCGTTTGCAGCGTTAACTGAAACTCTGGTGCTTCAGGATATTCATTGGCATTCAACCAGACATCGCCGTTACCGCCCAGACGACGGGCAGATTGGTAGGGGGTCAACGCACGGACGTTGGCACGTGCCAGTTCTTCAATGCTGCTCATGCTTGCTCCTTCAGTGCTGCAACACGCAGGGTAACGGCGTTTTTGTGGGCGGTCAGCTGTTCGGCCTGTGCCAATATTTCTATGGTCGGTGCCAGTTGCAGTAACCCCTGCGGCGTGAGCTGCTGTACGGTCATACGCTTCTGGAAATCGGCCAGACCCAGGCTCGAATAAGTTGAGGTATAGCCATAGGTCGGCAGAACGTGATTAGTACCGGAGGCGTAGTCGCCAGCGGATTCCGGCGACCAGTCGCCAAGGAAGACTGAACCCGCGCTGGTGATGCTATCAACCAGTGACTCGGCGTTACGCGTCTGAATGATCAGGTGCTCTGGGCCATATTGATTGCTGATTTCAACGCACTGCGCTAAATCACGCGCGACGATGACGCGGCTGCTGGCAAGTGCCTGACGCGCGATGTCCGCACGGGACAGCTGCGTGAGCTGCTCTTCAACGGCGTCTGCCACGGCTTTGGCCATTGCTGCGTCTGGCGTGAGCAGAATGACCTGTGAGTCGGGGCCGTGCTCTGCCTGTGATAACAGGTCGGAGGCGACAAACGCGGGCGTCGCGCCGCTGTCGGCGATCACCAGAACTTCGGATGGCCCAGCGGGCATATCAATGGCCGCGCCATCAAGCTGCTGGCTAACCTGACGCTTGGCTTCCGTCACATAGGCGTTGCCGGGGCCAAAAATCTTATCCACTTTCGGCACGCTCTCGGTGCCAAATGCCATCGCAGCAATCGCTTGCGCGCCACCGAGCTGAAAGACTTCTTTAATGCCACACAGCTGTGCGGCATACAGAATTTCATCGGCAATCGGCGGCGGTGAACACAGCACGACGTGACCACAGCCAGCGATGCGGGAAGGCGTTCCCAGCATCAGCACGGTTGACGGCAGCGGGGCAGAGCCCCCGGGAATATACAGCCCGACGGTTGCGATAGGGCGAGTGAGCTGCTGGCAACGCACGCCCGGCTGCGTTTCAATATCGACAATCGGCAGTTTTTGCGCGTTGTGGAATGTCTCGATATTACGCACGGCGATCGCCATCGCCTGTTTGACGTCATCGCCCAGACGAGCGGAGGCGGCGGCGATCTCAGCCTCGGTGACGCGAATCGCATTCACCTGAACTTTATCGAACTGCGCGCTGTAGTCGCGTAACGCGCCATCACCACGGCTTTTCACGTTTGCCAGAATACCGCTCACGATGGCGGTAATGCGGTCTGACGCAGAAATTGCCGGACGAGTGAGTAACTGACGCTGCTCTTCTGCTGAACAGCGCTGCCAGTCAACGAGCGTGCTGAAGCTGCCAGTGCTATTGGTGTTATCAGCCATCGTCATCACTCCATCATTTTTTCAATAGGCAGGACCAGAATAGAGCTGGCACCCAATGATTTCAGCTTTTCCATCGTTTCCCAGAACAGCGTTTCGCTGCTGACCATGTGCATGGCAACGCGGCTTTGATCGCCAGCCAGCGGCAGAATGGTTGGGCGTTCGGCACCAGGCAACAGGGCGATAACTTCTTCCAGACGTTCGCTAGGCGCGTGCAGCATGATGTATTTCGATTCACGCGCCTGAATCACGCCTTGCATACGGGTCAGCAGTTTATCGATCAGCAGCTGTTTCTCTTCTGGCATCTCGCCGTCGCGTTGAATCAGGCAGGCTTTGGAACGGTAAATCACTTCGACTTCGCGCAGGCCATTGGCTTCCAGCGTGGCACCGGTTGATACCAGATCGCAGATTGCATCGGCCAAACCGGCGCGCGGAGCCACTTCGACGGAACCGTTGAGCAGACAGGATTTGAAATTGACAGATTGTCTGTCGAGATATTGTTTGAGCAGGTGAGGATAAGAGGTGGCGATACGTTTGTTTTGCAGACATTCAGGACCGGTGTAGGCTTCATCCAGCGGCATCGCCAGCGACAGGCGGCAGCCGCCGAAATCCAGACGGCGCAGCGTGAAATAACGCGGATCTTCGCCCTGTGCACGACGGTTTAACAGCTCTTCTTCCAGCACGTTTTCGCCGATGATGCCCAGATCGACAACACCATCCATGACCAGACCGGGGATATCGTCATCGCGTACGCGCAGGATATCAATCGGCATGTTTTCTGCGAACGCGATCAGGCGCTGTTGCTGTAAGTTGATTTTGATCCCGCAACGTGCCAGCAGTTCGCGTGAATCGTCGCTCAGGCGGCCTGACTTCTGCATTGCTATCCGTAAACGTGTTTTATCCAGCATGGAAACCTCATTAACCTGTCAAATTTAAATTTTTGGAAATAGAGCGAGCATAAAAAAACCCTCGGAAGATGATCTTCCGAGGGCTCTCTTTGTGTTCTGCGCCACTGGAAGATCTTAACGTCTTCCAGCACCAACTGCCCGAAAGACTAATCAGGATGATGGTGATGATGGTGGTTAAACAGAACGCGTGTCATAAAGTGTCTCTTTGTTGTGTCAGTATTTATTAAATTAATAATGATTTCTGTCGAATAACCTAAACCATGTTCGGGTTGTTGTGCAACATTTTTTTAGCAGATGTGGGAAGTTCGTTTTGGTTGCGTGATGCGTCTGCCTAATTGCACGAGATATCAGCCCATGATAGACAGAAAGCGCTGCTGAAATCGGACAGGCAGCCGTAGCGATGAGCGTAAAAGCCGTTTACTCTGTAAACATGTGTCGTGTTGATAACAGGCTCCTTGCAGGGGAGAACGGCTGATGAAAAAAGTATCGATTGTTGGATTGGGCTGGCTGGGTATGCCGCTGGCTCTGGCGCTGAATGGACACGGTTACCACGTGACAGGGACGAAAACCACTCAGGATGGCGTGGAAGCAGCGCGTATGAGCGGCATTGAGTGCTATCAACTGGCTCTGACGCCGGAGCTGGAATGTGACGCAGACGAGCTTAACGCGCTATTACAGGTTGACGTGCTGATCGTGACATTGCCCGCCAGTCGAACGGCGGAAGGGGGCGAAGGGTATGCGCAAGCGGTACAGCAACTGGTGAATATGGCGCGCGTGTTTCATGTCCCGCGTATTATCTTCACCAGTTCAACCTCGGTTTATGGCGATAGCAGCGGTACAGCAAGAGAAAACTCGCCGCTACAGCCGACGACGGTCGCAGGGAAAACGCTGGTGTCCCTCGAACAATGGTTGCAGCATCTACCTGATACTTCGGTGGATATCTTGCGTCTTGCGGGGCTGGTCGGCGGTGAACGCCATCCCGGGCGTTTCCTTGCCGGTAAAACCAATCTACCGCGCGGTAACCAGGGTGTGAATCTGGTGCATCAGGAAGATGTGCTGGCGGCGATCCTGCTGCTGCTTAAGCTTCCGAACGGTGGGCATATCTATAATCTATGTGCGCCAGAACATCCGGCCAAACAGGATTTTTATCCTGAACAGGCGCGCAGATTGCATCTGTCTCCGCCGCAGTTTGCTCCTGTAACCGACAGCGATCAGGGGAAGATTGTTGATGGGCAGCGTATCTGCCATGAACTCGGGTTTGAGTATCAGTACCCTAATCCTTCAACGATGCCGTTGAACGAAGGGGTATAGCGCTAACCGCAATGCGTGCTGGTTTGTTTGCCACGATTTTTGATACCGCGGCAGGGTTTCTGATACGCCCGGATGCGCATGAGGCCATCCGGGCGTGAAGCGTTAAAACGACGTCCAGTCGCTTTCTGACGATGTGGCTTTCTTATCTGCCGTTGACACGCGTTTTTGCAGCGCGTGTCGTGGCGTAGAGGATGACGTACGTGAGCCAGCGCGGTTGTCAGATTGGGACACGCGGAAGTGCTCAAGCAACTTCTCTAACAGCACGGCCTGTTCTTCCAGTGAGTTGGCGGAAATGGAGGATTCCATTACCAGCGAGGCGTTCTGCTGCGTCGTGGTGTCCAGTTCACTGATCGCCTGTGCGATTTGTCCAATTCCCCGGCTCTGTTCTTCAGAGGCGGAGGAAATTTCCCCCATGATGTCGTTCACGCGGGAAACGGAATCGACGATTTGCTCCATGGTTTCTCCCGCAACCGCCACAAGATGACTCCCCGCATTGGTACGCTCGACGGACTCTGCGATCAGGGACTCGATGTCTTTGGCGGCCTGAGAACTGCGCTGCGATAAACTGCGTACTTCGCCTGCGACCACGGCAAAACCACGCCCTTGTTCACCGGCACGGGCGGCTTCTACCGCAGCGTTCAGCGCCAGAATGTTGGTCTGGAAAGCAATGCTATTGATGACGGTAGTGATATCGGCGATTTTTTTGGAACTGGCCGCGATATTGTCCATGGTCGTCACAACCTGTTTCACGACCTCGCCGCCTTTCAGCGCATTCTTGGAGGCATCGGCAGCGATCTGACTGGCATGTTTGGCGTTGTCGGCGTTGTTTTTCACCGTTGACGTCAACTCTTCCATGCTCGCCGCGGTTTCAACTACGGCTGCCGACTGTTGCTCGGTGCGTGATGACAGATCGCTATTGCCTGTGGCAATTTTGCTTGCCGACTGGCTGACGCTACCGACGCTGTCCCGCACTTCGGAGATAACATGGCGCAGCTGTTCATTCATCGTCCCCATTGCGTGGGTAAGCCGCCCCAGTTCATCATGGCGATCGGTCTGAATCGAGGTGGTGAGATCGCCACTGGCAATACGTTCCGCCAGCGACAGGTTATGGATGATGGGTCTGGTGATAATCCGGGTGATGTAGATCGAAATGATGATACCGATAATCACGGCGATGAGACCGATAATCATGGTAACGGTAGCGGAGTGATAGGCCAGTTCATCGTTTTTCGCTTTGATAATGGCCGTCAGCGCGTTGATGTCTGCGCTGCTTTTCGTTCCAGCTCTCATGACCAAATACTCTGCTTTTTTCACGTCATCGAAAGCGGTGTAATAGTCTGCATTAATCTGTTGATATTGCTTGATGTAATTGCGTAACGCGTCAGCCTGATTTTTCAGGTCGGCAGGTAAAATCGGTAAGGCCTGATAGGCGGATTCCATTTCCGCATAACGGTTATTCAGCGCAGTGACTGTTTTCTCATCTTTTGTTATTTGCAGCTCATAACTCAGCTTTTGCACTTCACTTAACAAGAATGCCAGTCTGCTAATCGCGTAATAAGCATCGTTATCGGGGAATGAACTGGTGCTATGAATAGTCTGTGCAACAGGTTCCAGCGTGGCTTGTGCATGGAGTTGATTCATTTTCTCCTGAATAGCAACCGCTTTTTGTGTTGCAACAGACATTGCGGATACCGATGTCTGAAAGCCCTCTAAATTTTCTTTTAAGCTGTTGATGTGGCCTAACTCATCGGCGCTCCAGGCCAGCGTTTTTGCACTGTCTGTTAAGTCTGTCGCGCTTTTAACGAATTTCGCCAGAATATCTTTTGTCTTCTCATCAGGGGCGTAGAAATATTTAACACGATTTATTTTTGCCTGAAACACCTCAATATTGATGCTGTAAATAAGATTGGTTTTCTCATAGATATCTTTGATGTCTTTAAATCTTTTGGTACTAAGCGATGAGGCAACAATAACGAGTAATAAAATAATGCCAAATCCCGCATACAGTTTATGTGCGATTTTTGTGTTACGGATTCGACTGGCAAGATTCTGCATTATAACTCTCCATGTAGGACGATTTTAGTAATAATGACCACGGTTTTATTGCTAACTATTATTTTACTGTTAACGACAATGCCGTTTCTAAGCACGATTTCATTTCTAACTGCTGTTTCATTTATAACTACTATGAGTTATCGGGCTTTCTTATCGCGATGTTAGTGCCGAAGTAGGGGATAATAACATTTTGTGATGGCTATCAAGGCGGGCTGTGCAAATGCATAGTGTTTTATGGGAATACATCCAAAATAACGTAGCTTACTGATTATTTAACGATTTATTTATCGTTGAATTCAGCCCTGACCTCATATCAGGGCTGAAGGAGCGAATGCTAGAAGGTGGTCCAGCCTGAATCCTGCGATTGTTTTGATGCAGGCGGCAGGCGTTTCTGCTGTGGCGGCAAACCGGAGAGATTGGCTTTGGGTTTGCGCCCCTCATGATCGGACAGGCGGAAGTTCGCTACCATACTTTCCAGTATCGCAGACTGTTCTTCCAGCGAGTTAGCGGAGATCGAGGATTCCATCACCAACGCGGCATTCTGCTGTGTGGTGGTATCCAGTTCGCTGATGGCGCGGGAAATTTGCTCAATGCCGCGGCTTTGCTCATCGGAGGCGGAGGCAATTTCCCCCATGATGTCGTTAACCCGCGAGACAGAGGAGACAATCTGATCCATCGCCGTTCCCGCATTGGCCACCAGTTGTGTTCCCACATTAATACGCGACACCGATTCAGATATCAGGCTGGCGATTTCTTTTGCCGCTTGCGATGTGCGTTGAGAAAGCGTCCGCACCTCGCTGGCAACCACGGCGAATCCGCGACCTTGCTCACCGGCGCGTGCGGCCTCTACCGCGGCGTTCAGCGCCAGAATATTGGTCTGGAAAGCAATACTGTTGATAACGGCGGTGATGTCGGCAATCTTCCGTGAGCTGTCTGAAATGCCTGACATTGTATCCACTACATCCCGTACCACTTCGCCGCCTTTGTGCGCATTTTGCGAGGCTTCGGTACTGATTTGGCTCGCTTGTTTGGCGTTTTCGGCGTTGTTTTTCACGGTTGACGTCAGTTCTTCCATGCTGGCGGCGGTTTCTACCACGGCGGCAGACTGCTGCTCGGTGCGTGAGGAGAGGTCGCTGTTACCCGCGGCAATCTTGGCGGCAGAGGTGGACACGCTATCCACGCTGTCACGCACATCGCTGATCATATGGCGCAGTTTTTCGTTCATTCTCCCCATAGCGGCCGTTAGCTGACCCAGCTCATCATCGCGGTCAGCCACGATCGTTGACGTCAGATCGCCTGCGGCGATTTTTTCCGCCAGAGAAAGGTTATGAATCACGGGGCGGGTGATTTGGCGGGTAATCAGCAGCGAAATGATAATGCCGATCACGACGGCGATGAGGCCAATGATCATCGTGATGGTAGCGGAACCGTATGCCAGTGCGTCATTCTTCTCTTTGACGATAGCGATAAGTGCTTTAATAGAGGCGCTGCTTTTATCCCCGCCGACCTTTACGCCGTCTTCGGCTTTTTTCAGATTGTTGACGCTCTGGAAGTAGTCAGCATTGAGCTTTTTATAGCTGGTGACATAGCTTCGCAGCCCCTCTGCGGCGACCTGCTGTTCAGGCGTCAGTGCCGCAGTGGCGGCCTGGTAGCTGCTGTCAAAGCGACCAAAAGCCTCATCGAGCTTCTTCGCCGCATCGGCATTTTGCTTAAGCTGCAACTCATAGGATAACTGCTTGAGTTCTGAAACCTGCGTTGCCAAATCTTCAGCCTGATATTGCGTTGCGCTATCAGCAGGCTGCTGGCGCAATTTGGCGTAAAAATCCGCGGTAATGTTTTGCCCGTTGGCGGTGCTGATTTTGTCGCGATTTTCTACCACGCGTTGCGTGGCTTTCCCCATCTCGGTGATCGCGTTCTGGAATTCGGTCAGGTTCTGACCGAGCTCGTTGACGAGGGGAGCGCCTTCCGGACTCCATGAGAGCGTTTTCGCTTCAGTGGTTAACTCTGAAGCATGTTTAACGAAGCCCGCCATGGTTTCACGCGACTTCTCTTCATACGAATAAAAATACTTCAGGCGGTTTATTTTGGCCTGAAAGACTTCGATGTTGATGTTGTAAATAAGGTTGGTTTTCTCATAAATATCACGAATTTCTCTGAAGCGACCTGCGCTCAGTAGCGATGCAATGATGACCAGTAGCAGGATCACCCCAAACCCAAGATACAGCTTTTGGGATATTTTAAGATTTCTGATTTTTTTGGCTAAGAACATGACGTCTCTCCGGGGATGAATTACTGGTGTCGGGTGTTAATAACGATATGATCCATGGTGTTTATCGGATTTATAGTGGTTTTTTTTAGTGTGAGTGAAGAAACTAATAATAATTTGTGAGGCTTCTCTCTTATTGTTGGACAACTGCACAGCAGGCACCGGTTGAATTACCAATCTGTATTACGTTAATCGTTATAAGAATAAGCGCAGAAAATCGGCATTGTTTTTTAATTTTTAAAAAATAGAGAAGAAAATGGTTAACTTAGACATGTATTGAAATATAAATAGGATAAAAATAACGAATGGTTAAGTTTGGACTTAATGCGGGTGAAGCGTACCCAAGTTGTGAATGACGTTATTACCTTATCTGACCTTTATCATAATTTTTATCGCACACCGTCGCGAATGCCCTATGACGGCTAACCTCGCCGCCATAGGATAGGGGACGGGATCTAGTGGGTGTTTTTTGTGCGATACAGCCGGCGTGGGTGGCCAATCTTGCCGTAACGCATTTCGATGTCGAGGAACTGGTTTTCAACGCAGAACTCCAGATAGCGGCGCGCCGTCGTTTTGCTGAGCCCAGTTTTTTCGACGATATCATCGACAGAATAGAGTGTCTCGCCGTCATCGTTGGCAAAAATCTGCTTGATCAGCCCCAGCGTGTTCTCTTCAATACCTTTTGCTGACGAGGAGGTGGCTGTGCCGGATGATTGCAGCTGATAGAGAATATCGACGTTCTGCTGATCGACAATTTTGTAGGTGTGCTGCGTTTTCACGAATTGAATAAATCGCTCCAGCGAAGAGCGCAGCCGTGGGTAGGAGAGCGGTTTGATAATGTAGTCAAAGGCCCCGCAGCGAATCGCCTGAGCGCAGGTATTCATATCGCTGGCGGCGGTAATAAAGATGACGGAACAGTCCATCCCTTTGAGCAGTTGGCTTTCAATCAGCGAAACCCCTTCGCCGTCAGGTAAATAATTATCCAGCAGGATCAGGCGCGGCCTGTGCTGCTGAAGGAGCTTTTTGGCTTCAAAAAGCGTAGCGGCAATCCCGACGACACGCAGATTGAAATGTTTCTCAATAAATTCAGCATGAATAGTTGCCAGCTTACTTTCATCTTCAACGATTAAAACATCGAAATGTTCAGTGTGCTGCATGGTGTGAATCCCTGTTAGTCTCTGAATTATAAAATAGTGTGTCCGCTATACCTCAAGCGGCCTGTGCGTTGTTCACTACGCGCCGCTCAACTTATTGGGGGGACATCGGAATAAATAGGGAAAATATGCTGCCATTCGGCTGGTTGGCCGAGACTTCGATCATTCCCTGAGCCTGATTGACGTAGCTTGCTACCAGATGCAGCCCCAGCCCGTGATCGCCCTGTGTTTTGCTGGTCACGCCCATTTCAAACAGGCTGTCGGCAATGGCCGGATCGATACCTGTTCCCTGATCGGCGACTTCAATAACCAGCTCTTGTTCGCTGTTATAGATATACACCTCGACAGGATAATGTGGCGCGGTGGTGGCTAATGTGGCTTCCATCGCGTTATCCAGCAAATTACCAATGATGGACATCAGTTCCGTTTCGCTCAGCGTGGGTGGAATGTGGGTGAGCTGGCAGCGTGGGTCGAAAACAATCTCAATGCCTTTTTCCCGTGCCGTCGCGTACTTGCCCAGCAGCAGTCCGCACAGCGCGGGTGAACAGAATCGGCGCGAAACAAAATCCAGCACCACCTGCGCGCTTTCGGACTGCGCTTCAATATATTTGATGGCTTCGTCATAGCGTTTTAGGTGCAGTAGCCCAGCCAGCGTCGCTGTCCAGTTCAGCTGCTCGTGGCGCAAAATGCGCAGACTATTCGCGTAACGCTTCACCTGACTGAGTTGCATGCTAAGTGTATGAATATCGTTTTTACCGCGGAAGCTGATGACCCAGCCCTGAAGCTCATCTTCCAGCATGATCCGCACCCGGCTGGCAATCACGGTAGCGTGGTTAAAACGACAGATTTCATCGTGGGTGTCACTGTTCCACATGGCCTCGCCGGAGAAAAAGGGCACAGGCTTAATGACGGTATCAATCGGCTTGCCGCGCAACAGGTAAGACGGTTCGTTCAGTCCGAGGATTTCTTTGGCGGCATGGTTAATGGCGGCAATGCGGTGCTGCTTATCGATGGCGATCACCCCTTCGTAGATCGATTCGAGCAGCGCCTTCTGCTGCCTGACCAGCATACGAATCTCAAGAGGTTCGAGGCCAAACATTTGTTTCTTTAGATTACGCGAGAACCACCAGGAAAAGAGAAACAGCGCGACAAACATCGCCAGAATCGCTAGCAGGATATGCGCCAGTTTACTGAACGTCAGATTATCGATATGGGTTTTTAGATAGCCGACGGAGACGATACCAATAACCTGACCGTCAGCGACGATTGGCGCTTTGCTGCGTAGCGAGACGCCTATGCTGCCGTGGCGCACGGTGATCACGCTTTTTCCCGCTAATACGTCGAAGTTATCGCCGCCGACCATCTGCGTGCCGACGAGCTTGTCGCTTTCCGCGTATTCAGAATGAAACAGATGACGCGCCTGATTATCGCCGATCACGATATAGCTGGCGTCGCTGCGCTGTTTTAATTGCTGCGCGAGGGTGTATATCTGTTTGATATCTCTATTTTTTACCGATTCAACCAGTGTTGGGATGATGGCGATTTCTCTGGCCTGTACCTGCGCGCGCGTACCCAGCTCGGAATACAGCTGCTTATCGATATCGTGATAATAATAAATACCCGTCATCAGAAGTAATGAAGAGAAGAAGACGATCAAATAGATAAATAATTTGATATGAAAGGAAAGTCCCACTCTCATGATGTGCGGTAACCTGCTGATGAACGAAAAATAGCTGATGAATTTATCACGAATGGTAATAAGAATGGGCTGAGAGGAAAAAACTTGTGAGCAATAACACGTTTAAATATGTTGTTACCAATATGATGAGGGTAATAAATAGATAAAATTAAACGCATCTGTTTTCTTTAATAAACAACTTAATTACGTTTTATCAACATAGTCATTTTTAGGAAATAAAAACCATAAACTCCATAGAAACCGTAAAGTTTATTTTGCGCGTAAAATCATCTAACTGCCTGCGTAATAAACGATTTTTTAATATAAACCATAAAAACCATAAACGCCTTTAAAACTCATTTTTTAATTTGAAGGGAATCACATAATAATAGCTAACCGCCCCCTATCATTCGCGGACAAAATAAAACGGGGACAGAGTTATGAGTACAACTGATGATTCATATATTGTGGTAAATAATGAGGCGGCTGGGAAGGCCTCATTAAAGGAAAAATGGTGGCACGTTCTGGATACCTATAAAGTAGGTATTATCCCTGTGCCACTCTTTGTGCTGGCGGGGGTATTAATCGGCATCGACTGCCTGAGTGGCAAGCTGCCGAGCGACATCGTCGTGATGGTGGCGACGCTGGCGTTCTTCGGGTTTGCCTGCGGCGAATTTGGTAAACGTCTGCCGATTATCGGCAAGATGGGGGCGGCGGCAATCTGCGCGACCTTTATCCCCTCGGCGATGGTGCATTATGGCCTGCTGCCGGACGTTGTCGTTGAATCCACGACCAAGTTCTATAAAAGCACCAACATCCTGTATCTCTATATCTGCTGCATTATTGTCGGCAGCATCATGAGTATGAATCGGCAGACGCTGATTCAGGGCTTCCTGCGTATTTTCTTTCCTATGCTGTGCGGTGAAGTTGCCGGCATGCTGGTGGGCATGGGCGTAGGTATTGCGCTCGGCCTGGATCCGTTCCAAATCTTCTTCTTCCTGATTCTGCCGATTATGGCGGGTGGGGTGGGTGAAGGTGCTATCCCATTGTCTATCGGCTATGCCACGATTCTGCATATGGAACAGGGTGTTGCGCTGGGACGCGTCTTGCCTATCGTCATGTTGGGCAGCCTGACCGCGATCATCCTTGCCGGTGTTCTGAATCAGTTGGGTAAACGCTATCCACACCTGACAGGTGAAGGCGAACTGATGCCGAATAAAGACAATAACCTGAGTGGCGGCGCAAGCAGCGCACCGGCTTCTGCCTTTAGCGGCAAAGCAGACGTCACGACGATTGCCTCTGGCGCGCTGCTGGCAATCCTGCTGTACATGGTGGGTATGCTTGGTCACAAAGTCATTGGCCTGCCTGCACCGGTTGGCATGTTGTTCGCGGCGGTGCTGGTGAAGCTGGCTCACGGTGTTTCACCGAAAATGCTGGAAGGTTCTCAGGTCGTTTACAAATTCTTCCAGACCTCTGTGACGTATCCGATTCTGTTTGCCGTTGGCGTGGCGATTACGCCGTGGCAGGAACTGGTGAACGCTTTTACGATTCAAAACCTGCTGGTGATTATTTCTACCGTGGTGACGCTGGTCGCGACCGGTTTCTTTGTGGGTAGAAAAATCGGTATGCACCCGATTGATGTTGCCATTATTTCCTGTTGCCAGAGCGGACAGGGCGGTACCGGTGACGTCGCCATTCTGACGGCAGGTAATCGTATGGTGCTGATGCCATTCGCGCAGATTGCCACGCGTATCGGCGGTGCGATTAACGTGTCGATTTCACTACTGGTGCTCGCCAACTTTTTAGTCTGATGCCATGCAGAAAATAAGAAGGCGCTGGGCTAAAGAAAGATTGTATTAAAAATAAGTTGAGTTAACGAAATAAAAACCGCCAATGCGCGTGGGCTTATTTTGCACAGGAAATATTATGAAACTTGCAAGCTATCGTTATAACGGTAAGGACAGTTACGGCATTTATACGCCAACGGGATTAATCGATCTCGGCGGTAAAATTGGCCACCGCTATCCCGATCTGAAAACACTGCTGGCGCAGAATGCGTTACAGGTGGCACACGAATTCAGTATGTGCACTCCGGATATTCCGGTCGCGGATGTGACGTTCTTACCGGTTATTACCGCACCAGGGAAAATCCTGTGCGTGGGGATGAATTACGCCGCTAAGCGTCAGGAATTTAATGAAGAGAATCCCGCGCCAACATTATTTGTGCGCTTTGCGGATTCGCAAACCGGACACGCGACGCCGGTGATCAAACCGCATTACTCCAGCGAGTTTGATTATGAAGGTGAGCTGGCGGTCGTTATCGGTAAAGGTGGACAGAATATTGCTCAGGATGTCGCTCTCTCTCATGTTGCAGGCTACAGCTGCTACATGGATGGCTCTGCGCGTGACTGGCAGCATAGCTGGTTTACCGCAGGCAAGAACTGGCAGAAAACCGGTGCGTTCGGTCCCTATCTGACCACCACGGATGAAATTCCCGATCCGCATGTGCTGGCAATCCGCACCTATCTGAATGGCCGCATGGTGCAGGACGACAATACCAGCAGCATGATCCACAAAGTGGCGGAATTGATTGAATACATCAGCACCTTCACCGAACTGAGTGCTGGCGATGTGATCATTACCGGTTCACCGGGCGGCGTGGGTAAAAAACGCAATCCGCCGCTGTTTATGAAAGCGGGTGACTGCATTGAAGTTGAAATCGAAAACATTGGCCAGTTGCGTAACACGATCGTGGATGCCGCTGCGCCGGTGAAATCGGTTCCGGCTGCCGCTGAAGCCGTCGCGCACTGAGTGCAAATGTAAGTACCAGGCTGCCGGCGCTAAACCGGCAGCCTGCAATAGATTGCCTAAATAATTCGAGTTGCAGGAAGAACCGTGATGTATGCCAATGATTCCGTCTTTTTTGACACGCTGGATGTGCGCCTTCGGGAGCAAGAGAGGAACGCGGTGCGCCAGTTCCTCGCACACTGCCAGCTCGGCATGGATGACGATATTGACATTGTTGTGGTGGGCAAACGGGGCGGGCGGCTGATTGCCTGCGCAGGGCTGGCCGCCAACACCATAAAGTGCGTTGCGGTCGATCCTGAATTCAGACACCTCAATCTGGGCGTGCAGGTGGTGAATGAAGTCATGCAGCAGGCGGCGCAGCGCGGCCACTTCCACTTGTTTCTCTATACCCGACCTGAAAATGTCGACATCTTTCGCGGATGTGGCTTCTACCCGCTGGTGTGTTATCAGGACAGCGCGGTACTGATGGAAAACACGCCGATTGGCATCCAGCAGTATTGCCAGTCTTTGGCGGCCTTTGCATACCCTAAACCGCTTGCGACGCGGACAGATAAAAAGATCGGCGCGATTGTGATGAACGCGAACCCTTTCACGCTGGGTCACCGCTATCTGGCCGAGCATGCGGCACAGTCGTGTGACTGGCTGCACGTCTTCGTGGTGCGTGAAGACGTGTCCTTTTTCCCGTTCAGCGAGCGTCTGGAGATGGTGCAGCGCGGCGTGGAACACATCCGCAATGTGACGGTACATGTCGGTTCGAACTACATGATCTCTAAGGCGACCTTTCCCGGCTATTTCCTGAAGGAAGAGAAACTCATCACCCGTGCTCATGCGGCGCTGGATTTACTCATTTTCAGGAAATATATCGCGCCGGCGCTCGGTATTACCCAGCGCTTCGTCGGCACCGAACCCTTTTGCCCGGTGACGTATCAGTACAACCAGGACATGCACTACTGGCTGGAGAAAGACCAGACGGTGTCTTCCCCGGCGCTAAGCGTGGTTGAAATTGAACGTAAACGGCAAACCTCAGGACTGGCTATTTCCGCTTCGGAAGTCAGGAAATTACTCAAGCTTCGGCAGTACAGCCGTATTCAGGACATCGTGCCAGCCTCAACCTTTGCGCATTTACAGCGCTATTACGAGCCCGAATACGCGTAATTAAAATTAATCAGGATAAGTCTATGAAGATTGTTAAGGAGTCCCTTGCTGGCACCTTTGAATCCAGTGATTTGCTGGTCAAAGTGGCACCGGCTGACGGGAAACTCACCGTGGTCATTAACAGCGAAGTCATGAAACAGTTCGGTCACCAAATCAAACAGGTCGTGAATGACACGCTGAAAGAACTGGGCGTACAGGAAGGGACGATCATTGTGGATGACAAAGGCGCGCTGGATTGTGTCATCCGTGCTCGCGTGCAAAGCGCGGTACTGCGCGCCGCAGACGGACAGCAGATTGAATGGGAGAAATTGTAATGAATAAGCTTCGCCGCAGTATGTTGTTCCTCCCGGGCGCGAACGCCGCCATGCTGTCCAATGCGTTTATCTATAAGCCTGACTCCATTATGTTCGATCTGGAAGATGCCGTTTCCCTGCGCGAGAAAGATACCGCGCGCCTGCTGGTTTTCCATGCGCTCCAACACCCGATGTACCGTGATATTGAAACCGTCGTGCGTATCAACCAGCTCAGTACGCCGTTTGGTCTGTTGGATCTGGAAGCCGCCGTGCGCGGCGGTGCGGATGTGATCCGTCTGCCGAAAACCGATTCCACCGACGATGTCGATGAGCTGGAGCAGCATCTGGTTCGTATCGAAAAGGCCTGCGGCCGTGAAGTCGGTTCCACTCGCATTATGGCAGCGATCGAGTCTGCGGTCGGCGTGATTAACGCGGTCGCGATTGCACGCTCTTCCGAGCGCATGATCGGGATAGCGCTGGCGGCGTTCGACTACGTGATGGATATGCAGACGGAACGCGGTGACGGCACGGAGCTGTTTTATGCCCGTTGTGCGGTGCTGCACGCGGCTCGCGCTGCCGGTATCGACGCCTTCGACGTGGTCTATCCCAACGTCAATGACGATGCAGGCTTCCTGAAAGAGGTCGATCTGATCCGTAAGCTGGGCTTCAACGGTAAATCCCTGATTAACCCGCGTCAGATTGAGCTGTTACACAACGCCTATGCGCCTACGCAGGATGAAGTGGACTATTCCCATCTGGTGATCAAAGCCGCTGAAGAGGGCGAACGTGCCGGTCTGGGCGTTATTTCCCTAAACGGAAAAATGATCGACGGGCCGATTATCGACCACGCCAGAAGAGTTCTGGAACGTGCTCAGGCCTCCGGCGTTCGCAAATAGCCATTGCGTGATTGCACCGCAATTGTCGCTCTCAGGAATCACAGGATTAGACAATGAGTCATTTTATTGAAGCACTGCAAAAGCAGTACCCGGAAAAACGCCATCTGCAACCCTTCGTCAACGCGAATCAACATACGCCGTGGCTGAATGATGTCGCACAAAAACATGAACGCAAACTGTGCGCCGATCTGGAAGAGGCGATTCGTCATAGCGGACTGAAAGACGGGATGACGATCTCTTTCCACCACCATTTCCGCGAAGGCGATAAAGTCATTAACCGGGTGATTGATACGCTGGCACGGATGGGTTTTCGCGATCTGACGCTGGCATCCAGCTCGCTGATGAGCTGTAACGCATCGCTGATCGATCATATTAAAGCGGGCGTAGTCAGCCGGATTTATACCTCGGGGATGCGCGGCAAATTGGCCGATGCCATTTCTCACGGATTAATGAAAGAGCCGGTACAGATTCATTCCCACGGTGGTCGCGTCCATCTGCTGCAAAGCGGTGAACTGAATATCGACGTCGCTTTCCTGGGGGTGCCGTGCAGCGATGAATTTGGCAATGCCAACGGTACCGTCGGGAAATCCAGCTGTGGCTCGCTGGGCTATGCGATGGTCGATGCGCAGTTTGCCCGCAAAGTGGTGCTGTTGACCGAAGCGCTCGTGCCGTTTCCGAACATGCCGGCCAGCATTGTGCAGGATCAGGTGGACTACATCGTTCAGGTCGATGAAGTTGGCGATCCGGCCAAAATCAGCGTAGGTGCGGCGCGTGTTACCAGCAACCCGCGTGAGCTGCTGATTGCCCGTTCCGCGGCAGACGTGATTGAACATGCCGGTTATTTCAAAAATGGTTTCTCGATCCAGACCGGTTCCGGCGCGGCCTCGACGGCCTGCACGCGTTTCCTCGAAGATAAAATGCGTCAGCAGAACATCGTGGCGCGCTTCGCCCTCGGCGGCATCACGGGTGGTATCGTCGATCTGCACGAAAAAGGGCTGATTGAGAAACTGATCGATACCCAGTGTTTCGATGCCAATGCAGCCGCATCGCTGGCGAAGAACCCGAATCACGTCGAGATCTCCACTAACGTTTACGCTAATCCCAGCTCTAAAGCGGCCTGCTGCGATCAGCTGGATATGGTGATTCTCAGCGCGCTGGAAATTGACACTGACTTTAATGTCAACGTGATCACCGGTTCCGACGGCGTGATGCGCGGTGCGTCTGGCGGACACTGTGACGTCGCGACGGCAGCGAATCTGACCATCGTTGTTGCGCCGCTGATTCGTAGCCGCATCCCGACCGTGGTGCGTCAGGTGACGACGCGTGTTACGCCGGGAGAAAGCATTGACGTACTGGTGACCGATCACGGTATTGCCGTCAACCCTGCGCGGCCTGACGTTGCTGAACGCCTGAAACAGGCGGGGCTGACGGTGATGACGATTGAAGCGCTGTATCAGCGTGCGATTGCGCTGGTAGGCGAACCACGCGCTATCGAGTTTCACGATCGTATCGTCGGCGTTATTCGCTACCGCGATGGCAGCGTGATTGACGTCGTTCGTCAGGTGAAAGAAGCCGACGAATAAGCGGTAAACGCATGAGGGAATCGACGATGACAAATGCTGTTTCCATCTCGCTGGAAACCTTACTCGCGGCGAAGGAACGCCGCGCAGTTCGCCAACAAGAATGGCTTGCTCGCCACGGTGCGACGCTGGTGTCGCTGACGCTGGTCACGCCGGGGCCGGTAAAAGATAGCGAAGGCTATCGGCAGGTGATGACCGAAGCGATCAAGGCATTCACGTTTCTATGTCAGACCAGAGGGTGGACGGTGCTGGAGCAGCAGATATGCTGGCTGGCAACGGGCGCGGAAGGACTGTGGGCGATCACCAAAGATGCGCTGTCCGTTAAAGCCGCGACCATTGCGCTGGAAGATAGCCATGAGCTGGGGCGGCTATGGGATTTCGACATTTTCAGCCCGGAAGATGGATCGATTGGCCGGTCGATGCTGGCGCACGGTGGGCGAACGTGTCTATTGTGCGACCAGATGGCACACGCCTGTAGCCGTTCGCGTCGCCATTCTCTGCCTGAGCTGCTTGAGCACATTGAGGAAAAGGTTAATGCCTACTTTACGCCAGCCTGACGGTGTACTGTCGGCTGCGGTATCCCGTTCCGCAGTCGGCGATGATTGGGAGCGTGGCACGTTACCGGATATCGACCGGTGGGTAACGCACGCGCTGACGATGGAAGTGATGCTGACGCCGAAGCCCGGACTGGTGGATCGCGCCAATAACGGATCTCACCGCGATATGGATGTCGCGCTGTTTCAGACCAGCATTCAGGCGATCTCCCCCTGGTTTCGGTATTTTACCGACGCGGGGTATCAGCACGCTAAGACACCGCTAGCGCAGTTGCTGTCTCAGGTTCGGCCTATCGGCATCGCCTGCGAACAGGCGATGCTGTCAGCGACGAAAGGTGTGAATACCCATAAAGGTGGGATTTTCGCGTTTGGTCTGCTGTGTACGGCTGCCGGTTGGCTGGCAGGGCGGGGAGAGCGTGTGACGCAGCACAGCCTGTGCGATAGCGTGGCGGCAATGTGTCACGATGTGGTGCGGAATGAGCTGGAGACGTGTTCTGGTGCAGCGACGGCGGGTGAACATCTCTATCAGCGTCATGGCCTGACGGGGGCAAGGGGAGAAGCCGCCAGCGGTTTCAGTACCGTATGCCAGTACGCGTTGCCTGCCTTGCAGCAGGCGATGGCTGCCGGAGCGGATGACGAAACCGCGCTGTTACGGACGCTACTGGTGTTGATGGCCCACAATCCGGACACCAATGTCGTTTCACGCGGCGGCATGGACGGATTAGCGTTTGTGCAAGATTACGCGCGGAGATTGCTGACGGGGCCGCTGGATCGTCAGACGCTGAGAGAGATGGACGACGCGCTGATTGCCAGAAACCTTAGCCCGGGCGGCAGCGCCGATTTACTGGCCTTAACCTGGCTGCTGCATCACTATCCTGCCGAATAGCAAACGAACAGGTGCGATAAAAGGCGCTGGCAGCGATGCGTTTTATTATTTGACCGCGCCTTAACACTTTTTCTCTTGTTCCACTAAAGTTATTGAGAAAATTGCCGATATCGTTTTCACCAACTTCTACCCGTCATACTTCGAGTTACGTACGTGCTGGCTGCTCAAATTCCTTTCCACGAGTTTGTTCTTCGCTTGCCTCCCTGTAACTTGAGTTAGTTAGGGTAGGTTTCATGCTGTTTCAGGTACTCCGAGTAATCGTTTTCAATATGCAGCCAGTGCAGTGCATCGTGTTGGCACACATGGGACTTGAAAGATAACGAAGAGGCGTGCATCAATATAAGCCATTGACACATACGCTGTGTAAACAATGGTGGGGATGAAAGCGGTGAATGAAAATTTGAAAGAGCAGTTTGTTAAGCGCAACAAACTGGCCATCTGTGCAACACTGCGCGAGTTAAAGAAGAATGATACGTCTTTGATGGTTCATCATTCTCACGGACAGTTCATCAGTAAAATTCTTGACGTTGTACCCGATAACAACCTGTTTGTCTTCGATTTAGGCGGCATTGAGCGTGAGAATAACCGCGCGCTGTATGCGGGGGCGCTGTCTTTTGTGGCAGAACCTGCCGGTGCAAAAGTTGAATTCAATGCTGAAATTGCGAAAACGGTGACTTACGACGGGTTGCCAGCCTTTAGCGCGCAGATTCCTGAGCTGCTTTATCTTATCCAACGCAGAACCTATTTCCGCATCAACACGCCGCTGTGGCCGCCGTTGACGTGCCGTGGCGAACTGCCGGATGAGAGCGTTTTCCTGTTCACTATCAAAGATCTCTCTTTGGGCGGATTGAGCCTGTATACCGACCGTGATACCACGGGACTGTTGACCGAAGGCGACATCATTAAGAGCGTGGAGATGGATCTGGCTGACCACGGTTTTTTCTGTGTTGATTTGCAGTTCGTCGGTCAGGCAATGGTGAAGATCGTTGATAACAAAGGTGAATTGAAACTGACGCAGCGTTTGAGCTTCAAGTTCCCTTCGCTGAACGCGTCGCAGGAACGAGATCTTCAGCAGGTGATTTTTGAGTTGGAAAGATTACAAAACGAAAAGAAAAAGCGATTCCAGGAGTTGTAATTTTTAAGCACAACTTTTTGTGTGGGCTTCACACATAACAGCAACGTTTTTATAACGAGTATTCGCTTATTTATCCTACTTATTACCCAGAAGTCATGCGAAAAGCCAACGTACAGGCTTCTCGAAGAAGGGTAGGGATAAATAAATGGTTTCCAACGTTCTCAGAGCCTTGTCAGATGAGATCGAGTGGTGCAGAATACGCGCCTTGCAAATAACCGACGTCTAATAGCGTCGGTTATTTTTTTACATTTATGCTCGTCAACCTTTCAGGTTACAGGGGTATTGGTGTGGTTTCTTACCTTTTCTCTGTGGCTCAGGTTTGCTGGGTATAGGGTCTTCAACCAAAGAGGCCGGACAACGATCCGGATAGATAATTTTGTGTGTGCCTGTGAGCACAGTGAGGAAAGGAAAGATGGGGCAATTAACACGTTTCGCACCGGTGCCCGCCGGTTTGTGCTGCAATGGTATTGGTTATGGCGCGACGCAGTCGCAAGTTATCTCTGGTGCTGTTACAGCCACCTCTTCTCATCGTGATTCAGGCGAGTCCTGTATCCATTCATTTGTTTTCGGTGCGTATGCTCCTGCCGTGATGAACGGAGGTGTGCGCCATGTCGCTTGATTCTCAGTTGCCTAATGCTGGCGCAAAACGTGCTCAGTTAAAAAGAACGCTCACGCTGTGGCCTGTCGTTATGATGGGGCTGGCGTACATGCAGCCGATGACCATTTTTGATACCTTCGGTATCGTGTCTGGCCTGACCGACGGCCATGTGGCAACGGCCTATGCGTTTGCGCTGGTCGCCATTCTGTTCACGGCGCTGAGCTATGGCAAACTGGTAAAACGTTTCCCATCTGCGGGCTCTGCTTATACTTACGCGCAAAAAGCGATCAGCCCACACGTTGGGTTTATGGTCGGGTGGTCGTCACTGCTGGACTATCTGTTCATGCCGATGATCAACATCCTGCTGGCGAAAATCTATCTGGAAGCGATCTTCCCCGGCGTACCGTCATGGATTTTTGTGGCGGCGCTGGTCGGCTTGATGACGCTGTTTAACCTGCGTGGTATCAGTCTGGTTGCTAACCTGAACTCCATTATCGTGGTGGTGCAGGTTGCGATCATGGCGGTATTCCTCGGTCTGGTGATTCACGGTGTTTATCTGGGCGAAGGGGCCGGTACGCTGACCAGTACGCGTCCGTTCTGGTCTGAGAATGCCCATGTGGTGCCGATGATTACCGGGGCAACCATTCTCTGCTTCTCGTTCCTCGGTTTTGACGGTATCAGCTCGCTGTCGGAAGAAACGCAGGATGCAGGTCGGGTGATTCCAAAAGCCATCTTCCTGACGGCGCTGATCGGCGGTGTGATCTTTGTTGCCGTGGCGTACTTCCTGCAATTGTATTTCCCGGATATTTCGCGCTTTAAAGAGCCGGATGCGTCTCAGCCGGAAATCATGCTGTATGTTGCGGGTAAATTCTTCCAGTCCGTTATTCTGGTGTTCTCCTGCGTCACCGTACTGGCATCCGGTATGGCGGCACATGCAGGCGTGTCTCGCCTGATGTATGTCATGGGGCGTGATGGCGTATTCCCAGAGCGCTTCTTCGGCTATATCCACCCGAAATGGCGTACGCCGTCTTTGAACGTCTTGCTGGTTGGCGTTATTGCACTGTCTGCGGTGTCGTTCGATCTGGTGACGGCCACTGCGCTGATCAACTTCGGTGCGCTGGTGGCGTTTACGTTCGTGAACCTGTCGGTCATTTCACAGTTCTATATTCGCGAGCGCCGTAACCGTACCGTGAAAGACACCATTAATTTCCTCGTACTGCCCGTGCTGGGCGCGTTGACGGTGGGTGCGCTGTGGGTGAACCTGGAAGCGAGCTCGATGACGCTGGGTCTGGTGTGGGCAACGATTGGACTGCTCTATCTGGCGTTTGTGACGCGTAGCTTCCGTCAGCCAGTACCGCAATGTAGCGAAGAACCGGTTTAAATAAACCGACGACACGCCTAAAAGAGAAAAGCGGAGCCAGTGTGCTCCGCTTTTTTATGGCTTTAAGCGGCTATCTTAGCCCACCAGCTCCTGTGCATAGGCGTACAGCGCTTTTAGCTGTGCCATCTTCTCTTTATCATCTTCATGCAGTTGATACAGATTGCTGAGTTCTGACAGATAGCCCTGCAAGCGCTCCGGCGTAAAGACCGCACGCCGATGCTGCAACCAACGCTGCTGTTCGCGGTCGTCCAGCGTGCCGGGGAAATTGCGGGCGCGATAGCGGAAGAGCAGCGGTTCCAGACGATTATCGGCAAACGTGAGATCCAGCGCGGGCAGGTTCTGCGGAGCGGTCTCCTGAATAATCTTCATCGCCATGCGGTCAGCATCGCCAAAGAAGCCATCATAAAGCCGCAAATCGACATCATCAGATGCGGCGAACGCGGGGGCTTCAGCAAACAGCTCTACCACTTTTTCCCTGACGCTCGCGTTGCTACGCAGCAGTGCGAGATTGTCCAGACAGCGTTGACGATCGATGCCTAATCTTTCCGCATCTTCCGGCCGTAAGGTATTGGCCGGTGCTAAGACCGGACATTTATTGATGTGCACCAGCTTGAGTGGAACGGCACTCTGATCCGCCTCCAGCGCATCCCGGCGGGTGTATAACCGTTCGCGCAAGGCTGCGCTGTCCAGCTCCAGCAGCGGCGTCATATCGCCCGCCAAATCGCACATGATGACCGCATTACGGTTGTCCGGATGCCAGGCGAGTGGAACAACCCAGCTGGTATTGCTCCTCGCCGCGCCAAACATGCCAGACACGTGAACGAGCGGCTTCATTTGCGGGATATCAATCAGCGCGGAAATTTTGTTTTTGTTACGTAGCGGGAACAGATATTCAAACAGTTTAGGCTGCGCCTGCTTGAACAGCTTCGCCATAGCGATGGTGGCATAAACGTCGGACATCGCATCATGCGCCTGCTCGTGCGAAATACCGTTGGCTTTCGTCAGATGCTCAAGGCGGAAACTGGGCAGGCCGTCATCGTTTTCCGGCCACACGATGCCTTCCGGTCGCAGGGCATAGCAGGCGCGTAACGCATCCAGCAAATCCCAGCGGGAATTGCCGTTTTGCCAGCTGTAGGCGTAAGGATCGTAGAAGTTGCGATAGAAAATATTGCGGCTGACTTCATCATCAAAGCGAATATTGTTGTAGCCCATAATACAGGTGCCGGGCACGCTGAACGCGTCGTGGATCTGACGAGCGAACTCCGCCTCATTGACGCCTTTTGCCAGCGCGACCTGTGGCGTAATTCCGGTGATCATCACCGCTTCCGGTTCCGGCAGGTAATCATCCGCCGGACGACAATAAATGACTAGCGGCTCACCGATAATATTGAAGTCCATATCGGTACGGACACCCGCAAACTGCGCAGGGCGATCGCGCGCTGGATGTTTACCGAACGTCTCGTAGTCATGTATGAAAAAAGTGGGTTGTGTTTTCTCGGCCATATATGCAGTTAGCTACGTGTGCGCGCTGAGCCTGAAATCAGGCAAAACAATCTGGAAAACGGCAAGGATACCATTGAATCAACTTTTCTGTGGCGCTTTCCTGATTTGCACCACTTCCCTGACTTACATCAATAGGAGGGTAGACAGAATCGCTAGGCATGACTGTGTCCATTCGGTTACAATTTTCGTTCTAATGCGAATGATAATTAAATTCTTTATTACCCCGTAGATCACTCTGCGGGGTGGCATTCGGCAACAAACAGCGAAATGGAGAACACACTTATGCGGTTAAATGCGGTGCGATTGAATGCAGCGTTTGCAGTGAAGGCGACGTTATTGGCATCTATGTTTGTTCTGGCCGGCTGCGATCAGCAGGCATCGTCTTCAGAAGGAAGCCACTCGGTCAGCATTGAGCATGCGCAGGGCACCACTCAGGTTCCACAGCCGCCGAAGAAAGTGATTGTGTTTGATCCCGCCTCATTGGATACGCTGGATGCGTTGAAGGTTGAAGGGATTGCCGGTGTACCAAAAAGCAGCACGCCGCTGCCCGCGTTTTTATCAAAATATAACAGCGATACTTACCTGAACGCCGGGACGCTGTTTGAACCTGCCTATGAAGCGCTTAGCAGCGCGAAGCCCGATATGATTATTGCTGGTGGACGTACGCGCGACGCCTACGACAAGTTGAGCGGTATTGCACCGACGATCTCGATGGACGTGGATGAGCACCAGTTTATGACGAGCTTTATCCAACGCATCGAGCAACTGGGCACTATCTTCGGTAAAGAAGATGACGCGAAGAAACAGATTGATGATTTCAAACAGCAGATCGCCCAAACGCGCGCTAAAACGGAAAATGCGGGCAATGCGCTGGTTCTGATGGTCAGCGGCGGCAAAATGTCTGCCTACGGTCCTAAATCGCGTTTCGGCTTCGTGTTTGATGAGCTGGGCTTTAAACCCGCGACTGAGTTCCCTGAGTCTGGGCGTCATGGCAACGTGGTGACCTCAGAATTCTTACTGAGCGTGAACCCGGAATGGCTGTTCATTCTCGATCGTGACAGTGCGATTGGTCGCCCGGGTGGAGAATCGGCCCAGCAAGTGCTGGATAACCCGCTGATTCACAAAACCAACGCCTGGAAAAATAATCGTGTGATCTATCTGGATTCTGCATCGCTGTATATCGCTGGGGGGCTGCAAAGCTATAAAAACCTCGTGAGTACCGTCAGTGACGCGTTAGATAAGCAATAACGGCAGGTTACGGCAGAATCAATGAAGTCTTTTTACTATTCGCTGGGTCTTGTTTTTCTGGCCTGCATGATCGTTGTCAGCCTGTTTGTTGGGGCAGGGCAACTGAATATGCAGGCTGTGTGGAACGACCCGGAAATGCGCGATATTTTCTTTATCAGCCGCGTTCCTCGCACGCTGGCTTTGCTGCTGGCAGGCAGTGCCATGAGCGTGGCTGGTCTCATCATGCAGTTGCTGACGCAAAACCGTTTTGTCGAACCGTCTCTGGCGGGGACCACACAGTCGGCTAGCTTAGGTTTGCTGGTGGTGATGATCGCCGTGCCCGGTGCGACGATTTTCACCAAGATGGTGGTAGCGAGCCTGTTCGCTTTAGCCGGTACCTTCTTGTTCATGATGCTGCTACAGCGAATTGTGCTGAAATCCGCGCTGGTGGTGCCGCTGGTTGGCATTATGCTGGGCGCGGTTATCAGTTCAATCACCACGTTTGGCGCGATGTATTTTGATCTACTACAGGCGCTTGGCAGTTGGGAGTCGGGCGATTTCTCCGGTGTCTTACAGGGTCGTTACGAGTTGCTCTGGCTGGTTGGTGCGTTAACGCTGGTGGCCTGTTGGATCGCTGACCGCTTCACGGTCGCAGGCATGGGGCGCGAGTTCTCCGTTAATGTCGGCCTTAACTATCGGCAAGTGATGATGATGGGGCTGAGCATTATCGCCATCGTCAGCGGCGTAGTGGTCGTGGTGGTCGGTAGCCTGCCGTTTATCGGGCTGATCGTGCCAAACCTGATCAGCATGATGATGGGCGACAATGTGCGCAAAACCATCCCGTGGGTGTGCCTGCTCGGCGGCGGTCTGGTGCTGTGCTGCGATATTATCAGCCGCGTGATTCGCTATCCTTTCGAGATTCCGGTGAGCGTGATTCTTGGCGTCATTGGCGCTGCCGTTTTCCTTCTCTTATTGCTAAGTCAGAAACGCCATGTCAGTCAATGAACGTAATACGGTGCTGACCGGACCCATCAGCGAAAAACGAGCGGGGTTATCGCCGACGCAGCGGTTGATGTGGCTGGCTGTCGCGGCTGCCGTGGTGATCGTGCTGTTTATGACCATCAATCTAGGCAGTAACCTGCGCTACATTTTGACGCACCGCGGGTTGATGTTGACGACGATGCTGCTGGTGGCGTTTGCTGCAAGTGCGTCGACCGTGCTGTTCCAAACGGTGACGAATAACCGGGTGCTGACGCCGTCGATTATGGGGTTTGAAGCCCTGTTTATCCTGATTCAGACGTCGCTGGTATTTGTTTTCGGCATTAGCGGCATTCCGGGATTGGGGGTTGAAGGCAAATTCGTTCTTGAGACGCTGCTGCTGATTCTCTTCTCCGCGCTGCTGTATCGCTGGCTGTTTACCGGCAGCCGCAATAACCTGCATCTGGTTTTACTGGTCGGAATTATCTGCGGCACGCTGTTTCGCAGCATGGCGGGTTTAATGCAGCGTTTGCTGACGCCCGGCGAGTTCGCCATCTTACAGGGGCGGATGTTTGCCACCTTCACCCGTACTGTGCCTGAACTGGTGGCGTTGTCGGTTGGAATTACGCTGGTGGTCGCGGTAGTGATCTGGCGTATGCGCTTTCGGTTTGATGTACTGGCGCTGGGGCGTAATAACGCGATTAACCTGGGTATCGACTACAAGCGCAGCGTCACGATCATTCTGCTGCTGGTTTCCGTGCTGGTTGCTATTTCAACGGCGCTGGTCGGTCCGCTTACCTTTTTGGGCTTTATGGTCGCGAACCTTGCCTATTTAGTGATTGGTTCCAGCCAGCATCGCCTGTTGCTGCCCGCCGCTTTCCTGCTGGGCGTTATTTCACTGGTTGGCGGACAACTGGTACTTGAGCATCTGCTGGATATGTCTGGGGCGCTGTCGGTCGTGATCGAATTTGTGGGTGGATCGCTGTTTATTGTGTTGCTACTGAAAAAGGTTTCCGTGTGATTGAGATCGGCAATGTAACCAAAGCGTATAACAACGTTAAGGTATTAGATAATGTCACCGCGACGGTGCCTCGTGGTGGCGTCACGTCGATTATCGGCCCGAATGGGGCAGGGAAGTCGACATTGTTGTCCATCATCAGTCGCCTACTGGACGCGGATCGCGGACAGGTAAAAGTTAACGGCATGGACGTGATGACCACACCAAGCGATAAGCTGGCGACGTGTTTATCTGTGTTGCGGCAGGAAAACCAGTTTACCAGCCGCTTAACGGTAGCGGAGCTGGTAGGTTTCGGTCGCTATCCGTATACCAAAGGGCGACTGAATGCTGACGATCGTGAACGCATCAGCGCCGCGCTGGCGTTCCTCAACCTGACCGAATTGAAAGATCGCTTTTTAGATGAGCTTTCCGGTGGCCAGCGCCAGCGTGCTTATGTCGCGATGGTGTTGTGTCAGGACACGGAATATGTACTGCTGGATGAACCGCTGAATAATCTGGATATGAAGCACGCGGTGGCGATGATGAAACAGATTCGCCGTGCGGCCGATGAGCTAGGCAAAACTATCGTGCTGGTTATCCACGATATCAACTTTGCTTCCGCCTATTCGGATTACATTATTGCGATGCGCAAAGGGCAGATCATCTACACGGGAAAACCGGAAGACATCATGGTGTCCGAGGTGTTGGAAGATATTTTCGATACGGAAGTGGCCATCGAGCAGGTTCATAATCAGCGTATCGCGGTATATTATCGTTGATGGTTTGATGACAGATTATCCGCTCAGCGAGGTGTTAGCGCAAAGGGCGTAAGCACTGCTTGAAAGACGCTGGGTATAACCTGTATGGTGAATGCATAAAGAATTTATGTATGACTTAAGGTAAGGGTAAAAGATGGATAAGGACACTAAGCCGTGTTTCCAGGATGTGCTGGAATTCGTGCGCATGTTTCGTCGTAAAAACAAACTTCAGCGTGAAATCGTCGATAACGAAAAGAAAATTCGTGATAACCAGAAGCGCGTCCTGCTGCTGGACAACCTGAGCGAATATCTTAAACCTGGCATGTCCATTGAGGACGTGCAGAATATCATCGCTAACATGCGCAGTGATTATGAAGACCGCGTTGATGACTACATCATCAAAAACGCCGATCTGTCGAAAGAGCGCCGTGAGCTGTCTAAAAAGCTGAAAGCGATGGGCGAAGTTAAGTAACCTGATGCATCGTTTTTACTGTAACCAACGTTACGGTAAATAGTGCCTGTAAAAGGATCGCTTCTGCGGTCCTTTTTCTTTTTAATCGCCTCACTATCCACCTCCTTCTTTGTAATCAATTTTTCCGTCAATTATGGCCGTACCAAACGCCTGAAAAACTGGAATCCAGCTCGCACGCTGAATGCCATTGTTTGCAATTTAGCCGTTTTCTTGCGAAGCGTTTCCCTACCTGAAATTTTCGTCCTATTGCATCAGCTTGAGTTACTGCAACATGCCAGAACGAACCGCAGGGAAGAGGGAAGGATGTGTCATGGCAAAGGACGATGTCAGTAAAAGGGATGATGTCAGTAAATAGTCTGGCTTGGGCGAGCGTGCTGGGTATTCTGCCGCTGCTTTTCTTACCGCAGATTCCCGCGCAAATGCTGCTGTGGTGGGGCATTGGGCTATCCACCTGTGTGATGCTAGTCGGATATCGTCACGCGGGGATACGCTGTGTGGCGCTTGTTGCCATGAGTTTTTGCTGGGCCTCGTTGAATGCTCAAACTTTACTGTTACAAATCGAGCGCGTTACGCAGGGTCAGGTTAACGCTGTCGTGACGATCGGCAGCATACGATTCAATGAGCAGGATGATGATTGGATCACGGTTCGGCTGGAAGAGATCAATCAGCGCCGGATTTTCCCTCCGTTATATGCCCAGCTGACCTTATCACCGGCTATGGAAAACTGGTGTGGTGGTCAACGTTGGGCAATCACCGCCAGTTTACGACCTATTCACAGTCGACTAAATGAAGGCGGTTTTGATAGCCAACGCTGGGCGATAGCCAAACGGCAACCGTTGTCAGGCCGTGTGATAACGGCAAAGGCGGTCGATAGCCATTGTGACTTTCGCCAGCGCACGATTGTACAGGCGGAGCAACAGGTGCAGGGATTAGCGTGGCGTTCTATTTTACTGGCGCTGACGTTTGGTGAGATGAAAACGGTTAGCCCGGAACTCAAGACGTTACTTCAGAATACCGGGACGATGCACCTGATGGCGATTTCTGGCCTCCATATCGTACTTGCAGGTCTGGTTGGTTGGGGAATGGCACGGGCGTTACAGTATGGCTTTCCCGTGCAGTGGATGGGCTATCGTTTCCCATTACTGACGAGCGCTGTGGTTGCCTGGGGATATGTCTGGCTGGCAGGAGGAAATCCGCCTGCGGTGCGATCTGCTCTGGCGCTTAGCGTATGGGTTTGCTTAAAAGTGTGGAGCGTCAACGGCTCAGCCTGGCAGGTCTGGCTATGGTGTGTCGCGCTGATTCTGGTCAGCGATCCATTGAGCGTACTGTCAGACAGTTTTTGGCTATCTTGCCTTGCTGTTGCATCGCTCATTTTCTGGTTTCAGTGGGCACCGCTTCCTCATCGGTTACAGACCCGACGGCGTTGGTTCTGGCTGCGTTGGATCCACCTGCAAACGGGAATCACGCTGCTATTGATGCCCTTGCAGCTTCATATTTTCCACGGTTTCAGTATCACCTCACTGCCTGCAAACCTTTGGGCTGTGCCTTTGGTGTCCTTCGTTACTACTCCGCTCATTTTGCTGGCATTGAGCACGCTGGCATTCGCGCCGCTGAGTGAAATGCTCTGGTGGCTGGCGGATATTTCGCTGCGTGTGGTATTCGCTCCGCTGACGTATCTACAGACGGGGTGGGTATATCTTGATGCATCGCTGCTGCTCGCGAGCGTCGCGGGCTGGGGCGCGGTGGTGATATGGCGCTTTAGCTGGTGGCGCGCCTATCCGATGAGTGTCAGTGCTCTGATTGTGGTTTTGCTGGTTTTTCGCATAAAGACTGATGAGCCGGACTGGCGCGTGGACATGTTGGATGTCGGGCATGGTCTGGCGATTGTGATCGAGCAGCGTGGGAAAGCGGTGCTATACGACACTGGAAACCGCTGGGAAGGAGGCGATATGGCGACGCGAGAAATTCTACCCTACCTGCGGTGGCGGGGCGTTGACGTGGAAAACATTATCCTGAGCCATAGCCATATGGATCACATTGGGGGACTGGGAACGCTACAGGTGGCTTACCCTGAAGCAACGATATATAGCGCGACCAGCGCGATGCATCATCGTTCTTGCCTACGCGGCGAGCGTTGGCGCTGGCAGGATCTCACGTTTACGGTGCTGTGGCCGTTAGCGCTCGTAGAACGAGCGGAAAATAACGACTCCTGTGTTATTCGCGTTGATGATGGAAAATACAGCGTCTTGCTGACAGGCGATCTGGAGTCAGATGTGGAAAAGGCATTGATTAGGTTAGATCGCAGTGCCCTGCGTGCGAATTTGTTACAAATCCCTCACCATGGCAGTAAGACATCATCATCGCCTTCCTTTATTCGTGCGGTTAATGCCGAGTTTGCTATGGCTTCTGCGGCGCGTTATAACCCGTGGCGGTTGCCTTCAGTAAAGATTGTCGAACGATATCGGCACTATGGCTACTCATGGCTGGATACCGCGTCATCCGGGCAGTTAAGTGCGCGTTTTTTCAGCGATTCATGGCACATTCTGCGGTTCAGGGATCACATATCGCCTCGTTGGTATCATCAGTGGTTTGGCGTAGGGCGGTATAATGAGTAAAATGGTCGGCTATTTCTTCCCGATTCAGGTTTACTACATGCTGAATGATAAAGATCTCTCCACTTGGCAGACCTTTCGTCGCCTCTGGCCGATGATCTCTCCTTTTAAAGCAGGGCTTGCTGTTGCTGCAATTGCGCTCATTATGAATGCAGCTAGCGATACACTCATGCTCTCTCTGCTTAAACCCTTGTTAGATGACGGATTTGGCAAAGCGGAACGGGCCGTATTGATCTGGATGCCGCTGGTTGTCATCGGCCTTATGATACTGCGTGGCGTGTCAGGATTTATATCCAGCTACTGCATCGCCTGGGTTTCAGGCAAAGTGGTGATGAATATGCGCCGCCGTCTCTTCTCCCATATTATGGGCATGCCGGTGTCGTTCTTCGATCAGCAATCGACCGGGACGCTGCTCTCCCGTATCACTTATGACTCAGAGCAGGTTGCGGCTTCTGCTTCCGGCGCGTTGGTGACGGTCGTCAGGGAAGGGGCCTCAATTATCGGCCTGTTCATTCTGATGTTCTATTATAGCTGGCAGTTGTCCATCATTCTGATTGTGATTGCGCCGATCGTATCGATCGCGATGCGTGTGGTATCCAAGCGGTTTCGCAGTATTAGTAAAAATATGCAGGACACGATGGGGCATGTCACCACCAGCACGGAACAAATGCTAAAAGGCCACAAAGAAGTGCTGATGTTTGGCGGCCAGGACGTTGAGACTAAGCGTTTCGATCAGGTTAGCAACCGGATGCGTCAGCAGGGCATGAAGCTGGTTTCCGCCTCTTCAATTTCTGATCCTATCATTCAGTTAATCGCTTCGTTGGCATTGGCCTTTGTACTGTATGCCGCCAGTTTCCCCAGCGTGATGGAAACGCTAACGGCAGGGACAATCACGGTCGTATTCTCTTCCATGATCGCATTGATGCGTCCGTTAAAATCACTGACCAACGTTAACGCACAGTTCCAGCGTGGTATGGCCGCGTGCCAGACGCTGTTTGCGATTCTGGATATGGAGCAAGAGCGTGACACCGGTAAACGGGAAATTGAGCGTGCGCAAGGCGAACTCGAATTCCGTCAGGTGAATTTTGCTTATCCGGGGAAAGAAAATCTGGCGCTGAAGAATATCAACCTGCATATTCCAGCAGGAAAAACGGTGGCATTGGTTGGTCGGTCTGGTTCGGGTAAATCAACGATTGCCAGTTTGATCACGCGTTTTTACGACATTCAGTCAGGTGAGATTCTGCTCGATGGTCACGATCTACGTGAGTATCGCCTGTCCTCCTTACGTAATCAGGTCGCACTGGTTTCTCAAAACGTCCATCTTTTCAACGATACGATAGCGAACAATATCGCTTATGCGCGCAATGAGCACTATAGCCGTGAGGAAATTGAACGTGCGGCGACAATGGCGTATGCGATGGATTTCATCAATAAGATGGATCACGGTCTGGATACGGTCATTGGTGAAAATGGTGTGATGCTTTCCGGTGGACAGCGGCAGCGTATCGCGATTGCCCGTGCGCTGTTGCGGGATAGCCCGATCCTGATATTGGATGAGGCTACGTCGGCGCTGGACACGGAATCTGAGCGTGCGATTCAGGCTGCATTAGACGAGCTGCAAAAAGATCGTACTGCGGTTGTGATTGCACACCGTCTTTCCACGATTGAAAAGGCCGATGAGATTCTGGTGGTGGAAGACGGCAAAATCATTGAGCGTGGTAACCATGCTGCGTTACTGACGGCGAACGGGGCTTATGCTCAGTTGCATAAAATGCAGTTTGGCGAATGATTGAGCGCATCTGGTCTGGACGGTCGCCGCTCTATTGGCTGCTGCTGCCGCTTTCGTGGCTATACGGACTCATTACGTTTCTGATTCGCCAGAGCTATCGATGGGGATGGCGAAAAAGCTGGCGATCTCCCGTGCCCGTCGTGGTTGTGGGGAATTTGACGGCAGGTGGCAATGGGAAAACACCGGTCGTCATTTGGCTCGTCGAACAGCTGCAACGAAGAGACTATCGTGTCGGCGTAGTATCACGTGGTTACGGCGGGAAAGCTGAACGTTATCCGCTGTTGCTGGATGAGTCGGTCACGACGGCGCAGGCTGGCGATGAACCGGTGCTGATTTTCCAGCGTACTGGTGCGCCCGTGGCGGTCGCTCCCCGTCGTCGGGATGCCGTGAGTGCATTATTGGCACAGCACACGTTAGATGTGGTGATCACCGACGATGGATTGCAGCACTATGCGTTGGAAAGAGATATCGAACTGGTTGTGATTGACGGGATGCGGCGTTTTGGCAACGGATGGTGGCTGCCCGCAGGTCCAATGCGGGAAAGAGAAAGCCGTCTGGCTTCGGTGGATGCCGTTATTGTTAACGGCGGGACGCCGAGAACAAACGAGATAGGCATGACACTCACGGCGGGTATGGCGGTTAACTTGCTTTCTGGTGAGTCACGACTGCTGAACCAGTTGCATGATGTCGTTGCGATGGCAGGCATCGGACATCCTCCGCGTTTTTTTGCTACGCTGCGCGATGCTGGTGTTAGCATTGCACGTGAAGTTGCCTTTGCTGACCATCAATCGTACCAGCCAGAACAGCTCAACTCGCTGACTCAGGATGCGACACAGCCGCTGCTGATGACGGAAAAAGATGCCGTAAAATGTAAGACATTTGCTCAGGATAACTGGTGGTATCTGCCCGTCGATGCCGTGTTAGCTGAGCCCTACGGCACGCAATTGCTCGACAAACTGGAACATGTGCTTAATCGGAATGCGGACAGCAGAGCATAAATTGGTCTGCTACCACGGTTTCAGATATCCCTTGTGGATATCACCTTATTAGATCGCTGCTGTAGCGAGAAAGAACATGCCGGTCATCGATCGGCCAAAGATGGAGGAAGCATGGATCACCGTTTACTTGAGATTGTTGCCTGTCCTGTTTGTAATGGTCGGCTGTACTTTAATAAAGAGAAACTGGAACTGATATGCAAGGTCGATGGTTTGGCCTATCCGGTTCGTGATGGTATCCCTGTGCTGCTGGAAAACGAAGCGCGTAAACTCGGGGCTGATGAGATAACACAATGACCTTTACTGTGATCATTCCTGCGCGTTTTGCGTCAAGCCGACTGCCGGGTAAACCGCTGGCGGACATCAACGGCAAACCAATGGTCGTCCATGTGATGGAACGGGCGCTGGAATCGGGGGCGCAGCGCGTTATTGTGGCCACCGATCATCCCGACGTCGAGGCGGCCGTGCAGCAAGCGGGCGGTGAAGTGTGCCTGACCCGCGCCGATCATAATTCTGGTACAGAGCGCCTGGCTGAAGTCATCGAACGTTACGGTTTTACCGATGATGACATCATCGTGAACGTTCAGGGCGATGAACCGCTCATTCCTTCGGTTATCATTCGTCAGGTGGCGGAAAACCTCGCTGCCAGTAAAGCAGGAATGGCGACACTGGCGGTGCCGATTGAAACCAGCGAAGAAGCATTCAATCCGAATGCGGTAAAAGTCGTTACCGACGCTGAAGGATACGCGTTGTATTTTTCCCGTGCGACTATTCCCTGGGACAGAGAGCGTTTTGCTCAGTCTAAGGAAACCATTGGCGATCACTTCCTGCGGCAT
Source organism: Pectobacterium sp. CHL-2024 (assembly GCF_044751765.1). Classification (NCBI taxonomy): domain Bacteria; kingdom Pseudomonadati; phylum Pseudomonadota; class Gammaproteobacteria; order Enterobacterales; family Pectobacteriaceae; genus Pectobacterium; species Pectobacterium sp. CHL-2024. The sequence goes on along the minus strand of NZ_JBIXKO010000001.1, from coordinate 771,785 downwards.
ATCGGTATCTATGCTTACCGTGCGGGCTTTGTGCGTCGTTATGTCAGTTGGGCACCGAGCCAGCTGGAGCAAATCGAATTACTGGAGCAACTGCGCGTGCTGTGGTACGGCGAGAAAATTCACGTTGCGGTCGCCAAAGCCATTCCTAGCGTCGGCGTGGATACCCCAGAAGATCTGGCCCGTGTGCGGCACGTCATGGCCGGTCAGTAACACCTGCCACACCCGCCTGTTATAAGCACGTCATGGGGGAACCTATTCTTGCCGGAATAGGCTTTCCCCATGATGTTTCTCTTAATAGGATATTTCATCTTTTAAATTATTTAGCACTTATTTAGATAACTATTCTTAAAAACTCTCAAATTACGCTGTGCCGCTTTATTTATGCGGGTGGCTTATTCCCATAATGAATTGATTTGTCGTGAGTGGAACTTTTATTTTTATATTTAAATGCTACTATCAATTTGCCATGTTTTCGCATGGCGTTTTTGTTATTTCAACTAAGGATGGTAATGATATGAATGCTAAACATTATATCGCAAAAATTTTTCTCGGCGGTATGTTAATGGGGGCTGCCGCGGGCAGCAGCGCGGCGGTTTATTACATGGCTCCCAACGGCAACGACGCGAATAACGGCAGTAAAAACTCCCCCTGGAAAACAATCGACCGCGCACAGAAAACATTAAACCCTGGTGACCGTCTGTGGATCCGTGGTGGTAAATACGTGTTTACCAAAGGACTAAACGTCTGTGCGACGCGTACTGATGTGGTGAATGCGATCACGCTGAGTAAGAGCGGTACTGAAGGTAAGCGCATTGAGTATTGGGCATCTAGCGGGGAAGTGCCAATTTTTGATTTCAGCCAGATGCAGGATGATTGCCGGGTTAAAGGATTCAACGTCGTTGCAGATTGGGTTTCCGTAAAAGGACTGGAAATAACCGGTGTCCCACAGCGTAATAACCTTAACCATGAATCCTGGGGCGTGTGGATAAGGGGCAGCAATAATATATTCGAGCAGTTGAATATTCACCATATTATGGGGACGGGGCTGTTCATCCAGCGTGGGGGGAATAACCTGGTATTGAATAGTGACTCTCACCATAATTACGATCCACTGACCTCTAATGGTGCTGGTCAAAGTGGAGATGGCTTTGGTGCGCATATCCCTGCTAACCAACCGGGTAATATTTTCCGCGGTTGCCGGGCGTGGTCAAACTCGGATGATGGCTTCGATTTAATTAATGCTTATTCTCCGGTGCTGATTGAAAATTCCTGGGCCTGGTCGCACGGTTATTTGCCGGGGACGACACAGTCACTGGCTGCGGGTAACGGTAACGGTTTTAAAATCGGTGGCTACGGTGGTGTTTATGTGGCGAATGCGGTGAAGCATACCGTGCGTAACTCGGTTGCGTTTTTAAATAAAGCAGCGGGTTTTTATGCTAATCACCATCCGGTAGCGAACGATTTCTTTAACAACACTGGCTATAAAAATAACCCGAACTTTAATATCCGCGGCATTGATGCAAACGGAAAAGCGATTGGGCTGGGTACGTTACGCAACAACGTTTCTCACGGCGGTAAAGACCTGTCGTTCTCCGATGGCGCGAACATGCGCTATAACTCGTGGGATCTGAAAATTGCGGTGTCAGATTCTGATTTCGAGAGCGTTTCCGTGACCGGATGGGACGCACCGCGTCAGGCTGACGGCAGCTTGCCAGTACTGAAAAGCCTGCGTCTTGCTTCAGGCAGCGCGCTGATCAATAAGGGCGGGGATGTCAAACTACCTTACAAAGGATCTGCCCCAGATCTGGGTGCCTTTGAACGCGAATAATGGCAGCGTGTTAACACGCTAGCCTGTCACTCCGATATTCCCTGCTGACGAGTAGGGAATATCGCTGCAACAATCTCGCAGGGCGTTATCCCTGCCGCCATTGATCCCCTTTTATTTGATCTGCGTTGAAGTATTTGTCATCCGCTCGCCGCATCATGGTGAGTGGAGCTATTTGGCTCAACTGAGGTATAGCCGTTGATGGAACAGTTGAAATCGGAACTCAGTACGGTGTTGGGGGAAAGCCTCAGCCGACTTGAGCGCATAAGCGAGCAGCCGTATGCGGATCTGTATGCCTTGTATGATAAAGAAGGCAACGCCATTCCTTTGTTGGCTAAAAGTTATGTTTGTCAGGGCGTGGCGCAGCAGGAAGCCTACAAACTGTCGATGCTGGCGCGTGAGGGCGACGTGCGCCTGCCAACCGTTTATGGATTGGTACTGACGCAACAGCAGCCTTATCGGGAACTGCTGCTGATTGAGCGTTTGCGCGGCGTGTCGGTGGAAGCGCCGCCACGAAACGGTCAGCGCTGGACGCTGCTGATGGATCAAATTGTTGAAAACGTATTGGCCTGGCACCGAATTGATAGTCACGGCTGCGTCGGTTCCGTGGACAGCACGCAGGACAATGACTGGTTCAACTGGTATCAACAGCGTCTGGAAGTCCTGTGGTCCACGTTGCTCAATGTTAATGCGCCGCAGCTTACGCAGCAGGATCGGAGCGTGCTGTATCGTTCGCGCCAGTGCTTAGAAATGCTGTTTGACGATTTTGAGGATGGCTGTGTGTTGGTACACGGTAACCTGTCGCTGCGCAGTATGTTGAAGGACGCGCGTAGCGATCAGCTATTGGCAATGATCAATCCAGGAATGATGCTGTGGGCCCCCAGAGAGTATGAACTCTTCCGGCTTTGTGAATCCGGCATGCCGGAGCAGCTGCTTTATCACTATCTGAAACAGGCACCGGTATCTGAATCCTTTGTCTACCGGCGCTGGCTCTATGTCATTTGGGAAGCCGTATCCCGCTATATCCACACGGGACAGCTAGACCGTCAGCTATTTGATGTCGCTTCTCGAGAGCTATCTCCCTGGCTGGAGTGAGTCTGCGGTTGTTCCGCGTCGTGCGGTGCTGCCGTGGTTCCCTTCAGTGCCTGCCAGAGGCGACCGAGCGTTTCGTACCAGGCTCGCTCGCTGTGCGATAGATAGTAAGCGGAAGGGAATACTTTTTCCCACGGGTTGAGCGCGGAGGTAATTGCCATCTGATTGGCTGGCGCGGGCATCGGTGCTAGCCCTTGAGCCTGGAAAAATCGCATGGCGCGAGGCAAATGATTGGCCGAGGTCACCAGCAAGAAAGGGCGTTCGCCAACAATCTTAGCGGTTGCCGCCGCTTCCTCTTCCGTGTCCTTTGGCGTATCCAGAATGATGATATCCTGCTGGGGAATGCCCAAACTTTCGGCGACCAGCGCCGCGGTTTTCGCGCTGCTGACAGGGTTACCCTGTGCGGCTCCACCGGTAAAAATCAACTTTGCGCCGGGATTGGCATGATAAAGGCGAACACCTTCCGTGACGCGCGGGAGGCTGTTGCTGATGAGATTAGAACTGGGTGCCCATTCCGCGTTATAGGTATATCCCCCGCCTAGCACGACAATATACTCGGCTTTGCTCGCCTGCGGCGTTTGTCGCCAGGTTGGGTAGTGTGATTCCAATGGTAATAGCAACCGATCGGCAACAGGCTGCAAGCTGAGCAGAATAAGCATCAGCCAACTGGCTAATATTATCGCTTTCCCCGTGCGCTGCCGCTGGGTAAACCAAAGCAGCAACAGGCCAACACCCATCAGAAGCAATAGCAATGGCAGGGGCTGAAGAAGGCCACCGACGAACTTTTTGAGTGTGAAAAGCATAAAATTGCATTCCTTTTGAGTGAAAAACCCGCATCCGGGAAGATATCATGCGGTAAGGCCATTTATTCTAAGCCAGCCTGTGCCAAAATGGCAGGCTGGAAAAAAATCGCATCGCGCAGACATGTCCTGCACGAGATCCCCGTTTATATGATGCGGAACAATGACTGATGCAGGATCGCAATTTTAACGATATCGCCGAAAAATTTGCTCAGAATATCTATGGCACGACGAAGGGGAGACTTCGGCTGGCGGTATTGTGGCAGGATCTTAGCGATCTTTTGACCCGGCTCCCGGCACGGCCTTTGCGCATCCTTGATGCGGGGGGCGGTGAAGGGCAGATAGCCTGTCGTCTGGCGGCTTTAGGACATCAGGTATTGTTGTGCGATGTTTCCGGTGAGATGATTCAGCGCGCCAAACATGCGGCAGCGGCGCAGGGCGTTACCCATAATATGCGTTTTGTGCAGTGTGCTGCACAGGATATCGCGCAATATATGGATAGCCCCGCCGATCTGATATTGTTCCATGCGGTGCTGGAGTGGGTCGCGCAACCGCAGCAGGTACTGAAAATACTGTACGATTGCCTGTCGCCGGGTGGCGCATTGTCCCTGATGTTCTATAACCATCATGGGCTGTTGATGCGTAACATGGTGGTGGGTAACTTTGATTATGTTCAGGCCGGGATGCCTAAGGGCAAACGGCGCTCGCTCTCGCCGGATCACCCGCTGAACCCGCAAGATGTGTACGGCTGGCTTGATGAGATGGGGCTGACCATTAGCGGGAAAACTGGCGTGCGCGTGTTTCATGACTACTTGAAAAATAAGCAGCAGCAAGTTGAGAAATTTGACGACATTCTGGAGATTGAACAGCGGTATTGTCGGCAAGAGCCTTTTGTGAGTTTGGGCCGTTATATCCATGTCATGGCGCATAAACCCCATTTGAAGGATGCATTATGAGTGATTTTTCCCAGACTGTACCCGAACTGGTCGCCTGGGCACGAAAAAACGATTTCTCCATTTCCCTCCCCACCGAACGCCTGGCGTTTTTGATGGCGATTGCCACGCTTAACGGCGAACGCATGGATGGTGAAATGAGTGAAGGTGAGCTGATTGATGCCTTCCGTCATGTGAGTCAGGGATTTGATCAGACGAACGAAACCATTACCCTTCGCGCCAATAACGCGATTAACGATTTGGTGCGTCAGCGCTTGCTTAACCGCTTTACCAGCGAGCAGGCCGAAGGTAATGCGATTTACCGTCTGACGCCGCTGGGGATTGGCATTACCGATTATTACATCCGGCAGCGTGAGTTCTCGACGCTGCGCCTTTCCATGCAGCTCTCTATCGTGGCGCAAGAGCTCAACCGTGCTGCTGATGCGGCAGAGGAAGATGGTGATGAGTTTCACTGGCACCGCAACGTCTTTGCGCCGCTGAAATACTCGGTTGCAGAAATTTTTGACAGTATCGATCTGTCACAGCGCGTGATGGATGAGCAGCAGCAGGGCGTTAAAGACGATATCGCCGCGCTGCTAAATCAGGACTGGCGAGCCGCGATCAGTAGCTGTGAACAACTGCTGACGGAAACGTCATCGACGCTGCGTGAGTTGCAGGATACGCTGGAAGCCGCAGGCGACAAATTGCAGACGAGCCTGTTGAGCATTCAGGATGCGATTATGAATAATCCGCATAATCTGGAGTTTGTCGACAAGCTGGTGTTTGACCTGCAAAACAAACTCGATCGCATTGTGAGCTGGGGACAGCAGACGATAGATCTGTGGATTGGTTATGACCGCCACGTACATAAGTTTATTCGTACCGCGATTGATATGGATAAAAACCGCGTCTTTGCCCAACGGTTGCGTCAGTCGGTGCAGAGCTATTTCGATAGCCCTTGGGCGCTGACGTTCGCCAACGCGGATCGTCTGCTGGATATGCGTGACGAAGAACTGATGCTGCGTAGTGAAGAAGTGACCGGTGAACTGCCGCCGGAGCTGGAATACGAAGAGTTTAGTGAAATGCGCGAGCAGCTGATCGCGCTGGTCGAGCAGGCGCTGCATAAATATAAAGCGCAACAGATTCCGCTGGATTTGAGTGAAGTGATGCGTGAGTACCTCGCGCAGCATCCTCGCTCGCGGCATTTTGATGTTGCCCGAATCGTGGTCGACCAGGCAGTACGTCTGGGCGTAGCCGAAACAGATTTCACCGGATTGCCTGCATTGTGGCAGGCGATCAATGATTACGGAGCCAAGGTGCAGGCCCATGTCATCGACAAATATTGAACAATTTATGCCAGTGAAGCTGGCAACCGCGCTGTCGAATAACCTCTTTCCTGCGCTGGACAGCCAATTGCGCGCCGGGCGCCATATTGGTATTGAAGAACTGGAAAACCACGTATTTTTGATGGATTTTCAGGAGGTGCTGGAAGAGTTTTACAGTCGTTACAACGTGGAATTGATCCGCGCGCCGGAAGGATTTTTCTATCTGCGTCCGCGTTCTACCACGCTGATCCCGCGCTCGGTATTGTCTGAGCTGGATATGATGGTAGGGAAAATTCTCTGCTATCTCTATCTGAGCCCGGAGCGTTTGGCGCACGAAGGCATTTTCAGCCAGCAGGAGCTGTATGAAGAGCTGCTGAGTCTGGCGGGTGAAAGTAAGCTGCTGAAACTGGTTAACCAGCGTTCTACCGGTTCTGATCTGGATCGCCAAAAATTACAGGAAAAAGTCAGAACCTCGCTTAACCGCTTACGTCGGTTAGGTATGATCTACTTTATGGGCAATGACAGCAGCAAATTCAGAATTACTGAATCGGTGTTCCGCTTCGGGGCCGATGTACGCAGCGGTGATGATGCCCGCGAAGCACAGCTACGCATGATCCGCGATGGTGAAGCGATGCCTGTTGAAGGTAGTTTGTCGCTGAAAGATGACAGCGACGATAACGATCGCACCGATGATACCGCGCCAGAAACGGGCGAGGATGAATAAGTGTTGAGGATGAACAGGAATGATTGAACGCGGTAAATTTCGCTCACTAACGCTGGTCAACTGGAACGGCTTTTTCGCCCGCACCTTCGATCTGGATGAACTGGTTACCACGCTATCCGGCGGTAACGGTGCCGGGAAATCCACTACGATGGCCGCCTTTATTACGGCGCTGATCCCTGACCTGACGCTGTTGCACTTCAGGAACACCACCGAAGCCGGTGCCACCAGCGGCTCACGCGATAAAGGTCTGCACGGTAAATTGCGCGCCGGCGTCTGCTACTCCACGCTGGATGTCGTTAACTCGCGTCATCAGCGCGTGCTGGTTGGGGTTCGTCTCCAGCAGGTGGCAGGGCGCGACCGTAAAGTCGACATCAAGCCTTTCACTATTCAGGGATTACCGACGGCAATACAGCCGACGCAAATTCTGACGCAGGTGGTCGGCGATCGTCAGGCGCGCGTGCTCTCATTGCAGGAACTGAAAGAGCGTGTCGAGGAGATGGAAGGCGTTCAGTTCAAGCAGTTTAACTCCATCACCGATTATCACTCGTTGATGTTTGATTTGGGCGTGGTGCCGCGTCGCCTGCGTTCTGCTTCCGATCGCAGTAAGTTCTATCGTCTGATCGAAGCTTCGCTGTACGGCGGTATCTCCAGCGCGATTACTCGCTCGCTGCGTGACTACCTGCTGCCGGAAAACAGCGGCGTGCGGAAAGCGTTTCAGGATATGGAAGCCGCTCTGCGTGAAAACCGCATGACGCTGGAGGCGATTCGCGTCACCCAGTCCGATCGCGATCTGTTTAAACACCTGATCTCTGAAGCGACCTCCTATGTTGCCGCCGACTACATGCGGCACGCCAATGAGCGTCGTATTCATCTGGATGGGGCGCTGGAACTGCGTCGTGACCTGTTCTCCAGCCGTAAGCAACTGTCGAGTGAGCAATATCGTCATGTAGAAATGGCGCGGGAGCTGGCGGAGCAGAGCGGTGCCGAAGGCGATCTGGAAACGGATTATCAGGCCGCTAGCGACCACCTGAATCTGGTGCAGACAGCGATGCGTCAGCAGGAAAAGATCGAGCGCTATAACGCGGACCTGGAAGAATTGAGCTATCGCCTCGAAGAACAGAATGAGGTGGTGGAAGAAGCGCGGGAGCAGCAGGCGGAAAACGAAGAACGCGCCGATGCTGCCGAGCTGGAAGTGGATGAGCTGAAAAGCCAGCTTGCCGATTATCAGCAGGCACTGGACGTGCAGCAGACGCGCGCCATTCAGTATCAGCAGGCTCAGCAGGCGCTGGAACGCGCTCGCTCGCTGTGCCAGTTACCAGATTTAACGGCAGACAACGCGGATGAGTGGCTGGACAGCTATCAGGCGAAAGAGCAGGAAGCGACAGAAATCCTGCTGATGCTGGAGCAGAAACTGAGCGTGGCCGATGCGGCGCACGGCCAGTTTGAACAAGCCTACCAACTGGTGAGTAAGATTGCCGGTGCGGTGAATCGCAACGAAGCCTGGCAGGTTGCACGCGACCTGTTGCGCGATAGCTCTTCACAACGCTATCAGGCGGAGCGGGTACAGCCGCTGCGGATGCGTCTGTCTGAGTTGGAACAGCGCCTGCGCGAACAGCAGGATGCCGAGCGATTATTACAGGATTTCAACAAACGCAGCGGCCAGGATTATCAACCGGAAGAGCTGGAATCACTCCAGCAAGAACTTGATGCCCGCATCGAAACGCTGTCATCGCTGGTGGCAGAAGCGGGTGAGCGTCGCATGGCGCTACGTCAGGAGCTGGAGCAGACTCAACAGCGTATTCAGAAGCTGACGGCGCGTGCGCCAGTCTGGCTGGCTGCACAGGAAATGTTGACGCAGCTGAGCGAGCAGAGCGGCGAAACGTTTGAAGATAGCCGTCAGGTGACGGAGTTCATGCAGCAGTTGCTGGAGCGCGAGCGTGAAACCACGGTTGAACGTGATGACATCGCAGCCCGCAAGCGGCAAATCGAAACGCAGATTGAGCGGCTGAGTCAGCCCGGTGGTTCAGAAGACCCACGCCTGAACGCGCTGGCGGAACGTTTTGGCGGCGTGCTGCTGTCTGAGATTTATGATGACGTGACGTTGGATGATGCGCCGTACTTCTCGGCGCTTTATGGTCCCTCCCGCCATGCAATCGTGGTGTCCGATCTTTCACTGGTGCGCGATCAGCTTGCCGGTCTGGAAGACTGCCCGGAAGACCTGTATCTGATCGAGGGAGATCCGCAGTCGTTTGATGACAGCGTGTTTGCCGTTGAAGAGCTAGAACGTGCTGTCGTAGTTAAAGTCGCGGAGCGCCAGTGGCGTTATTCGCGCTTCCCTGAAGTGCCGTTGTTTGGCCGCGCCGCGCGGGAAATGCGTCTGGAAAGCCTGCGTGATGAGCGCGAAGCGCTGGCTGAACAGTACGCGACGATGTCGTTTGACGTGCAAAAAACGCAGCGTCTGCACCAGTCGTTCAGCCGCTTTATCGGTACGCATCTGGCTGTCGTTTTTGATGAAGATCCCGAAGCGGAAATTCGTACGCTCAGTTCCCGTCGTGGCGAGCTGGATCGTGCGATGGCCAGCTTTGATGGCGAAAACCAGCAGCAGCGTCAGCAGTACGATCAGGCAAAAGAAGCCAGCGCACAGCTGAATAAACTGATTCCGCGCATTAGCCTGCTTTGCGATGAGACATTGCAGGATCGTGTGGAAGAGATTCGTGCGGAACTGGATGAAACCGAAGAGTCTGCACGCTTCATTCAGCAGCACGGTGCAACGCTGGCTAAGCTGGAACCGCTGGTTTCTGTCCTGCAAAGCGACCCGCAGCAGCATGAGCAGTTGCAGGAAGATTATACGCAGGCGCAGAACGCACAGCGGCAGGCAAAACAGCAGGCGTTTGCGTTGACCGAAGTTGTGCAGCGTCGCGCGCACTTCAGCTATGCCGACTCAGCTGGAATGCTGGGTGAGAATGCTGGCTTGAATGACAAACTGCGCCATCGTTTGGAACAGGCTGAGGCAGAACGGACAAAAGCGCGTGAGCAGCTACGCCAGCATCAGGCACAGCTGACGCAATATAGTCAGGTTCAGGCATCGCTGAAAAGTTCTTACGATGCCAAGCAGGACATGCTGAAGGAACTGACGCAAGAACTTCAGGATATCGGCGTACGTGCGGATGCTGATGCTGAAGCGCGCGCCCGTCAGCGTCGTGATGAGCTGCATGCCGCATTAAGTACCAACCGTTCACGCCGGAATCAGTTGGAAAAACAGATTACGTTCTGTGAAGCGGAAATGGACAGTTTGCAGAAGAAGTTGCGCAAACTGGAGCGTGATTACCACCAGATGCGTGAGCAGGTTGTTACGGCGAAAGCGGGCTGGTGTGCAGTCATGCGTTTGGTGAAAGACAACGGCGTCGAGCGTCGCCTGCACCGTCGTGAACTCGCCTATATGGAAGGCGATGAACTGCGTTCCATGTCGGATAAGGCGCTGGGTGCGCTGCGTCTGGCGGTTGCGGATAACGAACATTTGCGCGATGTACTGCGACTTTCCGAAGATCCGAAGCGGCCTGAGCGCAAGATTCAGTTCTATATCGCCGTTTACCAGCATCTGCGCGAGCGTATCCGTCAGGATATTATCCGTACTGATGATCCGGTAGAAGCGATTGAGCAGATGGAGATCGAGCTTAATCGTCTGACTGAAGAGCTGACGGCACGTGAGCAGATGCTGGCCATCAGCTCACGCAGCGTGGCAAACATCATTCGTAAAACGATCCAGCGTGAGCAGAACCGCATTCGGATGCTGAATCAGGGGCTGCAAGCGGTCGCATTTGGTCAGGTAAAGAGCGTTCGCCTCAACGTCAACGTGCGCGAAACGCATACTACGTTGCTCAACGTGTTGTCCGAACAGCAGGAAATGCATCAGGATCTGTTTAACAGCAACCGTCTGACCTTCTCGGAAGCGTTGGCAAAACTGTATCAGCGCCTGAATCCTGAAATTGATATGGGACAGCGCACGCCGCAAACCATCGGTGAAGAGTTGCTGGATTACCGCAACTACCTTGAAATGGAAGTTGAAGTTAACCGTGGCGCGGATGGCTGGCTACGCGCAGAAAGTGGGGCGCTGTCGACCGGGGAAGCTATCGGTACCGGGATGTCGATTTTGGTCATGGTGGTGCAGAGCTGGGAAGAAGAGTCTAAGCGCTTGCGTGGCAAAGATATTATTCCATGTCGTCTGCTCTTCCTCGATGAAGCGGCACGTCTGGATGCCAAGTCAATTGCGACATTGTTCGAGCTCTGCGATCGTCTGGAAATGCAGCTGGTTATCGCGGCTCCGGAAAATATCAGTCCCGAGAAGGGAACCACCTATAAGCTGGTGCGTAAAGTCTACCAGAACAACGAGCACGTCCATGTGGTCGGGCTGCGCGGTTTCGGAGCGGAAGCGCCAGAGACGCAAGAGCAGGCCTCGTAGCGATAAACCTTGCTGTTATTTTCTTCTATAATCATAAAGCCGCTTTTTTAAGCGGCTTTATTTTTTCGTAAAGAGAATGCTGACGGCGAATAGGTTCATCAAATATTAAGATAATACCCAGAAGAAGAAGCAAAAATATTTTTCTCTTTATATACTGACGATAAAACGATTGCAGGCCGTAGAAGGATTTGCGGTTTTATGTTGCAAGGTGGCGTACCGTAATAACGGGCGCGATATAAAAACGATCACATTTCATTCTTTCTCGTTTTCTACACGAGCAAAGTGAAAGAATGTGCTTACGCGAGTATGACCGTATACGAGCGAATTCGGTTTGTTATTTCCATATCCAGCGTGGATTGTCGTGAAAGCATAGTGATTAATGAGTACAGGGGATAAATGGATGTTGTTGTTACATAAACGAAAAATGGTCAGGCTGCTGTTACGCGTGGGTTGTATTTGGGTCGGAAGCCTGTCTCCTTCGTTTTCGGTGCTGGCAGCATCTCCGACGGTGGTATCCGGCTTATCGCAAAGCTCGGGCGTGGTGTCTGTAGAAAATAGCCGTGCAGGGCTTCTGGCCGCGCTGCCGCACGGCATGACGTTACATTATCTCTCTGATTTATCATCGCTTTATGCCCAACATCAGATGCAACCTATGTGGGCAGATAACCGTGCGGTTCAACAGTTTCAACAACAGCTGGCCGAATTAGCGATAGCGGGCGTACAGCCGCAGTTCACTACGTGGGTAACCTGGCTGACCGATCCGCAATTGACCGGATTTGCGCGCGATGCCGTGCTCTCAGATGCGATGCTGGGCTATTTGCAGTTCGTCTCGGGTGTAGAGCGTAGCGGTAATGACTGGTTGTACAGCAGCGTACCTTACCGTCTGCAATCGCCGGCGCTCAATGTCGTTTCGCAATGGCAACAGGCCGTGAAATCCGGCACCAGCGCGGCTTATGTCGTTTCGCTGGCACCACAGCATTCGCAATACGCCAAAATGCATGAAGCGCTGAAGACGATGCTGACGGACAATCGTCCGTGGCCGAGCCTGAATCTGGCGGAGTCTCTGCGCCCGGAACAGCAGAGTCGGGAACTGGCGGTGCTGCGTGAAATTCTGCAACGTACTGGCATGCTGTCTTCAACGGAGAGCATTACGCTATTTAACGAAAATACCGCCGCGACGACGGTATCGACCGGGCAGGCTCCGCTGGTCGAGGGCAGTGCTATCGACGATCGTTATACTGGCGAACTGGTTGACGCGGTTAAACGCTTCCAGCACTGGCAAGGGCTGGAGGATGATGGCGTTATTGGTAAGCGTACGCGCGATTGGCTCAATGTGTCCCCGCAAATGCGCGCAACGCTGCTGGCGCTGAATATCCAGCGTCTGCGTCTGTTACCGGACAATGTCCACACCGGTATCATGGTGAACATCCCCAATTATTCACTGATCTATTATCAGGATGGCGCTGAACGCTTGTCATCGCGCGTCATTGTTGGACAGCCTAAACGCAAAACGCCATTGATGAGCAGCTCGCTGTATAACGTGGTGGTCAATCCGCCGTGGAATGTTCCTACGACGCTGACTCGGCAGGACATCATTCCTAAGGTCGTACGCGACCCCGGCTATCTACAGCGTCATGGCTACACGGTGTTGTCCGGCTGGAGTCAGGATGCTGAAGCGATCGATCCTTCCATGATCGATTGGCCGATGGTTTCAGCAGAGCGTTTCCCTTATCGACTGCGTCAGGCCCCAGGTGCGAATAACTCGCTAGGACGCTATAAATTTAATATGCCAAATTCAGAAGCGATTTATCTGCACGACACGCCTAATCACAATCTGTTCCAGCGTGATATCCGGGCGCTGAGCTCCGGCTGCGTGCGGGTTAATAAAGCATCGGAACTGGCTAGCATGTTATTGCAGGATGCAGGATGGAATAATAGTCGTATTTCTTCCACGCTGGATCAGGGAAATACCACCTTTGTGTCAATGAAACATCGGATTCCGGTCAACCTCTATTATCTGACCGCGTGGGTGGCGGAAGATGGTAGACCGCAGTTCCGAACAGATATTTACAATTATGATGACACCGCTCGTGCCGGGACGAAAGTGCTGTCCAGAGCAGGGCTGTTGCTTCAGTAGGTATTGAAAACACGAGCATTAACAGTATCGGTATTTTATCGTTTTGCGGGGGATCGATGCGATCTCCCGCAAACCCGTAAGCAAAGCGGGTTGACTCACTTTTCTCTGGCAGTTAAGGTTCAAGGCGGCACGTTTTGTGCCTCCTTTTATACCGTTCTTTAGCCAGGGTACTTGTTCTATGGATCACATTGACAATCATCGCCGTAAGTGGCTTGCACTGGGTGGTGCCGCGTTGGGTATCGCACTGCTTCCCGGTCAGGCATTTGCGACGTTATCTACACCCCGACCACGAATTTTGACGCTGAACAATCTGAATACCGGAGAGCGGCTGAAAACGGAATTCTTTGATGGCAAACGGTATAACAAGTCAGAACTTTCTCGCCTGAATCACTTTTTCCGCGATTATCGCGCCAATAAAGTCAAAACGATTGATCCCCAACTTTTCGATCAGCTCTATCGCTTACAAGTGATGTTGGGCACCAACAAGCCCGTACAGCTGATTTCTGGTTATCGCGCGATAGATACGAATAATGAATTACGCGCGCATAGCAGAGGTGTGGCAAAGCAGAGCTACCATACGAAAGGGCAGGCGATGGATTTCCATATTGAAGGCGTTCAACTCGCTAACATTCGTAAAGCAGCGATGAAAATGCGTGCCGGCGGCGTTGGCTACTACCCACGCAGCGATTTCGTTCACATCGATACCGGCCCCGTCCGCACCTGGTAATCTGCTACCGCAGCACGACACTTTTTTGATTCGGCTCGCTGAGACATCGCGAGCCGCTCAGTTTATTCAACATGGAGTGATATGAAATATCAAATTGTCCCGGTGACGGCATTTAGCCAGAACTGCACGTTGTTATGGTGCGAAAAAACCAATGAAGCTGCGATTGTCGATCCCGGTGGTGATGCAGAAAAAATCAAACGTGCCGTCGTGGATGCAGGGATTTCGGTTAAACAGATTCTGTTAACGCACGGTCATCTGGATCATGTTGGCGCGGCTGCGGAGTTAGCCGAGCACTATCAGGTAGACATTATTGGCCCGCAGATTGAAGACGCTTTCTGGCTGGAAGGGTTGCCGGCACAGAGCCGGATGTTTCGTCTGGAAGAATGCGCGCCGCTGACGCCATCACGTTGGCTACAGGAAGGTGATGAGGTCAGCGTGGGTGAGACGACGCTGGCGGTTTTCCATTGCCCAGGCCATACACCGGGCCACATTGTTTTCTTTGATGCGGAATCACGGCTGGCACAGGTAGGCGATGTGATTTTCAATGGCGGCGTAGGGCGTACCGATTTCCCACAGGGAGATCATCAGGCGTTGATTGCATCCATCAAAAATAAGCTGCTGCCGCTGGGTGACGATGTGACGTTTATTCCGGGACACGGCCCGATGTCGACCTTAGGACATGAACGCAAGACCAACCCTTTCCTGCGTGAAGATGCTGCGATTTGGTAGTGTTTTATAGACTTGAAACGCAGAAATAAAAAAGCCGACATGCTATGTCGGCTTTTTTGATCGCGGAAGAATCAGAGTACGGCAACAATCGCTTCGCAGAGCGGAGCCATATTTTCTGGCGTCATTCCTGCAACGTTGATACGGCCGGAATTCACCGCGTAAACGCCGAATTCGTCACGCAGACGCAGAACCTGCTCTTTGGTCAAGCCGCTGAATGAGAACATCCCATTCTGGTCGATGATGAAGGAGAAATCCTGCTGCGCGCCTTTTTCCTGCAAGGTATTAACGAACAACTGACGCATACGCTGAATGCGCTCACGCATCGCCGTCAATTCCTGCTCCCAAATGGCCTTCAGTGCGTCGTTGCCCAAAATGGTCGCAACAACGGTCGCGCCGTGTGACGGTGGGTTGGAGTAGTTTGCGCGAATAGCAGCTTTCACCTGGCTGAATGCTTTGTCTGCCGTTGCAGCATCAGCGGCAACCAGCGTACAGGCACCGACGCGCTCATTGTACAAACCGAAGTTTTTAGAGTACGAGCTGCATACGATCAGTTCATCGTGTTTTGCAGCGAAGAGACGCAGGCCTTCCGCATCTTCTTCGAGCCCACGGGCAAAGCCCTGATAGGCGAAGTCAAACAGCGGCAGCCAGCCTTTGGCTACTGACAGCTCGGCCAGCGTAGCCCACTGCTCAGCGGTAGGATCGATACCGGTTGGGTTATGGCAACAGCCGTGGAACAGCACCACATCACCCGCTTGTGCGGCGTCCAGGCTATTCAGCAGGCCATCAAAATCCAGCGCGTGGTTCGCTGCATCATAGTAGTCATACTGGCACACTTCCAAACCGACAGCAGAGAAGACGTTGTTGTGATTTGGCCAGGTTGGGTTGCTGATCCAAATACGTTTTGCTGACGTTTGATTTGCAATGAAATCAGCGGCTACGCGCAACGCACCGGTTCCGCCTGGCGTTTGCGCCGTGCGGGCACGTTTGTCGGCAATGATGGCATTCTGCTTGCCAAACAACAGCTCCTGCGTGCACTGACCGAATGCTGGCAGACCGTCAATGCCCAGATAGTTTTTGGTGGTTTCATTTTCCAGCAGATAGTGTTCTGCTTTTTTTACGCTGGTCAGAACCGGAGTTTTACCGGTTTCATCTTTATAGACACCAATACCCAGATTGATTTTATTCGCGCGGTCATCGGCGCGGAAAAGATCGGTCAGCCCGAGAATAGGATCGGCCGGTGCGGCAGAGATATTTTCAAACATTGCCAGAATGTTCCATTACTGAGATGAAATAAGAATTCTCAGAGTACCGTCAGTAAAAGGCTTTGCCAACCGTTGATGTCAAAAAGAAAGGGAAATAACAGGGAGAAGGAGAGAGACGAAATAAAAGACTGGTTAGGCGAGAATAATTGGCGCAGCGTGGCGTAAAGCAGAAACAAAAAAATGTGAGGGAGTGTTTTTTAGCATTGCTGGCGACGGCTCGTAAGGCGCTGTTCAGCACACAATAAAAAAAGACAGAGCCGAGGCTCTGTCTTTTCATGCAATACGAACGATTAGCTCGTTACGTTATGCTGAGACAACTTAGAACTGGTAAGTCAGGCCAACAGCAACGGTATCGTCATCGTTGATGCCATATACGTTGGTGTCTTTGATCAGGTTGATCTGGTAGTCAACATAGGTAGACATGTTTTTGTTGAATGCATAAGTAGCGCCAACGCTAACATATTTAGTGATGTAATCATTTTTATTGTTTACATCGTCTTTAGCTTTAGCTGAAACATATGCCAGAGATGGAGTCAGACCGAAATCGAAGTTGTATTGTGCAACAGCTTCAAAGATTTTAGTTTTGTCAGCAAAACCATCAGTGTCACCAGCTACGACAGTGCTGTTAGGGCCAGATGCTTGGCCGATATATGACAGGTTACGATATTCACCGTAGGTAGCAGCTAAATAGACAGCGTTGGCATCATATTTCAGGCCCGTTGCCCAAGCTTCTGCTTTCTTGCCACGACCAGTGGTCGCATTGTTGTTTTGGTTATCAGTACGGTTAATTGCAGCATAAGATGCTACAACACCCAGACCGATATCTGAGTCGTAAGAAGAGGATACGCCCCAACCATCACCATTCTGCTCATTAATGTTGCCGCGACGGTTTGTGCTGTCGCTGTTGTTTTTACCTTGGTATTGAACAGCAAAGTTCCAGCCGTCAACCAGGCCGAAGAAGTTGCTGTTACGGTAAGTTGCAACGCCAGTAGAACGACCGGTCAGGAAGTTATCGGAGTTGGATTGATCGCCACCAAACTCTGGCAGTACGTCGGTATAAGCAATACCGTCATATGCAATACCCAGGTTACGACCATAGTCGAAAGAACCAGCATCAGCAAATTTCAGACCAGCAAAAGCATAACGAGTTTTATCAGCGTTAGAAGAGCCAGAGCTTTCAGCTCTGTTGCCTTGGAACTGATATTCAAAACGGCCAAAACCAGTCAATTGATCAGCGATCTGAGTTTCACCTTTGAAGCCCAGACGAGCATAGGTTTTATCGCCATCATTACCGTTGTTATCAGAGAAGTAGTGCAGACCAGTGATTTTACCAGTCAGATCCAGCTTGTTGCCATCTTTGTTATAAACTTCAGCGGCGTTTGCTGCGCCTGCGACTAACAGAGCTGGGATTACTACTGCAAGAATGTTGCGTTTCATCATTATTACCCTCATTGGTGTTATTTAGACACCTGCCACTGCCATAAATAATTCTTTACGGAACTATTCCTGAAAGTTTGGTGTCTTCCTGTGTCTGAACGCAGTTTTCCATTCACTCGCCAGTTAATCCACCCTAAAGATGCTACAAACTTCGTAATCGAGTAACAAATAGAAATAATGTGTGTCTAAATGTAAAAATCAGGGAACTTTGTGAGGCATAACAAAAATTAAAAAAAAAGAGCCGGGAAACCCGACTCTTCTTTTCTACATATTTGTTTTGCTTATATTAAATTTTTATTTAGAAACTGGCGTTCCGTGGTGTGCGTGGGAAAGGAATAACATCGCGCACATTTTGTACACCGGTAACATAGGCAATCAATCGTTCAAAACCTAAACCGAAACCGGAATGTGGAATGGTGCCGTAACGACGTAAATCACGATACCACCAGTAGTCTTCTTTATTCAGTCCCATCTCTTCCAGACGGCTATCCAACTGCGCCAGACGCTCTTCACGCTGAGAACCACCGATGATTTCACCGATTCCCGGTGCCAGAACATCCATCGCGGCAACGGTTTTACCGTCGTCATTCATACGCATATAGAAAGCTTTGATGTCTTTCGGGTAGTTTTTAACGACAACCGGTGCTTTGAAGTGTTGCTCTGCCAGATAACGCTCGTGCTCGGAGGAGAGGTCGACGCCCCAGTAAACTGGGTTCTCGAATTGCTGTCCGCAGTTCAACAGGATCTCGACGGCATCGGTGTAATCTACCTGTGCGAAGTCGGAGCTGACGAATTTTTCCAGTCGGGTGATGGCTTCTTTATCTACGCGCTCGGCAAAGAACGCCATATCATCGGCACGCTCGTTCAGCACGGCCTGGAAAACATATTTCAGCAGGTTCTCAGCCAGACCCGCGATGTCATCCAAAGAGGCGAAAGCGACTTCTGGTTCGATCATCCAAAACTCAGCCAGATGGCGGCTGGTGTTAGAGTTTTCTGCACGGAACGTTGGGCCAAAGGTATAGACGTTGGACAGCGCACAGGCGTAGGTTTCGCCATTCAGCTGGCCGGATACGGTCAGGAACGCTTCTTTACCGAAGAAATCTTCGCTGAAATCCACTTTACCTTGTTCGGTACGCGGCAGGTTTTCCAGATCGAGAGTAGAAACGCGGAACATTTCACCCGCACCTTCGGTATCGGATGCAGTAATTAGCGGGGTTGATACCCAGAAGTAACCGTTCTCGTGGAAGAAGCGGTGAATCGCTTGCGCCAGCGTATGACGAACGCGGGCAACGGCACCGATCAAATTGGTGCGTGGACGCAAGTGCGCGACTTCACGCAGGTATTCGATACTGTGGCGCTTTGCCGCCATCGGGTAGGTATCGGGATCGTCAACCCAGCCGACAACATTGACGTTGGTGGCTTGCAGCTCGAAGCTCTGGCCTTCACCCGGAGACGCGACGACGTTACCGGTGATTTCAACGGAGCAACCAGTGGTCAGGTGCAGCACGTCATCCTGATAATTGGAGAGATTATTATTAACGACAGCCTGTAATGGATTAAAGCAGGAGCCGTCATAAACGGCGATAAAGGAGATACCGGCTTTAGAATCTCTCCGGGTACGTACCCAGCCGCGCACGGTGACTTCGCTGTCAACGGCGACACGGCCTTGCAGTACATCGACTACAGGCACTACGCTCATAAAATTCTCTCTTTAATTAATCGTGTTTAAGAAAAATATCGTGGTTAAAACGCTAAATGGCCCAATCCGAGCCATTTGCTATGTTACTTGCGATGCAACAGGACACAAGCAGAAATCACCGGAATGGCGCGAAGTTTTCGCTCATGACGGTGAATCTGCTGCAAAGTTGGTCAATACCCGTCATACTTCAAGTTGCATGTGCGTTGGCTGCGCTACTCGGCACACTGACGTGGGCCTCGCCCCGTTGGGGCCGCTGCAAGCAGCGTTCACATCTGCCAAAGGCAGATTTGTCAGTTACCCGAATCACTTACCTGAGTAAGCTCATCGGGATGCCTTCTCTTGCCGCCTGCCTGAAACTCGAATTATTTAGGGTATATGGGAGAGCCTTAACTGGCCTTTTTCACGCGGGGCAGGTCAAACGCTTTGCGCAACTCACACACGAAGTTCTGATCCTGACAGATGGTTTTACCCGGACTATCGGAGAGCTTTGCCACCGGCTTGCCGTTGCATTCCACCAGCTTGATCACGATGTTCAGCGGTTTCACGCCGGGGATATCACACGTCAGGCGCGTGCCGATACCAAATACCAGATTCACGCGCTGCCCGAAATGACGGTACAGCGTCAGCGCTTTATCCAGATTCAGATTGTCGGAGAAGACCAGCGTTTTGCTCATCGGATCGATGTTCAGGCGCTGATAATGCGCAATGGCTTTTTCGCCCCAATCGACCGGATCGCCGGAATCGTGACGCAACCCCTGATAGGCTTCGGCAAACGGCAAATCGAAATCGCGCAGGAAGGCATCCATCGTGATGCAGTCGGTCAACGCAATGCCCAAATGTGTCGGATATTCACGTAGCCACATTTGTAGCGCTGCACGCTGGCTGTTTGCTAGCGTCGGACTAATCTGCTGATGCGCCTGAAACCACTCGTGTGCCTGCGTACCGACAGGCGTGATATCCAAACGGCGTGCCAGATCGTAATTGCTGGTGCCGATAAGATAAGGGAAGTCGGCCCGCAGCGTTGTAACAATCGTCTGCTGGACATCACGAGAGAAACGCCGACGCGTGCCGAAATCCATTAACTTGAACCGACTGAGATCCACATCCGCGCTGTTCTGGCGGAAGCTCTCTAGTGAGGCTGACAGTTGGGCAAGCGCCTGCTCAGTCGTAATGTGAGGTGAACGATCGCGATGCACGACTTCACTGATCACGGCCAGCAAGGGAACTTCCCATAAAATCACTTCACGCCATGGCCCGGTAATGCGGATATCCAGCTTTCCCGCATGATTCTTGATCGAAACCTGCTGCGGATTAAAACGGAAGTCCCGCAGCCAGTGGAGATAATCAGGCTTAAAGAACGGCAGAGAAGAAAGATAGGTGAACTCATCGTCACTCAATGACAAGAAACGCATCAGATCGACCTGATGGGCTATTTCGTCGGCGTAAACGCCTAATAACTCATCACCGCGACAGCGAAATTCAGCCGCAACGTCGACATCATAATAGTGATGATACACCGCCTGTTGCATGTGCAGCTTGTAGGCATCGGTATCCAGCAATGAGTGCAGAATCGGGGAAGTGTGCAAAGTCATAATGCGTTACAGCATCCTTGTAAGATGCTTATCCACCATTGGGACAATCAGCAATGTTCGGTCAGTATACCTTGATTATCCGTTTATTACATTACGACAACATAGCGAGACGTGCGGGAATGAACCACGGTACGATGATTATCCTCATTATTTTGTCGTGGTAACATTAAGATAACAGGCTTAGACTTGATCTTTGATGTTTATGACGAGGTGGAAACTTTATATGAATCAACAGCCGCAAATAAAATATCGCCATGACTACCGTGCGCCGGATTACACCATTACCGACATTGCACTGGATTTCGATCTCCATGCTGAAAAAACTCACGTAAAAGCCGTTAGTCAGGTGGTGTTGCAGGGGGACGCTGGCGCGCCGTTGAAGCTGGATGGCGAAGGGCTGAAACTGATTAGCCTGAGCGTTGATGGTCAGCCGTGGACACATTACCAGCAGCAGGACGATGGCCTGATTCTGACACAATTACCCGCACGTTTTACGCTCAGCATCGAAACGGAAATCAATCCCGCCGCTAACAGCGCGCTGGAAGGGCTGTATCTTTCTGGCGATGCGCTCTGTACGCAGTGTGAGGCCGAAGGGTTCCGCCATATTACCTACTATCTCGACCGTCCAGATGTGCTGGCGAAATTCACGACGCGCATCACAGCGGATAAAGCCCGCTATCCTTATTTACTCTCTAACGGCAATCGTATCGCGCAAGGGGAGCTGGAAGGCGGCCGCCACTGGATTGAATGGCAGGATCCCTTCCCGAAACCCGCTTATCTGTTCGCACTGGTTGCTGGCGACTTTGATGTCCTTCAGGATCGCTTCACGACACGTTCTGGTCGCGATGTTGCATTAGAGTTGTTTGTTGACCGTGGCAACCTCGATCGCGCTGGCTGGGCGATGACCTCGCTGAAGAATTCGATGAAGTGGGACGAAGAGCGCTTCGGTCTGGAATACGATCTCGACATCTATATGATCGTCGCCGTTGATTTCTTCAACATGGGGGCGATGGAAAACAAAGGGCTGAACGTATTCAACTCTAAATACGTACTGGCCAAGGCGGAAACCGCGACGGATAAAGACTATCTGAATATTGAAGCGGTGATCGGACATGAATATTTCCACAACTGGACGGGTAACCGCGTCACCTGCCGCGACTGGTTCCAGCTTAGCCTGAAAGAAGGGCTGACGGTGTTCCGCGATCAGGAGTTTAGCTCCGATCTGGGTTCGCGTCCGGTGAACCGCATTGATAACGTGCGTGTGATGCGCGGCGCACAGTTTGCTGAAGATGCCAGCCCGATGTCGCATCCGATTCGTCCCGATCAGGTGATCGAGATGAATAATTTCTACACGCTGACGGTCTATGAAAAGGGATCGGAAGTGATCCGTATGATGCATACCTTATTAGGTGAAGAAGGCTTCCAGGCTGGTATTCGTCTGTATTTTGAGCGTCACGACGGCAGCGCGGCAACCTGTGATGACTTTGTGCAGGCCATGGAAGACGCCTCCGGTGTCGATCTCACGCAGTTCCGCCGCTGG
The DNA here is from genome assembly GCF_044751765.1 of Pectobacterium sp. CHL-2024. NCBI lineage: Bacteria > Pseudomonadati > Pseudomonadota > Gammaproteobacteria > Enterobacterales > Pectobacteriaceae > Pectobacterium > Pectobacterium sp. CHL-2024. The sequence continues at coordinate 749,505 of NZ_JBIXKO010000001.1, read as the reverse complement.
TACAGCCAATCGGGTACGCCGGTGCTGACTGTGCGTGATGATTACGATCCGCAGACGCAACAATATCTGCTGAGCGTGAGCCAGATGACCCCAGTCGGTGCCGACAAACAGCCGAAGCTGCCGTTGCACATTCCGTTGGATATCGAACTGTACGATCCGCAAGGGCAGGTCATTCCGCTACAGAAAGACGGCCAGCTGTTGGCGTCGGTGCTTAATGTGACCGAATCCGAACAGACGTTCATTTTCGATCAGGTGCCTTGCCGACCAATTCCTTCTTTATTACGTGAGTTCTCTGCGCCGGTAAAACTGAACTATGCCTGGAGCGATGAACAACTGACGTTCCTGATGCGCCACGCCAGTAATGCGTTCTCGCGTTGGGATGCGGCACAGAGCCTGCTGGCCAACTATATTCGTCTGAACGTTTCCCGCTATCAGCAGAAACAGCCGCTTTCCGTACCGATGCACGTCGTCGATGCTTTCCGTGGCGTGTTGCTGGATGAACAACTGGATCCGATGCTGGCTTCTCAGATTCTGACATTGCCGAGCGAAAACGAGATTGCCGAGCTGTTTGACATCATCGATCCGACGGCGATCGCTGCCGTGCGTGAGAGTATGACGCGTACGATGGCGAAAGAGATGGCGGATGAGTGGCTGGCGGTATACCACGCGAATCACGCGCCGCAATATCGCATCGAACACGCGGATATGGGCAAACGCGCGCTGCGCAACGTCTGCTTGCATTATCTGGCATTCAGCGATGAAGCGCAGGCGGATAAACTGGTGCAGGCGCAGTTCCGTCAGGCGGATAACATGACAGATTCGCTGGCAGCGCTGTCGGCGGCGGTTGAGGCTCAACTGCCGGTGCGTGATGACCTGCTGACGCAGTTTGATAACCGCTGGCATCAGGATGGCTTGGTCATGGATAAATGGTTTGTGCTGCAAGCGACCAGCCCGGCAGCCGATGTGCTGACCCGCGTGCGCGAGCTGCTGCAACACCGTTCATTCAGCCTGAACAATCCTAACCGCCTGCGTTCGCTGGTGGGGGCGTTTGCGGCCTCGAATCCGTCGGCTTTCCATGCCGAAGACGGCAGCGGCTATCGCTTCCTGACGGAGATTTTGGCCGATCTAAATACCCGTAATCCGCAGGTCGCGGCGCGGGTGATCGAACCGTTGATCCGTCTGAAACGCTATGATGCTAAACGTCAGGCGCAAATGCGTCAGGCGCTGGAGCAACTGAAGGCGTTGGAAAATCTGTCTGGCGATCTGTTCGAGAAGATCAGCAAGGCACTGCAAAACTAATCCTGCCACGCGATTAGCACAGCCACACGCGGTATCCTGCCGCGTGTGGCGATAATTTCCGCATCACGATTCCCCGTTCCCGCAAACGTTTTACTTTCCGCAAAGATGGAATTACCATCACCGACCGTGAGTTAAACCGTAATCCACGATTGCTTACTTCCAGCGTAGGCAAGATACCTTTGCGATAGGGATCTCAGGAGACAATATGTTCTATCCCGTTATCAAAAAAGCCCTGTTTCAGCTCGATCCAGAGCGAGCACATGAGCTGACCTTCCAACAATTACGCCGTATTACCAACACGCCTTTTGAATTTCTCGTTCGCCAATCTGTTCCGACTAAACCCGTTACCTGCATGGGATTATCTTTTAAAAACCCACTCGGTCTGGCGGCGGGATTAGATAAAGACGGCGAATGTATTGATGCGTTAGGCGCAATGGGATTTGGTTTTATTGAAGTAGGGACGGTAACGCCGCGTCCACAATCCGGTAATGACAAACCAAGATTATTCCGCGTAGTGGAAGCGGAAGGATTGATCAACCGGATGGGTTTCAATAATAAAGGCGTGGATTATCTGGTCGAGAATGTAAAGAAAACACGTTTTGGCGGTGTATTAGGGATCAACATCGGCAAGAATAAAGATACGCCGGTTGAGCAAGGCAAAGACGATTATTTGATCTGTATGGATAAGGTTTATCCTCACGCAGGCTATATCGCGATCAACATTTCGTCGCCCAATACGCCGGGATTACGCAGCCTGCAATATGGTGAAGCGCTGGACGATCTTTTGCTGGCGATAAAGAACAAGCAGGCGGAATTAAAAGATAAGCATCAGAAATATGTTCCCGTGGCGGTAAAGATCGCGCCGGATCTTTCTGAAGAAGAATTGATCCAAATTGCCGACAGTCTGGTTCGCCATAACATCGATGGCGTGATTGCCACCAATACGACACTCGACAGAAAACTGATTCAGGGATTAAACCACTGCGGGCAAACCGGAGGATTAAGTGGACGTCCGTTGCAGACAAGCAGCACGGAAATTATCCGCCGTTTGTCACAGGAATTAGCGGGACGTTTACCGATTATTGGCGTTGGCGGAATTGATTCTTTGGTCGCCGCACGCGAAAAAATGGCGGCTGGCGCGTCGCTGGTACAGATATATTCAGGCTTTATTTTCCACGGTCCACGCCTGATTAAAGATATCGTTACACATATTTAATCCGAAATGCCTTTCATTTTTAGCTGGGGGTTTATTTATCCCCCCGGCTAGTCTATATTTTATCCGTTTGCGTAAATAATCTATCAACGGATGACTGATCTTCTTGCCGCAATGTTTGTGACGATGAACGATTATTGTGATGTGAGAAAACACAATCAGCCATTTCTGATATTTCTACTATGAAGGCGAAGGGTAAATAATATGAAGTTAAAACCTGACGATAACTGGCGCTGGTATTTTGATACCGAACACGACCGCCTGATGTTGGATTTGGCTAACGGCATGTTATTCCGTTCTCGTTTTCCGTCTAAAATGCTAACGCCGGATGCATTCAATGAATGTGCATTCTGTGTCGACGATGCCGCGTTATTTTTTACCTATAACGATAAATGTCAGAAAGCGGCACTGCATCGCGACCTCCAGGGCGAATTAGTTCTTAATGCGCTGGTCGCAAGTCGGTTCCTAAAACCGCTTATGCCAAAAAGCTGGCACTTCATTCAACAGCCGGATGCCGTAACGTATTCGCCGCAGGCGGGTGATGTTGTGCAGGTTCAACTCACTGAAACCCATGAAACGGCCTGTTTTCTGGTAGCGGAAGCAGGGGATAAAGCCTGCCTCTGTCTGCTGGCACAAGAACAGCTGTCATTAAGCGGAAAAACCATGGGGCTGGGTGACGCCATCAAAATCATGCACGACAGACTCATGCCTGCCGTCGTTCAGAATAGGGCTGAGTGGGAAACCACGTTGGGCGAGGGCACGTCGGCATTTGAGTATGCCAAGGTGGTCTAAACCCTCGGCTATACTCGTCAGACTTCAAACTGCATGTACGCTGGCTTTTCTTCGACTATTGCAGATGCTTTTTTATTGCAACTGAACGTCACTCTGCGGAATGCAGCTACAGGTAAGAATCTCGCCGTTTTCTCTGATGGCACTTTGCTTCAGTGCGGAAACCTCTCCGCTGACTAACGTCAATTTACAGCAACCGCACAATCCTGCCCGACAAGAATAGGGGATTCGAATACCCTGTTGCTCCAACTGCTCCAGTAAAATCTGCTGATTGTTCCCTTGTAATGATTTTCCCTGATAGTGGATGGTGACGGCCTGTTCGCTTTTTTCGGGGACGACAAGGCTTTCAACCACCTGACCAGAACGATAAGGACGTGGCGGCTTGGTCGCTAAGACTTCTAGCGTATCGCCTACGCGAATGATGCCCGTATTTCTGGCGACCAGGTTTTGCCCGAAATCAACGTCACCGTTCTCGGCAGTACGGAAAGATTGCAGCGTGGCCAGCGGTTCTCCTGACGGCTGCTTCCGGCCACGTTCGATGCTGACGGTGGTGAAAATACAGCGGCTGCAAGGTTTGACGACGTCAAAAATAACCTCGCCAATCCGAATGGTCTTCCAACTGTCTTCGGCAAAGGCTTCCGCGCCTGTTACGACCAGATTGGGGCGAAACTGTTCGATTTTAATACCGGCGGAGCAGCGCTGGCGCAGCGCCTGAAATGAGGCATCATTAATTAACAGAAACGGATAGCCATCGGCAAATGCCAGAGGAACATCAGGATAATGCTTAACTCGCCGCGATGGCTCATTGCCCACCCAGCGAAGCTGTACGGCACGCTGAAAATAGTGGCTTAACCAGAGGTTGATGGCTTCAGGGGCGACGAGCGCCGTAAAGTGCGTTCCCCAGACTTCTGTCGGCTGAGGTGCCTCGGTGAAGTCGGCAAAACGTATCGTGGCCGTTTGACCATCCGGCGCGGCAATAAACAGTCCATCGGGTAACAAGGCGGGGGTAAATAGCACCATCTGCGGATACTGGCGGGCAGTAATAAATGTGCCATCCGATTCGGTAATCATGAAGGCACGATCGTTCGCCAAACCGCTGACAGACGCCATCGCGTGGGACAGTTGTAGCCCCCGCATCGATTTTACCGGATGAATATAAAGCCGCGTTACGCCAATCACTGACCTGTTCCTTGCCAAAGTAAAACGGCAACTTTATGACAAGCGTCTCGGATTAGCTATAATGCGCCTCAATTTCTTTTATGAATCTATTTTTTGGTGATAGTGACGACATGAATGCTTTGTTTGCCAGTACGGCGCGGGGATTGGAAGAGTTATTGAAAAGCGAACTCGAATCATTGGGTGCGCAGTCCTGTGCGGTTGTGCAGGGCGGTGTCCATTTTGAGGGTGACAATCGCCTGCTGTACCAGAGCCTGCTGTGGAGCCGTCTGGCATCGCGCATTCTGCTGCCGCTGAATGAATTCAAGGTACACAGCGATCTGGATCTGTATCTGGGCGTGCAGGCGATTGACTGGTCAACGATCTTCAGCATCGATAAAACCTTTGCCGTGCATTTTACCGGTACCAATGAAGATATCCGTAACAGTCAGTACGGCGCATTAAAAGTTAAAGATGCGATTGTGGATAGCTTCACGCGCAAAACCGGACAGCGTCCAGACGTGGCGAAACAGCAGCCGGATATTCGCATTAATGTCTTTTTGCAGCGTGATACGGCCAGCGTGTCGCTGGATTTAAGCGGCGACGGCTTGCACCAGCGCGGCTACCGCGATCTGGCGGGGCTGGCACCGCTAAAAGAGAATCTGGCGGCGGCGATTGTTTTACGTTCTGGCTGGAAGAGTGGCACGCCGCTGGTCGATCCGATGTGTGGTTCCGGTACGTTGCTGATCGAAGCCGCTATGATCGCGTCCGATCGCGCGCCCGGTTTGCATCGTACGCACTGGGGGTTTAACGCCTGGTTAAAACACGATACTGAGCTATGGCGTGAAGTGACGGCCGAAGCACAGCAGCGCGCTCGTCAGGGGTTACAGGCGACGACATCGCGCTTCTTCGGGTCGGATAACGACCGTCGAGTGATTGAGATCGCCAAAGCCAATGCGCGTCGTGCAGGCGTTGCCGAACTGATTTCTTTCGACGTGAGGGATGCCGCACAGCTAAAAAATCCACTGCCGGAAGGCCCGAAAGGCACGGTTGTCAGCAACCCGCCTTACGGTGAGCGTCTGGAAAGTGAACCCGCGCTGATTGCCCTGCACAATATGCTGGGTCGTAAGATGAAAAGCGACTTTGGTGGCTGGCAGCTTTCGCTGTTCAGTGCATCGCCGGAGCTGCTGAGCTGTCTGCAACTGCGCGCCGAGCGCCAATTCAAAGCGAAAAACGGCCCGCTGGACTGCGTGCAGAAAAATTATCAACTGGCGGAAACGCAGGGTGAATCTGCGGGGCAAATCGCAGAAGACTTTGCCAACCGTCTGCGTAAAAACCTGCGCAAGCTGGAGAAATGGGCGAAGCAGCAGGGAATTGAATGCTATCGCCTCTACGATGCCGATCTGCCTGAATATAATGTGGCGGTTGACCGCTACGGCAGTTGGGTTGTCGTTCAAGAGTATGCGCCACCGAAAACCATTGATGCCCAGAAAGCCCGCCAGCGCCTGTTTGATGTGATCAACGCGACGCTGAGCGTGCTGGAATTACCGTCGAACCGTTTGGTGCTGAAAACGCGCGAACGCCAGAAGGGCAAAAACCAGTACGAGAAACTGGCGCAGAAAGGCGATTTCCTGCTGATGGAAGAGTTTGGCGCCAAGCTGTGGGTCAACCTGACCGACTACCTCGATACTGGTCTATTCCTCGACCACCGTATCGCCCGCAAAATGCTGGGTGAGATGAGCCGTGGCAAAGATTTCCTTAACCTGTTTGCCTACACCGGCACGGCTAGCGTACACGCTGGACTGGGCGGCGCACGTTCAACGACCACCGTCGATATGTCACGTACCTATCTGGAATGGGCTGAGAAAAACCTGCGGGTGAATGGCCTGACCGGGCGTCAGCATCGCCTGATTCAGGCGGATTGCCTGTCATGGTTACATAACGCCAGTGAACAGTTCGATGTGATCTTTATTGACCCGCCGACCTTCTCCAACTCAAAACGCATGGAAGAGTCGTTTGATGTCCAGCGCGATCATCTGGCGCTTATGAAGGATCTCAAACGTCTGCTGCGCCGTGGCGGCACCATCATGTTCTCGAATAATAAACGCGGCTTCCAGATGGATACCGCTGGCCTGACCGCGCTGGGGCTGAACGCCAAAGAAATTACCGCGCAGACCCAATCGCAGGATTTTGCCCGTAATCGTCAAATTCATAACTGCTGGCTGCTAACGCATGCCGGTGAGGAAAAGTAACCGATGTCTTTAATCAGTGTTTCAGGTGCGTGGCTGTCGTTCAGCGATGCGCCGCTGTTGGATAACACCGAACTCCATATCGAAGAGAATGAACGCGTTTGTCTGGTTGGCCGCAACGGTGCCGGAAAATCGACCCTGCTGAAAATTCTGGCCAAAGAGATCCCGCTGGATGATGGTCGTATCACCTATGAACAGGATCTGATTGTCGCGCGCCTGCAACAGGATCCCCCGCGGGATGTTGCTGGTAGCGTTTTTGATTTTGTTGCTGAAGGGGTCGCCGCACAGGCGGATCACTTGAAAAACTATCACGCCATGCTGCGTCTGGTGGAAAGTGATCCGAGCGAAAAGAACCTGAATCAATTGGCTAAGTTGCAGGACGTTCTGGAGCATCAGGGTCTGTGGCAGCTGGAAAGCCGCATTCACGAAGTGCTGGAACAACTTGGTCTGTCCGCCGATGCGCCGCTGGCTTCGCTTTCCGGTGGCTGGCTGCGTAAAGCCGCACTCGGCAGAGCGCTGGTGAGTTCGCCGCGTGTGCTGCTGCTGGATGAACCGACTAACCACTTGGATATTGAAACCATTGACTGGCTGGAAACCTTCCTGAAAACGTTCCAGGGCAGCATTATCTTTATCTCCCATGACCGTTCGTTTATTCGCAATATGGCAACCCGTATCGTCGATCTTGACCGCGGTAAGCTGGTTTCCTGGCCGGGTAACTACGATAAATATCTGGAAGGGAAAGAAGAAGCGCTGCGGGTGGAAGATCTGCAAAATGCGGAGTTCGATCGCAAATTGGCGCAGGAAGAAGTGTGGATCCGTCAGGGCATCAAAGCTCGTCGTACCCGTAACGAAGGTCGCGTGCGGGCGCTGAAAGCCATGCGTCAGGAACGCGCGCAGCGCCGTGAAGTAATGGGCTCGGCGAAAATGCAGGTTGAAGAAGCCGCCCGCTCCGGCAAGATTGTGTTTGAGCTGGAGGACGTGAACTATCATGTTGACCAGGGTTCTCTGGGTGAAAAGAAAGTGCTGACGCGCAATTTCTCCGCTCAGGTACAGCGTGGCGACAAGATTGCGCTGGTGGGGCCGAATGGCTGCGGTAAAACCACGCTGCTAAAATTGATGCTGGGTGGATTGGAGCCGGTCAGCGGTCGTGTGCACTGTGGCACAAAATTGGAAGTTGCCTATTTCGATCAGCACCGTGCTGAACTCGATCCAGAACGTACGGTGATGGACAACCTGGCGGAAGGTAAACAGGAAGTGATGGTCAACGGCCGCTCACGTCATGTGTTGGGCTATTTGCAGGACTTCCTGTTCCATCCGAAACGTGCCATGACGCCAGTAAAAGCACTCTCGGGTGGGGAGCGTAACCGCCTGCTACTGGCGCGCTTGTTCCTTAAGCCCAGCAACCTGTTGATTCTTGATGAACCGACCAACGATCTGGACGTGGAAACGCTGGAGTTGCTGGAAGAGTTAATCGAAAGCTATCAGGGAACGGTTCTGCTGGTCAGCCACGACCGTCAATTCGTCGATAATTCGGTGACTGAATGCTGGATCTTTGAAGGTGACGGCAAGATTTCCCGCTTTGTCGGTGGGTATTACGACGCACAACAGCAGCGTGCCACGGCCACGCCACTGCGAACGACGGCTGCGCCAGCAGTAACCGCAACAGCGCCGGCGGCGAGCACCGCACCGTCCGCTAAACGAAGCGCGGGGAAATTAAGTTATAACCAGCAGCGCGAATTAGATCAGTTGCCGCTGCGTCTTGAGCAACTGGAGCAAGAAATTGCGTCGTTGCAAGCACAGATGAGCGACGCCAATTTCTTCAGCCGTCCACATGACGAAACGCAGCAGGTCTTAAGCGCTCTGGCGGAAGCGGAAAGCTCGCTGGAAACCTGTTTCGAACGTTGGGAAGAGCTGGAAGCACAGAAAAACGGCTAATACGCGTGGTTGTGTGACACCATCAATACGGGCGCAACATCTCGTATTGATGGGCTTTCAGTCATAAGCTGACGACGTTTTGAAGGAGAGAATGCGTGTGTTCCCATCACGATCGGCATGACCCTGATCTTCAACAAAAAGAGCGTCATCAAGACAAACACGATCTTCAACGTGATCCCGCTCATGAGCATAGCCCTGAACACGAACATCATCACCATGATGACTATATGCTTTGCCCGCAGTGCGACCTGCTGGTGGAATTACCTGAGCTGTTACACGGCCAGAAAGCGACCTGTCCACGCTGTAAAACTGCACTAACCAGCTGCCAGACGGAACCGCGTAAACGGCCGGTTGGCTATGCGGTGAGCGCGCTATTTATGCTATTGCTGGCAAACCTCTTCCCCTTCGTTTCTATGCGTGTTGCGGGGATCACCAGCGAAATTACCCTGATACAAATTCCTAAAGTGATGGTGGCGGAAAACTATGCCAGCGTCGCGACGCTGTTTATGCTTTTTGTCCAACTGGTCCCGGCTTTCAGTATGGCGACGCTCATTCTGCTTTGCCTGCATGCTTCGCTACCGCTGGCGTTGAAAAAAAGTTTGGGCAAAATGCTGTTCCACCTCAAAAGCTGGGGGATGGCAGAGATTTTTCTGGCTGGCGTGCTGGTCAGCTTTGTCAAACTCATGGCCTATGGTGACATCGGCATCGGCACCAGTTTTATGCCTTTTGTCCTGTTCTGTTTGCTACAGCTGCTGGCCTTCCAAAGCCTCGATCGCCGCTGGCTGTGGAATGACATCGTGCCGCCGCCCGCGCTGCCTGCGCCACCGGTTCTGGGACAAAGCGGGCTATCGCAAGGGCTGCGCTCGTGTTCATGCTGCACCGCTATTCTGCCAGCCAACCAGTTAATATGCCCGCGCTGCCACTCACGTGGGCATGCCCGTAAGAAGCACAGCCTGCAATGGACGCTGGCACTGCTGATTACCTCCGTCATGCTGTATATCCCCTCGAATCTGATGCCGATCATGGTGACCGAAGCCTTCGGCGATCGCATGGGATCGACGATTATGTCGGGCGTCATCCTGCTGTGGGGAATGGGGTCTTACCCTGTCGCGCTGGTGATTTTTGTTGCCAGCGTCATGGTGCCATCACTAAAAATGCTGGCGCTAGGCTGGCTTTGCTGGCAGGCCAATGGCAAAACCAAAAAAACGGAAGACAGCGAGCGCATGCATGTCATCTATGAGATGGTTGAGTTTGTTGGACGCTGGTCGATGATTGATGTGTTCGTTATTGCCGTCTTGTCGGCGATGGTGCGCATCGGTCGCCTGATGAGTATTTATCCCGCCGTTGGGGCGGTGTTGTTCGCGGCCGTGGTGATTCTGACCATGTTTGCCGCGATGATGTTTGATCCCCGTTTGTTGTGGGATCGTCGCGATGATGTTCTTCATAAGGAGCCTGCCGTTGGCGAAAGATAACCATGCCATTGCGGATGTAGAAACAATTAAACGCTGGTCTCCGGTCTGGATTGTACCGATTGTCACGGTACTGATCGGTGCCTGGATACTGTTTTACCATTTCAGCCATCAGGGGCCGCAAATTACGCTGATTACCAGCAACGCAGAAGGGATTGAAGCGGGAAAAACTGCCATCAAAAGCCGTAGCGTAGACGTTGGGGTGGTAGAGAGCGTCGTGCTGAGTGACGACCTCCACCGAGTGGAGATCAAAGCACGCCTGCATGACGGTATGGATAAACTGCTCAAGCAGGACTCCGCTTTCTGGGTGGTGAAGCCGCAAATTGGTCGCGAAGGCGTTTCCGGTTTGGGGACGCTCTTATCCGGCGCTTACATTGAGCTACAGCCCGGAGCCAGTAAAGAGGGTAAAAGCGAGTTTACCCTGCTGGATGCGCCGCCGCTGGCCTCGCCGGATGCGAAAGGCATTAGGGTGATATTGGACAGCGAGCAATCCGGGCAGTTGAATGCAGGCGATCCGGTTCTGTTCCGCGGCTATCGGGTGGGGTCGGTGGAAACCAGCGAATTCGATCCGAAAGCGCGCAAGATGCGCTACCAGCTGTTTATCTCTGCGCCGTATGACGGTTTGGTTACGACCAACGTCCGTTTCTGGAAAGACAGCGGCGTCGCGTTCGATATGTCGGCGCAGGGCATGCGTGTCGAAATGGGGTCGCTGACTACGCTATTCAGCGGTGGCGTGAGCTTTGATGTCCCTGCCGGGTGGGAACTGGGCGATGCGGCCAAGACAATGGCGCAGTACCGACTGTTTGATAGCCAGCGCAGTATTCAGGACTCGCTATACACCGAATATAAAGAGTATTTGCTGTTCTTCAGCGAATCGATCCGTGGTCTACAGGCGGGGGCGCCAGTTGAATTCCGCGGCATTCGACTGGGCACGGTTGCCGAAGCGCCATTTTTCCCAAAAAATATGAAGCAGGATCTGGATGATGATTATCGCATTCCGGTGCTGATTCGTATTGAACCCGATCGGTTCGAGAAGAAGATTGGCGGCTCGTTCGATTTTGAACAGCATCTGCAGCAAGCCCAGTCGCTGGGGCTGCGCGCGTCGATGAAGTCGGCTAACCTTCTGACGGGCGCGCTCTATATCGATCTCGATTTTTATCCAAAAGAGAAAGTGGATAAACAGCTGTTCGTTCTGGACGGCTACCCGGTTCTGCCTACCATTGACGGTGGCCTGTCACAGATTCAGCAGAAGCTGATGGCCGTGCTGGATAAGGTGAATAACCTGCCGCTGAACCCGATGGTCAATGAAGCCACGAAGACGCTGACGGAAAGTCAGGCAACGCTGCGCGAAATGCAAAAAACGATGGCAACGCTGAACAAGCTGACGTCCAGCAAAGCGATGCAGGATCTGCCGGAAGATATGCAAAAAACGTTGCTTGAATTGAATCGCAGTATGAAAGGCTTCCAGCCCGGCTCACCGGCGTATAACAAGATGGTGGCGGATATGCAGCGGTTGGATCAGGTGCTACGGGAGCTACAGCCTGTGCTGCGTACCCTGAATGAGAAAAGTAATGCGTTGGTCTTTGAGGCCTCGGGTAGTCAGGATCCTCAGCCGAAGAGGGCAAAATAATGATGAAAGCATGGACACTGGTTCTGGCTTTGGTATTGAGCGCGTGCAGCAGTAGCAATACGCAGAAAACGTACTATCAACTGCCGACAATCGCGGATGCCAATACGCCACAGGCTGTGGTGACTCAGGGTCACCCGCTATGGGTGGAACATGTCAGCGTGGCAGATTATCTCGCCAATGCAGGCTTGGTTTATCAGACTAACGATGTGCAATATGTCATTGCCAGTAACAATCTGTGGGCGAGCCCGTTAGATCAGCAATTGCAGCAGGCGCTGGTGACGAACCTGGGGCATAAACTGCCCGGTTGGGTCGTGACCACGCAGCCGCAGGGAAGCGATCAGGCACTGCTAAACGTGACGGTTACGGGCTTTCACGGCCGTTATGATGGCAATGTTATCGTGCGCGGAGAGTGGATGCTGACCTATCAGAGCAAAGTGGTTAAGCGACCCTTTAGCGTAGTGCTACCACAAACGGAAGACGGCTATGACGCGCTAGTGAAAACGTTGGCGCAAGGCTGGCAGCAGGTTTCCCAGTCGATTGCCCAGCAGGCGGATACGCTGAAATAACGATGACAGGCACTCGGTATTATCCGGTCACGGTTTGACACAAACAGCGTTCTAAGAAATCAGGCCTCTAAAGATGTAATGCTGTGATTGCATTACGTTTTTAGAGTTTTTTTATTGTTTTCAATTAGTTAGGTTTTTCGGTTCTTTAACGGGGAAAATTCTTATTTTGGATCACAAATATGACACTGGCGTGAATTTTGCGCCTTGACCTTTGGCGACAGAATCGGTATTGATAGTCTGTGGTTGCTTACAAAGTAATCATTGTTTTCTTTCCACCAGATAAATAATGAGGGAAATAAGGCATGAAGAGACAGAAACGCGATCGCCTGGAACGGGCTCATTCACGTGGTTATCAAGCTGGTATTGTCGGTAGACCAAAGGAATTTTGTCCTTATCAATCAATTAATGCCCGGTCTTACTGGTTGGGAGGCTGGCGAAAAGCCATGGAGGACAGGGCTGTTACCGCTTAGCGCGCCTTGTCATTAGAGGGAACGCCTCCGCTTTTGCGGAGGCTTTTGTTTTTAGGGGCTAATAGCCCTGATTCTGCCTCTCAGTATCAATCGATACCGAGTTCACCGCTGACAGTCACGATCAATACGTACGATCAATAGATACGTTCAACAGACATACCGGCTTCGAGTCATGATCCGAGGCTTCGCTATTCCTGTAACGTTATTTACCTATTAATTTCGATTTCGATCATTTTTCCTCTATTTTTTAATCGTTATTGCTCGATACTGTCTTTAAATTGAGCGAATGAGGTGATTTTTCATTATTTATTGTTAAAAAATCTATCATTACTACCTGGATGGTATGGCTCAAGGCGGCAATGTAGTGTAGTTTTTTGTTCGGAATTTTCTGAAAAGCGGTTAGAGAGAAGAATATCGTGAAATTACGAACCAGAATTGCACTGCTATGCGGTACGACCTTGCTAGGGATGTTAATTTTATCAGCGGTGGCGCTGAATACGCTCTATAACACGATGATGAGCGAACGCACTGGCCAGCTTTCTACGCTGGTTCAACTGGCTCACGCGGCAGCACAAAAGGCATATGAGCTTGAGAAAAGCGGTCAGCTGTCACGTGAGGACGCAGAGAAAGAGGCCAAACGGGCAATTAGCAGTTTCCATCAGGACGATCGCTATTTCTTCGTACGCGGCTATACGAATGATGTGAACTACGTTCACCCTAACCCTAAACGCATTGGCATTGTCGATGCCAATGGCGGTAAAGAGGCGGGAGAACGCTACCGTGCGTCACTTCAAGACAATACGATTGGCACGGTGATCGCGGAAGGGACGCGTCCGGGGCAGCAGAATAAAGTTGAGAAGCTTTATGCCGTCATTAAATTCGAGCCTTGGGATTGGACGATTGGCTACGGTGACTATATTGACGATATCCAACAAACGTTCTGGCACAACGCGCTGATCCTGCTGTCTTTAGGGCTGGTTCTGCTGTTAATCATTTCCGCGTTTGCATGGAATATGCTGCGTACGCTGATGCGCCAACTTGGCGGCGAGCCGCAATATGCGGTGGAGGTTGTGCGCGAAATTGCGGAAGGCAATTTGCGCGTCGATGTTGAAACGAAGCCGGGCGACCAAACCAGTATTCTTTACGCTATCCGTGCGATGCGCGACAACCTGTCGCATCTGGTTAATCAGGTTCGCAGTAGTACCAATTCCATTGCCACAGCCTCGACGCAGATTGCATCGGGTAATGGCGATTTGTCTGCCCGTACCGAATCACAGTCCAGCGCATTAGAGCAAACGGCATCGGCAATGGAACAGCTGACCGCAACGGTGAAACAGAATGCAGATAACGCGCGCTATGCAAATGAACTCGCGGTGTCGGCATCGGATGTCGCGGTGCGTGGTGGGGATGTTGTCAGCCGGGTCGTGGTGACGATGGATTCCATCAGTACATCATCGCGTAAGATTGTGGATATCATCGGCGTGATTGACAGCATCGCTTTCCAGACGAATATTCTGGCGCTGAATGCGGCGGTAGAGGCGGCACGGGCCGGTGAACAAGGCCGCGGCTTCGCCGTCGTCGCAAGTGAAGTTCGCACGCTGGCGCAGCGCTCTGCCTCCGCTGCTCGGGAAATTAAAGGCTTGATTGATGATTCGGTTGCCAAGGTGGGCGAGGGCACGGATTTCGTGAAGCAGGCTGGCGATACGATGAGTGAAGTCGTTGAAAGCGTACACCGCGTAACGTCCATGATGGGCGAGATTAGCGTGGCGAGTGCAGAGCAGCGTTCCGGTATTGAACAGGTCAATCTCGCGATATCGCAGATGGATCAGAGTACCGAACAGAATGCGGCGTTGGTTGAAGAAGCATTGGCTGCGGCACACTCGCTGAGTGAACAGGCACAAGAGCTGTCACGCACCGTTGAACAATTCCGCGTTGATGAGTCTGCGGGCAACTATCTGGCTCTGGCAAGATAGCAGGAGCAACAAACGGCAGGGTTCAGATATCAGCGTGAACTCTGCCGAGGCTTCTCACCCGTTCCAACGATATAAAAGAAAACGCCCCTGACTTAAGTCAAGGGCGTTTTTTTATTTTCCCTTTGTTTACTACGGCAGTAAAGCAGGGCGAATAGGGATTTTTTTGACAGGTTTATGACTTAATAAGAAATAATATCTGACTCTAAATAAAAATCTCATTCATCATCTCTGTATCGATGCCTGATACGGGTTTCGGTATTGAATCATCCATAAAAAGCGCCCAACATTCAGCCTTCAAAAGGAATGTTTTACTGTCAAAGGAAAATGACAATGCCGGGTGCTGCTCGTCTCAACGACACTGGAAGTGGTCATGACTGTTTCCCTGAAACCCCGATAATCGAAGGCAGTTCTGATGTAATTATTAATGGTCAGCCTGCTGCCCGACAAGGTGATAGCGTTCTGCTTCATGGTTGTCCCTGTCCCAATGCACCACATGGTGTTCATCCCCGAAAAATCGCCGAAGGTTCATCGACCGTCATTATTAACGGCAAGCCTGCTGCGCGTATTGGGGATGGCATCAATTGCGGTGGTGTCATTGTTTCCGGCAGTGGCAATGTCATTATTGGTGATACACCCCATCGTTCTCCCGTTCAGGACTGTGCTAAACAGGCAGCATTAACCCGCGCGCCATTGCTGGCATTAACACCGATGCTGGCTGTAGAGCCTGTTTTTGCCAAGTCCTGTTTACGTGGCGCGGGTTGTACCGATGCGGGAAAGGAAGACGAGCCACAGGGCAATATTGGGGACATGAGTTTTTATGTCGCCGAGCCTGTTGGTAAGCCTATCACTCCAGATGATAAACCGAGTGAAGTGAAACAGTATGCGCAGGCAGCGAAAAAGAAAAATACGTCTTCTGTTGTTTCTCCTCCTCAGTCATTTGCCGGAAAAAACGAACCGTTACCCAAGACCCCGCCCGGTGCGATTAACAAGCCTCAGATACCCCCGATGGAGCCGTGGTATAAAACGATATTTGACTTGTTAGTGGGTAAAGCGGATGCGGCAATGTTGCCACCACCTCAACAACTGGTGATGGCAGGGACGGCAGCACAGGCGGGGGCGACCGCTGCTGCGGGTGGCGCTGTAGCGCAGGCCAATCAGGATGCAGCAAAGGCACTGACACATCAGATGAAACGATTTTCTGGTCCATCAATCTGGCAAGGCCAGTTGCAGATGGCGCAGAGTTTTTTGCTAATGGGAGCATTGATTCAGCAACATCTGAAAGGTGAAAAAGACGATTTGCTGACACAGGAAAAGCTACTGGAGGTAGCGAAGAAGCAGGGAACGGTGCCCAGCCGTGTTCGTTATCAGTGGGTGGAAGATGAGGAAACAGGCAGACTGAAGGCGGTTGGCTACCACACCAGTATGGAAAGTGGTCGCGATCAGGTGCGTGTCAGATTACTGAAACATGATTTCCCCAATAACCGTTACGAGTTCTGGGAAGAAGGCGCAACCGGACCAACGATTTTATGGACGCCGGATAATCCGGGTATGGAATTACCCACGGATACGGCACACGGTGAACAGCCTGTTATTCCGTCAGCCATACCGGGATTTGAAATTCCAGAGATGGATGATGTCAGCATTCTCGCTACACCGATGCCGGACGAGAAGGATTTTCGGGATTACATTCTGGTGTTCCCTGAGAATGCGTTTCCACCGATTTATGTTTATCTGAGCGAGGATAATTCACCATATATCACTAAAGATGGTGTTCTTCAAAATTCAGATAAAGCAACCATTGATAAAAATAAACTGACAGGTTATGCATTAAATCCTGAACATCCAGTCGGAGGACATAAAGCTAAAGTTTTTGAATCTGCGTTAGGTTATAATCAATCCAATGTGGACGACCTTATTGAGCAAGTTAGACTTGGCGCAGGATCAAGTCCTGCGGCATTAGGTAATGCAACTAACTATGGACAGCAGGTTATTGTTGATATACCGATTGAAGGTATAAATGGGAGTTCAGCTATTGTTAGGACAGGTTGGTTTTTTGACAATGGTTCCGATGTTCCTCGGTTAGCAACAATTTATGTGAAGGGTAAGTAATGATGGTTTATTCTTTATTTGATGTTATTTCTTTAAAAAATGATCTTCCAGAGGAAGGATTGAAAAAAGGAATGCTAGGGGCTATTGTTCACATTTATAATGAGCCATCCCCTGCATATGAGATAGAATTTTGTGATGATAATGGCGAGACACTGGCCTGTATCACATTAACACCAGACTGTTTCAGTAAGGTTGATTTTAAAAAGTAGTCTGATGATTTACTTGTTAAAATAAAAATATCATAACGACGAACTGTAATCAAAAAAATTAAATAGCAGCACAACAATTTGTATGTGCTGCTCAACTTCCCGCACAATTAAAATTGTGGCCTTAATGCGTTATCCCCATGGCTGTTTCCTTAGCCTACTGGAATCACTTCTGGCGTATGAAAAGTACGAAATAACAGATCAAACCGTTCCCAAAGAACGAAGATCAAAATTTCTTTTGCCTTGGGTTCATCCAGTTCAACAACGGCGTAAATCAATGCCCGACACTGATCGATGATTTCTTCCAGTTCCAGTGGGGTGTTATCGAACATGATAAACCTCCGTTGCTGGATGTTGAGATGTGGCAAAAAAAGCAGTAGCCAGATGCAGATTTTCAGGAAGGGAATAGGTAAACTGACAGACAGCCATAGCGTTACTCCGTATAACGTTGAGGTTAGCCCTTGTCTGGTATTGCAAGTACCTTTCAGGGGCGAAGCTGGTTCATAGGTAGCCTTGTATGCAGACGTGAACCTTTTCGGTTGCAATTTAAGGCTAGAAGTAGTGCTAGTCAATTGTTAAGCGTGATACAAAAAAATCCACGACAGGTAAGTCTCCCACTTTTCAGATCGCATAGCTCCATAACTAAGTTAGGAGTCGGATAACGATACTGTGAATATGGGCTGCTTTAAGGAATTCGCTCGGCAGGAACCGATAAAGCAAGGGATTGAGCCAAAGATTAACCCTTAAATTATGGTTGTAAAATTTGTTATTCGTATGGTTTTGACTATATCAGTAAAATAGAGGGAATAATGTCATTAAACGAATCGAATACTACATTATATAACATTAGCAGTCTTGAACATCTCCATGCGATTTTCAGAATATATAGACCACACAATGGATTTGGTGTTGTATATCGCGGTCAGGCTGATTGTCATTGGAAGTTGCTACCAAAAGCTGGAAGGCAGGAATATCTTCTACCTGATGATCGCGATCTAGGGATATTTAATGACTGGTTGGATCGAGCTATAGCTTATGAAAATGTCCCGAATCATTTCATTGAGCAACTCGCTCTTGCACAACATCATGGCTTGGCTACTCGATTACTAGATTGGACTATTAATCCGCTTATTGCATGTTATTTTTCTTGTTGTTCCCATCACGATAAAGATGGAGTTATTTACATGCTTGAATTGCCAAAAAACTTTTGCCCCAGTCGATCTGTCAATGGAAACTTTAAAAGAAAGTAGTGAAGTTATTTCTTATAGACCAAGACAGTTTTCACCTCGGATTTTAAATCAGGGAGGGATTTTTACTATTCACAATCCCCCAGATACTACTATAGATATTGGGCCGGGAAGAATTGCCTTAGATATGCCTAATTTAGTGCAAGTAATACTGGGTAAAAATTTAAAGAATGATATTCTTGAAATGCTTTCTGATTATGGAATTGATGAACGTTATATTTATCCTGACTTGGATGGCTTGTCAAGAAGTCTAAATCATTCAATGATGAGAATGGTAAGGCAGAGAGTTGAACGGATTGATTTATAAACTTTTCAATAATTTAATTTTTATATTGAGGACAATCAAGTGGCAAACTTGGATTTTTTAGTAAACGATTTTGACCGTATTAGCTACTTGGCTAATTTGCTAACAGCAAGAGCAACTGGTGGAGCATCGGATAATAATGAGTATATGCAATTAAGGCACCAATTGTTGCAAAATTCAAATATAGCTCAGTATCTTCCAGCATTTGTTAGGCAGCATAGGTCATTGGATTCATTTTGGTCATTTATTCAGCCAAAATTCAGCACTTATGCAGAACGACGTACTTTCATCTCTGAACAATTTACACCTATTTTAGATGCGTTAGAGTTTAATCAACCAATCCAAATCACACAAACAGTACAAAGATTTAATGATAGAAATCCTACTTTAAACTCTTTGCCAATTACTAGAAATAAAAGAAAGGTTTTCATTGTTCATGGAAGAAATAATGAAGTGAAGCAAGAGGTAAGTCGGTTTATTAGTGACTTAGGGCTTGAACCAATTATTCTGCATGAGCAGGCTAATGTTGGTATGACAATAATAGAAAAAATTGAACGCTACACAAATGATGCTGATTTCGCTTTAGTGTTATACACTGCTTGTGATCTAGGGAGGGGAGTAGATGAACCAAATGCCCCCCAATTTCGTGCGCGACAAAATGTAGTATTTGAACATGGTTATCTTATGGCAAAGTTAGGCCGTGAAAATGTGTGTGCATTGGTAAAGGATAATATAGAAACACCTAATGATATAAGTGGAGTTGTTTACGTGCCATTAGATAATTATGGTGCATGGAAAATAAGTGTAAGCAAAGAACTTAAAACCTGTGGTTATTCAATAAAATCAATAATATAAATATCCAAGCTTGTGTCTTTAAAGCTATTTTTTATGAAGAATCTGATTAATTCATACGTAGGTAATATGTTTACAACTTCATAGTTCAATATTATTTACCATGTGTGGGCTAGGTGGTTCTATGGTTTTAGATAGTAGACAATAAAAAGAATAAAAGGGCTTTTGGCCCTTTTATTTCATATAACTGGTTGATTTTAAATCTATAAAATCACCACATATTAAGCTTCTTCTCTCTTTCATCTTCTTCTTTTCTGAGCTTTTTGGCAAGCTTAGGATAATAAACCATACGGTCAATGTCTTTTGGCCAACATACCATCACTGCATAGGAAAATAATATCAATGAAATGAATAACCCAACGAAAAAATGAGATGTAGTCGGATCTCTATATTTCAGATGTTCCCAAAGCCAGTCAATAAACATCTTACTGGAACCGTCTGATGCAGATAGATACCATTCAATAGAAAAAGTTAAAAAAACACCAAAGGAAATAATTTCAGAATTTCTTTGCTCTTTTTCAAATGTGTTTATTTTGTTTTTCTCTTCCATGTATATTTTAAATGACAAATCATCTCCAGTACCTAATGCATCTTCTCGTAGTTCGCCAGAAAAAACTTCACTATGATTTTTTTATATATCTGTTTTTCTTCATTTTGAAGGAATCTGCTGTATTTTATATTTATTAAAACAAGTGAAAAGATCAAAGATATTGTCTTTAGGATAATTGATGAAAAAATTCCTAAAGCGATAGTTATTCCTGCTAGATCAGCTAATGATAAATCGAATTCTTTCCCCAGCTTTATACCGAATAAGCCATTTCCTTTTAACCAGAAATAGAGAACATCAAAACATAAGGTAAAGTAAATAACTTTAGCTACTTTGATCGAATCCCACAAACCATCAGCAAAATTTAATACAGAGATAGGGGCGCTGTTATTGTTGGACGACATGAGTAATTTCCTTTTTATAAATTAACCAATGATATAAAACCCCAATATTAATGAGTGAGAGGGCGGAGAGTAAACCATCTTTATCAGTCCGTATTGTAGCATCATGCGGTGTTGTTAAAGACTTTTAGCCTTGTGGGTGAAGCCGTGCGAACATTGTTCTTTTCCATGTGACTCATTTGAAGTTCTACCACATCTTCAGGCCAGATTCCCGATTCAATCAAGGCACTACACGCCAGTGTTCGGAAACCATGACCGCACAGGTCAGTTTTGGTGTCATAGCCCATTTTGCGCAGTGCTTTGTTGATGGTGTTTTCGCCTATGGGTTTCATCGCATCATAACAACCCGTCAGGATAAAGCCATCATCACCGTTAACGTTATAGGTGAGGTCTTTTAGTTCTTCTAAAATGTTCAGTTGTTGCTGCACCATAAAGGCTATGTCGAGAGCTACAGGCGAAAAGGGGAGAAGCTCACCTTTTCCTACAAAACGCCCCTGATGTCGTCTGTAGGGAATTGTAGTCAATAATCCTATGCAAAGAGCGGAGCATGCGCCATACAGTGATGTTGTCAAAGTTAATAGAATGAAGAAGGTGATAGCTATCCCTGAGCTTTTCTTTATCTGTATGGGAGGTACAGGGGGAAAATAAAATTATTATAATCTATTGATTTTTAAGATATTAACAATAGGGGTGAGTATGTGGGGGGATTGACTCGCTGCGTCCTTCCGCTCGCCCTGCGGGCCGCCGTTGGCGGTCCAAAACGCCAATCCTGTCGTTTTGTCGAACCCTGCCGAGGTTTCTCATCCGTCCCATCACCATAAAAGAAAACGCCCTTAACTTGCGTCAAGGGCGTTTTCTTTTATATGGCGGTGAGGAAGGGATTCGAACCCTTGATACGTTTTCACGTATACACACTTTCCAGGCGTGCTCCTTCAGCCTCTCGGACACCTCACCGTGGCCTCGCTGTATCGCATAGCAGCGGACGGCGCTAATGTAGGGAAATTGCCGAACAGCGTCAACAAACTTCTGCATTCAATACGCGCAATTAGCTAAAGTTAACGCAATTTGCTGCTTTGCTCACCGCTTTTCATTTTCGCCCTCGCGCATTCCCCCTCCATGCGCCAAAAACAGATGTTTCAGTTGTGTTAATCATGCGTTGTAATTTCGTTCGCTGGCTGCGGAATAGCCCTGGAAATGGTATGCTGATTTGCAAACGTTGACCCAGGAGAACCTATGTATCCCGTCGATTTACATATGCACACCGTTGCCAGCACACATGCTTACAGCACCCTGCACGATTACATCGTCGAAGCACAGCAGAAGAATATCCGCCTGTTTGCCATCACCGATCATGGCCCGGATATGGCGGATGCACCGCATTACTGGCACTTCATGAATATGCGCGTCTGGCCGCGTCTGGTGGATGGCGTCGGCATCCTGCGCGGTATCGAAGCAAATATTAAAAACATTGAGGGTGATATCGACTGTACCGGACCGATGTTGGATCAGGTGGATGTGATTATCGCAGGCTTTCATGAGCCGGTTTTTCCACCACAGGATAAAGATACGCATACTACGGCGATGATCGCGACCATGGCACGTGGCGACGCGCATATCATTAGCCACCCCGGCAACCCGAAATTTCCTGTCGATATCCGTGCGATTGCGGAAGCCGCGGCGAAATACAACGTGGCGCTGGAGCTAAATAACTCCTCTTTCATGCATTCACGCCAGGGTAGCGAGCCAAACTGTCGGGCGATTGCGGAAGCCGTGCGTGATGCTGGTGGGTTACTTTCTTTAGGTTCCGATTCCCATATTGCGTTTTCTCTGGGAGACTTTACCCACTGCGAACGTATTTTGCAGGAAGTGAATTTCCCGCAGGATCGGATATTGAACGTAAGTCCTCGGCGCGTGTTGGATTTCCTCGAACAGCGTGGAATGCCTGCTATCGCTGAACTTGCTGATTTGTGACGCTGTCACTTAAAAAGCGTTACTTAAAGACAGAGTCACTTAACAATAAATAGGGTTATGAATGAACGAGTTTTCTATTGTGTGCCGCCTATTGGGCACGCTGTTTTATCGCCAGCCGCAGGATCCTTTGCTGACACCATTATTCACGTTGATTAAAGACGGAAAACTGGCGCAGCACTGGCCGCTGGAGCAGGATGCATTGTTGGAGCGTTTACAAAAGGGGCTGGATTTGCCCGCAATGGCGGCGGATTATCAGGCGCTGTTCGATAGTGAAAATGGCTCAGTGTCACCGCTGCGCTCGTCTTATGAAAGCGGTGCTGATGACGCGGAAATTCGTACCTTTTTGCAGCAGCGTGGCATGCCGTTAAATGACGGTGGTGTGGTTGGGCATTTTGGTAGCTTGTTGCTTGCCGCGTCATGGCTGGAAGATCAGGCACAAGAAGATGAAACCGCTGCACAGATTACCCTGTTCGATGAGTATCTTTTACCGTGGAGCGATCGTTTTCTCGGAAAAGTAGAAAGCCACGCCACCACGGCATTTTATCGTACGCTGGCGATAGTGTGCCGTGAAGCGCTGGAAGCGATGCGGGATGAACTGGGTGAAAGCGACGAAGAAGACGAGTCGGAAGCGGAAGAATAATACCGCGGTATGAAACCTCGCAGTATGAAACCCAGCAGTATGAAATCTAGTGCGCCGATAGCAAACATGACGTGTGCTATCGGCGAGTCAGTATTAGTCAGTAAACAGGATAACGATCTGGCCAGGTTTGATTTCGATGCCTTTTGCCATCTTCTTCGCTATCGACTCCGTTGTGCTCTTATCCGCATTCAGCACGTAAGCGGGTTTTTGGTCAAAATAGCTTTTTAGCGATTGATTAAGATACGGGCTCAGCGTTTTCATTACCGCCTGCATTTTTTCCGGCTGTGCGGTGTAATCAACCAGTTCCATATCTTTCAGGTAAATCGCGCCCTGCGCTTTATCAAAAACCGGCTGTGCTTTCAGCGTAAGCTTCATGTCGGCAGCCTGATTGCCTAACAGGGACGAAATATCGACCTTCGCGTTTCCCGTCAGCGTCACTTTCCCCGGTTCTGCCCGACCAATCTGGCTGGACAGTTCGGTTAACACAATATGGGCATCCACCACGCCAGGCACGCCCAGCTGTTTCTGATAATCATTGTGTTTTTGCAGGTACTCATTCACTTCTTGCTCACTGAGCGTGTATTGCGTGAGTTTATTACAGCCACTGAGTGTAAAAGCCAGCAGCACTGCGGCCGCTGCCATCCATCCTGATTTTTTCATTATTCTGACCTCTTGATGCTATTTACGCGCACAATTCATTCCTACGGTGTTCTATTCACATGAACGAGCGCTTTATGTGAATAATCAACACGATTCTGCACGGGCAGCGTGCGCCTGATGCGCAGGGTAAACAATAGGATAGCACTGAAATGGCGGATAATGCCGCTTCAGAACGAAGCGGCGGAGTAAAACTAAACGATTAGATACTAAACGATTAGATTGCCAGGCTGCTGAGTAGCGTGACCTGAGTCTGTTTCGCCATGTTATCCCGATAGTCCGCGACACGGGAAGGCGGCGTAACACCCGCAACGATGGACAACGAGCGGAGTAGCGGGAAGAGGTTGATGTCGTCTGTTGATAACGTGCCGTTACAGGCATTCGGTTGAACAATCAGCGGATCCAGATCCTGTAAATCATTGTTCAATTTCTTAATCAGCCCCTGCGAGTGGTTCAGGTGATCAGCAAAATTGCCTAGCTGGGCTTCTTTCTTATTGATGAAATATTGTCGGGCGGAAGCGGAGGCAAATTCTTCAAAAGCCGCCTGAGCAAAGCGGGGGATAATGAGACGCGGCGTATACTCGGTGACTTTACGCAGCCAGGCGGCGATGGCCGGATTGGTTGGGCCAGTCAGCAGCGGTTTGCGGTCGTAATTATCGATGTAATGAACGATGTCCATGCTTTCTGGCATGTAGCTGCCATCGTCTTTTTGCAGAATGGGCACCATTTTCTGGCCGATCAGTCTCTCTGGCGTTGCAGCGTCATCGTTCGCCAGTATTTGCAGTTCGACAGGGAGATTTTTCAGGCCGAAGATCATGCGCGCTTTAACGCAGTAGGGGCAGTGATCGTAAATGTAGAGCTTCATACATCGTCTCCTAAATCACAGGTTGTAGACAAAGGCCGCAGGGCGACCAAGCGTGTAACCCATCATCAAACAAGGTAAGTCGAGTATGCGAGAAGGCTCGCGACGATAACAATTGTTTGAATGTATTAGGAAAGTATAGGAGGGCTTTACCGACGAGATCAAACTCGTCGGTAAAATTCAGACTAATGACCACCCAGCATCGCGGGCTCAATGCGGCGTTGGTTGAACTGCCAATACAATGCGGCTAACGTCAGGAACCCGATGGTGCCGAGCATGAACCACGGCAATTCCGGTTGATTCAGTGCGTGTCCGGTATCGAATAACCAGCCGCCGCCGCTGTAACCAATCGCGCCACCCAGTGCCAATCCAAGTCGGCTGAACCCCATATAGCTGCCTCTGGCTCTGGAGTCCGCCAGCGAAGCGCTCAAGGTTTCACGCGCAGGTTCGGCAATAATGGAGCCAATATAAAACAGGCTGATCAGCAGCAGCAGGGTTTGTAACTCCGTCGTCATCCCGATCGGGAACATACTGACGGACATGATGAAAAGCCCAGCCATCAGGCGCTGTTCCAGCCGGAAATGCTTCTCGCTCCAGCGGGCGATAGGGTAAAGCAGCGTCAGCGACAGCACCGCTTCAATGGCGTACATCCATTTCACCGCAGACGGCGTTCCGGCGAGCTCGTTGACCATAATCGGTAGCATCAGCAGAACCTGAACGGCCAGCATGTAATAGCCCGTCAGTGTTAACACATACATCAGGAAACGGCGGTCGCGAATCACGCGCGTCAGCCCTTCCCGTATTGGCGTCTTGACCGTTGAGATGCGGTAGGCTGGCAGCAGCCAGGCATTAAGCGCAGCGGCAAGCACAAAAATGACCGCACCCGCCCAGCAGACAATCTCGAAATCGTACTGGAGCAGCCAACTGCCGATGAGGGCACCGATAACGGCACCGGCGCTATCCTGCATCATTAACAGGGAGTAGAACCGGCCGCGTTCCTGCGGACGAACCAGCTTGATGACCAGCGCGGTACGTGGCGGATCGAATAGCGTGCCGCCAAGGCCGGATAGCGCACAAGACAACCAGAGCAGCCAGGGTTCATCGGCAATCGCCATGAAGACAAAACCGGAGGCACGTAGCAGCATCCCGGTAATAATCATCGGTTTGGCACCAAAACGGTCAGCAATAGCCCCGCCGAAAATACCGAGCCCTTGCTGAATAAACTGGCGCAATCCCAATGCGATACCGACTAATAATGCGGCCCAGCCGAGATCGTCGACAAAGCGAATGGAAATAAGGGGAAAGACAACGAAGAATCCCAAAACCACCAGCATATTATCGAGTAATAAAAAATATTTACCCAAGCTCCGAGCTTGCGACATCAGAGGCATGTTTCACCACAACGAAGAAAGGAGGAAAATAACAGACGTGACTATTTTGTACTCTAATTCGACTTTGGTATAGCCTATTGTTGGATAATATTTTTTTATCGATTTAACGTTATCCTGGTAGCATTTCGGCGAGAAAAAATGCCTTTCCTGATTCAACTGCGCAATAACTCGGCGACGGGGATTTTACGTCTATGAATTTATGTGGTTATAGTAAGGATTATCGGAAATACCGATATTTTCTGCTTATGCTGAAATAGTCACTTTTTCAGCGGCGATGAATTTTACTTATCGATAACATGGAGAGACAGGGGGAAAAATGTTTGGCTACCGTTCAACGCCGGCAAGAGTGCAATTGACAACTGACAGGCTGGTGGTGCGTCTGGCCCATGAACGCGATGCATGGCGTCTGGCTGAATACTATTCTGAAAACCGTGAATTTCTTAAGCCGTGGGAACCCGTTAGAGACGCGAGCCATTGCTACCCATCAGGCTGGCAGGCGCGGTTGAGCGTGATTAACGATATGCATAAGCAGGGCAGCGCCTATTACTTCCTCCTGTTGGACCCGAATGAAAACGAAGTGTACGGCGTGGCGAATTTCAGCAACGTGCTACGGGGATCCTTTCACGCCTGCTATCTGGGCTATTCACTTGGTCAAAAATGGCAGGGGCAGGGGCTGATGTATGAAGCGCTGCAACCGGCAATACGTTATATGCAGCGTCAGCAGCATATGCATCGCATCATGGCTAACTATATGCCGCATAACCAGCGTAGTGGGGGATTACTGACGCGTTTGGGGTTTGAACGTGAAGGCTATGCGAAGAATTATCTGCTCATTGATGGCAAATGGCAGGACCATGTATTAACCGCGCTGACCAACGCCGAGTGGAAGTCTCCGCGTTAAGGAAAAATGATGAAATACCAATTGGATGCTCGTGAGGCCCGCGTGATTGGTTGCATGCTGGAAAAGCAGATCACGACGCCGGATCAATACCCGATGTCGTTAAACGGCATCACCACGGCCTGTAATCAGAAAACCAACCGTGAACCTGTGATGGAACTGAGCGAAAGCGAGGTCCAACAAACGCTGGATTTACTCGTGAAGAAGCATTTCCTGCGCACGCTCAGTGGGTTTGGTAATCGTGTCGTGAAGTATGAACATCGTTTTTGTAATTCTGAGTTTGGTGACCTGAAGCTCTCGCCTGCGGAAGTCGCGCTGGTGACGACGCTGCTTCTGCGCGGTCCACAGACGCCGGGCGAACTGCGTACGCGTGCGGCCCGATTGTATGAATTTTCTGATGTCGGTGAAGCTGAGTCTACCCTTGAACAGCTGCAACAGCGTGAGGATGGGCCGTTTGTCGTCCGACTGGCACGGGAAGCAGGGAAACGGGAAAGTCGCTATCAGCACCTTTTCAGCGGCGAGGCTAGTGATGCTGCTGCTCCCGAAGCAGACAGCGAAAGTGATCATTCGCCGCTAGCTGAGCGTGTTGAGGTGTTAGAAAAAGAGGTCGCCGAACTCAAACGTCAGCTTGCCGCGCTGTTAGCGTAATGAATCTGTCTCAGGGAGAAAATCAGTTATGAAGCCTCAGTTTACGTCTGCGGAAAGTGTTCCAGAGAATAGCGGCTTGACCCAGCGTCCGCGTATCGGTGTTGTTGGGCTGGGATCTATCGCGCAGAAAGCCTATTTACCGATTCTCAGTCAGGCTGAACGCTGGGAGCTGGTTGGCGCGTTTTCTCCCGATCGGCAAAAGACGCAGCGAATTTGTCAGGACTATCGGATGACAAGTTTCTCTGCACTGGATGAACTGGCAGCACAGTGCGATGCGGTTTTCGTTCACAGCAGCACCGCCAGCCATTTTTCCGTTGTGAGCCAGCTACTTAACGCGGGCGTCGATGTCTATGTAGATAAACCGCTGGCAGAGACGCTGGAGCAGGCGGAAGCACTGGTCGAATTGGCAGAGCAACGACAAAAAATTCTGATGGTTGGTTTTAATCGTCGTTTCGCACCGTGTTATCAGCAGCTAAAACAGCGGCTGGATCAACCGTCATCGCTGCGCATGGACAAACATCGGATTAATGGTGTTGGTCCGCAGGATGTCCGTTTTACTCTGCTGGACGACTATCTGCATGTGGTGGACACCGCACTTTGGCTAGCGGGCGGCGACGCTCAACTGATTGATGGCGTGTTGCATGCGAATGCGGACGGCCAACTGCTGTATGCCGAGCACCATTTCCAGAGCGGCGGTTGTCAGGTGACGACCAGCATGCATCGTCAGGCTGGAAGCCAGCGCGAATGGGTTCAGGCTGTTACCTCGGGTGGACTCTATCAGGTAGATGAGATGCGTGAATGGCGCGAAGATCGTGAAGGAATAACGATCCGCCCAGCAGTACCCTCCTGGCAAACCACGCTGGAACAACGCGGATTTGTCGGTGCGGTGCAGCATTTCATCGCGGCCATTGAACAACGGAAACCAGCGGAAACATCAGGTAACCAGGCGTTGCTGTCCCAGCGTATGATTGAAAAATTGCTGGGAAAAAGCTGAAAAGTTCGACGGTTATGACAATGTGCGGTAGCTATTACACGTGCAATGCGTAGACTAGTCGCACCTCGCAATCAGGATAACCTCAACGGGTTAATAATCGGTCCTGAACCATTCAGAACATAATCGGATGAATCTACTTAAATCACTGGCTGCCGTCAGTTCCATGACCATGTTATCGCGCGTTTTAGGCTTTGTACGCGATGCCATCGTCGCCCGTATTTTTGGTGCCGGTATGGCGACGGACGCCTTCTTTGTGGCGTTCAAGCTGCCCAACCTGCTACGGCGAATTTTCGCGGAAGGCGCATTTTCACAGGCTTTTGTGCCGATTCTGGCCGAATATAAAAGCCAGCAGGGCGACGAGGCTACGCGGACGTTCCTCGCTTATGTCTCTGGTATGCTGACGCTGATTCTGGCGTTAGTCACCGTGGCGGGGATGGTCGCCGCACCGTGGGTCATCATGGTGACCGCGCCCGGTTTTGCCGCGACGCCAGAGCGATTTGAGCTCACATCGGATCTATTAAGAGTCACGTTTCCCTACATCCTGCTGATCTCGCTGACCTCTATGGTCGGTTCGGTGCTCAATACCTGGAACCGTTTTTCGGTGCCCGCGTTTGCTCCGACATTGCTTAATGTCAGCATGATTGGTTTCTCGCTGTTTGCTGCCCCGTATTTTAACCCACCGGTGATGGCGCTGGCCTGGGCGGTTTTGGTTGGCGGTTTACTGCAACTCGGCTATCAGTTACCGCATTTGAAAAAGATTGGCATGCTGGTCTTGCCCCGCTTGAAATGGCGTGAACCTAGCGTCTGGCGCGTCATGAAGCTGATGGGGCCTGCGGTTCTGGGTGTATCGGTAAGCCAGATTTCGCTCATCATCAACACCATTTTCGCCTCTTTCCTCAGCGAAGGGGCAGTGTCATGGATGTATTACGCCGACCGTCTGATGGAGTTTCCTTCCGGCGTTCTCGGCGTGGCATTAGGGACGATCCTACTGCCGTCGCTGGCGAAGAGTTTTGCCAGTGGTAATCATGACGAATACTCCCGTCTGATGGATTGGGGGCTCCGCCTGTGTTTCCTGTTGGCGCTGCCGAGCGCGGTGGCATTAGGCATTTTGGCTAAGCCTTTAACCGTGTCGCTGTTCCAGTACGGCAAATTTAGTGCCTTTGACGCGCTGATGACCCAGCGAGCGCTGATTGCCTACTCGGTTGGACTGATGGGACTGATTGTCGTCAAAGTACTCGTGCCCGGTTTTTATTCTCGGCAGGATATCAAGACGCCAGTCAAAATAGCGATAGTCACGCTGATCCTGACACAAGTTATGAACCTGATCTTTATCGGCCCGCTGCAACATGCGGGGCTGGCGTTGTCTATCGGGCTGGCTTCCTGCCTGAATGCAGGCTTACTGTATTGGCAACTGCGTAAGCAGGACATTTTCCAACCGCTGCCGGGTTGGCGGGGGTTTCTGGTTCGCCTGTTGACGGCAGTTATTGTGATGTCGCTGGTTTTATTGGGTATGTTGTGGTGGATGCCCGCGTGGGATGACGGCAATATGACAATGCGAATCCTGCGCTTGTTGCTTGTCGTGGTCGCGGGGGCGGGTTCCTATTTTGCTACGCTGGCGCTGTTGGGGTTCCGTCCTCGGGATTTCGCCCGCCGTAGCGTGTAACAACGCCAAACCGTTATTCGGTTGTCTTTACCTGTAACGCAAAACGCCATTGGTGGCAGCACCAATGGCGTTTGTGTTTCCAATGAATAGATTTTCAGTCGATGGAGAATTACATCTTCTCGACGGTTTCGATACCGAGCGTATCCAGACCCTGCTTCAACGTTTTCGCAGTCAGCAGTGCCAGTCTCAGACGGCTTTGACGCACGTCGTCACTTTCGGCATTGAGAATCGGACAGTGCTCGTAGAAACCAGAGAACAGACCCGCCAGATCGTACAGGTAGCTACACATCACATGCGGCGTGCCTTCACGAGCGACGGAGGTGATGGTTTCTTCAAATTGCAGCAGACGCGTGGCAAGCGCAAATTCACGCTCATCGCTCAGCGTAATCGGCTGCGTTAAGCTGTCTTCCTGTATTCCCGCACGCTTGAAAATAGACGCGACGCGCGTATAGGCGTATTGCATGTAAGGCGCGGTATTGCCTTCAAACGCCAGCATGTTGTCCCAATCGAAAACATAGTCTGTGGTACGGCTCTTCGACAGATCGGCATATTTGATCGCGCCGATGGAAACCACTTTCGCCAGCGCGGTTAACTCATCGCTTTCCATTTGTGGGTTTTTCTCTGCGATGAGCTTCAATGCGCGATCGTAGGCTTCATCCAACAGTTCGGACAGCTTGATCGTTCCGCCTGCACGCGTTTTGAATGGTTTCCCGTCTTTGCCCAGCATCATGCCGAACATATGGTGTTCCAGGCTGACAGAATCAGGTACGTAACCGGCTTTACGCACGATGGTCCAGGCCTGCATCAAATGTTGATGTTGGCGGGAATCGATGTAGTAAAGTACGCGATCGGCGTTCAGGGTTTCATAACGGTATTTGGCACAGGCGATGTCCGTTGTGGTGTAGAGGTAGCCGCCATCCTTTTTCTGGATGATGACACCCATCGGTTCGCCTTCCTTGTTTTTATATTCATCAAGGAAAACGACCGTTGCGCCTTCGCTCTCAACCGCCAGACCTTTTGCTTTCAGGTCGGCAACAATACCCGGCAGCATACTGTTATACAGGCTTTCACCCATAACATCCTGTTTGGTCAACGTGACATTGAGGCGTTCATAGTTGATCTGGTTCTGCGTCATGGTGATATCGACGAGCTTGCGCCACATCTGACGGCAATACTCATCACCACCCTGCAATTTCACCACGTAAGCGCGTGCGCGTTCGGCGAAATCTGCATCTTCATCGTAGTGTTTCTTCGCTTCACGATAGAACGCTTCAAGATCGGAGAGATCCATCTCGCTGGCGCTTTCGTTTTGCATTTTTTCAAGGTAGGCGATCAGCATGCCGAACTGCGTACCCCAGTCACCAACGTGGTTCGCACGAATCACGTTGTGGCCTAAAAACTCCAGCGTACGGGCTGACGCATCACCAATAATGGTTGAGCGCAGGTGGCCGACGTGCATTTCTTTCGCGACGTTAGGGGCAGAGTAGTCAATCACGATCGTTTGAGGCTCAACGGGGGCTAAACCCAGTTTTGGTGCATTCAGGGCGTTCTCAACCTGGCTCGCAACCCACTGCTTATCGAGAAAAATATTAATAAATCCCGGGCCTGCGATTTCTGTTTTTTCCGCAATGCCCTCCAGCGCCAAAAGTTGGACGACTTTTTCGGCCAATTGTCGCGGCGGCATGCCCAGTTTTTTTGCCACGGCCATAACGCCATTGGCCTGATAATCACCAAACTGTGCTTTTGCCGACTGACGAATCTGAGCTTCGCTGTCTGCTGGCGCGCCCGCGGCGGTTAACGCCTGGCTGACTTTTTCGGAGAGAAGAGCCTGAATATTCACCGGTTTACCTTAAATAAAAAATTAAGCCTTGCTTATACCATATTTGCCTTTCCTCGTCAGCAGACGGGGTGAGGCAAAGGGATGTTCAGGCGAAAAAACACCCAGCAAGCGGGAGGTAAAAGAAAGGGGGATGAGATGAAAAAATGGATAAGGAGAACACGACAAAAAAAGAAAAAGTAGTTTTAGGTAGAATAAAAATAAATCAAATCGCGATCTTAACGTTTTTTTGACCGACTATTCGCACCAATTTTATGTGAGTCTCTGGTTTTAAAATGACGAAAAATAGCGTATGCCGCAATAGCGATAAGCGCGATGGATATAATGAGTAAAACCATGATGATATCTCTGCGTTATTATTTGTTTTCTTAATTTATACGTTTTCTTTTCGGCGTTCAATGGGGCGGTTCTTATTTAAGATTCCTCCCAGAATAGATTGCGAGAAGTATCGTAGATTACACCAGGTAAAAATTATTTCCGTTTATTAATCAAACAGCATGGTTACCTTTTCTTTGCATTTAATGCGTTTCACGTAATGAAGGTGTAAATAAATGTACGTGGGTAAAAATAGAATTTAATTAGAATGTGTCACGGGTGTGATATTCTCATTGCGCAAATGGTGATTGATAATGTGAGATGCCGCGAGGAGTGTTGCCCGATATGTTACCCGATGATTTGATAACGGATTTAGCGCGTTTTGAGCAAGCGTTACAGGAATTGGCCGATGTGTTACAGCTGGATTTAGGTGCATTTCATGCCGATCATATTTCATTGCGCTGCCATCAGAATACGACGGCTGAATCATGGAAAGCGGCGTTGCTAAAGGTCGGTAACCTGCTGTCTGAAAACCAAATCAATGGCCGCACAATCTGTTTGTTTATTCTGGACAATGCCATCACGGTAGGTCCCTGGCAGATTACCTGTGTTGAACTACCGTGGCCGGGGAAAAAGCATTATCCTCATGAAGGTTGGGAGCATGTGGAACTGGTGCTGCTCGGGGAGGCGGAAACGCTGCACCAGCGTGCGCTAGCCTGCTTGTCGGATGATGCGCTGCGTACGCCGGGCATCAAGCTTAAATTCAGTTCTCCGCAAGGCGAAAAAGAGCGAATTCCTAATCCGACATTGGCGGTAACCAACGGGAAAGTGACAATAAAGTTTCATCCATTTGATATACGCGATGTTGTCGCAAGCGAAATGTCGACGCTATAAAAATAGCGTATGCCTCGTACGTAGTGTAATCATAAAGATAACATTGGCGGAAAGGTAAAATGGCATGTCATGTTATTCATGCCATTTTCTTTTGCAGTGGAACAGATTAATAAAACTGTGGATTATGTCATGTTTATTTCGGCAATGTATCGCGTTCATTGTGACTCCTGTCTCCTCACGATATGAATGCGAATGCCATAGTTATTACTTTAATCGGCGTGATGATTCGTCGATTTTTCGATAATTAAGAAAAGTGGTCTGGGAGTTTACATGGAGGAGCAGCGATGACGAAACTGGAAGTATGCTGTTATAGCGTTGATTGCGCGATAACAGCAGCGCAGTCTGGGGCTGACAGGATTGAACTCTGTGCAGGACAGCGAGAAGGCGGGTTAACGCCATCCTATGGTGCGCTGCGTGGCGCGCGCGAAAAGGTCGCGATTCCTGTCCACCCAATTGTGCGCCCGCGAGGAGGCGATTTTTGCTACAGCGCGACGGAATTTGCTGCCATCAAATACGACATTGAGCAGATTCGTGAGATGGGTTTTCCCGGTGTTGTTGTCGGCGCACTTAATGAAGAAGGGCACATTGATTTGCCCAAGATGCGTGAAATCATGGCAGCGGCTCAAGGGATGGCGGTGACCTTTCATCGTGCGTTCGATATGTGTCTGAACCCATACATTGCACTGGAGCAGCTCACTGAGCTTGGCGTATCGCGCATATTGACCTCTGGGCAGCAGCAGACGGCGGAAAATGGGCTGCGGTTATTACGTGAACTAACACAGGCCAGTCGCGGTCCAATTATTATGGCGGGTTCCGGCGTGCGGCTGACTAACGTACACAAATTTCAGCAGGCCGGTATCCGGGAACTACACAGTTCCGCAGGCCAGTGGACACCTTCTCCGATGCGCTATCGCAAAATCGGCGTGTCGATGTGTTCTGATACGGAATTAGATGAGTTTAGCCACTATTGCGTGGATGGCGATGTGGTGGAAGCCATGAAGCGGGCAGTCAGCCCGGACCGTGAAATGCAGTACGTGTCATGACGTCAGGCATTTAATGGCGTGGCGGTAGAGAGACAGCGTTGTTCTAAACACCACATCGGCATTCTTCAATTTTGCCGCGCCGCATACCATCAGGTGTGCATGGCAAGTACCAAGCCCCAGCGTGTTGCTGGGGCTTTTTTTGTCGAGTGCGGCAGTTTAGGGCTGGTAGACCCCAGGTTTACGGGCAACCAGTACGGCACGTACCGGAGCGGGGTAGCCTTCCACCGTTTTCGTCGGATCTTCAGGATCGAGGAATTCAGCCAGAGATTCCGTGATCATCCAGTCTGTCCGCCGTTGTTCCTGCGTTGTCGTGGTACAGATATCCACGACGCGAACATCAACAAATCCGCATTTCTCAAGCCATGTGGTCAAGGCTGCGGCAGAAGGGATGAAATACACATTGCGCATTTGCGCGTAGCGTTCTCCCGGAACCAGCACCTGATTTTCATCACCTTCAATAACCAGCGTTTCCAGCACCAGTTCGCCACCTGCCACCAGTTGATTCTTCAATTGCCACAGGTGATCGAGTGGGGAACGGCGGTGGTAGAGCACGCCCATTGAAAACACGGTGTCAAACGCGGCAAGTTCGGGGAGTTGCTCAATGCCGAGTGGTAAAACGTGCGCCCGTTGATCGTCACCGAGCAACTTACGCACGGCTTCAAACTGGCATAAGAACAGCTGCATGGGATCGATGCCGACTGCCATCGTGGCGCCTTCACCAACCATCCGCCACAGGTGATAGCCGCTGCCGCAGCCCACATCCAGAATCAGGCGATTCTTCAGCGGGCTGATGTGCGGCAGAACGCGCTGCCATTTCCAGTCAGAACGCCACTCCGTATTGATATCCACGCCGTAAAGCGAAAAAGGGCCTTTACGCCAGGGCATTAGATTACGTAACAGCTTTTCAATGCCTTCTCGCTGACCGACTGAAATATCGGGTTCCATGCGTGCCGTAACGCTGTCATTCAAATCCAGAGAGGTTGGCGTCAGCGACGGAAGATGTTCCAGCGAGTTAAACCAGAGTTTGAACTTGCCGTGCAAGGATTCCTGCTGCCAACTGCTGAGCTGTGAAGGCAGCGTGTTAAGCCAGTGGCTGAGCGGGCCTTTTGCGATTTGCTGATAAAAATTGCCGAAATCGATCACGCCTTTTCCTCTGCTTTCACGGCTAATAACGAACCAAAATTAAAACACTGAAACCAAATTTCACTGTGCTCAAAACCGGCATCTGCCAGTCGGGCCTTATGGGTTTCTACTGAATCGGTCAGCATGACGTTTTCCAGCATGCTGCGTTTCTGACTGATTTCTAACTCGCTGTAGCCATTTGCCCGTTTGAAATCGAGATGCATGTTGAACAGCAATTCACCGACGTCTTTGTCCGCAAAATTGAATTTCTCTGAGAGCACGAGCACGCCGCCGGGATTCAAGCCCTGATAAATACGCTTGATGAGCACCTGACGCTGGGAAGGTTCCAGAAACTGAAGGGTAAAGTTCAGCACCACCATAGACGCATTTTCGATATCAATATTCAGAATATCGGCTTCTATAATCTCGACGGGCGTATCGGAACGGAAAGCGTCAATGTGGCTGCGGCAGCGTTTCACCATTGCCGGAGAATTGTCTACCGCGATAATTTTGCAACCCGGCACAGAGATATTACGTCGCATAGACAGCGTGGCTGCGCCCAACGAGCACCCTAGATCGTAAACGTGACTATCCGGGCGGACGAAGCGTTCTGCCAGCATGCCAATCATCGAAATGATGTTGGAATAGCCGGGCACGGAACGTTGGATCATATCGGGGAATACGTCGGCAACGCGTTCGTCGAATGTCCAGTCGCCTAAATTGGCAATTGGCACAGAGAAAAGCATATCGCGGTTTGGCATGGCAGAAAGTGCACTGAGAGTAATAAAGAGGCGCGTATTCTAGCAGAATACACGGTAGCCTTCACCTTTCACGTGGTGTAGACGTAGGGTGTGGATGCGGTTTTTGATTCCCGGACGCATAATGTCTGTGCGCCCGAGAGAGGCGGGGATAGTTTTTGCCTCACGCCATCAATACAGCGTGAAAACCAGATCCCAAGGAAGATAATAGAGGTTTGCTGCAATCATCAGAATGAGCGAGGCATAGGTTGCCGCCATACCTGAACGCCGCCAGCGGAATTCGCGATGCCGAAGGCCGTAGTAGTGAACCAAACGTCCCGCAATCAATAAAATGCCGCAGAAGTGGATCATGATGATAAGGGCACCGTTCATTTCCATCAGCACTAGCAGAATTGCCGCAATCGGAATGTATTCCACTGCATTGCCATGTACCCGGATCGCCGTTTGCAATTCATAAAATCCGCCGTCGCCATACGCCACGCGATACTGCATTCTGAGTTTCACAACATCAATAGACAGCTTTATCAACAAGATTGCGCCAAGCACGATATAGAGCGCACTTACCATTTTTTACTCCGTGACCTAACCGAAAACGGCTTGCAGAATAATAGCTTTACCTAACGCAACTGTCGCCTGGAAAGGCTGATTTTTTTAGCGGAAATGGATTACGTTGCGAAATTGCTTATAACCAAACGAACTAACTCATGGGGATATTGAGTGGTTCAAAAGAGCGTCGCCTGCTGTGGCCAATCCGGCTGGGGCGGCAAGGTCGGATCGATCTCGGCGAGTAATGGCCAAAGCTGCTGCGCCAGCGGTGGGGCATCACCGATATCTGGTGTATGGATAAAGAAGAAGGGATTTGCCTCACGCCATTGCGGCAACTTGTTACGCCATGACTCAAACCAGCGAAGATTTTCTTCCTGCTTTTCACTGCCGATAAAGCGAATCAGCGGCTGCGTGGCGGTCAGTACGGCATGTACCGGCACGCGAGGTTTCTTCCGCTGGGCTTCACGCATAGCCGCACTGTCTGGCGCGGCGTGGTGAACCGGGCGGCTGTCGAGAATCACGCGGTTGATATCGCGCTGCTGTAGCCCCTGATTCAGCGCGCGCTCTTCATCGCCTTTGGCAAAAAACAGCGGGTGACGTACTTCCACGCCGTAGCTAAATCCCTGTGGCAAGGCATCAAGAAAACGCCATAAAACGGGCAACTGTGTGGGGCTGAAGGCGGCGGGAAGCTGTAGCCAGAGCTGTCCGATACGGTGGGCAATCGGCTCAAGGCATTGATAAAAAAGCCCGACATCGCTGTCACAATTCTGCAAGGCAGTTTTATGACTGATCGTTGAGGGAAACTTGAAGCAAAAGCGGAAGTCATCATGCGTCATATCACGCCAGCGCTCGACAACCTCGCGTGAAGGCAGCGCATAAAAAGTTGTGTTACCTTCCACACAGGTAAAATAGCGGCTGTAGTCGGCAAGATCGTTTAATCCCAACCGACTCCAGGCGGGATGCTGCCATTGCGGTAATCCGATATACATCATCGCACCATAACATCATTGAAACTCAAGCAGAATGGCGATGATTATCGCGTAATTGTCATGGCAGCGCGAGTGAACCGGGATAAATCGTTTATAAAATCTCGTCCGCCCACTGCGTTGCTTCCATGATCATCGTAAAGAAGTTTTCCTCATCGATATCCAACTGGGTCAACAGTTGCTCAAGCTCTTCCCATTCTTGCTGTTCGTATTTAGTGATTAACGTCAGATAAACCGCGAGTTCACCGGTATGATCCAATAAGCTTTGGTTAATTTTTTCCGATAGGGCAATTTGTGAGAGCAGCAACGGCATGGGTGAATCTAATACGGCATCAAGCAGGGACAATAATCCGCATAGGAACGCCTCGGTGGTATCGTCTTTCACATTAAAAGAGGCATGCAATAATTCAAAAAATCTGGCGCGAATTAAGCTGGTGCGATAAAGCTCACTGGGTTTATTTTCATTGCTGTTGGTAATGCTAATTAACGAGACAAAACGTTTAAGTTCGCGTTGTCCAAGCAGCATCGCCATCGCGCGGAAAGACATTGTGGTCGAGGTAATACCAAAGCGGGTGTTGTATTTGATATTGGTGATGTAACGCATCAATTTATAATAAAGCGACAGATCGGCGCAGACCAATTCTTCGATCGTGGCATAGTTGAGCTCAGGTTTATTGACCTCTCTCAACAGTCTGACGGTATTGCTGGAGTTACTGACCAATTTTTTCGATTTGATCATTTCAGGACGACTGAAAAAATATCCCTGAAACAGTGAGATGCCCAGCTTCTTGCTTTGTAGGTACTGCTCATGCGTCTCTACCTTTTCGGCCAGATAGATTAACTTGCGCTGCGTGGTTCTTTTGATGAAATTTTCGATGTCACCAAAGGTCGACAGGGTTAAATCGAATTTGATGATGTCAACGTAAGGCAAAAACCGATCCCATTCTGAATCCATCGAAAAGTCATCAAGCGCAATTTTGAAGCCCTTTCTTTTTAGCTTTTTTACGGCAGCAAAGAGATCATTGTTGGGGATCGAATTTTCAAGGATCTCAATAACAACTTTTTCCTGTGGCAATACTTCCGCCTGGCCATTGATTAGCATCTGATGGGGAAAATTAATGTAGTAAGGCTGTTCGACCACGGACCTTGTCAACGGATTGGTTAAGAACTGATCAGATATAAGCTGCGCAGTTGCAAATTCAGGACTCACGTCAGGAAATCTATTGGTGACGTCCATGCGAAAAAGTAGCTCGTAAGCAACGGTTTGGAGGTGTTGATTTAAAATGGGTTGACGGGCAACAAATGAATACATAGTTGTTCTCCATGTAAACCATACGCATTTGCCAGCAATGGGAAAGCGCTTTTTATTAAAATTTTTATAAAAATCAGCAGTTACTTGGTAATTTTAGCAGGTTTTACTAAAAGAGAAGGTCGGTTTCCGCAAATCCTCACGCGATGTGGGTCGGCGAGTTCTGCGTCTTTGGGCCGATGATTGGGGCTTCCATAGATGTTCAGTTTTGCAACAACTCTATGCGGATTAGTGAACATTCCGTTAACCGGAAAGGAAATTTCGTAAAAAGAGTAGGCGGCAGCGTCGCAGAGCGTTACCTTCATGCTTATCGTTCGGGCGAATATCCTTTATAATAGCCGCCTTTTTTCATCGGACAGTAACCCAGAAAAACCATACCGTGCAGCGAAAATGCCACTGTTTTTGCACTGTGAGATCTACCGTGAAAAGTAATCTACCGTGAGAACGTGTGAGCTGGCGGATGAGTAAAAGGACATCGTGATGCGTACTAATTATTGCGGGCAGTTGAATTCGTCCCATGTGGGCCAGGAAGTGACATTGTGCGGTTGGGTTAACCGCCGCCGCGATCTGGGTGGTTTGATTTTTATTGATATGCGTGACCGCGAAGGGCTGGTTCAGGTGTTTTTTGACCCGGATCGTCAGGACGCATTTAAACTGGCATCCGAGTTGCGTAACGAGTTCTGCATCCAACTTACCGGTGTCGTACGTGCCCGTCCAGAAAGCCAAATCAACAAAGATATGGCGACGGGTGAAGTCGAGATTTTTGCCACCGCACTGACGATCGTTAACCGTTCTGAAGCGCTGCCGTTGGACTCCAACCAGACCAATACCGAAGAAGCACGTCTCAAATTCCGCTATCTGGATTTGCGCCGTCCTGAAATGGCGCAGCGCCTGAAAACACGCGCCCGTATCACCAGTTTTGTGCGTCGTTTTATGGACGACCACGGCTTCCTGGACATCGAAACCCCGATGTTGACCAAAGCGACGCCGGAAGGCGCGCGTGACTATCTGGTGCCAAGCCGCGTACATAAAGGCAAATTTTATGCGTTGCCGCAGTCCCCACAGCTATTCAAACAGCTGCTGATGATGTCCGGCTTTGACCGATACTATCAGATCGTCAAATGCTTCCGTGACGAAGACCTGCGTGCCGACAGACAGCCAGAATTTACCCAGATCGATGTGGAAACCTCTTTCATGACCGCGCCACAGGTGCGTGAAGTGATGGAGAAGCTGGTGCGTGAACTGTGGCAGGACGTGAAAGGCGTCGATCTGGGCGATTTCCCGATCATGACGTTCGCAGAAGCCATGCGCCGTTTCGGTTCCGACAAGCCAGATTTGCGTAACCCGTTAGAACTGGTCGACGTTGCCGATCTGGTTAAAGACATTGAATTCAAAGTCTTCTCCGGCCCGGCAAACGATGCTAAAGGCCGCGTTGCCGCTATCCGCGTACCGGGCGGCGCACAGCTGAGCCGTAAGCAGATTGATGAATACGGCAAGTTTATTGAAATCTACGGCGCGAAAGGTCTGGCTTACATCAAGGTCAACGAGCGTGCCAAGGGCCTGGAAGGCGTTCAAAGCCCGGTAGCCAAATTCCTGAGTGAAGACGTTCTGTCTGCCGTATTGGATCGTACTGCGGCACAAGATGGCGACATCCTGTTCTTTGGTGCGGACAGCGCGAAAGTGGTGACCGATGCGCTGGGCGCGCTGCGTCTCAAGCTGGGTCGCGATCTGAACCTGACGAAAGACAATAGCTGGGAACCGCTGTGGGTTGTCGATTTCCCAATGTTTGAAGAAGATGGCGAAGGCGGTCTTGCTGCGATGCACCATCCGTTTACTGCACCGCGTGACATGTTGCCTTCTGAACTGGCTGCTAACCCGGTTTCGGCAATCGCCAACGCGTATGACATGGTCATTAACGGTTATGAAGTGGGCGGCGGTTCCGTGCGTATTCACAGTGGTGAGATGCAACAAACCGTGTTCAGCATTCTGGGCATTACCGAACAAGAGCAGCGCGAGAAGTTTGGCTTCCTGCTGGACGCATTGAAATACGGTACACCGCCGCACGCGGGTCTGGCGTTTGGCCTTGACCGTCTGGTGATGTTGCTGACGGGTACCGATAACATTCGTGACGTTATCGCCTTCCCGAAAACGACGGCAGCAGCGTGTCTGATGACGGAAGCGCCGAGTTTCGCCAACCCGGCTTCGCTGGAAGAGCTTGCCATTGCGGTTGTTGTGAAAGGGAAAGCGGCTCAGGATGGAAAATCCGAGAACGAATAAGATGGTATACAAGCGACCCGTTTCGGTTCTGGTGGTGATTTATGCTCGTGACACCGGGCGGGTGCTGATGTTGCAGCGGCGTGACGATCCTGAATTCTGGCAGTCGGTAACAGGCAGCATAGAAGAAGGGGAAAGCGCGTCGTATGCCGCACAGCGTGAAGTCAAAGAAGAAGTTAACATCGATATATCCGCGGAAGCGTTATCACTCTTTGACTGCCAGCGCTGTATTGAGTTTGAGCTATTTGCTCATTTGAGACGTCGCTATGCGCCGGGGGTTACGCACAATACCGAACACTGGTTTTGTCTGGCGTTACCTGCTGAGCGCGAGGTGCAATTATCCGAGCATCTTGCTTACCAGTGGCTGGATGTGCCCCACGCGGCACAGCTAACCAAGTCCTGGAGCAACCGGCAGGCGATTGAGGAATTTGTTATTTATCCGGCCTGAACAGGCTTTTTTCGGAGATTTTTATGGCAGGTCATAGTAAGTGGGCTAACACAAAGCATCGTAAAGCAGCACAGGACGCCAAACGCGGTAAAATCTTTACCAAGATTATCCGCGAACTGGTTACCGCAGCCCGTCTGGGCGGTGGCGATCCGGGTTCTAACCCACGTCTGCGCGCCGCGATCGATAAAGCTCTGTCCAACAACATGACGCGCGATACGCTGAACCGTGCGATTGCCCGTGGCGTCGGCGGTGACGATGATGCCAACATGGAAACCATCATTTATGAAGGCTACGGCCCGGGCGGCACGGCCGTCATGGTGGAATGCCTGAGTGACAACCGTAACCGTACCGTTTCCGAAGTGCGTCACGCGTTTACGAAAACCGGCGGCAACCTGGGTACTGATGGCTCCGTTTCGTACCTTTTCACCAAGAAAGGCGTTATTTCTTACGCGCCGGGTTTGGATGAAGATGCGGTGATGGATGCGGCGCTGGAAGCCGGTGCCGATGATGTCGTGACGTACGACGACGGTGCGATTGACGTCTTCACGCCGTGGGAAACGTTCGGTGATGTGAAGGACGCATTAGACGCAGCTGGCCTGAAAGCGGAGTCGGCTGAAGTGTCGATGATCCCGTCTACTAAAGCGGATATGGATGCAGAAACGGCACCGAAGCTGATGCGTCTGATCGACATGCTGGAAGACTGCGACGATGTGCAGGAGGTTTACCACAACGGTGAGATCTCCGATGAGGTGGCTGAACTGCTGTAATGGCAGGTCGGTAATGCAACGTAGCAACAGCTATCCACACGGGCGAATCGGCGGAGCGGCACGATGACAGTCGTAGCACCATGGCAATCATAGCACTATGACAATAATAGTCGGCATTGACCCCGGTTCGCGCGTGACGGGTTATGGCATTATCCGCCAGCAGGGTCGTCATCTGACGTATCTCGGCAGCGGCTGTATCCGCACCGTGGTGGACGATATGCCCACGCGATTGAAGCTGATTTACGCAGGTGTCAGTGAAATCATTACGCAATTTCGTCCAGACTGTATGGCGATTGAGCAGGTTTTCATGGCGAAAAACCCGGATTCAGCCTTGAAGCTGGGACAGGCGCGCGGTGTGGCTATCGTCGCGGGCGTGAATCAGGATCTGCCTGTGTTTGAATACGC
The DNA here is from genome assembly GCF_044751765.1 of Pectobacterium sp. CHL-2024. NCBI lineage: Bacteria > Pseudomonadati > Pseudomonadota > Gammaproteobacteria > Enterobacterales > Pectobacteriaceae > Pectobacterium > Pectobacterium sp. CHL-2024. The sequence continues at coordinate 706,663 of NZ_JBIXKO010000001.1, read as the reverse complement.
GGCGCGGTTGGTGAAACAAACCGTGGTTGGAACGGGCGCGGCGGATAAAAAGCAGGTGCAGCATATGGTTCGCTCACTGCTGAAACTGTCGGCCAGTCCGCAGGCGGATGCCGCCGACGCGCTGGCGATTGCCATTACTCACTGCCACTTTAGCCAAAGCCTGCTGTGAACCGCGGCGGTGAAAGTGAACCCGCTGGCAGGAAGACTGCGCTGAAACAGGAGGCTGGATATTCATCCAGCCTTTTTTATGTTATATACTCGTCATACTTCAAGCTATTCTTTCCCTACGTAAAAGGAAGCGCAACGTGATAGGTCGTCTCAGAGGCATTATTCTGGAAAAACAGCCGCCGCAGGTGCTGATAGAAGCTAACGGCGTGGGTTACGAAGTCCATATGCCGATGACGTGCTTTTACGAACTCCCTGAACTCAATCAGGAAGCGATCATCTTTACCCATTTTGTTGTCCGCGAAGATGCACAGCTGCTGTTCGGTTTTAATGATAAGCAGGAGAGGGCGCTGTTCCGTGAACTGATCAAAGTGAATGGCGTCGGGCCGAAGCTGGCGCTGGCAATCCTCTCCGGGATGTCCGCGACGCAGTTTGTTAGTGCGGTTGAGCGCGAAGAAATCGGCGCGTTGATTAAATTGCCGGGCGTCGGTAAGAAAACGGCGGAAAGGCTGGTCGTTGAAATGAAGGATCGCTTCAAAGGCTTGAGCGGCGATCTGTTCAATCCTGTCAGCGATATTCCGCTGGCCTCACCCGCTGCCGCAGACAGCCGTGTGAGCGATCCAGAAACAGAAGCTGCAGCGGCACTGGTTGCGCTGGGCTATAAACCACAGGAAGCCAGCCGCATGATTTCCAAGATTGCGCGTCCCGATGCTGACTGTGAAACCCTGATCAGGGATGCACTGCGCGCGGCGCTGTGAGGTATTCATGATAGAAGCCGATCGTTTAATTTCCGCTGACGCCGTTCCCGAAGAAGAATTTATCGACCGAGCGATCCGCCCTAAATTGCTCAACGAGTATGTGGGGCAGCCGCAGGTGCGTGAGCAGATGGAAATTTTCATTCAGGCGGCCCGTAAACGCGGGGATGCGCTGGACCACCTGCTCATTTTTGGTCCTCCCGGTCTGGGGAAAACGACGCTGGCGAATATTGTCGCTAATGAAATGGGCGTGAATATGCGCACGACGTCGGGCCCGGTGCTGGAAAAAGCCGGCGACCTCGCCGCACTGCTGACTAATCTCGAACCGCATGATGTGCTGTTCATCGATGAAATCCACCGCCTGTCGCCCGTTGTGGAAGAAGTGCTGTATCCGGCGATGGAAGACTATCAGTTGGATATCATGATCGGCGAAGGGCCGGCCGCCCGTTCGATCAAACTCGATTTGCCGCCTTTCACGCTGGTTGGTGCAACAACGCGTGCTGGCTCGTTAACCTCGCCGCTGCGCGATCGTTTCGGCATTGTGCAGCGCCTGGAGTTTTATAAAGTTGAGGATTTGCAGTATATCGTCAGCCGCAGCGCACAGTGTTTAGGGCTGGATCTGACATCCGAGGGCGCGCTTGAAGTGGCGCGGCGCGCGCGGGGGACGCCGCGTATTGCCAACCGACTATTGCGACGGGTGCGCGACTTCTCCGAAGTTAAATCGGAAGGGGCGATTACCGGTGATGTGGCGACGCAGGCGCTGGATATGCTGGCGGTGGATACCGAAGGTTTTGACTACATGGACCGTAAGCTGCTGTTGGCGATCATCGATAAATTCATGGGCGGTCCCGTTGGACTGGACAATTTAGCGGCAGCGATTGGCGAAGAGCGTGAAACCATTGAAGACGTGCTGGAGCCGTTTCTGATTCAGCAAGGGTTCATTCAGCGTACGCCGCGCGGTCGAATGGCGACGCAGCATGCCTATCGTCATTTTGGCTTAACGCGTGAAGATTTAAGTTAACGTGTGAAAAAACGTATCGCATAAGAAATACTTTCCATACTCAGGGAGACCACAGGGTCTCCCTGAATTTATGTGATTAGAACCAGGCTTCCCACATTGCCCCAACGTTGAACGAATCCAACTGCGTGTTGATGCCGGTCGTTGTCCGCGCGGTGTGTTTGTTATCCACTTCCCCGCCGGTGACGTAGAAGCGCAGCATCGGTCTGAATTCCGGTCCCATGGCGATCGAGACATTCTGGGAAAGCGTCAGTTTCCATCCTTTGTTATCACCTCCCTGACCGTAATCTACATGCTGATAGCCCGCTTCAAGCCAGGTGGAATGCACATCATTCCAGAAATACATCGGGCGAACGATGGCATTGTAGTTACGAGGATCGTCCTGACTGGCTGAGTCATTCGAATAGTCGTGGTAGGCCAGCAGGTATTCGACCTGCGTTTGCGGCGTGAATTTGTATTTGCCTTCAAAGCTGGCATAGAAGGTTTTCAGGTTGTCCGTTTTGTTGTAAACGCTGTTATCCGCATTGTTCGAATAGCGAGTGATAAACTGATTGAGGCTATTTTTCCCCGTGTGGCTCAGGACCGCGCCGCCTTGCCAGGCTTTCAGACGCGCATTGTTATCTACCGCTTTCGAGTCAAAACCGTAGTTTGCGTACAGCGCGAGATCCAACGGCCCCAGCTTGATGCCATGCACTTTGGACGTCAGCGCGTAATTGCCTTTATCGCCCGTACCAGAACTGCCAGTACAGCTGATGCGTGAAGGGTTCGCATTATTCGTGATTATTTCAGGGTTACAGGATTCCACGGCCGCGACGGCTGCGACATCGAACTGAATACCGCCGAGATCAAAGTTCTTTATCCCCGCGCCCTGACCGTCATGGTTCATCCAGAAGTAGTCGTTAATACCTTGCTGTGGGCGCTGGTGGAAATCACGTCCGGCCCAGAGATAAGCGTTTGGCTGAGAAGCAAAAAGGTTGGTGACGCCCGCATAGGCTTTTTTCAGGTTAACTTCGTCGCCCCAGTGGTCGATCATCACGACGACATCCCAGATTGCACCGTTGTCACTCTTGAAGGCCTTGGAAAGCTGGAATTCACCGCCATTGCCTTCGTTGCCCAGACGACCCAGCGCGGAGGCACCGTTATAGGAACCGTCAACCGCAACATATTTCTGGTCACCGCTCTGGAATTGCGCCCCATAACGCGCATAGCCTGTGAAGTTGATGCCATAAGGTATCGCCATGTCAGGTGTCTTGGGGGCGTCCGGCGTGGTCAGCGGGTCGACCTGTTTACTGGCAATCGCGTCTAATTTTGCCTGACGCTCAGCCAGCGCTTTTTCTACGGCCTGAGCAACGATACGATCTAATTGCTCTTGAGTAATAACGTCTTGTGCAAATGCGGAACCGGAGCAAAGGGCAGCCAGCACCGCCAGCGTAACGGGCAGTTTTTTGGAATTTGTCATAGTCATCTCAATTCGGTAAGTTATTTTCAGACAATAACCATCCCGCTCTGATTGACGTGAATAATGGCACGGCGCTCAGAACAAGGTGATTGTTATTTTTTACAGATACAGGTTAATTAAATAACTGACGTAATCGACCCTCCCTATAAGGGTATTAAAATGAACTATTGTCTCTGGTAAAGATGAATAATTTCTTCTGATAATTCGCGAGCGAGTAATGATGTCATTAAATGGTCTTGAGCATGCACCATAATTAACGTCATCGGCTGTCTGGCTTCTCCCGCATCTTGTTCAATCAGTTGGGTCTGCATATGGTGGGCTTTGCGCGCGTAACCATCGGCTTCCTTCAACAGATTTTTGGCTTCATCAATGTTGCCTTTACGCGCGGCGTGTAGCGCCTCAAAACACAAGCTGCGCGATTGTCCAGCATTGACGATAATTTCCATTACTGCATCTTCTAATGTAATCATCATATGACCTATTTTTATGTGAACGAATATTCGCAGCATGTATTTTCTATGCCGCGTTCTTGAATGTCGTCTAGGTCGGTGAATGTGAATAATAAAAACACCCGACCCTGAACGCTTTATTTTCTTTCTTCTATTTAATATCTATTGCTGTTTTTATTAACCCCATTAATTACTGCTCACCGTTTTTGTCAGTGACAGGTCGCCCTGTATTTTTTGTTCCTCGGTTTTCATTAATGTGCGTTCATAAGCTCGCAGGAACGGCAAATACATCAGCGCGGAAAACACCATGCACAGCAGGCACATGATTAGCGGGCTGAAACTCCAGTTTGCAGCCCACGATGCGCCAATGGGAGCCGGTGTTGTCCACGGCGTCAACGACACTACCTGCGCCAACCATCCCATCTTGGTTGCGGTGTAAGCCAGCACGGCGTTAACCATCGGTACAAAGACAAAGGGGAGGAACAGCATTGGATTCATGATGATGGGCGCGCCGAACATGATCGGCTCGTTGATGTTAAAGAAGCTGGGTACGACACCCATTCTGCCGATGGTGCGCAAGTGCGTGACCTTGCTGCGTAACAACAGAAATGCCAGTGGTAGCGTCGAACCGACGCCGCCAATCAACAAGTAGTGATCCCAAAAGCCCTGTAAATAGATATGTGGTAAGACTTCGCCGGCTGCCAACGCGGCCTGATTCACGGCCAGATTGGTCATCCAGAATGGATTCATGATGCCCGTGACAATCAGCGAACCGTGGATCCCCGAAAACCAGAAAAGCTGACACAGCAGCACGGACAGAAGAATGGCTGGCAGCGAGTCTGAGGCGGACACCAGCGGTGCCAGCAGGTGCATAATCGCTTCGGGAATGATCATGCCTGTTTGCGCTTCAATGAAGAGATTGAGCGGATGCAGCGTTGCGACAATCACCAACACGGGAATGAGGATTTCAAACGAGCGGGCGACCCCCGTCGGGACTTCTTTCGGTAAGCGAATAGTAATATTGTGCTTTTTCAGCGCCGCATAAACTTGGGTGGCATAGATAGACGTCAGTAAGGCGGTGAAGATCCCTTGTCCTGACAGATACTCGGTGGAAAGCTTGTCATCGGCGTAAGGCGCGGCGACAAGCAGGAAAGCCATAAACGCCAGCAGGCCGGACATCACAGAATCGAGATTAAGCTGTCGCCCCAGACTGGCACCCACACCCACGGAGATGAAAAAGGTCATGAGCCCCATACTCAGCTCGAAAGGCAGCATCAGCTGTGCGCGATAGGTGATAGAAAAATCGAGCCAGGTACGGGCGAATCCGACAGTGGTATCGGCGGAAAAGGGAGGGAAAATAAACACCAGCATAAATGAGCCGATGATCATAAAAGGTAGCGCGGCGGTAAAGCCATCGCGGATAGCGATCACATACTTTTGTTGCCCTAAACGCCCAGCCAGCGGGGTAATCGATTGTTCGATAGCGGCAATGATTGATTGATATACGGAACTCATGTGAACACCTTTTTTCGTGTGTCGCTGTAGCAGCGACAGCTCGGCATCAAGTATGTTATCGCCACGTTGTACGCCGTAACCCATTGTATCTAAATCTCTTACGGAAATGTCGCGTGTGGCAGTCTTTTATAAACGTGAGCCTATACCTGTTATCTTTCTTCCGCTGCGGACCGCATTTTCCGCCACGCACAATGTAAAAAGTTATTGCTAATATGATTGGATATCATATGGAAACCGTTTTCCATGCAAAGAAAAGAGAAGTGTGATGACCGTCAAGGTGTGATGATTTCTGGCGGTATTAATTAGATTTACATCACATCTTATTGGCAGAAATGCGCATTGGATGTTAAACGGATAATCGGTTTCCATGCTGGATAGAAACGGTTATACTGCGAAGCAACGCAATGCGCGGTTGGTATTCAGGGTTTTGAGTCAGATTTAGCGTTTTCCAGGGGCAAATGATGTCTACAATCAACGATGTATCGCGTTTAGCTGGGGTGTCTAAAGCCACAGTCTCCCGTGTGTTGAGTGGTTCACGCGGCGTAAAGGAAGCAAGCCGCCTTGCGGTGTTAAAAGCGGTTGATGAGCTTAAATATCGGCCGAATGTCATCGCCCAATCGCTGTTAAGTCAATCAACCGGATGTATTGGCGTCATTTGCGCTCAGGACAACATCAACCAGACGACCGGCTACCTTTATGCGCTGGAAAAACACTTTAGCCGACATCAAAAGCATCTCTTGTTGCGCTTTGCCAGCAGCAGGGCTGAAGTGATGAACGTGCTTGATGAGCTGACCAGCGGCCTGTGTGATGACATTTTAATTATCGGCGCGCGTTTTCCGCTGAATCTGGCCGATAAGAACATTATTCTGATCGATTGCATGGAAACGGATACCACGAATAGCCTGCAATTCGATCACGCTTTCGCCACAGAAACCGCGTGTAATTACCTGATCCGACAAGGAAGACGGCAAATTGCGCTGATCAACCCCGCCGCCAGCAGTTCAGCGGATCAGGTGCTTTTGGGGTATAAACGGGCGCTGGAAAATAACTTCTTACCGTTCAACCGCAACCTGATCTTTATGGATGCATCTTCATCGTCGTCGGTGGCACTGCAAGTGTTGCTTAATAACAGCACGACGCTGAATTTCAATGCGCTTCTGGTGGCGGATGAGCTGGAAGCCAAACGGGTTATTACGCAGCTTCAGGCGTTTAACAAATCCGTGCCAAAAGACATTATGGTATTCAGCCTGGCGGGATCTCTCGATATCCCTGGCATTCCAGCGATACCGGCCATTGAATATTCGATGGATGCGATAGCGGCCAGAATCGTGTCCTGGCTCAATGAGAAAACGCAGGATGTGCTTGGATCGTATGTTTTGCGGGGCGATTTAATCATTCCAGATATGGCTAACCGGAAATAAACGCTGTTCGTGCGGTCTTCAAAGCCCTTCTGAATCACACATTCGGAAGGGCTTTTTGTTATTGATTCTCTAGGCGGGTTGTCGCTTAATCAGGCTGACAATAAACAGCAGCGATGCGCACAGCACCACAGACGGCCCCGCGGGCGTATTGTAGCCAGCTGAAAATGCCAAACCGCCCGTTACGGCAATCATTCCTACAATAATCGCTATGCTTGCCATTTGTTCCGGCGTCCGTGCGAAGCGTCTGGCGCTGGCGGCGGGAATAATCAGCAGTGACGTAATGATCAGCGCACCAACAAATTTCATGGCGATACCAATCGTTAACGCGGTGGTCAGCATTAGGAGCAGCTTGGTGCGCTGTAGCTTCACGCCATCGACGTGCGCCAGCTCCGGGCTGATCGTCATAGAAAGTAGTGCGCGCCATTGCCAGCACATAATGGCCACCACAACGATGACACCCGCGGCGATCACCCACAGATCCTCTGTTGTGACAGAGAGCAAATCGCCAAACAGATAAGCCATTAAGTCCACGCGCACGTTATTCATCAGGCTGACGACCACCAATCCAAGCGACAGCGCGCTGTGTGCCATGATGCCGAGTAATGTATCGATAGCCAGGTAGGGGCGTCGCTCCAGCCAGACAAGCCCCAACGCCAGAATGAGCGTCACGGCAATAACGGCAGCAAACAGGTTGATGTTCAGCAGCAGGCCGAAGGCGACGCCGAGTAAAGACGCGTGCGCCAGCGTGTCGCCGAAGTAAGACATCCGTCGCCAGACGACGAATGAGCCGAGAGGGCCTGCCGCAATCGCCAGCAAAATCCCCGCCAGCCAACCGGGAAACAGCAGTTCTATCATGCGTCGTTTCCACCCTGTCTCTTCAAAATGATACGTCCTTGCAGATCGTGACGATGATTATGATGGTGGCGGTAAACCGCCAATTGCTCCGCGCCGCGGTGGCCGAACATTGCTAAAAATTCGGGATGAAGCGAAACGACTTCAGGCGTGCCGGAGCAGCAAACATGTTGATTAAGGCACAGGACTTCATCGGTTTTCGCCATTACCAAATGCAGATCGTGTGACACCATCAGCACGCCGCAGTGGAATTCCTGCCGCAATTGGTTAATGAGATCGTACAGCGCCAGTTGCCCATTGACGTCGACCCCCTGCGTCGGCTCATCCAGTACCAGTAGTTGGGGCTGGTTGAGCAGCGCGCGTGCCAACAGCACACGTTGGGTTTCGCCACCGGAAAGTTTCTGCATCGGCTGTTCCAGCAGATGTGCAGCCTGAACTCGCTTAAGCGCCGGTAAAATATCCTGCTTTTTCACGCCGGGGCGCAGTTGCATAAAACGGCTGACGGTCAAGGGCAGGGTGGTATCCAGATGCAGCTTCTGCGGAACGTAGCCGATACGCAGCGCGGGATCTCGTACCAGCGATCCGGAGGTGGGGGACAGTAGACCTAATACCACGCGCACCAGCGTCGATTTCCCTGCGCCATTCGGCCCGAGCAGCGTCAGAATTCGACCTGCTTGCAAGGTAAGAGAGATATCTGACAGAACCTTTCGGCTGCCAAATGTAACTGAAATATTATTAAGTGATACCAATGTGGACATAGAATTTGGTTTGCATAACCCATGTAACGTTATAATATAACAAACAACGTCATAAAAATCGATGGGATCGACTTTCATGCAGCAATCTATTCAGCAAAAAAAATGGTTAAAAAGTGTGTTTGTTGCCAGCGCGCTACTCGCAAGCGGGATGTCAATCAGCGCGGCATCCGCTGCGGTCATTACGTCAATTCGTCCTTTGGGATTCATTGCGTCGGCTATTGCCGATGGCGTGACGCCAACGGAGGTTTTGTTACCTGATGGCGCGTCACCCCACGATTATGCCTTGCGCCCGTCTGATGTCCAGCGTTTACAGTCCGCAGAACTGGTGATTTGGGTTGGGCCGGAAATGGAAGCCTTTCTCGGAAAGCCGCTAGCGAAAGTTTCACCTGAAAAGCAGATTACGCTTTCCGCGCTGCCAGCGATTAAATCTGGGCTGGAAAAAGAGGCCGGACACGATCATGAAGATGACCATGAACAGACGCATGATGACCATGGAAAGGGGCACGATCATAGCCATGTCGCCCATGATGACGGCGACGATGGCCACCATCATGGTGAGTACAATATGCACATTTGGCTGTCGCCGGAGATGACAAAACAGGCGGCAATTGCCATTCATGCAAAATTATTGGAACTTATGCCTCAGAATAAGGACAAACTAGACGCGAATCTGCTTTATTTCACGGATAAAATCGGGCAAGCAGATGAAAAAATTGTTAAGATGCTAGCGCCTGTGCAGGGTAAAGGGTATTTCGTGTTCCATGATGCCTATGGTTATTTTGAGAAACACTATGGGTTAAGCCCCCTGGGTCACTTCACGGTGAACCCCGAAATCCAACCCGGAGCACAGCGTTTACATCAAATACGAACACAGTTGGTTGAGCACAAAGCCGTATGCGTTTTTGCTGAACCACAATTCAGGCCAGCCGTTATTAATGCTGTTGCCAAGGGAACTGACGTGCGCTCGGGTGTGCTCGATCCATTGGGAAGCAATATTGCACTGGGTAGAGATAGCTATGCCGATTTCTTGTTGCAGCTATCGAACCAGTATGTGAGCTGTCTGGAGGAAAAATCATGAGGATACGAATAAGTGCAGCAGATAGTCCGAACTATCGCTCTGGCGTATAACAGCTTACCTCGGCCCCATCGCGTCATGCTGGGGTCGCTTACCGTTGTGACATTGGCCGTTGCCGTTTGGCGGCCTTTTGTTTATCCCCACGTCGATGATGCCCCTGTCATCGTAAAAGATATCGATCTGGAAACCAGCCAGCTGCGTACGCTGACACCTGAAGCCAGTGAACCGATAGACCAACCCTCGCCGGATGATGAGATTCCACAAGATGAGCTGGATGATAAGGTTGCCGATGAAGGCGGCGTACATGAGTACGTGGTCTCTACGGGCGATACCTTAAGCAGCATTTTGACGCAGTACGGCATTGATATCGCGGATGTCACCCAGCTCGCCGAGCAGAATAAAGATTTGCGGAACCTGAAGATCGGTCAGCAAATTTCATGGGCTTTGGCAGAGAACGGCGACCTGCAAAGTTTGACCTGGCAGATGTCCCGCCGTGAAACACGCATTTATGAGCGCGTGGGTAACGATTTTAAAGAGCGTATTGAGACGCTGAAAGGCGAGTGGCGCAATAGCGTTCTGAATGGCCGTGTCAGTGGTAGCTTCGTTAGCAGTGCAAAAAACGCCGGTTTGACCAGCACCGAAGTGCGTGAAGTTATCAAAGCACTGCAATGGCAGTTGGATTTCCGTAAATTACGCAAAGACGATACCTTCTCTGTACTGATGTCCCGCGAAATGCTCGATGGTAAAAGTGAGCAGAGCGAACTGGTCGGTGTCCGTCTGAATACCGGTGGCAAAGACTATTACGCGATTCGAGCAGAAGACGGTAAATTCTACGATCGTGAAGGTTCCGGTTTGACGCGTGGCTTTATGCGTTTCCCAACCATGAAACAATTCCGTATTTCCTCCAACTTTAATCCACGTCGTCTGAATCCGGTAACAGGGCGCGTCGCACCGCATAAAGGTGTCGATTTTGCCATGCCGGTCGGTTCGCCGGTTCTGGCCGTGGGGGATGGAGAAGTCGTGATTGCGAAACGCAGCGGTGCGGCAGGAAACTATGTTGCCATCCGTCATGGTCGTCAGTACACCACGCGCTACATGCATATGCATCGCATCCTGGTTAAACCGGGGCAGAAAGTGAAACGTGGCGATCGCATCGGATTGTCCGGTAACACGGGTCGTTCTACCGGCCCGCACCTGCACTACGAATTCTGGATCAACCAGCAGGCAGTAAACCCGTTAACGGCTAAACTGCCACGTTCTGAAGGGCTGGCGGGTAAAGAGCGTCGTGATTATCTGGCGCAGGTGAAAGAGGTCGTACCGCAGCTTAAGTTTGATTAATTCTACTGACTGCATGTTATGCCGGTGGCTTGCTGCCGGCATTTTCATTTATAGAACACTGGTTCCTGATTTTTTATTATCGAGCAAGCGTGTTTTTGCGTAACTGTCGTCGGTGTTGCTAAACGCCGAGCGGCAATTATGATTATGTTTATTGATTGATCTGAAGAGTTTAGGCATGGAAAAAGAAAAAAAATCGAACGCTGAATTTGTTCCCCAGTTTCAACGCGCCTTTTTTCATCCGCGCTATTGGGGCGTTTGGTTAGGCGTTGGTGTGATGGCGCTCGCTGCCTATGTTCCCGCGCGATTAAGAAACCCGGTGCTGGGTGGGTTAGGGCGTTTTGTTGGGAGAATATCAAAAGGCGCACGCCGCCGTGCCCGCATTAATCTGCTGTATTGCATGCCGGAATTAACGGAAGCACAGCGCGAAGCTATCATCGATGACATGTTTGCGACGGCTCCTCAGTCGATGATCATGATGGTGGAAGTGGGAATTCGTAACCCGAAGAAAATCGAAAAATACGTTCGCTGGCATGGCGAAGACATTCTGGATCGCATTAAGGAACAAGAGAAGAACGTGATTTTTCTGGTTCCGCACGGGTGGGGGGTTGATATCCCTGCGATGTTGCTGACCTCGCGCGGCCAGCGTATGGCGGCCATGTTCCACAACCAGAAGAATGCGCTGGTGGACTACTGGTGGAATCGGTTACGTCGTCGTTTTGGTGGCCGCATCCATGCCCGTAATGATGGTATTAAACCGTTTATCAGCTCCGTGCGCTCTGGGTGTTGGGGCTATTATCTGCCCGATCAGGATCACGGCGCGGAGCACAGCGAATTCGTTGACTTCTTTGCGACCTATAAGGCAACGCTGCCTGCCGTTGGACGACTGATGAAAGTATGTCGCGCTGACATCGTGCCGTTGTTCCCGGTATATAACGCTAAAGACGGCTGCCTCGATGTGTTTATTCGCCCGCCGATGGACGACTTGGCGGACGCGGATGATGCATACATTGCACGGCGTATGAACGAAGAAGTTGAAATTCTGGTCAAACCGAATCCCGAGCAGTACACCTGGATTCTGAAACTGCTGAAAACCCGCAAGCCGGGTGAAATTGAACCGTACTGTCGGGATGATTTATACCGCGACTAGTCTATACGGTAGATAACAGTGGGCTGATAGGCCATAGAGATAAAAAAGCCGGGCGAGAAATCGTCCGGCTTTTTGCTATCACACTTTTTACTCTCACACTTCGCGCTATCACAATACTGTCCGCTAATTCAGTCGCGGACGGTTATGACAATGATTATTCCACGCGCAGGATGCGGATCGTGTTGGTGGTGCCCACGGTACCCATGATGTCACCCTGTGTGACGATGACCAGATCCCCAGACATCAGGAACCCTTTATCGCGCAGCAGGATCACTGCATCATTGGCGGCAGCGACGCCGTCCGTGTAACTGTCGAAATGCACGGGAGTAACGCCACGATACAGTGCGGTCAGGTTCAGCGTGTGCTCATGACGAGACATAGCGAAAATCGGCAGACCGGAACTGATACGGGACATCATCAGGGCGGTACGGCCCGATTCCGTCATGGCGATCAGCGCCGTCACCCCTTTCAGGTGGTTGGCGGCGTACATGGAAGACATCGCGATGGATTCTTCGGTGTTATCAAACTGTACGTCAAGGCGGTGCTTGGAGACATTGATGCTTGGGATCTTCTCCGCGCCTAAACACACTTTCGCCATTGCGGCGACGGTTTCAGCCGGATATTGGCCCGCAGCGGTTTCCGCCGACAGCATCACGGCATCGGTGCCATCCAACACGGCGTTAGCGACGTCCATCACCTCTGCACGCGTTGGCATCGGGTTGGTGATCATCGATTCCATCATCTGCGTAGCGGTAATGACCGCACGGTTCAACTGACGGGCGCGACGGATCAATTTCTTCTGAATCCCCACCAGCTCTGGGTCGCCGATTTCAACGCCCAGATCGCCCCTCGCCACCATCACCACGTCGGAAGCCAGAATAATGTCATCCATTGCGGCATCTGAGCAGACGGCTTCAGCGCGTTCAACTTTTGATACGATCTTGGCGTGACAACCCGCATCACGCGCGAGGCGACGTGCGTAGTTGAGATCTTCACCGGTACGAGGGAAAGAGACGGCCAGATAGTCGACGCCAATTTTTGCGGCAGTAATAATGTCGGCTTTATCTTTTTCCGTCAGGGCTTCGGCAGACAGACCGCCGCCGAGTTTGTTGATGCCTTTATTGTTGGACAGCGGACCGCCAACGGTGACTTCGGTATACACTTTCAGGCCTTCAACCTGAAGGACTTTCAACTGCACTCGGCCATCATCCAGTAACAGGATATCGCCAGGTACCACGTCGCTCGGCAAGCCTTTGTAATCGATTCCGACTTTTTCTTTATCGCCTTCGCCTTTCGCTAAGTTGGCATCCAGCAAGAATTTGTCGCCGATATTCAGGAAAATTTTACCTTCTTTGAAGGTAGAAACACGAATTTTTGGACCCTGTAGATCGCCAAGAATGGCAACATGGCGGCCTAATTTAGCCGCAATTTCACGAACTTTGTTGGCACGTAATAGATGATCTTCTGGTGTGCCGTGAGAAAAATTCATGCGTACTACGTTCGCGCCCGCACTGATAATCTTTTCGAGATTATTATCACGGTCGGTAGCGGGCCCCAGGGTGGTGACAATTTTGGTTCTTCTGAGCCGTCTGGACATGTATAACTCCGTTCACTTGTGAAGCTGTAGTGTTGCGATTAAGCGTCGAATAACGGTGCAAAATGTCACTTTACAACAAAACTATTTCACCTGCGTTATCCGAACATCGTGTTGAGTCTGATTATCATACTGTACAGGTAATCCCTGCCATCTTTCCATGCCTGTAGTCTGTGACCATATCAAGATGAAGGGGTAGATGATACCGCTCATTTTTCATAGGTATAACTCAAAAACAAAGCACAACATAAACTTATCTATCACCTGAAGGGATTAATCAATCGCTCGTCTTTATCAAAGCGAGATTCCCGCAGGGCCTCTTTGACCCGTTTCAGGTTATCACGAAATTTTTCCCCGCGGCGCAGCGTGAACCCGGTCGCCAGAACGTCGATCAACGTCAACTGAGCGATACGGGACACCATGGGCATGTAGACATCGGTATCTTCAGGCACATCAAGTCGCAAGGCCAACGACGCCTCACGCGCCAGCGGCGTGCCGTCCGAGGTGATGGCGATAACGGTAGCGTCGTTCTCGCGTGCCAGCTGTGCCATTTCGACCAGACTTTTGGTTCTGCCAGTATGGGAGATCAATACCACGACGTCGCCGTCGCTGGAATTCATGCAGCTCATGCGCTGCATAACGATGTCATCGAAATAGACGACGGGGATATTGAAGCGGAAAAATTTGTTCATCGCATCATGTGCGACAGCAGCGGAAGCGCCCAGGCCAAAGAAAGAGATTTTCTTCGCCTGTGTCAGCAAATCCACGGCGCGGTTGACAGCGGCGACATCCAGACTGGATTTCACCTGCTCCAGGCCAGCCATGGCGGATTCAAAAATTTTACTGGTATAGGCATCAACGCTGTCATCTTCTTCAACGTTACGGTTCACATACGGTGTACCGTTTGCCAGACTTTGCGCCAGATGTAGTTTAAAATCGGGAAAACCTTTAGTTTCAAGGCGGCGACAGAAACGATTAACCGTTGGCTCGCTGACATCGGCCATTTTGGCTAAGGTCGCGATGCTGGAGTGAATGGCTGTTTGTGGCGTGCTCAGGATCACTTCAGCAACTTTTCTTTCTGATTTGCTCAAGAGTTCCAGGTGGCTCTGGATTTTTTCCAGCATATTCATACGACAAGGGCCATGTAAGTTTTTTCCAATTTCAACTAAAGGTACACTGGCATGCATTACGTGAAAAAATGTAAGTCGTGAAAATATACTACGACCCTGTAGTGGTTGGCAGAGGGCAACAGGCTAAGTTGGGTCCTTTTTTTGCCAGAACATGACATGTGTCTAACTTTCAGAAAAGTAATCGACTGTCAGAAACGACGAAAAATTTCGTTTTAGGGCGAATGCATAAGTGACTTCAGCCACTGCACAGACCGATTTATGCATGGTTTTCAGTCAATCCCGACCATTATTTGGCATTTTTATGATGGGTTTACTGGCTGTAGTCAAAAAGAGTACATTATCGCTGTAATAAAATTACAGCATCCTGCAACGAGGAGATGAACATGGCGGTAACTTCAACAGCCCAAGCGTGCGATCTGGTTATTTTCGGAGCTAAGGGCGATCTGGCACGCCGTAAATTGCTGCCTTCCCTTTACCAGTTGGAAAAAGCAGGTCACATCCATGCGGACACCCGAATTATCGGGGTGGGCCGTGCGGATTGGGATAAAGCGGAGTATACCCGCGTCGTGCGCGAAGCGCTTGACACCTTTATGAAAGAAGCCATCGACGATAAGTTGTGGGAAACGCTAAGCAGTCGGCTGGATTTCTGCAATCTTGATGTGGAAGACACCAAAGCTTTCAACAAGCTGGGCAAGATGCTTGACCAGAAAAATCGTACCACCATCAACTATTTTGCCATGCCGCCGAGTACATTCGGTGCGATCTGCAAAGGATTGGGAACGGCAGGGCTGAATAAAGAGCCCGCGCGCGTGGTAATGGAAAAACCGCTGGGTACCGATCTGGCATCTTCTCGCGTCATTAACGATCAGGTCGCGGAATTCTTTAACGAGTGTCAGGTTTACCGCATCGACCACTATCTGGGTAAAGAGACCGTTCTGAACCTGCTGGCGCTGCGTTTTGCCAACTCGCTGTTCTCCTCAAACTGGGACAACCGGACGATCGACCATGTGCAGATCACGGTAGCCGAGGAAGTCGGGATTGAAGGGCGCTGGGGCTATTTCGATAAAGCCGGCCAGATGCGCGATATGATCCAGAACCACTTGTTACAGATTCTGACGATGATTGCGATGTCGCCGCCGTCTGATTTGACGACCGACCGCATCCGTGATGAAAAAGTGAAAGTGCTGCGTTCACTGCGTCGTATCGATCGCTCCAACGTGCATGAAACCACCGTTCGCGGCCAATACACGTCTGGTTTTGTTCAGGGACATAAAGTGCCGGGCTATCTGGAAGAAGAGGGCGCGAACAAAAGCAGCAGCACGGAAACCTTCGTCTCGATTCGCGTTGATATTGATGACTGGCGCTGGTCTGGTGTGCCGTTCTACCTGCGTACCGGTAAACGCCTGCCGACCAAATGTTCAGAAGTGGTGGTGTACTTTAAGAACCCTGCGCTGAACCTGTTCCATGATTCCTACCAACAACTGCCGCAGAACAAGCTGATCATTCGCTTGCAGCCGGATGAAGGTGTGGAAATCCAGATTCTGAACAAAATTCCGGGGTTAGAGCATAAGCACCGCCTGCAAACGGTGAAGCTGGATCTGAGCTTCTCGGAAACCTTTAATCAGCAGCATTTGGCCGATGCTTATGAGCGTCTGCTGCTGGAAACCATGCGTGGGATTCAGGCGCTGTTTGTCCGTCGTGATGAAGTTGAAGAAGCCTGGAAATGGGTGGACTCCATCATGGATGCGTGGGCGATGGACAACGATGCACCGAAGCCGTATCAGGCAGGAAGCTGGGGGCCGGTGGCATCTGTGGCGATGATTACCCGCGATGGCCGTTCCTGGAATGAGTTTGAGTAATTTTTTGATAATACGTCAGTAATGGGGGGCTGGCCGAGAACGGTCGGCCTCCCACAGTTTTTAATGTATGGCTCACGGTGCGGTCGGACATCTGCGGCGACGCAGATCCCTGTGGCAGGGGCGCGCTATATAATTAATGATGCCTTCGGGCATGACTGGAGATAACTTTTGATGAAAAACTGGAAAACGAGCGCGGAACAGATTTTGACAACGGGTCCCGTTGTTCCTGTGATTGTGGTCAACAAACTGGAACACGCGGTGCCGATGGCAAAAGCGTTAGTCGCGGGCGGCGTTCGCGTTCTGGAACTGACATTGCGTACCGACTGTGCCATCGAAGCGATTCGCGCGATTGCCAAAGAAGTACCGGAAGCTATCGTGGGTGCGGGTACGGTAACAAATCCTGAGCAACTGGCTGCGGTGGTTGAGGCGGGTGCGCAGTTTGCCATCAGCCCAGGCCTGACCGAGCCGCTGCTGAAAGCCGCAACGGAAGGCAACATCCCGTTGATCCCAGGTATCAGCACCGTATCTGAACTGATGCTGGGTATGGATTACGGCCTGCGTGAGTTCAAATTCTTCCCCGCAGAAGCTAACGGCGGCGTGAAAGCGCTTCAGGCGATCGCAGGTCCGTTTGCTCAGATTCGTTTCTGCCCAACGGGTGGCATTACGCCGAATAACTACCGCGACTATCTGGCGCTGAAAAGCGTGCTGTGCGTGGGTGGTTCATGGCTGGTGCCGAATGACGCGCTGGAAAGCGGTGATTACGCACGTATTACTGAACTGGCGCGTGAAGCCGTTGCGGGTGCAAAAGCTTAAGTTTGCTCGTGACTGAATGACGAAGGCCACTCACTGCGAGTGGCCTTTTTTGTATCAGCCGCTGACTTTTACGCCCGCGGCAACGCGCTTGGCGATGGCTACCGCATCATCCGTGGTTTCCGCACTGGCTAATGCGACACCCATACGGCGCTTGCCGCTGATATCCGGTTTACCAAACAGGCGAATTTGCGTATGAGGCAGCAGTGCGCCTTCCAGCCCCTGATAACGCACGTTGTTGCTATCCAGTTCCGGTAAAATCACGGCGGAAGCTGAGGCACCATACTGACGAACTGCGCCAATGGGCAGCCCCAGGAAAGCACGCACGTGCAGCGCAAACTCTGACAGATCCTGAGAAATCATCGTCACCATGCCGGTATCGTGCGGGCGAGGGGAGACTTCACTGAAAATAACCTCATCGCCGCAGACGAACAGCTCCACGCCGAACAGGCCATAGCCGCCGAGCGCTTTCACAACATCGCTGGCCATCTTCTGCGCGCGTTCCTGCGCCAGTGCACTCATCTGCTGTGGCTGCCAGGATTCACGGTAGTCGCCGTCTTCCTGTCGATGACCGATTGGCGCACAGAAATGAATGCCGTCAACCGCATGGATCGTCAGTAAGGTGATCTCAAAATCAAAATTAACCAGTCCTTCCACGATGACGCGTCCGCCGCCTGCTCGTCCACCCTGCTGGGCATAGTGCCACGCCTGATCTAACTGCTCAGCAGAGCGAATCAGGCTTTGCCCTTTGCCAGAGGAACTCATGACCGGCTTAACAATACAAGGGTAGCCAATCGCCTCTACTGCCTGACGAAAGTTCTCTTCGCTGTCGGCAAAACGGTAGGTGGAAGTGGGAACGCCGAGCGTTTCAGCAGCCAGACGACGGATACCTTCGCGATTCATCGTCAGGCGTGTCGCTTCGGCACAAGGAACAACATGGTGACCCTGCTTTTCCAGCGTCACCAGCATGTCAGTTGCGATGGCTTCGATTTCCGGCACGATGTAATCAGGACGTTCGGCTTCAACCAACGCTTTTAATGCATCGCCATCCAACATATTGATGACGTGGCTGCGATGCGCAACCTGCATGGCGGGGGCATCGGCATAGCGATCGACCGCAATCACTTCGATTCCCAGGCGCTGACACTCAATCGCCACTTCTTTGCCTAATTCACCGGAGCCAAGCAGCATCACTCGTGTGGCATCCGCACGCAGGGCGGTTCCAATTGTTAACATAACCTTATACCTGATCGGGTTGTGAAAAATGGCCGCAGTATAAACGAAAACGTTTGCGTGCGCATTAATGAGGGCGGCGGTGGAATGCGATGCGCAAAAGCGCACCAAGAGATAAGGACGTGGCTTGGCATTGCCGGGCAATCGTGCCACTCTTCTTACAAAGCGAAAATTTTATGTCAAGACAACGAGATCCGACGCCATGAAGACACCGCAAGCTGAAAAAAGACCCCATGCACTAAGTACACATGGCGATACGCGTATCGACAGTTATTACTGGCTGCGTGATGACCAGCGTACCGATCCACAGGTGTTGGATTATCTGAAGCAGGAAAACGCCTACAGCGAAGCTGTCATGTCACCTCATGACGCACGCAAGCGGGCACTGTATGACGAAATGGTTAAACGCATTCCGTCGACGGATATGTCTGTGCCGTATGTCAGAAAAGGCTATCGCTACCAAAGCCGCTATGAGCAGGGGAAAGAGTACGCCATCTATCTGCGCCAGCCTGAGCAGGCAACTGACGTATGGGAAACGCTGCTGGATGGGAATCAACGTGCGGAAGGGCATGAATTTTACAGTCTCGGCACGCTTGAGGTTAGCCCTGACAACACGCTGCTGGCGCTCTCGGAAGACTTTTTATCCCGTCGGCAGTACACGCTTCGTTTTCGCGATCTCAACAGCGGCGAGTGGTTACCGGATGTGATCGAAAATGTGACCGCAGGAGCGGAATGGTCGGCGGATTCGACGGTTCTGTATTACGTGCGTAAACATGAGCAAACGCTGTTGCCATATCAGGTCTATCGCCACCGTCTGGGAAGCGATCCGGCGTTGGATGAGCTGGTCTATGAAGAGAAAGACGACACCTATTACGTTAGCCTGAGTAAAACGACATCAGAGCACTACATCACCATTTATCTCAGTAGCACGACGACGAGCGAAGTGTTGTTGCTTGACGCGACGCGCCCGGATGCGTTGCCGCAGGTCGGTATTCCACGTCGAAAAGATCATGAATATGGCATCGATCACTATCAGGATAAGTTTTACCTGCGCTCCAATCGGGAAGGGAAAAATTTTGGCCTCTACCGTTCGGATAGGCCCGATGAGCAAACGCTGGAAACGCTGATTGCACCACATGAACACCGTGTACTGGAAGGTTTTGAGCTGTTCCGTGACTGGCTGGTGGTTGAAGAACGTGAGCGCGGTTTGACCTGCTTGCGCCAGATTCACTGGCAGACGCAGAAAGAAAAAGCGATCACCTTTAATGATGCGAGCTATGTGACGTGGCTGTCGTACAACCCTACGCCAGAAACGGCATTGATGCGGTATGGCTATTCATCAATGACAACGCCCAGCACGCTGTATGAATTAAATCTGGACACAGGCGAGCAGCAGTTACTTAAACAAGCCGAAGTGAAAGATTTCTCACCGGACAACTACCGGAGCGAGCGCTTGTGGATCACGGTTCGGGATGGCGTCGACGTTCCTGTTTCCCTCGTTTATCATCGCGATCATTTCAGCCCAGGCAAGAACCCGATACTGGTCTACGGCTATGGTGCTTATAGCCATAGCATGGATCCGGATTTTAGCGTTAGCCGTCTGAGTCTGCTGGACAGAGGGTTCGTCTTTGCCTTAACACACATTCGCGGTGGCGGTGAGCTGGGTCAGCAGTGGTACGACGATGGTCGCCTGCTCAATAAAATGCATTCCTTCACTGATTTCATCGATGTGTCTCAGGCATTGATAGAAAAAGGTTATGGCGATAGGAACAACATGTTTGCTATGGGGGGGAGTGCGGGCGGACTATTGATGGGCGCGGTAGTAAACATGGCTCCCGATCTATTTAAGGGCGTTGTTGCCCAGGTTCCCTTCGTTGATGTGCTGACGACAATGTTGGATGAGTCTATCCCGTTGACGACCGGCGAGTATGACGAGTGGGGCGATCCAAATGAACAAATCTATTATGACTACATCAAGCAATATAGCCCCTATGACGGTATTACCGCGCAACGCTATCCGCATTTGCTGGTGACTACTGGGTTACACGACTCTCAGGTTCAGTATTGGGAACCTGCAAAGTGGGTGGCGAAATTACGGGAAGTTAAAACGGACGATCGTCTGGTGCTGCTATACACCGATATGGATGCCGGGCACGGCGGAAAATCCGGTCGTTTTAAACGTTACGATGATATTGCGTTGGAATATGCTTTTCTGCTGATGGTGCTTGAAATAGTTGAGGAAGCGCACGAATAACGCGTTGGTTATGAGGGTAAACCCGTTTTCGGGTTTACCCGATCGGCATGGCACATTACTTAGGTCATATCACGACTCAGGTAATATCAGCCTGCGGTTTCTTTGCCCTTTTATCGGCCCGTTTTTCAGCGGCCGTTTTCAGGGGCTTCTTCTTACTGTTCTTTTTGCTATCCAGACCTTTACTCATATCTTGCCTCGCGTGATAAAAGGGTAGGTTGCCACTCCATTAACCTCCTGTGCGGGCCGAGATGCAAGTAGAAAATTGTTTTTGCTGTGTAAGAATGTAACCCGTGGAAAGGGATGTTTTCCACGGCAAGGTCGTCCTAGGTTGGAATGAAGGGATAAGCCTACTTAGATTTCGGTTCGTAGGGTAAGCGAGAGAACTGCAGTGAGCGCTGGCGATAAAACATCACGCGTTCGCGAAAATAGTCACGCAAGTACTCGGGTTGCTCTCTCTCAACGACCTCGGGAATGACCGGCATATTGTAACGTTCTTTGAAGGCCACGCCTGACGCCGCCAAGTCTACGTTAACTTTATCCATCTCTTCTTTGGACAATTCTGCCAGATTGTATCCCATACCGTTTTCTCCTGCCTATTGGCCACAGACTGATGCGTGCCACGGTAAAGTAGTGACAGGAAAATGGCAAGCGTTCACCTTATCATGTGGATGTTTATTATTCTCATTACGAAATGGGAATCATTTTTAATACAAACGTGCCATACATAATATTGCTCGTAGTTGTTATTTTTGATAATAAAAATGATTCGCAATAATATATTTTTTCTAAGACTTAAGTGATAATAAATATCAATAACATGGATTTTAACTTGTTGTTTGTATGGTGTTTTTGTTTATTGAATATCAATGTTAATAAAGTGTTTTTTATTTTATTTTTTCAGGCATAATGCCCTGAATAATTTCACCTGCCGGGAAAATAGGGAGTTAACATGTTAAAAAAAGAAATGATTCAGAAGCTGAATGAGCAACTTAATCTGGAGTTTTATTCCGCGAATTTGTATCTGCAAATGAGCGCATGGTGCGGTGACAAAGGTTTTGAAGGCGCATCCAGTTTCCTGAAGACGCATTCTCAGGAAGAAATGCAGCACATGCAGCGCCTGTTTGACTATCTGGACGACACCGGAAGCCTGCCTGTATTAGGCGCGATTGCTGCACCGCCGATTGATTTTGATTCACTGGCTGATGTCTTCAAACTGACCTATGAACACGAACAGCTGATCACCGCAAAAATTAATGAGCTGGCGCATGAGGCGATGGCGCTGCAGGATTACTCTACATTCAACTTCCTGCAATGGTACGTTGCAGAGCAGCACGAAGAAGAGAAATTGTTCCGTTCTATTCTGGACAAATTGGCGTTAGTCAAAGCCAGCGAAGGCGGCCTGTTCTTCATCGATCAGGACCTGAAAAAAATGTCTGCGGCGGCCCCGTCAACCTAATGACAAGCGGCGCTTCTGTCGGCCAATAAGTAGTTGAATGACGCGGGATAATGTTCTCCTTATCCCGCCATTTTCCCCTCCCGAACGCCCTTTCTGCCAGTACCAAACTACCGATATTATTCCTGAACGCTACACTCGACTTCACCTTCCTCTGCCGCTATGATCGCATCAGTCGTGATATACAACATTCTGTTTTATAAGGGTTGAGGCTGTCTTTCTCTGATTCGGATAAGGCTGCAAAACCCACACACATCATTGTCTGAATACGCCATGTCGGGAATGCCATGATGAAGAAATTTTTGCTATCTATCGTGCTTACTTCACTTTCTGTGAATGCCTTTGCTGCCGCTAAACTGGCAAATATCAGCCGGTTTGAATACGGCGATCGCTGGGCTTTCACGCGTGAAGAAGTTCAACTGATTTGCCGCCCCGGCAATGCGCTGTACGCCTTACATACCGGGACGCTGATGCAATATCCGCTAAACGATGTTGCCATTGCGCAAATGAAATCCGGACAGGTGAGTGCGCAGCCGATAGACGCGATCTGGCTGGACGATCCTAAGCATCCCGGACAGAAAAAAAGCCTTCAACCATTTATCGAGCGTGCAGAGCAGTTGTGTAAGCCAGACGCTAAACCATGAAGTGATTGATTTACTTATTAATGTTAAATAATTACTTCTTTATGGTTAAGATAAAGTGTGAAACCTGTTCCATTTGTGATGATTGCGAATAGGTTAAAGCTGGAAAACGCGAGGGAGTTGGCTAAGCTTAAGTCTACAGGGCTAGTACAGCTTGTATAAATGCCAACTTTTAGCGCACGGCTCTCCCAAGAGCCATTTCCCTAGACTGAATACAGGAATCGTGTTCAGTCTTTTTTTTTGATGTATCGGTTGGCGATTTTTGCCAATTAAGATGTCGGCACGAGGTGAGTTTCGTCTCTGCGGGCCTTTTAAAGGTTTTTAAAAATAAACGCTTGCTAAAGATATTTATACATGCGTTAATGAGTGGTCGGTTTGATTCGCAGACCTAAAAAGCAGTTTAGTAAAGCAGTTCTCATTTCCAAGTGTTATCCATAGATATCCCTTCTTTTGAGCCTCCTTATCGTTGCTAATTAAATTCTGTGCACAGGCCCTATTTGCCGGAAGGCACTATACAAATTAAGGTAATATTTATGTCTAACAAAATGACTGGTTTAGTAAAATGGTTTGACGCTGGTAAAGGTTTTGGTTTCATTACTCCTGACAACGGCAGCAAAGATGTATTCGTACATTTCTCTGCTATTCAGAGCAACGATTTCAAAACGCTGGACGAAGGCCAAAAGGTTGAGTTCACCATCGAAAACGGCCAGAAAGGCCCAGCAGCTGGCAACGTTGTCGCACTGTAAAAAGCTGCGCTCTAATAAGCCAAGCTGAATTAATGTTTCTCTTGCGATAGCGATGATGGTGTAAACCGGAGCAGCCAAGAAAAGCAATAAAAAACCCTAGCGTAAAGCTGGGGTTTTTTGTTTTTATGCCATAGTGAATTATAGCGGACTTTTTATATTTAGGGTTCACCAGAATTACTGGACGATCATCTCAGTCTTGCATGATTTTTTGCATCCATGATGCACTATATGCCTATGAAGCCGTTAATATTGATCGGCTCTAATAGGAGGAAAACGTGAGTCGCGTTCACAAGGCACTCCATCATGGTCGCCATCCATTTTGGTTTTAGGGCAGTTTTGAATGAAAAAATAAGCCTCTTCTCTAGAGTTCATCTGGCTACAATACTGCCTACCGTCACAAACAAATCGATTTTCTTTTTGTTCTCGGTCTTCTGTCTTTATTTTTTCCGCTCTCCAACTATCACCATCATTACGATATTGATGGGACGATGCTGCCTGAACAGTAAAAGAGAATGCTGTAGATAATAGAATAACGACGAGTTTTCGTTTCATCGAAATACCCATGAAAGAGTTGTATAAGAGAAACCTATCATTCTTGAACGAGCATAAAGATTAATAATTCTTCATTATCAATGTAGGAGCAGTGATAACAACGACATTGAGGCTGTTTGAAAATTAAGCTTTTCTATGCGCCGTCGTTCGTCACGTTGCGTTTCTTTACTGGCTTTTAACGTGATTGACGAATTTATATCTCGGTAATAGCAACTATCGACTAAGTTTATAGAACACGACGTAATGGGAGGAAACAATGACTGAAAAAAATACGGGCACCAAACACAAGGATGAAAATGACCATCCGGCAAAAGATGCGCCAAAAGATCAGGGAGAGATTCCGCGCAAACGTGATGACAGCAAGGATGATGTCGATGACCCGTTTGATGCGAATAAGGCTTAATAGGTTGGCGACGGGCTTCCGTCGCCAATATGCAGCGAAAAGTTAGTGCGCTTTATGCGCGGCGGTGACCGATGCATCGGGGGTGAAATAATCGCTTTCATCCACAATTGGAATATAAATCCGAACCCATTCAGTCCCTTCAACCATCTCCCAACTATGTCCTTCCCCCTGAGTGTCGGCGGCAATCAAGACGGTTCCAGGAGAAAGCAGAAAAGTGGAACCATCGCTAACTCGAAATTTCAACGTGCCTTTCAGCGTGATGACATATTGTTTGCGCGGTGCCGGGTGAACGTTCATCTCCCACGCTTCCGTAGAATTGCTGAGCCAAAATTTTTGTGCAGTGATTTTTTCCAGAGCGGGCACGCTGCCTGTTACGAAGGCCGAGTGATTATCTGGCGTATTGATGAGTTTGATGGCCGGTATCCGTGTTTCCTCTGCGTGAGGTGAGGGAGGCGCTGCGGAATAAGCAGTAACGGAAAACCATAATCCAGCAAGCGCCAGAAGAAAACGCGATGTCTTTTTCATTTAAATAAAATCCATATTATCTATGCCCGATAAGCAGGCAACCCTATATATGTCAGCCGTCTCTGCGTACGTCTTACAACGTCGGGGATGGTACTGCTGAGGGAGATCCTTCACCAGATGGTTAAAGCAATCGCACTGATTGGTATTTCGCTTGATTTGTTTATATTTTATTCGTTCTAGTTCCGCAGTAGGATGAAATCGGTGAAGCATAAATCAGTCGATGAAGGGAAGGGATATGCAGATTTCAGCCAGCCGTCTGATGGCGACGACGCAAAGCGTATTGCAAAAAGCAGGATGTGAAGAAAACGAAGCTCGAATTGTCACCGAACACCTTGTAGCCGCGAACCTGAAAGGGCATGACAGCCACGGCGTGGGGATGTTGCCACATTATGTGGCGTTCATCGAGAAAGGCATCATGCACCCGAATACGCCAGCGCGTTTAGTGCGTGACGGTGGGGCGGTGCTGCAATTTACTGGCGATCGCGGTTTTGGTCAGCGTACGGGTAGAGAAGCGATGCAGGCGGCTATTGATCGCGTGAAAACGACGGGCGTGTGTTTAATGACGCTGTCGTCTACCTGCCATTTGGGACGCATCGGCACCTATGGAGAAATGGCGGCGGACGCCGGGCTCGTGTCGATACACTTCGTCAACGTTAACGATCTCGACCCGATTGTGGCTCCCTGGTGTGGTAGCGAAGCCCGTTTCGGGACGAACCCTATCTGCATTGCATTCCCGCCAACGGAGCATAACGCGGCCTTTGTTCTGGATTTCGCCACCAGCGTGGTGGCGCTGGGGAAAACCCGCGTCGCGTATCTGGCGGGCAAAACGTTTGATGAAGAGGTCATGCTGGATTGTCATGGTGTTTCCACGAACGATCCGAAAGTCATGTGGGAAGGCGAAAAGCACGGTGCCCTGAAACCCATTGCGAAGCATAAAGGCGGCGGGTTGATTTTAGCCGCTGAAATGCTGGCAGGGCTGTTGTCTAGTGGAGGAACCATTCAACCAGAGAACGCGCGTCAGGGGGCGATAGTGAATAACATGACGACGATTGTTATCGATCCCGCCAGTATGGTGTCTATGGCGTGGTTGCAGAAAGAATATGATGCGATGCTGGGCTACGTTCGCTCTTCAACGGCTCCCGATCCGGCACAGCCTATTTTAATCGCTGGTGAACCGGAGCGTATTTCGCAGGCACAGCGTTGTGCAGACGGTATTGACTTGTCCGATCAGGAGTGGCAGAAAATCGTGGAGGCAGGGATCGCTTTGGGGATGAATCCGGCCGAGTTCACGTTAATAGCATAATATTATTCAGGAGAAGACAATCATCGGGAGACGAAACGGATGCGGGGATGGGTAATCGTTGTGGTAATACTTGGGATGTTGGTGGCTTTGGCACCCTGGATCCAACGTCAACTCCCGCCCGGCTACGATCCCCTTTCTCCGCTGTCCGTTAATGACCCGCCCACGTTTATTACTCGGCTGAAAATGAAGTCTGTCGCCAGCGATCCTGAGGCCTGTCTGGCGGTATTAAAGCAGGCGCAGGAAAGTGGGCGACTGCGATTCTCCGAGGCCAATGATATTAGTGGCCAATGTCCGGTAGCATCGCCCGTCCGGATACAAGGTTTTGGTGCGGTCACACTCAGTTCCAGTTTTCTTGCCAGTTGCCCGCTGGCGCTGAGTAGCACCATGTTTGTGGCACAGGTCGCGGTGCCGCAGGCGCAGTCACTTGGCACGTCGTTGACGCGTATCGACCATATGGGTAGCTACGCCTGCCGTAATATCTACCATCGACCGGAAGGGCGTTTGAGCGAGCATGCAACGGCGGACGCGTGGGATATTGCCGCGTTTCGTCTCTCTGACGGTCGGCAGGTTAGCGTCCTGAATCAGTGGTCGGCAACGGACGAACGCGGCAGCTATTTGCGTACCACGTTCAGGGAAAGCTGTCGCTTTTTCGGTAACGCGCTGGGGCCGGAATATAACGCCGCACACGCGAACCACTTTCACTTTGGCATGCGCGGTTTTGGCGTGTGTCGATGAAAATACTCAGGTGAGAAAACTAGAAATCAGCGTATTCCTGAGCGGGGATCCAGAAGCCGTCAATATAGTCTTCGATGGGGAAGCAGCCCGCGCGGCGCAAGCGCTGTTCGTCCATCGCTTGCAGACACTGCGCTTCAGTGTTGTAGGCACCGACGACCACATCGTCACAGCCATGCCCGAGATAACAAACAAATATCACTAATGCAAACATGCCGTTCTCCAGACATTACCGCGATTTTCTCTACCTATCGAAATAATTGTAGATGAAAATCAGTGAGGAAAGGCAGAACGGGCGGTTCATCAGGTGGTTTTATCACCACCTGATGTAGAAACCGCATTTATTCTTTAGAAAGAGGCTGAGCGGATGCCGCGCCATCCCGCACCAGGTCGCGCGGCAGATTGTTTTTTATCCGGCTGCTGATACGTTTGGCCAGGCCGACAGGCGTGTTCTGGTAGGTTAAAATGAGTTCATCCGCAGCAGGAAGCGGTTCTGGATAGCTGTCTTTCCCCTGAAACCACTCACAGGCGATGCGATCGGTCAGCGCGTAGGCATTCTTCGCGTTCGGATCGGCCAGCGCAACAATGGCTTCATGTTGCCAGCGGAAACCTTTAGGGAAGCGTTCAGCGAGTTTAATGCCAATTCGTGAGAATTTGATATTGCCAAAAGCAGACGTCAGCGCCGCAGGGAAGAGCCAGATTTCGCTATCACGCTGCCACAGCTGAAGTAACGTCTCATCCCAGTGAAGACCCTGTTTGCCTGCCGCCTGTTTGAGTAATGCAGAATCTTTGGGCAGCATCGGAGAGAACGGGAATTTACCCACTTTATAGCCAGGTCGTGGCAGCGGCGGCACGCTGGCAGTTTTCCGCAAACGGGCAACAAAGAAGCCTTCGCTGTCATAAATCTGTGGGAAGACGTGCAGGAAGCCTTCTTCGGTTGTCGCGCGTTCGGCGTCGGTGAAGAGATCGTGTAACGATTCAAATTCGCACGCATCAGGAAACTGTGTCTGTAACCAATGGCAAACCTGCTGATTTTCCTGATTATTTAGCGTACAGGTGGAGTAAATCATCACGCCGCCAGGCTTCAGCGCATGGAACGCGCTCAAAATCAGGTCACGCTGTGTGGCCGCAATATCGGTAATGCTCTCCTGCGACCAGTGGCTCATCGCCGCGGGATCCTTACGCACCACTCCTTCACCTGAGCACGGGGCATCCAGCAGAATCGCATCAAAATACTCCGGCAGTGCCGCGCCGAAAACCCGCCCGTCGAAGTGTGTGATCGCGGTATTGCTGACGCCGCAGCGGCTGATGTTGGCATGCAACACTTTTACCCGGCTGGCTGAATACTCATTGGCGACGATAGCCCCTTCATTATTCAATCTGGCCGCGATCTGCGTTGTTTTAGAACCCGGAGCGGCCGCGACGTCCAAAACCGTTTCCAGCGCATCGTTGCGATGGAACAGGGCGCTGACGGGCAGCATCGAGCTGGCTTCCTGAATATAAAACAGCCCGCTCAGGTGCTCCAGCGTATTGCCTAGCCGCGTGTTCTCTTCTTCCGCATTCAGCAGCCAGAAGCCTTCCTGACACCAGGGAATCGGCTCAAGCTGCCAGCCATAAGGCTGTACAAGCTCAAGAAAGGCATCGACGCTGATTTTTAACGTATTCACGCGGATGCTCCGACGCAGCGGACGCTGGCAGGCGGCAATAAAATCCTCCATCGAAAGGGATGAAGGCATGATGTCCCGCATAGTGTCGAGAAATTCAGCAGGCAGGCTGGCTGGGGTAAATTTTGCCACGGCGTGGTTCCGTACAGGTTATTCAGTAAAACGAGGGAAGAAGCGGCGAAGTGTAGCACGGATCCTTCATACATCATGTGAAAACGACGAGACGGCGCGTGAAAACGACAGGGCGACGATAGGGTCGCCCTGTCCGGTGGTGAGTTTAATTATTGGGCGTTGGAATCGCCGTACCCCATTGCCGCCACTCTTTGGGCTCTTCGTTCCTCAGCAGGAAATGTTTTCCTTCCTGTGCTTTGGGGGCGAGTGGCGTGCTGGGTGGCGTCGCAAACGCGATACCGCCGCGAATGAACTGTTGGAAGGTTCCGCTCTTGATGACGCCGCCCGTCAGGCCGAATTCCAGGTTGTAACCCGAAGCCAGCCAGAAGACGGAATTATCGCGCACCAGATGCTGATAGCGTTTGCTGATACGCAGCGACACGGCGATACGGTCGGAAAGCGTGCCCAGCGACAGCCCGGTTACCGTACCGACTTCAATGCCGCGGAACAGCACTGGCGTACCAACCTGCAACGCGCCGGCTTCCGGCGCATCAACGCTGATATTCAAGCCGTCCTGATAGCGAGAATCAGAGATGGTGGCCTGCTGCAGCTCAAAACTCCGCGTTACGCTGCCGTTACCCGGTTCGACGTTAATATAAGGCTGGAATAGCGTCTCCAGATGATTCACGCCGGCAGCGGAAATTTCTGGCGTGACGACGGAAAAACGCGTCCCGGAACGGGCGAAATTACGCACGTATTCAGGGTAGAGGACAGCCTGCACCAGCACTTCATTACGCTGCTCGGACAGCTTCAGCGAATCCAACTGGCCGATATCGATTCCCAGATAGCGGATCGGCATGCCCGGCGCGAGTTTGCTGGCATCGTAGGTGCGCAGAATGATGCGGCTCCCCACGGCGCGTGCTGACGTTTCGTTGTTATACAGAACGCGTTTGCCCCCTTTAATTTCCGGTGCGCCCTCCAGATTATCAAAACTGATCGCCCCTTTAAGCGCTCGGTTCAGCGGAGAAGCTTGCACGGTCAGACCTGACGTATTCAACTGCACACGGGCACCGCCTTCTGCCCAGAACACGCTGTTTTCCGTCAGTAGCTTGCGGTGTTCGGGACGAATATAAACGTCAACCTCAAAAGTATCCGCTTTCGGCCGCACCCGCATGATTTCGCCTACCTGGAATTTACGGTACAGCACGATGGAACCGTCCTGAATATCCGGCAGGCTGTCTGTCACTAAGGTGAGAGTCGGGGACGGCGTGGCACCGCGAATTCCTTCTTCGGCTTTTTCGAGATCGCTGAACAGCGGGTAACGCGTCTGAACGTCGCCTTTGCTGCCTGGTAAAACCTGAATACCACCGCTGACCCACTCTTGTGCGCTGGCACCCAGCACTTGAACCCCATCCAGCCCCATCTTCACATTCACACGGCTGTTCACGATGAATTTGCTGTCGCGGTGTAATAGCTGGCGATATCGTGGCTCGATCACCAAAAGGAAGCTGACACCTTGTTCGTCCAGCGTACGCTTGACGACCTGACCAACCTGCACGCCGTGCAACAGCACGGGTTGGCCGCTATCAATGCCATAGCTTTGTGCTGCCGTGAGCTGAATAGAAAGCGCGCCGGGCTGGGTGAGCTGCTGTTGCCCGCTATCCAGTACCTCAAAATGCTGGCGCGGTTCGCCTTCACCGGGGATGAGCGTCAGCGTTGGGCCGCTCAGCAGACGTGAAACATTCAGGTCACTGAGTGAAAGCTGGGGCTTGCTGAGTTCGATACGCGTGCCTTCCCGCATCAGCGAAACCACGGAAGGATCGATGATGAGCTCTCCGCTGACCTTACCGTTGTCTGGGTTCAACGTGATTTTATTGAGCGTGCCGACTTCCAATCCCTGATACATCAGCGGGGTACGCCCTTCGGATAGGCTGTCGCCGGAAGGCAAATCCAGCGTGATTTTCACACCGCGCTGGCTTTGTGCCAGGTCGGGATAGAGGCGATAGGATTGTTCGGCACCCGCATTCTCGCTCTCTTCCGGCGAATCGAACGCGATCGCGCCGTTAACCAGCGCCGCCAGATTCTCCATCTCAATTTTTGCACCGCTGACGCTAATGTCCGCATTAAAGCCAGACACATTCCAGAAGCGGCTATTTTTCTTCACCAGATGGGTAAAGCGGCGTTCAACCAGCACGTCAATCATCACACCGTGGCTATCTTGGGAAACGGTGTAATCGTAAACTTTCCCCACCGGGATTTTTCGGTAGTAAACCAGCGAACCGGTATTCAGTGAGCCGAGATCGTCGGCATGGAGATGAATCAGCAGTTCCCCGGTATTCACGCGGTATTTGGGCTGCGTATCCAGCGCGGAAAAGTGCTCTTGCGGATCGCCGGAGCCGGGCATCATGCCAATGTAGTTACCGCCCACCAGCGCATCCAGCCCTGAAACCCCAGCGAGAGAGGCTTTCGGGGTAACCAGCCAGAACTGCGTGCCGCTGCGCAACGCTTCCTTCATATCGCTTTTGATACTGGCTTCGACCTGAATGGTACGCAGGTCTTCACTCAGCTTGATATTTTGCACGGTGCCGACTTCGACCCCCTGATAGCGCACGGGAGTACGCCCAGCGACAATACCGTCAGCGGAGACAAAATCGATGGTGACCGTTGCGCCGCGCTCCTGCTGATTGGTGTAAATCAGCCAGCCGGCAATCATCAACGCAATCAGCGGCAGCAGCCAAAACGGCGACAGGCGACGCTTGTTCTTCACGGTAGCTTCAGTTGGTGTCCCAGGCGTATTATCTTGCATTGTTATTCCACATCAGTGTTATCCCACATCAGTCGGCTATCCAGCCATTCAACGGCAAGGATAGTGAGAATCACCGCTGCGCCAAAGTAAAAAGCAGCAGGCCCCATGGTGAAAGCGAGTAATTGATCGCGGTTGACGAGCGACATCGTCAGAGCAATCACAAATAAATCGAGCATGGACCAGCGACCGATCCAACGGATAACGCGCAGCATCTTCATGCGCATCATTATGTTGCCTTCTGAGCGAAGATGGATACTCACCAGCAGCCCGAACAGCACAATAACCTTAGTAAACGGCACCAGAATACTGGCGATAAAGACCACCAGCGCGATCGGAACATTGCCTGACGCAAGCGAAAGAATACCGGAAAAAATCGTGTCCTCCGTACGCGCACCGTTGACATAAATAATTGATATGGGTAACAGGTTAGCGGGGAGCAGTAAAATTATAGAAGCAATGAGCGCTGCCCAGGATTTTTGCAGACTTTGCCGCTGGCGCAAGCGAAGCGGAATATGGCACCGGGGGCAACGCCCCCGATTGTCGGGCGAACTGGTGAAGTGGCAGGAAAGGCAGATTCGATAGCGATCCGGCGCAATCAACGGTCTCATACGTGGATAAAACCGCTGCCAAAGCTGGTCGGTATTTAAGTGAATCAGCGTCAACAGGCTTAAGGTCATCAGTGCCAGAAAGGCGACCAGCCCGATTCCCGCCTGAACATCTGCAAATTCACGGACTTTGATTGCGGCAACGGCCATGCCGACCAGATAGATATCCAGCATCATCCATTCTTTTAGCCGTTGCAACATGAGGAGGATGGGGCGCAGATTCATCCCGATTCGGGGAGCAAAGAACAGGTATAACAGAGAAAAAACCAGCGTGAGCGGGGCGCCAACGGTACAGAAGGCGACCATACTTGCCGTGAGCGGGTGCCCTTGACGGGTGATTTGCCAAATGCCTTCAAACAGGCTGGCATTGATGGTGACGCCCAGCAGCCGAATACTGATCAACGGCTCTGTGAAGGCGAACGGCATCAGTACCAGCATGGCGACGGCCATCGCAGCAAGACGAGAAATACTCCAGTCTCGGCCTGAACTGACTTTGGCATCGCAGCGTGGACAATTCGCCGTCTGAGTTCGTTTCAACTGCGGCAACGCAAAAAAGGCATCGCATTCAGGGCAGCGGTGATAGCGATCGATCGCAGGTACGGCACTTTTCGCCCCCTCGGTTAACGGCGGCCGGGGAGATGGAAACGGGGCAGGGCTGGTTATACTCTGTATTTTCATCTTTCCTGCGATCCGATAGAAGGTGTTAAGTCCCGTTATATTCACGATAGATAACGTATTCACAGCTATTTAGTGTAACTGAAGGCTCACTGAATGATAAATTCATAATAAGGCTCTGATCTCTGCCCGATATTATTTTACAGGTGGAAATAGCATGATATGCACGACAGCGGTACAGTAAAGTGGATGATTCTTCGCGCGAAGGCGCTAATCTTATGGCATTCTGTAACCGATGCTAATGCAGTCTGTGTGGAAACGGTTCGCACTGTTTTGAAAAGACAACGATATACTTTATGAATAAGCAAGTATGAACAAACAAGAATTTTATCAGGATCTCATTCGCGACATGTCATCGCTTATCGCGGATGAAAACCGTTTTATTACGATTTTATCAAACAGTAGTGCGTTGCTGTTTGAGCGTTTGGATGGGGTTAACTGGGCAGGGTTTTACCTGTTGGATAACGACACGCTTTTCCTGGGACCGTTTCAGGGCAAGGTTGCTTGTGTGCGTATTCCGGTTGGCAAAGGTGTATGCGGTGCGGCAATAGCTGAAAATCGCATTCAGCGCGTGGATGATGTCCATGCGTTCCCTGGTCATATCGCCTGTGATGCCGCGAGTAATGCTGAAATTGTGCTACCGCTTGTCGTTAACGGGCAACCGATTGGCGTTCTGGATATTGACAGTACCCTTTATCAGCGTTTTGACGCAGATGATGAAGAAGGGCTGAAGGCCGTGGTGAGCGTACTTTGTGCTCAACTGGAAGCGAGTGATGTGATGACATTCATCAATTCTCTCACGTTGAGACAAGGTTAACGTGGCAATTGCCGATGGCGTCATTATAATGACGCCTGTTCATGCCTGCGCCGGTTGGCAAACCCGTTGTAATCAGGAAATTTCATGGAAAATCAACCTAAGTTGAACAGTAGTAAAGAAGTCATTGCCTTTTTGGCAGAGCGGTTCCCGCTTTGTTTCACCACTGAAGGTGAAACTCGTCCGTTAAAGATCGGTATTTTTCAGGATCTTGTTGAGCGTGTTCCGGAGTCCGATAACGTCAGTAAGACGCAATTACGCTCTGCGCTGCGTCTTTACACCTCAAGCTGGCGGTATCTGTACGGTGTAAAATTGGGTGCCCAACGTGTGGATCTGGATGGTAACCCATGCGGTGAGTTGGAACAGCAGCATGTCGATCATGCTCGTAAGCAATTGGAAGAAGCGAAAGCGCGAGTTCAGGCTCAGCGTGCTGAGCAACAGGCGAAAAAACGTGAAGCAGCCGGAGAGTCGGCAGAAGCAGCGCGTACTCCTCGTCCTGCTCAGAAACGTGCGCCGCGCCGTGATGCTTCAAACAATGCATCTCAAAACCGTGCACCGCGTAATCCACGTCAGCCTTCTTCCGGCCAATCGCAGCCCTCTTCTCAGCAATCCGCGAATGCTCAATCTCGTCAGGCAAAACCTGCCAGCAATGAGCGTCAACGGGTAGCGGTTACGGATGTTTCCAAACTGCAAATCGGTCAGGAAATCAAAGTCAGAGCCGGCAAAGACGCCATGGATGCCACCGTGCTTGAAATTGCCAAAGGCGAAGTCAGAGTACAATTGGCTTCTGGACTGGCAATGATTGTACGCGCAGAACACTTGCAGTTCTGATACGGAGGCCAACCTGGGCATGAACAACTTAGTCAAAATAACCGCCATCGCAGGTTTACTGCTGGCGGGCTCTAGTTTTGCAAATGAAAACATTACGCGTGTTGAACAGATTCCTCAGCTACATCAGGAGCCTCAGCACGCTACCGTTAGCGACAGGGTGGCCTCACGTTTCCTGCGTTCGCACTATCGCCAGTTTATGCTGGATGCGCAGTTCTCTGAGAAAATTTTTAACCGCTACCTCAATATGCTGGACTACAGCCACAACGTGCTGTTGGCCTCTGATGTGGTACAATTTTCCGGGCAAAAAGCCCAGTTGGGCGACGCGCTGAAATCCGGTCAACTGGATGTTCCGTACGCGTTGTACAATTTGGCGCAGAAGCGTCGGTTTGAGCGTTTTCAATATGCACTGTCGCTGTTGGATAAACCGGTCGATCTGACGGGCAATGAGACGTTTGAGCTCGACCGCAGCAAAGCCCCTTGGCCGCAGAACGTGGGTGAACTTAACCGCCTGTGGGATGCCAAGGTAAAATATGACTGGCTCAGCCTGAAGCTGACCGGTAAAGATGATAAAGACATCAAAGAGACGCTGACCAAGCGTTACCAGTTTGCGATTCGCCGTCTGGCGCAAAGCAACAGCGAAGATGTTTTCCAACTCGTCATGAACGCCTTTGCGCGTGAAATTGACCCGCATACCAGCTACCTGTCACCGCGTAACACCGAGCAATTCAATACCGAAATGAGCCTGTCGCTCGAAGGGATTGGTGCGGTGTTACAGATGGATGACGACTACACCATGATTAATTCTATGGTGCCTGGTGGTCCGGCAGCGAAAAGCAAAAACATTACCGTCGGTGACCGCGTGGTTGGCGTAGGCCAAAGCGGTAAGCCAATGGTGGATGTTATCGGCTGGCGTCTGGATGATGTCGTTGCGCTGATTAAAGGGCCGAAAGGCAGTAAGGTGCGTCTGGAGATTCTGCCTGCTGGCAAGGGGACGAAAACCCGCATTGTTACGCTGACGCGTGAACGCATTCGCCTTGAAGACCGCGCGGTTAAAATGTCCGTCAAGACGGTCGGCAAGGATAAAGTCGGCGTGCTGGACATCCCCGGTTTCTATGTCGGCCTGACGGATGACGTGAAAGTTCAGCTCCAGAAGCTGGAAAAACAGAACGTCAGCAGCATTGTGATTGACTTACGTACTAACGGCGGCGGTGCGCTGACGGAAGCGGTAGGGCTTTCCGGTCTGTTTATCCCAGGCGGCCCTGTGGTTCAGGTACGCGATAATAACGGCAAAGTGCGCGAAGACAGCGACACCGACGGCATTGTGTATTACAAAGGCCCGCTGGTGGTGCTGGTAGACCGTTTCAGTGCTTCTGCTTCCGAGATCTTCGCGGCAGCAATGCAGGATTATGGCCGTGCTTTGATCGTCGGTGAACCGACGTTTGGTAAAGGCACCGTACAGCAGTATCGCTCTCTGAATCGGATTTACGATCAGATGCTGCGTCCTGACTGGCCAGCGCTGGGTTCTGTGCAATATACGATTCAGAAGTTCTATCGCATTGACGGCGGCAGTACTCAGATGAAAGGCGTGACGCCTGACGTGATGATGCCAACCGGTACGGAAACGGTAGATACCGGTGAGAAGTTTGAAGATAACGCGCTACCGTGGGACAGCATCAAAGCGGCTAACTACACGAAGAGCGGCGATCTGAAGGCACTGATCAGCAAACTGAATGAACATCATCAGGAGCGTATCGCCAAAGATCCTGAGTTCCAGTATGTCGCGCAAGATATTGCTCGCTACAACGCGCTGAAGGATAAGCGCAACATCGTGTCGCTCAACCTTGCCCAGCGCGAGAAAGAGAATGACGATGATGAAGCGATGCGTCTGAAGCGGATTAACGATCGACTGGCGAGAGAAGGTAAAAAACCGCTCAAATCGCTGGAAGATCTGCCGAAAGACTATCAGGCACCCGATCCTTATCTGGATGAAACAGTGAAAATTGCTAACGATTTGGCACAGGAACAAAAAGAGTAATTCGCTAAAATCGTGCCGATAATTAAACGCCCTGTCTGGTTTATCCAACAGGGCGTTTTTTTAACTTACGTTGAGCGTTTTGGGATGAAAGCGCGGTGCTGTAGATGACGATTAACGAAACTTGGTTGGCGAACAGCCAAAACGGGTTTTAAACCGTTCGGAAAAACGCGCCGAGGATTTATACCCGCAGGCTTCGGCCAGACGCTGCATACTCCATGATGTCGTCTGTACCAGCATCATCGCGTGTTGCATTCGTGTCTCCAGCAACAGCACTTCAAAGCGTGTCTGCTCGGCGGATAGCCTTCGACGCAGCGTAGCCTCGCTCATCGCCAGCAGGCGACCCGCAGACTGTGCGGTCCAGTGTCGTTCCGGTTCTTCACTGATAAGCGCACGCAGTTGTGCCGTAACGCCGGGCTGTGGCGGTGCGCCAAAACGATATCCCCGTTCCGACAGCGCCAGCAACATATCCATTAGCCGCAGTTCGAGACGCAATTCATTAAGTGCGTTGCCCGTAATCCCCTCAACCAGATACTGCAATGTGTGGGTGAGATCGTCATCCAACGCGAGGGTAGTGAAGGGACTCGGATGATGCGCAGGGGCCAATTCCTCAGGGTAGCGTTGATAAAACCGCGCCAGAAGCGTGGATGAAAACGTCAGAAAGATCGACCGGAAAGCGGAGTCATGACCGCCGGGCGTTTTCGCCAGATCGGCGCTTGCATCAGGCGTAATCAGACAAAGCTGAGATGGCGTATCGACAACCGTCGTTTCGTTCTGTTCAAGAAGGGTTAACCGGCCAGAGAGAACCAGCAGAAGCGTGGCCTCATAAAAATGAAAACGCGTTGTCTGCTGTGGCGTGCGTAAGTGAGGCTGAGCTAGCGCACACAGGCCATACCGCTGTAGCGGCTGGCCTGATGGCAATCGCCAGTCCGCCTCTGCACTAAGAGGCGGGGCCGCGGGGCGTAAAGCGGTCACGCACATGGCCGGACATTCTTATAACGAGGCATGATCATAACGTATTGCTATCACAACAATGCGGGGTTCAGCGTATACAGCCCGGTGAGTGTCGCTTCTGCCAGTACTGGCGCGTTAGCCAGCGCAGCGCGGACATTCGCTCCGTTAAGTTCACCTTCTATCGTTAAAGTCGGCGTCGCGAGAGCGTAAAGTGTGAAGATGTAATGATGGACGATCGCATCGTTCCACGGTGGGCAAGGACCATCATAACCATAGTAGGTGCCTTTCATCTGCTCGTCCGTGGCGAACCAGCCCGTGTAATCATTGATGCCGTGCCGGAGTCCGGTCGGTGCATTCGGGCCTGCTTTCCCACGCGGTGTGATGCCAGTGGAATGCGAGGCGGCAGGAATTTCATTGATGCTGGCTGGAATGTCCAGCAATAGCCAATGGTAGAAATCGACACGCGGCAGAGAGGCGCTAACCTCGCGGCCTTCCTGATTCACATCGTCACCGCGGCTGGGTACATCTGGGTCGTGGCAGACCAACACGAAAGACTGTGTTCCTTCGGGCGCGCCGTGCCAGGCAAGGTGGGGATTGTGGTTAGAAGACAGGGCAATGTGGCTAGTTGCATCGGGTACGGCAAACGCAAATTCGCCTGGGATAGTGTCGCCGTCTTGAAAACTGTGGCTGGAGAGTTGCAGCATGGTGGTGCTCCTTATCGTGATTCCGGTGGGGGTGGAATCATTATAGAAGAAGCGGAGCGTAATTATTTTCCTAATGCCGTCAGGATAATGCTTTTGGCTGTCAATTTGAGGGCTTTAGGCGCGCAAACTCGCTAAATGATGTTAAAGAAATGACGTCAGGTAGGGAAAAGCAGGGGGCTGACAAACCCGTCGAGTGGTGATTCGGATACGCTAAACGAGCGTTCAAGCCACCAGCAAGTGTTAGCACGTGGACTACGTCACTCATCATGAATGTCAGACAACCCTGAAAAACATGAAGGAGTCTGGCCCGTCACTGTGCGAAATGCGGCAATGAAGGAAGAGGGGCATGAAAATCCCAGTTTGTAGGCCACATTTTTGACCGGCATACCGTTAGAAAGCAGGTCCATGGATACAAAAATCCTCGCCCGTTGCTTCCAGGTCCGAAAACTGCACCCGGTATCTTCTGTGAAATAACGTGAAAAAGTGCGTTCGGACATTGCAACCCGCTCCGCGAATTCACTCAGGGATACGTTCCATCTATTGTTGACGAGTATATCTTGAGCCACTTTGTGCAATTTATCATCACATGGCATGGCCAGATCCACAGGAAGCGCTTCGGTTTCATTTACGATTCTGAGCAATAATTGGGCGATTAACTTTTGTGTCGAGTGGTTGAAAGATTGCTCAAACAAACTGGATATCAGGTGTTGTGCGAAAGGCGTCATGCCGATGACATGAATGTGATCCAGTGTTTTCATACCGCAGGCTTCCGCACAAACGAAGGTGTAAAGTACAACGTTCTTAATTCAGTATGAGAAAGCAGGGTGAAGGAATGCCACTGCTCCGCTGGTAGCCAAAGTGATCTTTGAGGAGGTATTACCCACTGTCGACTATCTGTTTGGACTAACATCACGCCTTTCACAGCATAAAGCAGTTGCCCCCGTTTATGCCTGTGTGACGGATTTAATTCACCCCGCTCGTACGATCGGGCGAGACATCCCCAGTCGGAATTGTTCATTTCTATTGTCATCTCATCTGTATCGATTGGCGTATTAAATTCAGTCGATGCCATTATCATAATTTTTTCCGCAAGTATGTACGAATGAAACGACATTGTTTCTGTGACATAGTCGATGTCAGGCACCGAGCTGCAAGGAGTTATGGTGAAAACTGGCATGCAGATAATGTTGTTTTTCACCTGCCAATGAGAAACATAAGATATGTCTTCTACTGAAGTGAGCGAACAAGTACCAACACAAGCAAATGTTGGGAGTGACACTGGAAAATTTTTGGTTAACATCGTCGGAGCAATCGCGTTAACTCATGCATGCAACGATGTTATTCAGGCCACGCTGCCATCAATTTACCCGATGCTGAAAGAAAATTTCACGCTGTCGTACGCACAAATTGGCATGATTGCGCTGGTTTACCAAATTACGGCCTCCCTTCTTCAACCCTGGGTTGGTTTGTATACCGACAAACGTCCTAAACCCTATCTTCTACCCGCAGGGATGGCTGTTACGTTTCTGGGTATCGGTGTGTTGGCAATAGCTGACAGCTTTACCCTGTTGCTCATCTCTGCGGCGTTAGTTGGAGTAGGGTCGTCCACATTTCACCCTGAGGCCTCACGGGTTGCCCGAATGGCTTCCGGCGGGAAGTTTGGCACCGCTCAGTCGGTTTTTCAGGTCGGGGGAAATGCGGGTACCGCATTCGGTCCTTTGATCGCCGCACTGTTGATACTTCCCCACGGGCAAATGTCAGTCGCGTGGTTAATGATCATCGCGTTTATTGCCATTGTTATTTTGACTCGTATAAGCCGTTGGACTATCGAGCACGGGCATGCGCAGAGCAAAAAACATGATAGCGTCAGTGGTGAAAAATTACCCCGAAGCAAAGTGATTCTTGCCGTCGCAATTGTCAGTGTTTTGATGCTGACGAAGTTCACCTACATCGCCTCCATCAGCAATTACTATACGTTTTACCTGATTCAACGTTTTGATATTACCTTACGCGATGCGCAGTTCTGCCTGTTTGCTTTCCTTGCAGCAGTAGCGATTGGAACGTTTGCTGGTGGGCCGGTTGGCGATCGTATCGGCCGCAAGGCGGTGATCTGGATATCATTTTTAGGGGTTATTCCCTTCGCTCCGATCCTGCCGCATGCAAATTTTTTCTGGACCGTCACGTTAACACTCATAATTGGTTTTGTACTGTCTTCGGCGTTTGCTGCACTCGTGGTATATGCACAAGAAGTTGTGCCAGGAAGAACGGGGATGGTTGCCAGAATTATGTTCGGTATCATGTTTGGTGTGGGGGCATTGCCGCCGCAGGTTTAGGTAAGTTGGCTGATATCTATGGAATTGTGTCGGTCTATGATGCCTGCGGTTACCTTCCGTTGCTTGGGCTAGCCACTTTGCTGATGCCGGATACGCGTAAAAAATCAAGATAACTACCGCTGAACAGCCTGTCTTGATATTGATAAGTCATTTATTGTAAGGGTGATCCGCCCTTACATGATTGGTGAATGCGTAAGTGTTGTTAGATTAACCCAACGAAAGGGACACCCTATGTTTTTCAGCCAGTATGATTCTCCAATGGGAGAAATTACGGTAGCAGCCGATGGGAGAAACTTGACCGGACTCTGGTTCGTAGGTCAAAAATATTATGCGGAGTCCCTTCACGTCGAACCATCGATAAGCACCGAACTGCCGCTTTTTTCTGTCACTAAACGATGGTTAGATGCTTATTTCTCAGGCAAGAATCCCTCCCTCGATACTCTGCCATTGGCACCAAGCGGTAGTGATTTTAGGCTGGCTGTTTGGCAACGCTTATGTCAGATCCCGTATGGTGAATATGTCACATACGGAACGGTAGCCAGAGATGTTGCGGCCGTTATGGGTAAAACCAGCATGTCAGCTCAGGCTACCGGTGGGGCGGTGGGTCACAACCCAATATCTATTATCATTCCCTGCCATCGGGTAATCGGTACCAATAACAGTTTGACTGGGTATGCTGGCGGTATCGCAAAAAAAATTAAGTTACTTGAACTGGAAGGGGTTAATACCGTGAATATGAGCGTCCCTATCAAAGGGACGTCTCTATGATAATGATCGTCTTACCCGATCGGATAAAGAAGCAGCATTGCTATCGAGTGACACGATATCTTGCGATTAACGACCCGCTTTTAGCTGCTGGAAGTAGGTTTCATACAGCGTGCTGGCGCTGCCAACGTCGTTCTGCCATTCGCCTTTCGCGATAGTTTCATCATCCGGGTACAGCGTTTTGTCCCCTGAAACCTCCGGTGGCAGTAACTTTTTCGCCACCAGGTTCGGCGTTGGATAACCGATCGTTTCCGCAACCTGTGCCGCGACTTCTGGGCGTAGCAGGAAGTCGATCAGCTTCATCGCACCGTCAACGTTTTTGGCATTGGCCGGAATCGCCAGACTGTCCATCCAGAAGATGCCGCCTTCTTTGGGCCAGATAACATCCAGCGGAGTACCTGCCTGACGCGCCACGTAGGCAGAACCATTCCACACCATACCCAGATTGACTTCACCTTCGATGAACGGGTTGCCGGGGTTGTCTGAGTTGAACGTCAGCACGTTCGGCATCAGAGCCTGCAATTCTTTATAGGCCGCTTCAATCTCTTTGGGATCGGTGGTATTTGCGGAGTAACCCAGTTTACGCAGAGCGATTTGGAACACCTCACGCGCGTCATCGGTCAGCAGCAGGCTGTTTTTGTACTTTGTATTCCACAGATCGGCCCAACTGGTGATGCTGGCGGGGTCAATCATTTCATGATTAATACCAATCGCCGTGGCACCCCAGATATAAGGAATGGAGTAATCGTTGTTTGGATCGAAAGATTTGTGCAGCAGATTCGGATCGAGATTATGGAAGTTGCTGAGCTTGCGGGTATCAATCTTTTGCAGCATGCCTTCTTTGCTCATCTTGGAGATGAAATACGTTGAAGGCACGACCAAATCGTAAGCGCCGTCCTTATAGGTCTTCAACTTGGCATACATACTCTCGTTGGATTCATAGGTGGAGTAAATCACCTTGATGCCCGTTTCTTTCGTGAACTGTTCCAATAGGCCCGGCGGCACGTATTCGGTCCAGTTATAGAAATAGAGTGTTTTGCTGTCGCTGGCATTGGCGGTGCTAATGCCGAACGCCATTGCGCAGGCTGCCAGTAGGTGTGGCCACTTTTTCATTATGTTTACCTCCTTACAGGTCCCAAAGGAAATATCCGCCTGGAATAGGTTCTTATAGGCAGATATGAAAAAAACAATATTCATCGTGCTTGCCGCCACCTTATTTTCCGGTGCGGTCACGTAAAATCAGCTGGCTACTGAGCACCAGCACCAGCGACAGAATGAGCAAAATCGTTGCCAGCGCGTTAACTTCCGGGGAAACGCCGACCTTCACCATCGAGTAAATCTTCAACGGCAGAATCTCATACGCGGGCCCGGTGACAAACGAGGACACCACCACGTCATCCATCGACAGCGTAAAGCTGAGCAGCCAACTGGCGGCTACTGCCGGCATGGCCAGCGGCAGAATGATTTTGCGTAGAATAATCACTTCGCTGGCACCTAAATCGCGCGCGGCTTCCAACATCCGCACGTCAAAGCCTTTCAGGCGCGAATAGACGGTCACTACCACAAACGGCAGGCAGAACGTGATATGGGAAAACAGCAGTGACCAGAATCCGAGCGAGATGCCCAGCAGCATGAAGAGCACCAGCAGCGAAATCGCCATCACGATATCCGGCGACATCATCACCACGAACAGCATGCCGCCGACAAAGGGCTTACCGCGAAAGCGGTAGCGATACAGTGCCACGGCCGTCAGGGAGCCAATCAGCGTGGCGAACGTCGCCGAGAAAACGGCCATCGTCAGTGAGTGCTGCGCGGCCTGGAGCAGGCTGTCGTTGTTGATCAGCAGACGATACCAGTCCAGCGTAAATCCCTGCCAGTTGATGCCGAAACGCGCCTGATTAAACGAATTCACGATCAGAATGATGATCGGGATGTACAGGTAAGCGTAAATGATGGACATAAATCCACCGCGGATTAAGCGTCCGGTCATTCCAGCTCTCCCTTTTTATTCAGCAGGCGGGCCGTGCGGTAGTAGATAAACAGCAGCACGCCCATGACCAGCGTCAGGCAGATGCTGGTGGCCGCACCAAACGGCCAGTCGCGGATATTGAGGAACTG
Source organism: Pectobacterium sp. CHL-2024 (assembly GCF_044751765.1). Classification (NCBI taxonomy): domain Bacteria; kingdom Pseudomonadati; phylum Pseudomonadota; class Gammaproteobacteria; order Enterobacterales; family Pectobacteriaceae; genus Pectobacterium; species Pectobacterium sp. CHL-2024. The sequence goes on along the minus strand of NZ_JBIXKO010000001.1, from coordinate 663,064 downwards.
GCTTTTAATGACGTTACCGATCAGCAAATTCTTGGCACCGCCCATCAGATCGGCAACGAAGAACAATCCCATAGCAGGCAGCAGCACCAGCAGGCAGCCGGCGATAATCCCCGGCATGGTCAGCGGGATCACCACGCGAATGAAGGTTTGCCATTTATTGGCCCCCAGATCGCGGGCGGCCTCAAGGTAGGATTTATCGAGCTTCTCAATGCTGGAGTAGAGCGGTAGCACCATGAACGGCAGCAGGATATAAATCAGGCCGAGAATCACCGCTTCGGAGGTGTACATAATCCGCAGCGGCGTATCAATCAGGCCCGTCCAGAGCAGAAATTCATTCAGATGGCCGCGTGTACTCAGAAAGATTTTCAGCCCGTAAATGCGGATTAGCGAGTTGGTCCAAAACGGCACAATCAGCAGAAACAGCATCAGTGGCTGAATTTTTTTCGGTAAGCGCGCCAGAATAAACGCAAACGGATAGCCCAGCAGCAGACAGCAGAGCGTGGCGATAACCGCCATGTTCAGCGAATGCAGTAGCACAGAGGCATAAAGCGGATCGGCCAGTCGCGTATAGTTTTCCAGCGTAAAGACCAGGCTGACGAAATGGGTGTCATCGCGCGTCAGAAAACTGGTTCCGATAATCATCAGGTTGGGCAGGAAAACAAACAGCACCAGCCAGGCAACGATGAGTGTGATAATGATATTTTGAAAGCGTTTACGCGACTTCTTCATCGTGCAGGACTACCTCCCAACTTTCCACCCAGGTGACGTCTACTTTCTGGTTGAGTGAATGGTCGAAGTCGGGATCGTCTTCGTTAAAGAACTCGCTGACCATGACCATCTTGCCGTTTTCCAGCTCAATGTTGGATTCCAGCGTCATGCCTTTATAGTTGCGCTCGCGCACGTAGCCCACCATGCCCTCCGCCTGCATGCCGTCGCCCAGTTCTTCGACGCGTAAATCTTCCGGCCGCAGTAGTACGTTAAGATGTTGGCCGACGTTGACCGGAAAGCTGACGGTGATAACGCATTCATGGCCTTCGACCTGAGCGCGTACCCGCTGTTCGTCCAACTGCTCCAGCACTACGGCATCAAAGATATTGATTTCACCGATAAAGCTGGCGACGAACAGGTTTTTCGGCTCTTCGTAGATTTCACGCGGCGTACCGTCTTGCTCGATGCGTCCATCGCGCATCACGACGATGCGGTCAGACATGGTCAGTGCTTCTTCCTGATCGTGTGTGACGAAAATAAAGGTGATACCCAGCTTACGTTGCAGTGCCTTCAGTTCGTTCTGCATCTGCTTACGCAGCTTATAATCGAGCGCGGACAGGGATTCATCCAGCAACAGAACTTTTGGCTGATTGACAACGGCGCGGGCGATGGCTACGCGCTGCTGCTGGCCGCCGGAAAGCTGGTGCGGGCGACGCTGTGCCAGCTCCTCCAACTGCACCATTTTCAGCGCGTCAATCACGCGTGGCGCAATCTCCGCGGCAGGCGTTTTCTGCATGCGCAGGCCGAATGCCACGTTCTCAAACACGCTGAGATGAGGAAACAGGGCGTAACTTTGAAATACGGTATTAACGTGCCGTTGCTCGGCGGGCTGGTGGGTAATGTCTTGCTTTTCCAGCATGACGTTGCCGCTATCGACCGTTTCCAGGCCGGCAATCAGACGTAGTACGGTGGTTTTGCCGCAGCCGGATGGCCCGAGGATCGTCAGAAACTCACCGTTATTAATGGTGAGATTAAAATGTGAAATGATGTCTTTGCCATCAAAGCCTTTATGGACGTTGAGCAATTCAACGACCGGCACAGTCAGGGAGTTTTCTTTCATTAAGGTCTAGCTCTATGTCCTGATTTGGCCGATTAACGGTATGTCCGTTGCGATCGTACCAAGGGTTATCACCTTTCAGCCAGCGTGCGCAGTTAAGGGCGGCATTTTACGGGAAACGCTGCCTGACGCCAACTTGTGTGACCCACTTACTGCGGATTGATGGCAATTAAGCTAATGAATGAGGGAGTATGTTTCCTGATTGTTACCTGATTTGGGCATTCTTCGTGACGTGGTCGCCGCTTTTTGGCCTGAATTCTGGTCTGCTGGTTTGTTAAATCGGAAAAAAACTGACCTGACGCAATATTTACCGTGGTAGCCCTATCCATAATGCCTTTCAGGGTTCAGGGGGCATAAATAAGATGGATAAATTACTCGACAGATTTTTGAATTACGTTTCGTTTGATACACAGTCTAAGTCCGGCGTTCGGCAGGTGCCGAGCACCGACGGTCAGTTGAAACTGGCGCGTGCGTTGCAGCAGGAACTGCTCGAACTGGGGTTTGAGCAAGTCGCGCTGAGCAAGCAGGGCTGCCTGATGGCGACGCTCCCTGCAAACGTTGCCTGGCCCGTTCCGGCCATCGGCTTTATTTCACATATGGATACGTCACCGGACTTTAGCGGCAAGAATGTTAATCCGCAGATTCTGGAAAACTACCGCGGCGGCGATATTGCCTTGGGCGTAGGGGATGAAGTGCTGTCACCCGTGATGTTCCCGGTGTTACACCAATTACTGGGGCACACGCTGATTACCACAGACGGTAAAACGCTGCTGGGGGCGGATGATAAAGCGGGGATCGCGGAAATTATTACCGCGCTGGTGCGTCTGAAGGCAAGCCAGTTACCGCACGGCGATATTCGTATTGCCTTTACGCCGGATGAAGAAATTGGCAAGGGCGCGCAATTTTTTGATGTCAAAGCGTTTAACGCACAGTGGGCCTATACCGTGGACGGCGGTGGTGTCGGCGAGTTGGAGTATGAGAATTTTAATGCCGCATCGGTTCAGGTGAAAATTGTGGGCAACAATGTGCATCCCGGCAGCGCCAAAGGCGTGATGGTGAATGCGCTGACGTTGGCTTCTCGCTATCACCAGCAGGTGCCAGAGAGTCAATCGCCGGAGCAGACGGACGGCTATCAGGGGTTCTATCATCTTCACACCATGAAAGGCTCTGTGGAGCGCGCAGACTTGCATTACATCGTCCGCGATTTTGACCGCAACGGCTTTGAACAGCGCAAACAGACGATGCTGGATATTGCGGAAAAGGTCGGCGCGGGGCTGCACCCGGATTGCTACATTGAAGTCACGATTACCGATACCTATTACAACATGCGTGAGCAGGTTGAGCAGCATCCGCACATTATTGCGTTGGCGCAGCAGGCGATGCGGGATTGTGACATTGAGCCGAATATGAAGCCGATTCGCGGCGGCACCGACGGCGCTCACCTGTCATTTCAAGGACTACCGTGCCCGAATTTGTTTACCGGCGGCTACAACTATCATGGCAAACATGAATTTGTCACGCTGGAAGGCATGGAAAAAGCGGTGTCTGTGATTATGCGCATTGCCGAGCTGACGGCGCTGCGCGCGAAGCCGTAAGCGTTGCCATTTTGCAGAGATAAAGAAGGCGGGACATTCCCGCCTTATCTTTGTACTACCCCGTATTCAAGATCGGTCTTAATCCGCGAAATACCAGTAACCGCTGTTAATCAGAACGGTAAGCTGTGCGAGGAAAGAAGGATCTTCCAGCGCGTCGCCCAGCAGTTCTGCACCAATAGCAGGATGCTCAGCCAGCGCAAACAGCGCCTCCTTGTGCGTACTGTTCACTTTTTCCCCGTTAACGAAGCAGCTATCGCCAACGCAGATGACCCGCAGGCCGCCTAAACGACGCAGTGGCTCACCCTGTTGCAGATATTCATACACTTCGCCTGCCTGATAAGGTGGCTCCGGTGGTGAGAGATCGAGCTCGTGACGGGACTGGGAAATAAATTCGCCAAACCAGTTCTGGAAATGCTCCGGCTGCTGCACCAGCTCCAGCATCATTTTTTGCAGCGCATCCAGCTCTTGCGGCAGTACGCTGGCGATATGATCGCGGGATGGAACATCAGGGTCGCTGTAGCGATAGCTGCCGAGTTCACGGGAAAGGACATAATCCGCAAAGCCGCTGACCAGCTCGCGAGCATTCGGCGCACGGAAACCCACCGAGTAGTTCAGCGAGTTTTCCAGCGAATAGCCTTCGTGCGGGAAACCCGGTGGAATATAGATGATATCGCCCGGCTCCAGCTCCTCATCAATAATGGCGTCAAACGGCTCGACCTGAAGCAGATCAGGATGCGGACAGTGCTGCTTCATCGGTATTTTTTCACCGATGCGCCAGCGGCGACGTCCCGTTCCCTGAATAATGAAAACATCATACTGATCCAGATGTGGCCCTACGCCACCGCCGGGAACGGAAAATGAAATCATCAAATCATCGGTGCGCCAGTCCGGCAGTTGTCGAAAGGGCTGCATCAAGGCAGAAGAGGGCTCATGCCAGTGATCGACGGCCTGCACCAGCAGCGACCAGTTACTTTCCCCCAGATGATCGTAGCTCTCGAAGGGACCGTGGCTTACCTGCCAGCGTCCGTTCTGATGGCTCACCAGACGGCTATCTACCTCGTTTTCTAACGCCAGGCCGGCGAGCTCGTCGGGTGAAATCGGGTCGATAAAATGCGTGAAGCCGCCTTTAATCAGGAGCGGACGTTTTTGCCAGTAGTTCGCTAAAAAATCCTGCCAGTCGAGATTGAGCTGATAGTCCATACTGTTTTCCAGAAACTTGTTTTTTTGAGGAAATGACTGTTCTTGAAGATATGATTTTCCGTGAAATAATCAGTATTTTAAAACAATCAGTATTTTGGCGATAAGTATAGCGGAAGCATCGCGCGCTGTACTGTCTTTCACCCCTCATTCTGGCTCAGGTTCTGGCGGGAGAAAATAGCTTCGACTCGGGCACCGCCCAGTGCGCTGTCGCTGATGAGGATCTCACCCTGATACTGTTCGATAATTTCGACCGCAACGGCAAGGCCGATACCTTGTCCGGGACGCATACGGTCGGCGCGTTGCCCACGCAGGAAAATCATTTCGCGCTTACTCTCGTGGATGCCGGGGCCGTCGTCATCAATAATCAGATGTAACTTGTGATCGGAGTATTGCACGCTAATTTCGACAAATTCCAGACAGTATTTACAGGCGTTATCAAGAATATTGCCCAGGACTTCCATGAAATCATTTTTCTCACCGACGAAGGTCAGCTCGGGTGGAATATCGAGCGTCAACACCACGCCCTTGCGCTGATACACCTTATTTAACGCGGAACACAGGCCATCCAGTAGTGCCGGAACCGAGTGTACTTCACGTATCAGCAGATTATGTTCAGAGCGTACGCTGGCCCGATGCAGGTAATAGCCAATCTGCTGCGAGATACGGCTGATCTGCGACAGCATAATAGGTTCAGCCTGATCGATAGTGATCTCTTTGCCGGTTCGCAGCGCACGTAACGTGGTCTGTAAAACCGCCAGCGGCGTTTTCAAACTGTGGGTAAGGTCGGTGAGCGTTGTACGGTACTTGTGGTAGCGCTGACGTTCGTTATTCAGCAGGATATTCAGGTTTTTCACCAGACTGAACAATTCGCGCGGTGGATTTTCATCCAACTGATCGCGTGTGCCTTTTTCCAGCTCGGCGATCTGTTTTACCAGATGCTGAATAGGACGCAGACTCCAGTGAGCACCCAGCCAAAGCAGGGGAAGCACCAGCAGAAGATTGGCGATCAACACATAACTGAACCATTCCCACACCACGTCTTCCTGCTGGAGTTCCTGCGGGATGCGGTCAACCACGACAATGGTGATGGAAGGGAGATGTTCGGTCTTGGGGTAAACGTTCACGGCGATGGAGTGCGTTAACGCATTGCTATGCGCCCCGTTCAGCGCCCGCAGGCTGCTCAGCAGTAAGGTATTGCCCGTTAATACCGCGCTGCTGGTATCGGTGTCGGTATCCAGCTCGTGATAGGCCGTCTTGCTTAACCATTCTGGATTGATTAGCGCTTCCAGCTCGGGAACGTGTTTTTCGCGCCAGAGCATGTTGCCATATTCGTCGTATATCAACACCAGCGTGGGGAAGTTGATATCGACGTCGGGTGGCGTGACGATATTCAGCTGGTTATCGCGCCACTGCGCAAGGCTGTAGTAGAGGTTACTTTCACCACGCAGCAAACGGAATGAGGTTTTATCAAAGTTGACGCTGTAACCGATAATGGCGACGACGCCATAGGCGAGCGACAGCGCTAGTACGATGGCTGCTGTCGCGAGTAAAAAACGAATACGAAGCGAGAAGGGCAGCTTCTTATCGCTCATGCTGAGCCTGAAGGGGTATCATCAATATCAAAGCGATATCCTTGTCCGCGTACGGTGGTGATCACATCCGGCGCTTCTGCCTGCTGAATTTTCTTGCGTAGCCGTCCCATTAATACGTCGATGGTGTGACTTTCCCGCAGTTCTGCATCGGGGTACAGCTGCAACATCAGCGACTCTTTGCTGACGACTTTGCCTTTATTACGAATCAACGTCTCGATAATCGTGTATTCAAACGCGGTGAGCTTGATCGGGCTGCCGTGGATCAGCAGCTCGCGGCGCGATAAATCGATCTCAAAAGGCGGCAGGCTGATGATTTGCGAGGCCAGCCCGCTGTTGCGCCGCATCAGCGCCTGCAAGCGCGCAACAACTTCTTCCATATGGAACGGCTTGGTTACGTAGTCGTCCGCACCTGCCCCTAGCACCGCAACTTTGTCCTGCCAGCCTTCACGGGCGGTCAGCACCAGAATCGGGAGCTTGACCTGATGGGCACGCCAGCGACGGATCATGCTCATGCCGTCTTCATCGGGTAGCCCGAGGTCGACAATGGCGATATCCGGCATATTTTCATGCAGAAAATAATCCGCTTCTTTGGCGTCAGACGCCGCGTCAACCTGATGCCCCATTTCGTTCATCTGAACGGTTAAATGGTGGCGCAATAATACATTATCTTCAACGACCAGAATTCGCATCGCTATATCCTCTGTCGAATAGATAGAATGATATTTATCAAAATACCTTTATGCACCCTATCTTTCACGTATGTCGCCCCCGCGTATCAACATTATACGCAGAGAACGTTATTTATTTTATTTGTTAAATTATCCACAGGGAGAATAAACCGGGTATAAACAGGCTGGAAATGGTCATACTCGTCATACTTCGAGTTGCATGTGTGTTGGCTACGTTCAGTCACCCGAATCACTTACTTGAGTAAGCTCATCGGGATTCCTTCGCTTGCCGCCTACCTGAAACTCGAATTATTTAGAGTATGGTTAATTAGAGATCTGGCGGGCAGAGCGCCCGCCAGAGAAGGTCACGTTCGGGTTTGAGAACGGTTATTTCAGGTCATCAACCATTGCGATAGCGCGGCCGATATAGTTGGCTGGCGTCATCGCCTTCAGGCGCGTTTTTTCCGCTTCTGGCAACGCCAGGCCATCGATAAATTCCTGAATACCGGCAGCATCAACGCGTTTGCCACGCGTTAGCTCTTTCAGCTTCTCGTATGGCTTTTCAATGCCGTAGCGACGCATCACGGTTTGGATTGGCTCAGCCAACACTTCCCAGTTGTGATCCAGTTCGTCAGCCAGACGATCGCGGTTCACTTCCAGTTTGCTGATGCCTTTCATCGTGGCCTGATACGCAATCAGTGCATAGCCCACGCCGACGCCCAGATTACGCAGCACGGTAGAGTCAGTGAGGTCACGCTGCCAACGGGAAACCGGCAACTTGCTAGCCAGATGCCCCAGAACGGCATTCGCCAGACCCAGGTTGCCTTCCGAGTTTTCGAAGTCAATCGGGTTAACTTTATGCGGCATGGTGGAGGAACCGATTTCGCCAGCAATAGTCTTCTGCTTGAAGTGATTTAGGGCAATGTAGCCCCAAATATCACGGTCAAAGTCGATCAAAATCGTGTTGAAACGCGCGATGCAGTCAAACAGCTCGGCGATGTAATCGTGCGGTTCGATCTGCGTGGTGTACGGGTTCCAGTTGATACCCAGTGAGGTAACAAAACTTTCGCTGAACTGGTGCCAATCCACTTCCGGGTAGGCTGCCAGATGGGCGTTATAGTTACCGACAGCACCATTAATCTTGCCCAGAATCTCAACCTGTTGCAGCTGGCGATACTGGCGGTCCATACGGTAAGCCACGTTAGCAAACTCTTTACCGATAGTGGACGGCGTAGCGGGCTGGCCGTGTGTACGGGAAAGCAGCGGGATATCGCGGTATTCCTGTGCCAGCGTTTTCAGCGCATCAATGATTTGACGCCAGTGCGGCAGGATGACATCGCGGCGAGCGGTATCCAGCATCAACGCATGGGACAGGTTGTTGATGTCTTCTGAAGTACAGGCGAAGTGGATGAATTCGTTGACGGCGTGCAGCGCCGGAATAGCGGCAACTTTCTCTTTCAGGAAGTACTCAACGGCTTTCACGTCGTGGTTGGTCGTGCGCTCGATCGTTTTAATGCGGGCCGCATCCTCTTCACTGAATTCGGCGACAATTTTATCAAGGAAAGCGTTTGCGTCATCGTCAAATGCAGGAACTTCCTGGATCTCTGCACAGGCTGCCAGTTTTTGCAGCCAACGTACTTCAACCTGCACACGGAATTTCAGCAAACCGAATTCGCTGAAAATAGTGCGCAACGTGCTGACTTTATCGCCGTAGCGTCCATCAATAGGGGAAACGGCGGTCAGTGAGGATAATTCCATCGCAAGCAACTCCTGAGATTGGTTTCAATAACGATTAATTTCAATAAAAACGATTAATTTCAGTAAGGACAAATAGTTTTAACAACAATCAATTTCGCGACGCTGGCGTTAATCACATCAGCGCCGCTCATCGCGGCAAGAATACCATCAAACGGATGGGCAACGCGCCAATATCTGTTTTGCTTCTTTAACCAACTTGCCGCGTGAAAGCATCAGCTGTAAGCGTCCACCGCCAATTTGTTGCCAGAGCACCGCAGAGCGGATACCGGCCAGCAGCGCCGCGCGTACTTTAGCCTGCACCTGGCTGTTTTTCAGCACTTCCGGTGAACCGGTAACCTGAATACGCGGCCCCAACGTACTGATGACATCCACATAAATCGCCGCCAGCGCGCTCACAATCGTTTCGGAGAGCAGGTCAAAATGCTCCAGTTGGCGTTCCAACTGCCCGATGCGTTTGCCCAATTCGTCAAGCGCGGCAGACTTCGCATTCAGTTTGCGCTCTAACGCAATCAGGCTGAAAGCGTAGCGTGAGAGTTCCGCGCCCGCGCCTTTGTTGCTGCTGGTATTCAGAATTCCTAACAGCGTTTCCAGCCCAACTTTCAGGTTTTGCTCGTCATTGCCGTAAACGGCCAACGTGGACGCCGGATTGAGATTCAAAACGCTGTTCAGCGAGGTATGCAGCACATCGTTATTACAGCTACCGGTATGGGCCAGTTGCTGGACTACATACGCCGATTGGCAAATGCCCGCTAGCGCCAGCGTAATTTCATAATAGTTCTTAGCCACGGTTACTCCTGTAAGCGTTCTTCAATGATACCGCCGCCAAGGCAAACGTCGTCCAGATAAAAGACGGCGGATTGGCCTGGAGTCACGGCTGCGACAGGCTCATCAAAACGCACGGTAATGCGATCGTCGCCCAGTGGCGTGACGGTGCAGGGGATATCCGCCTGACGATAACGGGTTTTCACCGTACAACGTAATTCAGCGGTGAGCGGTTCACGATCTACCCAGTGTAACTGCTGTGCGATTAAACCGTACGACATCAGGCGAGGGTGTTCGTGACCCTGCGCGACATACAGAATATTGTTGGCGACATCTTTATCTACCACGTACCAAGGGTCTTCGCCGCCGTCTTTAACGCCGCCAATACCCAGACCTTTGCGTTGTCCCAGCGTGTGGTACATCAGCCCTTGATGCTGTCCCATCGGTTTGTTGTCGTCGACGGACAGAATCGGACCCGGCTGTGCGGGCAGGTAGCGCGCCAGAAAATCGGTAAATTTGCGCTCACCGATGAAGCAAATGCCGGTCGAGTCTTTTTTCTTCGCGGTTGCCAGTTCCAGCTCTTCGGCAATTTTACGTACCTGCGGTTTTTCCAGCTCGCCGACCGGGAACAGGCTCTGTGCGATCTGCTCGTGGCTCAGCGTATAAAGAAAATAGCTCTGGTCTTTGTTGCCGTCCATGCCGCGTAGCAAACGGCTCTTGCCGTCAACGTCGTGACGACGGACATAGTGGCCTGTCGCGATGTAGTCTGCCCCGAGATCCTCGGCGGCGAATTCCAGGAAGGCTTTAAATTTGATTTCTTTATTGCACAGGATATCGGGGTTGGGGGTACGGCCCGCTTTGTATTCTTCAAGGAAGAGTTCAAACACGTTGTCCCAATATTCAGCGGCAAAGTTGACGGTATGTAATTCGATACCCAGCTTGTCGCAAACGGCCTGCGCATCGGCAAGATCGGTGGCCGCTGAGCAATACTCTGTGTCGTCATCCTCTTCCCAGTTCTTCATGAACAGGCCTTCAACATGATAGCCCTGTTGCTGTAACAGGTAAGCGGAAACGGAGGAATCAACACCGCCGGACATACCGACAATCACTTTTTTCTGGCTGTTATCTGACATGGAAGTCTCACGAACTGAAATTTACTGACGCATTGATGCGAAAAACAAGCGGCATATTTTAGCATGTTGAGCCGAGGGCTGCATCGCTATTCCTGCCGCGTAGTGGTCAGGCCATTCACGGCAGGGTTATAAACAGACCTCTGTCTAAAAAGGCCAGTTGAACGCGCCTAGTACGGATAACGGATAGCGTTCTTGCTGCTGATAGCAGCGAATACTTTCGGCCACCAGTGGTGAACGAAGCTGGCGCGAATGCAGAATTTCCTCGGCGGTCAGCCAGCGGCAGCATTCGATATCGCTGTCGTGCGGCTGGGTGTCGACCCGCGCAGGCAGATCGAGCGCGAAGCAAAAGCGTAAAAACGGCGTGTTGTCGGGGGCGATCCACTGGTGCAGACGCAAGAAACTCTGCGGTGTGGCCTGAATGCCCGTTTCTTCCCACAGTTCACGGCTTGCAGCCTGAATCAGCGTCTCGTCGGCTTCCAGATGGCCCGCGGGCTGGTTCCACAATAATTTATCGTTAATTAGCTCTTCGACGACCAGAAAATGGTTTTCGGCCTGTACCACACAGGCGACTGTCACATGGGGTTTAAACATCCATTATCTCCTTCCATTCTCCGGGTAACAGGTTTTCTACGGTTTGATTGGCCATGCCGTATCGAATCAGACGCAAGGTAGGATACCCGATATTTGCCGTCATACGACGGACTTGCCGATTACGGCCTTCATGTAGCGTGATTTTTAACCAGCAGTCGGGAATGCTTTTACGCTCGCGAATAGGGGGATTACGCGGCCACAACCAGCTGGGTTCCGGTACGATCTCCGCACCGGCGGGCAGTGTTTTGCCGTCATTCAGATCTAAACCCGTACGAAAGCGCGTCAGTACGGCGTCGTCAGGAATACCTTCGACCTGAACATAGTAAATTTTGGCCGTTTTTTGCGCTGGTTGGGTCAGTCGAGCCTGAAGTTTGCCGTCATTGGTGAGAATCATCAGGCCTTCGCTGTCGCGATCCAGACGCCCGGCGGCATAAATACCGCTAATCGGAATATAGTCTTTCAGCGTGCGGCGCCCGGCTTCATCAGTGAATTGCGGCAGGACATCGAAGGGTTTATTGAACAAAACGATGCGGCGCGGCGCATTGTCAGGCTGCCTTTTTCTTGCCGGCTGTGAGCTGAATCGTTTAACTTTGTGATTTTTAACAGAGAATTTATTCATCATCTTTATAGTCGCGGATAACAAAAGCATTATACTCAAATGGTTTGCGATTGGCGCGGGCTAAATATTCAAGTAGTATTGACACGCATCTTACAAGTCATTAACAAAATTGCGCTCGAAGGAGAGGTTAATGGAAAGCAAAGTAGTTGTACCGACAGAAGGTCAGAAAATCACGGTTGACGCTCAAGGCAAACTGGTTGTTCCAAACAATCCGGTCATTCCGTTTATCGAAGGTGACGGCATCGGTATCGATGTAACGCCAGCCATGATCAACGTCGTTGACGCCGCCGTGAAGAAAGCCTATCAGGGCAAGCGCGCGATTTCCTGGATGGAAATCTATACGGGTGAAAAATCCACGCAAGTCTACGGTAAAGATGTTTGGCTGCCGGAAGAAACACTGGATTTGATCCGTGAATACCGTGTGGCAATTAAGGGCCCGCTGACAACGCCAGTCGGTGGTGGTATTCGTTCTCTGAACGTTGCACTGCGCCAACAGTTGGATCTGTATGTTTGCCTGCGTCCGGTACGCTACTACGAAGGTACACCTAGCCCGGTTAAACAGCCTGAGCTGACCGACATGGTGATCTTCCGCGAAAACGCCGAAGACATCTATGCAGGTATCGAGTGGAAAGCGGGTTCTGCTGAAGCAGACAAAGTGATCAAATTCCTGCGTGAAGAAATGGGCGTTAACAAAATCCGTTTCCCTGAGCAGTGTGGTATCGGCGTGAAGCCGTGTTCCGAAGAAGGCACCAAACGTCTGGTTCGCGCTGCTATCGAATACGCGATCACCAACGACCGTGATTCCGTCACGCTGGTGCACAAAGGCAACATCATGAAATTCACCGAAGGCGCGTTCAAAGACTGGGGATACCAGTTGGCGCGTGAAGAATTCGGCGGTGAGCTGATCGATGGCGGCCCATGGGTGAAAATCAAGAACCCGAACACCGGCAAAGAGATCGTGGTAAAAGACGTGATCGCCGATGCGTTCCTGCAACAAATCCTGCTGCGTCCTGCTGAATACGATGTGATTGCCTGTATGAATCTGAACGGTGACTACATTTCTGATGCCCTGGCTGCACAGGTCGGCGGTATCGGTATTGCTCCGGGCGCGAACATCGGTGACGAATGTGCACTGTTTGAAGCCACGCACGGTACTGCACCGAAATATGCGGGTCAGGACAAAGTGAACCCAGGTTCCGTTATTCTGTCTGCTGAAATGATGTTACGCCACCTTCAATGGTTCGAAGCGGCTGACCTGATTATTAAGGGCGTTGAAGGCGCGATCAAGAACAAGACCGTGACTTACGATTTCGAACGTCTGATGGAAGGCGCTAAGCTGCGTAAATGTAGCGAGTTCGCGCAAGACATCATCGACAATATGTAATCTGCTATTCAGCGCAGATGAAAATCAGGGGCCAATTTGGCCCCTTTTTCTTTACGAATGACCAATGTTCTGTGCATTGGGGATGAGCCGGAAATACATGTGTTCGGGAATCGGGCTGTCCCAGCCGCCGATGTACATCGCAAAGCCGATCATGCCGAAAAGGATGCCAAGCACCAGTAGCGTCATCGTAATACCGGACAATGCCGTTTGTCGCCATAGCGGTTTGGTTGTTTCGCTGCTTTTTTCCTGTGAACCCGAGGGTTTCGTCAGTGAGAAATAAAGCGTTGAGGATACCGGGCAGGATTCGACGCAGGTCATACAGGCCGTGCATTCCGCGGTTCTCACCTGAATCAGCTTATCTACAGGAATGTTAGATGGGCAGGCCTTGGCGCACTTGCCGCAATCGATACAGCTGGTGGCGTTGCGACGGATCTTGAAGGGCGACAGCAGCGAAAATACCCCCAAGAGTGCACCGTAGGGACAAAGGTAGCGGCACCAAAAATGGCGGACGAACAGGCTGACAAACGTAAAAAGAAAAACGCAGACTAACGTGATGGTGCCAATATTGCGGAAGAAGCCGAGCATTTTGACGTCGGCGATCAAACCATAGGGCGAGATCAGGAACATATAAATGCCCTGTGCTGGCATTGATAAGGCGATATAGAGGAAAAAGCCTAATAGCAAATATTTCAGGCTACGCAGTGGAATATCCAGCCACTTAGGAAGAATGAAATGGCGGCCAAATATTTTTTTCCCCACAGCTCCGACCCACTCGGAAATTGTGCCGATAGGGCACAGCCAAGAGCAGAACGATTTCTTCAGCAACAGGCTGGTGAGGACAAATGCGATAAGTAATAGCATTGACGCAAGGTGGATAGGGGGAAAATTACCCGTTTCCCACGTGAACTTCACGTTCATCAATCCGGCAATTGGCAGCCAACCTTCTATGCCGCCTGGCCTCGACATATAAAGACTCGTGCCGCCAGTTTCAAAGTAGCGTACCCAAAAATAGAAGGTGATGCCGATATAAACGTTGATTGCCAATAGCATAATTTGCGTTGCTCTGCGCCAGGTCAGGGCGTTGCGCCAGTCATTCCAGGGAAGTTTACCGCCAGTGGTTCCGGGGCGGCGTTGCCACCGCTTTCTTGCTTTCTCACTCATTGCTCTCAATTGCCCCCATTTATTTTTTTCACTCGGCGCTTTCAATACGTCGAAGGGATCGTGGGGCAACGTTATCACGCTCGGAATGGTTAAAAATTGATTTGTGCATTGTAAATGCATGTTTGTGGTTTTTTTAGCTGATTGATTTGAATAAGAAGAGAGGCAAGAGTGCAGAAGGGCGATTTTTTCTAAGAGAAAAATGAGAGATATAAAAAAGAATGGATACGTAAACGTACCCATTCTATTAATTACCACACGGTATTATCTTTGAATATCTCTGTCATGTTTCAAACTACGTGTTTGGTCCTGCGCCAGCGTATAGGAATACCTTGCTACATTTGTACAATTCTCATGACTTAGGGTATTTTTTATTAAAAGCAAAAGATATAGTTGTTATTAAATGATCTTTTTTATTGTTTTCTTTTAATTATCACCTGGCTTTTTAATTCATGGCTTTTGTATTATGCCTGAGTGTGCTGTTTTGCCTGTAGTTCCTCTTTTCGCATCGTTCTGACAATTTTATAAATCCATTGCAGCGAGACATTATATTTTTTAGCCAGAGCGCTGTGATTGCGCCCGTCAAACTCTTCATAGATTTGAAGATCGCGTTGAGACGCGCGCCAGGAGATTCCCATCGGGAAATAAACGTTTTGCCCGCCCCATACGGTCATCATATGTTTGGCAACGGCATTACCGACCAGCTCAGCGGTTTGTGGATCTAACTCCGTGACGGTTTTGACCGTATCGGCAACGTGTTGAGAAAGCTCGACCAGAAGCTCAGGACCTTTACTGCGAAATTGTGGCTCAGTCATAAATCACCCTATTGTTATGTGTGTTGTTGCTGACGTGAAAACTGGGTTGTTACCTTTGCAGAGACTTCCCTGCTGTTATGTGTCTATTTAAAACTATAGTTGTTTTTATGTCAACATCTTTAGTTTTAATTTAGGTTGTTTTTGGTTGTAAAAAGAAATGACAACGGAAGGGGCTACACACAAAAGAGGCCTGATGAGGGACAAAAAAAATCCCGCCACAGGGCGGGAAAGGAACAACATAGACAGGGTGAATAACACAACATCAACAAGGGTTGGTGAAACAATAGCACGGGGATTGTATAAAACTGTTGCGCGTAGGTAAGGTTACTTGGGCGGGGGTAAACGTTTTTTAGCGCTGAAACGTTTGTTGATAAAGCGGTTACTCACAACCCTTTTCTCGGCATAAAACAAACCGGTGTCCGTATCGGTCCACCGGCTTTGATGAGAAGAAAAGAGAGGGATACCGCGAGTATCGGGCTATAGCAGCACCGAATACCAGAACACGCGGCCAATGATCTCGACGTCAGATTCGTACGCTTCTTCGTCAGTCTCGCGATTGAAGCTATGGATGACGAGAAGGCCGCCCGGCTTGCGGTAAAGTTGTTTGATTCGTTTTAGTTTTTCGTTGCCGCCGCCTTCCTGAGCGATGGCGTAGAGCTTTCCATCAATGATGCGTTTGTTGTTAGTATCAACCGCAACGGTGGTTCCATCAGGAATGATGGGTTCCATACTGTCGCCCGCTGCCGGGAAACAAAGAACGCCTGAACCGTCCGTATTTGCACCCACCTTACGCAGCGTCGCTTTGGAGAAACGGAGCTTAAAGCCGTTGTAATCCTCACTTTGAATGCGTCCGTCGCCGCAAGCAAACTCAATATCCTTTAAAAAGGGCACTTCCACCTCGTCCTCTGATAGTTCTGTTGTGCTGTCCCAAGCTGATACGGTGCCCCATTCGGATTTTGGCGGAATGCTGGGTTCCTGGAGTGAGCGAGTGACTTCGCTGCTACGCATTGGGTCTTCGCCGTTTGCCAGCCATTCAGGGCGAACATGTAGTGCATTGGAAAGCTCAACAATCTTGGTTGTCTGCGACGCTTTCCCCACCTCAATCTTCTGTATGGCGGCCTGAGATACGCCAATCATGTCGCCAAGTGCTTTTTGGCTAAGCCCTTGTGCAGTTCTGGCGGTCTTTAATCGTTCTGCAAGTGTCGTTTTCATCCGTTCAATGTACAACCTAGGTTGTCATTTATCAAGTGGGTATTAATCTTGTTTAAAAAAAGCCACCGCCGTGTGTCATTAGTACGTGTAATAATTGCGCATAAATACAACTTGATATACGACTTAAGTTGTTAGTTTATGGTGCTAATCCTGCATGACTGGATGAGATAACGTCGGCATCCCTAAGCGCTATCGCTCAATTATCAAAAACCCTAATAAGTATCAGTCAGTCATAGTATCGTCTTATTCCACCCCCTGATTTGCTTTAAACGTGTGAGTCACTTGATCTAAATCACAATCTGGCCGTATGCATTTTGCTTTTATGGAAATCCCGCTGTGGGAAATATAACCAATAAATTCGTTTCATTAAGCATACGCATGACTGCGTGTCGCGGAGGATGTATGTCTGTAATTCGCACGTGTTTAAGTCTGTTTGGTGGTGATACGGTAATTGTTCGGTGTACAAATACATTTGAAGTGCAAATGAGCAGTAGCGAACAGGAAACCATGACTGAAGAGAATAGTGCTACGCAGGATTCTATTTGCCGTCATGCGGAAGGTGAAGTGTATTTAACGGTGCCTTATACCGGGATTTGGGATGTCGTGATCCGAGCAAAAAACGATACACCTGAGCATTCAATAACCTATTTTCCTGCCTGATGACACTCTGGTTGGTTATATTCTGTTAATAACTTGATAATACGTTGTCGTTATCCGGTCATGAGTACTTGAATATACCAACCTTTCCCTTCCTTTTCTTCCCTCATTGCTCAACGTTGTGAGTGCGTCGGTATCTTTCTATTTCGCTTTTCATCTATTATCTTAATTGATGCTTCCACTTGTTATTATTAATGATTCGCAGGGGTGATAGAGTCTGGATCTTTTGCCATACTCATACTCAGCCACCATGCATCTTGGCAAGATAGGGTACTTTGTTTGCTAACGTTTGGCTTGCTGTTCTTATCGTGCTCATTGCTGCAACATTTTGGATTTATAGCTAAATTTTTGTCTAATCTGAACATTAATACGATGGGAGGGGGGAACCCATGAGTCGTGCCCCAATAAGCAAAGATGAAGACAAACGTCTTGCTGCTCTTCGTGAGTATGGAATTAAGAACGTATTATTCGACCCAGGTCTGAGTAACCTGATTAGTCTGGCCGCTAACATCTTCAGCGTGCCTATCGTTTTGGTGTCGTTGGTCGAGGCTGAACGTCAACTGTTTGCCGCTAGCGTAGGCGTTCCTTTTTGCGAAACGCCTCGCGATATCTCTTTTTGCGCGCATACGATCCTAAAGAAAAAGATCATGGTAGTGCCCGATGCCCTTAAGGATGCGCGTTTTAAAAATAACCCGCTGGTTGTGGGCGTTCCCTACATTCGTTTTTATGCCGGGATTCCATTAATTACGCCGTCCGGGCATGCCATCGGCACCTTGTGCATTATCGATTTGAAACCCAGAACGACATTCACCAAACGTGATGAGCATAATTTGCAGGATCTGGCTTCATTAGTCATGGACAAGCTGGAAATGCGACGTCTGGAACTGGCGCGTAAAGCCAGTCAGGTGCGTTTTGAAAATATTGCCAATACCTCGCCCGATACCATTTTGTGCGTTAATGAGAAGGGGATGATCACCTTCTGGAATACCGCAGCGGAACATATGCTGGAATATACTGACGAGGAAATTATTGGCCGCAGTATTAATACCATCGTCCCTGATGCCTTTGTCGTGCAGCTCAATCACCTGGTCACCGATCGGGATTCGCTGATGAAAGGCGTGACGCTGGAACTGAACGTGCAAGCCAAAAGCGGTTGTCTGGTTCCAGTCGAATTGTCGGTTTCGATGTGGGAAGACAACGACAATGTTAGCTATGGCGCGATATTGCGTGACATTACAGAACGGCGACGCAATGAAGAGCGGCTGTTCTTACTCGCGCATCTGGATCCACTAACCGGATTGGCAAACCGCACGCTGCTGACATCCAATCTGGAAACTGCACTCAAGAATGAACCTGCGGTTTGTATCATGATGGTCGATCTGGACGGGTTTAAGGATGTGAATGACAGTCTGGGGCATTCCAGCGGCGATAATATTCTGGTGCATGTTGCCAAAAAAATAAAAGCCACGGTTCGCTCCGGTGATGTTGTCGCGCGAATGGGCGGGGATGAGTTTGCACTACTGTTTCCCGGCCTGAGTGACAAAAAGGTCGCGGGCAAAATTGCCGAGCAAATCATCCATGAAATTTCTCAGGCGATGATTATTGACGATCATCAAATCAATATTAGTGCCAGTATCGGTGCGGTGCTGTACCCAGAGTACGGGCTAACCGTGCAGGATCTGTTGACCAGCGCGGATCTCGCGCTGTATCAGGCGAAATCAGAAGGTCGAAACTGCTACCGCTTTTTTACGCGCGAGCTGCTTGAGGTCTTTCAGGCTAAGCATGCCTTCCAGTTAGAATTTGTGCGCGCTTACGAGCAGCATGAGTTTGAGATGTTCTACCAGCCACAGGTCAAACTGGCGACGAATGAGATTGTTGGTGCGGAGGCGCTGCTGCGCTGGCGTCATCCGGAAAGAGGGCTGCTTAGCCCTGCGGCATTCCTTACCGCACTGGAAAACGGCCCGTGGGCAGAACGCGTCGGGGATTGGATCGTCGAAACGGCATGCAGGCAGGCGGCGGAATGGAGTCAAGCGAGCGACAGATATTTTCGTATCAGCATTAATCTTTTCAGCGCACAGTTTCGTACCGGTATGTTGGCGCAAAAGATTATGGATATTCTTGCGCGTACCGGCTTACAGCCCAGTTCGCTGGAGCTGGAAATCACGGAAAATATCATCCTGCGTTACGATGAAAGCATGCTACAGCCGTTAAATACGCTGCGTGAAGCGGGAATCGGTATTGCCTTTGATGATTATGGAACGGGCTATGCGTCGCTCAGTATGCTTAAAAACTACCCGGTGACTCGGCTGAAAATCGATCAAACTTTTGTCAGAACCATGTGCGAGTCTCCGCCGGATGCGGCGATTGTTCGGGCGATCCTGTATCTCGGGAAAAGTTTCGGCTTGGGTGTGATTGCTGAGGGTGTGGAAACATTAGAGCAGAGTGAGCGTCTGCGGGGTAAAGGGTGTGAGGAAGCACAGGGATATCTGTTTGGGCATCCAATGCCTGCCGAGGAATTCACCCAGTTGCTGAAACTGAATAAGCCAATAGACGTGTAAGCAAGATAGACGAACAGCGTTTTTACCATCCTGCCTTACCAGAAAGCCAGCGTTCGCTGGCTTTCATACTTTGCGCTCCCCGCGCGGTTCACAGACTAAAAAGTGGAATCTGGATCACATTTTTTCTATAGTGCTGGCTCGTAACCCAGTACCGGATGTCCCGTGCACGAAATATTTGAGATGCTCCTTGCGGTCTTCGACCGCGCCGCGCTGATGCTGATTTGTCTGTTTTTCCTGACAAGAACGCGTCAGTTCCGGCAATTACTGCAAAAAGAGCAGCACTCGCCAGGAGAGCGGGTGACGGTGACGGCTATCTTTTCACTGTTTGCGCTGTTTGGTACGTATTCCGGCATTAATGTTGAAGGATCGCTCGTCAACGTGCGCGTTATTGCCGTGATGTCCGGCGGTATTCTCTTCGGTCCTTGGGTAGGCATTGCGACGGGTATCATTGCAGGAGCGCATCGTTACCTCATTGATATCGATGGCATCACCTCCGTCCCTTGCTTGATTACCAGCATCATCGCCGGTATCACTTCCGGCTACATCAATAAGAAAGTCAAAAAAGAACAGCAGTGGAGCATCGGGATTCTGGGCGGCATGCTGTGTGAGTCGTTAACCATGTTGCTGGTTGTGGCATGGGCGACGCCGATTGAATTAGGGCTGGATATTGTTTCAAAAATTGCGGTGCCGATGATTCTTGGTTCCGTCTGTATTGGTCTGATCGTCCTGCTAGTGCAAAGCGTGGCGAATGAAAAAGAGGTTATTGCCGCCAGGCAGGCCAAACTCGCGCTGGATATCGCACACAAGACGCTGCCGTATTTCCGCAATATCAACAGTGATTCACTGACGGCTATTTGTAGGATCATTCGGACTGAAATTAATGCAGATGCGGTGGCAATAACGAACACGCAGCACATTCAGGCGTATGTGGGTATTGGGGAAGAAAAGTATAATATCGGCCACGACATTATCAGCCCAATGACGCAGCAGGCGATTCATGACGGGAAAATCATCATTAAGAATAATGATGAACAGCACCTGACGCCGGAAATCCATTCGATGATCGTCATCCCGCTGTGGGAACACGGGCAGGTAACCGGCACGCTGAAAATCTATTATCGCCATGCGCATAAAATTACCTATTCATTACGTGTGATGGCCGTCGGTTTATCGCAAATCATGTCAACGCAAATTGAAGTGTCCCGCACAGAGCAACTGCGTGATATGGCAAATAAAGCGGAACTGAGAGCGCTGCAAAGTAAGATCAATCCGCACTTTCTTTTTAATGCGCTGAATGCGATTTCCTCATCTATTCGTATTAATCCCGATACCGCTCGCCAACTGGTGATCAATCTGTCCCGCTATTTGCGTTATAACCTCGAACTTAACGACGATGCGTTGATCGATATAAAGAAAGAGCTTTACCAAATTCAGGATTATATCGCGATTGAGCAGGCGCGGTTCGGTGCCAAGCTAACGGTGATTTACGATATCGACGACGATTTAGCGTACAAAATCCCCAGCTTGTTAATTCAGCCGCTGGTCGAAAACGCGATTGTGCACGGTATTCAGCCTTGCAGAGGCAAGGGGACCGTGGTGCTGTCCGTGAAGGAGCAGGGCGATAAGCTACTGGTCGCGGTAAAAGATACGGGTAATGGTATTAGTCAGGAAACGATGGATCGCGTCGCGCGTAATGAATTACCAGGGAATAGAATTGGTCTTTTGAATGTCCATCACCGGGTCCGCTTGCTCTATGGTGATGGGCTGCATATTCGCCGCCTGGAACCGGGGACCGAAATTTATTTCTACATTCCACGAGAAGATAAAACCCCGTCGGCGTTGCCGGATGCCATTCAGGTGCCACAACCGGGATATTCTGCTGCTGAACAAACAGGAGGCAACCCATGAAAGCCATTATTGTTGAAGATGAGTTCCTCGCGCAGCAAGAGCTGAGTTACCTCATCAAACAGCACAGTGATATTACGATTGATGCGACATTTGATGACGGGCTGGATGTACTGAAATATCTGCAACATAACGACGTCGATGCGATCTTTTTGGATATCAATATCCCCTCGTTAGATGGCGTCTGGCTGGCGCAAAATATCAGCAAATTCGCGCATAAGCCTTACATCATTTTTATTACTGCGTACAAAGAACATGCGGTTGAGGCGTTTGAAGTCGAAGCCTTCGATTACATTCTCAAGCCGTATCATGAATCGCGTATCGTCACGATGCTGCGTAAGCTGGAAACGACCTGGCAACAGCGACAAATGGCACCTGCTGTTGAAACGGGCGTGCCTTCTGGTGCCCCGAGAAGTGCGCAGCACACCATTAACCTGATGAAAGACGAACGGATTATCGTCACGGATATTAACAATATCTACTATGCGGCCGCGCAGGAAAAGGTCACGCTGGTTTATACCCGGCGTGAGGAATTCATCATGCCGATGAATATTACGGAGTTTTGCAGCCGCTTGCCGGAAGAGTACTTCTTCCGTTGCCATCGTTCTTACTGCGTCAACCTGACGAAAATCCGTGAAATTGTGCCGTGGTTTAACAATACCTATATTCTGCGATTGAACGATCTGGATTTTGAAGTCCCGGTAAGCCGAAGCAAGATAAAGGCGTTCAGGTCATTGATGCGTCTTTAACGGCATTTCATTCCGCGTTTCAGGCATCTCATTCCCCATTCGATCAACCACTGTCAGCCCGCTTGTATACTGGCCTCAGCCCATAAGCTGACAGTGTTTGGATGGATTTTCTCTTCTCCACATCAGCTTATATTTTTTAGCGTACCGAGTGAATCGGACCAATTTTTGATGTAGGGGAAAACCCATGAATACCAAACCAGTTAATCGGGGATTGATCGTCCTCGGTACCATTATCACCCAAATGGGACTCGGCACGATTTACACCTGGAGTTTATTCAACCAGCCGCTGG
Organism: Pectobacterium sp. CHL-2024; assembly: GCF_044751765.1. Lineage (NCBI taxonomy): Bacteria > Pseudomonadati > Pseudomonadota > Gammaproteobacteria > Enterobacterales > Pectobacteriaceae > Pectobacterium > Pectobacterium sp. CHL-2024. Next base: position 640,593 of record NZ_JBIXKO010000001.1, on the reverse strand, counting down.
TGGACAAATTTGGCTGGACGCTGAGCTCCGTCGCGACGACGTTTTCCATTACCAGTTTCTGTCTGGCCTTTGCCACGCTGTTTGCCGGTAAATTTCAGGAGCGTATTGGTCTGCGTCGCTTAACGATGATCGCTGGTATCGCGCTGGGTGCGGGTCTGATGGCGAGTGCAGTAAGCCCGTCGCTGACGCTGATTTATCTGCTGATGGGCGTTGTTGTGGGTTTTGCGGACGGCACGGCATACATCACGACGCTGTCCAATCTGATCAAATGGTTCCCTAACCGAAAAGGGTTGATTGCTGGCATTTCTGTTGGCGCCTTTGGTACCGGAAGCCTGCTGTTCAAATACGTAAACAGCTTTTTGATTGCGGAAGTCGGTGTGTCAGAAGCCTTTTTCTACTGGGGCGTTATCGTTATGGCGATGATTTTGGTTGGTAGCTCACTGCTGAAAGAACCTGCTGCAGTACCGGTTCAACAGGCTGCGGTTCAGGGGCAGGCGCGTGATTTCTCGCTAGCTGAAATGTTGGCGACCAAAGAATCGTATTTGCTGTTTATTATCTTCTTCACCGCGTGCATGAGCGGCCTGTATTTGATTGGCATTGTGAAAGATATCGGCGTGCAAATGGCCGGAATGGATATGGCAATGGCGGCCAATGCCGTGTCTGCGATTGCGATTTTTAATACCGTTGGACGAATTGTGCTTGGCGCGCTTTCCGATAATGTCGGACGTATGCGGGTGATCAGTTTTACCCTGTTCGTGACGATCCTGGCGGTGTCAGTGATGACATTCCTGCCGCTTAATCCGCTTCTGTTCTTTACCTGTGTCAGCGCCATTGCCTTCTGTTTTGGCGGTAATATCACGGTGTTCCCGGCGATTGTTGGCGATTTCTTCGGCCTGAAAAATCACAGCAAAAACTACGGCGTGATTTATCAGGGGTTCGGTATCGGTGCATTGTCTGGCTCGTTTATTGCCGCTCAGCTTGGAGGCTTTCAGGCTACCTTTATGGCCATCATCATTATGTCTGTCGTTTCGCTGCTGATCACTCTGTGGGTTAAACCACCGAAACATCAACCCGTTGCTGCTTCAATGCGTACGGATATGGCACACGCACAGAGCTAACCGAAGACCGTGGCGGGCAGTCGAAGGGCTGTCCGCCACAACGCTTTTCTGACATAAGGTTTTTCTGCCACACGATTTCCCCTCTCTTACCTGCTGAAATATCGCGATACAGTTCATCACTTTCCCAGTCATCTATGTGTCACAGGCGAACTCTAGCGTCGTTATCAGCACGCCTTTTTCCTAAAACACGTTTTCCAAAATGAAATTTTCCTAAAAAAACGCGATTTTTAAATCGTACCGGAGAAAACATCATGATGATTCGGTTTAGGTTCACGTCTGTTTTTTTGATGCTGTTAAGTGTGGCCTTGCTCATTCCGTTGTCTGCCAGGGCGGCGGTTGAGCTGACGTTTTGGCATAGCATGGACAGCAACCTGAATACGGAATTAATACGGCTGGTCAACCGGTTTAACGAATCTCAGACGGTGTACCACGTTGAGCCTATCTACAAGGGCAGCTATGAACAGACGCTGGCCGCTGGCATTGCCGCTTATCGCACGGGTAACGCGCCGGATATTTTGCAGGTTTATGATGTCGGTACACCGAATATGATGCACAGCGGGGCGATTATCCCAGTGTTCGATCTGTTCAATCAGGTTGGTATCGATAATGACGAAAAAGCCTTCTTGCCAGCGGTGGGACTGTTTTACAGCGACAGTCAGACCGGACACCTGATTTCCCAACCGTTTAACAGTTCCACCCCCGTTCTCTACTACAACAAAGATGCGTTTATTAAAGCGGGGCTCGATCCTGATAAGCCGCCACGCACCTGGAATGAGCTGGCGTACGACGCGATGCGGCTGCGCGAGAGTGGAATGACATGCGGTTATACGAATGCAGGACAGCAGGGCTGGATATTGCTGGAAGCCTTTAGCGTGTGGAATGGATTGCCGATTGCGACGAAAAACAATGGCTTCGATGGTGTCGACGCGCATCTGTTGGTGAACGGTCCGTTGCAGGTCGCCCACATCACCCAGCTTGCGGAGATGATGAAGAAGAAGGCGTTCAGCTATTTCGGCCGCAATGATGAAGGCACCACACGCTTTTATAACGGCGACTGCGGCATATTGACCACCTCATCGGGCGGGTTACGCAAGATTCAGAACTATGCCAAATTTCACTACGGTGTAGGAATGCTGCCTTACAGCGAGGAAGCGAAAGGCGCGCCGCAGAATACGTTCATCGGAGGGGCAAGCCTTTGGGTCATGAAAGGGAAAGCAGCATCGCATTATCAAGGGATCGCTGAATTCCTGCATTTCCTCACGCTGCCGGAAAATGCCGCCGAATGGCATCAGATGACGGGCTATTTACCCGTGACACAACCCGCTTACGAACTCACTCGCGATCAGGGATTTTATGCCCGATACCCCGGCAGCGATGTTGCGTTGAAACAACTCACTAATAAACCGCCACTGCCTTATACGCGCGGGTTTCGCTTGGGCAACATGCCACAAATTCGCACCATCATGGATGAAGAACTGGAGAAGGTCTGGGCAGAGCAAGAAACGCCGCAGCAGGCGCTGGACAATGTGGTTTCTCGGGGCGATCTCCTGTTGCAGCATTTCGCGCAGTCGGTTTCCCGTCACTCGTGACATTTCCCGTTTATTTGGAGTTTTCGACAGATGACAAGGCAAAATAGATGCATAACTCAGGACGTGATTGCGGCGCAAAACGCGACGGTTCTGGCAGTAGCGCATCGTGGCGTTTGGGATTCGGCACCGGAAAATTCGCTGGCGGCGCTACGTGAGGCGATTCGTCTGGGCGTTGATATCGTGGAGATTGATGCGCAATTGACGGCTGATAGCCACGTTGTCGTGATTCATGATGATACGCTCGATCGCACGAGCGATATGAGCGGCTGCATTGGCAAGATGACGCTGGCGGAGATTCGTCAGGCACGTCTACGCGGGAGCGATGGCGGTTCTGCATGGCCATTGAGCAACGAAAAAGTCCCGTTATTGTATGAAGTTCTCGAAGAAGCACGAGGACGTATTGTCATCAATGTGGATGTCAAACATGATCACGAATTTGGTGTGATCGCCCGCGATATCCGCGATAAAGGCCTGAGTGCTGGCGTGATCATGAAAAGTCCGGTTGATCTTGCCTCTGCCCGTTTTCCCATTGCCTCACCGTCGCGGGATACCCAGGTGCCTTATATGCCGATGATCCACCTCAAACGGGGGAAAACCGTCGATATTTTGCGACAGATTGATGATATTGGCGTCGGCATTGTGGAAGCCAATTTTGATCATATTGATGCGGTGACCGAAGCGTATGCCGAGTTTCAACGGCTTGGGGTTCGGATTTGGGTGAACACGCTGGATTGTTCGCATTCGCTCGACTATAGCGACACGCGAGCCTTAGCCGAACCTGACGCCGTATGGGGCGCATTAATTCGTGCGGGGGTAGGGGCGATTCAGGTGGATCACGCTGCCGAATTTATCGAGTTTCGGTCAACGTTGTCGCGCTGACATATCAGGATTGACAGCAGGCAGGATGCCGCTTTCCTTTTGAAAAGTGTAAAGTTATGTGGATTTAGTAACTGAAAAGTTAAGAATGCTTGAAAATGCCACGGCAACCCATACGATGTATGGGTGCAAACTTTATCTTTCTGCAAGAGGAAATCAGACCTTTATGATGCGTATTGCGCTTTTCCTGATCACCAACCTGGCGGTGATGTTGGTTTTCGGGCTGGTACTCAGCCTGACGGGAATTCAGTCCAGCAGTGTCCAGGGCTTAATGATTATGGCTGGGCTGTTTGGCTTTGGCGGTGCGTTTGTTTCACTGCTGATGTCTAAATGGATGGCGTTACGGTCCGTTGGCGGTGAAGTCATTGAACAACCACGTAACGAAACTGAACGCTGGCTGATGGAAACGGTTCGTTCACAGTCACAGCAGGCTGGGATCGCGATGCCACAGGTGGCAATCTACCATGCACCGGACATCAATGCGTTCGCAACGGGAGCCCGTCGTGATGCGTCGCTGGTGGCCGTGAGTACTGGCTTGCTGCAAAACATGAGCCGTGACGAAGCGGAAGCCGTTATCGCGCATGAGATTAGCCACATCGCGAATGGTGACATGGTGACCATGACGTTGGTTCAGGGGATCGTAAACACCTTCGTTATCTTTATCTCTCGTCTCATCGCGCAAGTTGTTTCCGGTTTCCTGTCCGGCAACCGTGACGAAGGTGAAAGCAGTAACGGTAACCCGCTGGTTTACTTTGCTGTCGCCACCGTGCTGGAACTGGTGTTTGGTATTCTTGCCAGTATCATCACCATGTGGTTCTCACGCTACCGTGAATTCCATGCGGATGCCGGTTCAGCCAAGCTGGTGGGGCGTGAGAAAATGATCGCTGCACTGCAACGCCTGAAGACCAGCTATGAGCCGCAGGAAGAGAGCAGCATGATGGCTTTCTGCATTAACGGAAAATCGAAATCCTTCAGCGAACTGTTCATGTCACACCCGCCGTTGGATAAGCGTATTGAAGCGTTGCGCTCCGGCGAATACCTGAAGTAATTTACGATATTATCTTCTACCGTTATCTTCCCAAAGGCCCATTCGGGCCTTTGTTATTTCTGCGTTTATTGGTTCATCACTCCTGCGTTTTCTTCGTCCGAATGTTTTCATTAGATCTGAAACAGGTGGTGAAAATATGAAGAATGTTTTATAAAATAAAACCACGATCACGGAAAAATGAAACATTGTTTCTATAATGCCGATATAACAGGCGTCTCGCGTGAGATTGGTGGCCTGATTTTTGAACAACCGGTGTCGGGATGACCGATTTATCGGGCGATCGAAATGTCAGGGTATCGAAGAGTATGCGTGTGTGGCGTCAGATTCTTCATGATAAGTTCTAAGGATTTACGGATGGCCAAAGGTAACAAGATCCCCCTAACGTTTCATACCTACCAGGATTCAGCAACCGGCACCGAAGTTGTGCGCTTAACCCCGCCCGATGTTATCTGCCATCGCAACTATTTCTACCAGAAATGTTTCTTCAATGACGGCAGCAAGCTGCTGTTTGGTGCTGCATTTGATGGCCCGTGGAATTACTATCTGCTGGATTTAAAAGAGCAGAGCGCCACGCAGCTGACGGAAGGCAAAGGTGACAACACCTTCGGTGGCTTCCTGTCTCCGAATGACGATGCGCTGTATTACGTTAAAAATACGCGTAATCTGATGCGTGTCGATCTGGCTACGCTGGAAGAGAAAACGATTTATCAGGTGCCTGACGATTGGGTCGGCTACGGTACCTGGGTTGCCAACTCCGATTGCACCAAAATGGTCGGTATTGAGATCAAAAAAGAAGACTGGAAGCCACTGACCGATTGGAAAAAATTCCAGGAATTCTATTTCACCAATCCTTGCTGTCGTCTGATTCGCGTCGATTTGATAACGGGCGAAGCGGAGACTATCCTTCAGGAAAACCAGTGGCTGGGTCACCCAATCTACCGTCCAGGTGACGACAACACCGTGGCTTTCTGCCATGAAGGTCCACATGACCTGGTTGATGCGCGTATGTGGTTCATCAATGAAGATGGCACCAACATGCGTAAAGTGAAAGAGCATGCGGAAGGCGAGAGCTGCACCCACGAATTCTGGGTTCCAGATGGCTCAGCGATGATTTACGTCTCTTACCTTAAAGACGATACCAATCGCTACATCCGCAGCATCGATCCGGTTACGCTGGAAGATCGCCAACTGCGCGTCATGCCGCCGTGTTCTCACCTGATGAGTAACTATGATGGTACGCTGCTGGTGGGTGATGGTTCTGATGCTCCAGTCGACGTGCAAGACGATGGCGGTTACAAAATTGAGAACGATCCGTTCCTGTATGTTTTCAATCTGAAAACAGGCAAAGAACATCGCATTGCACAGCACAATACATCCTGGGACGTGTTGGAAGGCGACCGTCAGGTTACTCACCCACATCCTTCCTTTACGCCGGATAATAAACAAGTTCTGTTTACTTCTGACGTAGATGGAAAGCCTGCGCTGTATCTGGCGAAGGTTCCTGATTCAGTCTGGCACTAATAATACTAATAAATCCGCGTCACATTTTATGGCGCGGATTATTTTAAAATATTTTCTTACATATTATTTTATTAAGTCTCTGACGCGGTTATTTCTCAAACTTAACTTGATTATCGTTATTGCTCCATTGCCATAATCAAAGCGTTCCCTTTATACTAAAACCATTGTTCTATTTTTTTTAAAACAAAAAAACCTGAGTAGGGTAACCACAAAAATGGCTAGTGCAGATTTAGATAAACAACCCGATTCCGTGTCGTCCGTTTTAAAGGTTTTTGGTATTTTACAGGCATTAGGTGAAGAGAGAGAAATTGGTATTACCGAGCTTTCTCAGCGAGTCATGATGTCCAAGAGTACCGTTTACCGCTTCTTGCAGACGATGAAATCCCTGGGCTATGTTGCGCAGGAAGGTGAATCAGAGAAATATTCGCTGACGCTCAAGTTGTTTGAACTTGGGGCAAAAGCATTGCAGAACGTAGATTTGATCCGCAGTGCGGATATACAGATGCGTGAGTTGTCTGCACTAACGCGGGAAACGATCCACCTTGGCGCGTTGGATGAAGACGGCATCGTTTATATCCACAAGATTGATTCGATGTATAACCTGCGTATGTATTCACGCATTGGCCGCCGCAATCCGCTGCACAGTACTGCAATTGGTAAAGTGCTGTTGGCATGGCGCGATCGCAGCGAAGTGGAAGAGGTTCTGTCGACTGTCGAATTCACTCGCAGTACGCCACACACGCTGTGCTCTGCTGAAGCGCTTCTCAACCAATTGGATGTCGTGCGTGAGCAAGGCTACGGAGAAGACAACGAAGAGCAAGAAGAAGGGCTGCGTTGCATTGCCGTGCCAGTATTTGATCGCTTTGGCGTGGTGATTGCGGGCCTCAGTATTTCTTTCCCAACGATTCGTTTTTCAGAAGAAAACAAACACGAATATGTCGCTATGCTGCACACCGCAGCCAGAAATATCTCTGAGCAAATGGGCTACCACGATTACCCTTTCTGATATTCGCTATCAATGCCTGAGCCTGTCCTTGCCGACAGGCTTTTTTTATGGCGAGCCGTCGCAAGTGATGTTGAAAAACGTTCCCCACGTTTTTTATTTTTATACCAACACGATAGCGATGCGCATCAACACGATGCGAATAACGGATAGGGTTGGGTATCGAACTTGGCTATGCCAGGGTGGTAAGATAGCTCACAGGTACCTGTCATAAGTGGTTATAAGTGGAGTCGTTGTGAACATATTAGAAGTGGTTTTTGTCTTGCTGATTGTGCTGCTGGCCGCGCTGGTCTGGTTTTTTGTTAATCGGGCGAGTGTCAGAGCGAATGAGCAAGTGAAATTGCTGCAGGAAATCGTAGAGCAGCAACGCCAGCAGTTAGCGTTATTGAAAAAATTGCTGCCCCAGAATGCAGAGAAAAGTGAGCCTGAGGCGCTTGCCGCTGAGCGCGATCGTGATGATGTGGAGTTAACGTTTAAAAGTGTCATCCCTGAACGTTAATGGCTCAATCACTGTGTAACGCGTAAAACACCTATCCCTTTGCCTGCTTACGTCATCCTTCATGCTGATGGCGTAAGCAGGCATTGTTATAAAATGAAGAAGGCTTTACAGGAAGCACAAAAACAACATGGCAAATGCTCAAAACAACATAGCAAACGATCAACAGGAATTGGTTCTAAAACGAGGGTTAAAGAATCGACATATTCAACTGATTGCGCTGGGTGGCGCGATTGGTACCGGATTGTTTTTAGGGATATCGCAGACTATCCAAATGGCAGGTCCGTCCGTTTTATTGGGCTATGCGATTGCCGGAATGATTGCGTTTCTGATTATGCGGCAATTGGGTGAGATGGTGGTGGAGGAGCCGGTTGCGGGTTCGTTTAGCCATTTTGCCTATAAGTACTGGGGCGACTTTGCCGGCTTTCTGGCCGGCTGGAACTACTGGGCGATGTTTATTCTGGTAGGGATGGCTGAACTGACGGCCGTGGGAATTTATATTCAATACTGGTGGCCTGAAACGCCAACCTGGCTGTCCGCCGCGATATTCTTTGTGCTGATCAACCTTATCAATCTGGTTAATGTGCGGATGTTTGGGGAAACGGAATTCTGGTTTGCCCTGATCAAAGTGCTTGCCATCGTTGGGATGATTGTCTTCGGCAGTTGGCTGCTGTTGAGTGGCAATGGCGGTGAAACGGCAACGGTACGTAACTTATGGATCCATGGCGGATTCATGCCGAATGGCGCAAGCGGATTGATCATGGCGATGGCGGTGATCATGTTTTCATTCGGCGGTTTGGAATTGGTGGGTATTACTGCTGCCGAAGCGGCCGATCCGAAGCGTTCTATTCCTCAGGCGACCAATCAGGTGGTTTATCGCATCCTGATTTTCTATATTGGCGCGCTGTCTATTTTGTTATCGCTTTATCCGTGGGGAAAGGTTGTCGATGGTGGGAGTCCGTTTGTCCTGATTTTCCATGCGCTGAATAGCAACATGGTGGCGAACATACTTAATATCGTCGTGCTAACGGCGGCGTTATCGGTTTATAACAGCGGTGTATACTGCAATAGCCGGATGCTTTACGGTTTGGCAAAACAGGGAAATGCGCCGAAATCTCTCGCGAAGGTCAACGCGCGTGGTGTTCCCGTTCGTTCTATCGTGTTGTCAGCCTTAGCAACATCGTTCGGCGTAGCGATCAACTATCTGATGCCAGGCAAAGCCTTTGAACTGTTGATGGCGCTGGTGGTGTCGACGCTGGTGATTAACTGGATCATGATCTGCTTTGCGCACCTGCGCTTCCGTCAGGCGATGATAGAGAAGGGCATTGTTCCTGCGTTTAAAGCCTTCTGGTATCCGTGGGGTAACTACCTGTGCCTGACGTTTCTGGCGGGGATTCTGGTGATTATGCTGCTTTCGCCAGGAATTCGCATTTCGGTCATCTTAATTCCGTTCTGGATTGCCGTTATTTGGCTTGGTTTCCGATTTTCCCGCAAAAATAATGCCGCGATGAAGTCGGTGCAGACACAGTAACTCCCCGTAGCCTGTTCATCACGATGCAAAGATGAACAGGCCACTATCCGGCTTTAACACACTACTTATAAGGTGTATTATTGCCCCGACGTTATCCATGTCACGCTAATGCGCACCTTTAGTGTTCGCATCATGTGTATATATTTCACAGAGTAAAGAGAAATAGCATGGTTAACACTTTTGATTTTCAATTGATATACGATTTTTTGCATGTGAGCTTTCGTGTGGCTCACCACTGTAAATAAGGGAATTATAATGCCAGTTATCACCCTTCCTGATGGAAGTCAGCGTCATTACGACCACGCCGTTTCTCCCCTCGATGTTGCACTTGATATTGGTCCCGGTCTGGCAAAAGCCTGTATCGCAGGACGTGTCAATGGCGAGCTGGTTGACGCCAGCGATAAGATCGATACCGATGCGCAGTTAGCCATCATCACCGCTAAAGATGAAGCCGGTCTGGAAATTATTCGCCACTCCTGTGCGCACCTACTGGGCCATGCGATTAAGCAACTGTGGCCAGATACCAAAATGGCGATTGGTCCTGTTATCGATAACGGTTTTTACTATGACGTTGATATCGACCGTACCCTGACTCAGGAAGACATTGAGCTGCTCGAAAAGCGTATGCATGAGCTTGCTGACACTGACTATGACGTCATTAAGAAAAAAGTCAGTTGGCAAGAAGCGCGCGATGCGTTCGCTGCACGCGGTGAGACCTACAAAATGGCGATTCTGGATGAGAACATCAGTCGTGATGATCGTCCGGGTCTGTATCACCATGAAGAATACATCGATATGTGCCGTGGTCCGCACGTACCGAATATGCGTTTCTGCCACCATTTCAAATTGCAGAAAACGTCCGGCGCTTACTGGCGTGGCGACAGCAAAAACAAAATGCTGCAACGCATCTACGGCACCGCATGGGCAGATAAAAAGCAACTGGCTTCTTATTTACAACGTCTTGAAGAAGCGTCTAAGCGCGACCACCGCAAGATCGGCAAACAGCTTGACCTGTACCATATGCAGGAAGAAGCGCCAGGTATGGTGTTCTGGCACAACGACGGCTGGACGATCTTCCGCGAGCTGGAAGCGTTTGTACGCATGAAGCTGAAGTCTTACCAGTATCAGGAAGTAAAAGGTCCATTCATGATGGACCGTGTGATGTGGGAAAAAACCGGTCACTGGGAAAACTATAAAGAAGCGATGTTCACGACGTCATCAGAAAACCGTGAATACTGCATCAAGCCAATGAACTGCCCAGGCCACGTACAGATTTTCAATCAGGGATTGAAATCATACCGCGACCTGCCGCTGCGTATGGCTGAGTTTGGTAGCTGTCACCGTAATGAACCGTCAGGCTCTCTGCATGGCTTAATGCGTGTGCGTGGCTTCACTCAGGATGATGCGCACATATTCTGTACGGAAGAGCAGGTTCGTGATGAAGTGAACAGCTGCATCAAGATGGTGTATGACATGTACAGCACCTTCGGTTTTGAAAAAATCGTGGTGAAACTGTCTACTCGTCCTGAAAAACGTATTGGTAGCGATGAGATGTGGGATCGCGCTGAAGCCGATTTGGCGGCCGCGTTGACTGAAAATAACATCGAGTTCGCCTATCAGCCGGGTGAAGGGGCGTTCTACGGCCCAAAAATTGAATTTACCCTGCATGACTGTTTGGATCGTGCGTGGCAGTGTGGTACGGTGCAACTCGACTTTTCATTACCGGGCCGTCTGAACGCGTCTTACGTTGGCGAAAGCAACGAGCGTCAGGTTCCGGTTATGATTCACCGGGCTATTTTGGGATCAATGGAGCGTTTCATCGGTATTCTGACCGAAGAATTCGCTGGTTTCTTCCCGACCTGGTTAGCCCCGGTTCAAGCGGTGATTATAAATATCACTGATAGCCAGTCTGATTATGTCAACGAATTGACCCGAAAACTGCAAGAAGCGGGCATTCGTGTAAAAGCAGACTTGAGAAATGAGAAGATAGGCTTTAAAATCCGCGAACACACTTTACGCCGTGTTCCCTATATGCTGGTTTGTGGCGACAAAGAGGTCGAGGCAGGAAAAGTTGCTGTCCGTACTCGTCGTGGTAAAGACCTTGGGAGCATGGATGTCAGTGAAGTCATCAGTAAGCTGCAGCAAGAGATTCGCAGCCGTAGTCTTCATCAATTGGAGGTATAGGTATTAAAGGCGGAAAACGAGTTCAACCGGCGCGTCCTAATCGCATCAACAGAGAGATTCGCGCACATGAGGTACGCCTATCAGGCGTCGAAGGCGAACAGCTGGGCATCGTAAGTCTAAATGAAGCATTAGAAAAAGCCGAAGAAGCAGGTGTTGATTTAGTTGAAATCAGTCCGAACGCCGAGCCGCCGGTTTGCCGAATTATGGATTACGGCAAGTTCCTTTATGAGAAGAGTAAGGCCACAAAGGAACAGAAGAAAAAACAAAAAGTTATTCAGGTCAAGGAAATTAAATTCCGACCTGGTACCGATGATGGCGACTATCAGGTCAAACTACGCAACCTGATTCGCTTTCTTGAAGATGGTGACAAAGCTAAAATCACACTGCGTTTCCGCGGTCGTGAAATGGCGCACCAACAGATTGGTATCGAAGTGCTTAACCGCGTTCGTGACGATCTGAGTGAACTGGCAGTGGTCGAATCCTTCCCATCGAAGATCGAAGGCCGTCAGATGATCATGGTGCTAGCACCGAAGAAGAAACAGTAAGGCATTCAAGTAGCAAGACCGTACAACCTTTGTGTTGTACGGCTTTGTTCGCCTTATCTGATTCGTTTTATTAACAATGCGAAGTGGAAATAACAATGCCAAAGATTAAAACAGTACGTGGCGCCGCTAAACGCTTTAAAAAAACCGCAAGCGGTGGCTTTAAGCGTAAGCATGCTAACCTGCGTCATATTCTGACCAAAAAGTCAACTAAGCGTAAACGTCACCTGCGTCCAAAAGGTCTGGTCTCCAAAGGGGATCTGGGTCTTGTTATCGCATGTCTGCCGTACGCATAAGTAACCTTTTTTTAATTCAGAATAAGACTTTAGGAGAGAGCATATGGCTCGCGTAAAACGTGGTGTAGTTGCCCGTGCACGTCACAAGAAAATATTGAAACAAGCGAAAGGTTACTACGGTGCCCGTTCGCGTGTTTATCGTGTTGCCTTCCAGGCAGTAATCAAAGCTGGCCAATACGCTTACCGCGACCGTCGTCAACGTAAACGTCAATTCCGTCAGCTGTGGATTGCACGTATCAATGCGGCAGCTCGTCAAAATGGTTTGTCTTACAGCAAATTCATCAACGGCCTGAAAAAAGCCTCTGTTGAAATTGACCGTAAGATTCTGGCTGATATCGCAGTATTCGATAAGTTAGCGTTCAGCGCGCTGGTCGAAAAAGCGAAAGCAGCACTGGCGTAAGTCAGTTGAGAGAGGGAGCTTTGGCTCCCTCTTTTCGTCGAGCTCTACACTTTCCGTTTTTATTATTTATAAGACAAAGGTAACGCAAGTATGAACGCTGCTATTTTCCGTTTCTTTTTTTACTTTAGCGCCTGAATTCAGGGGGCTTTGCGCGTAAGAAAAGAAACGAAAAGTAGCGCTTAAGCCTCCCCATAGGGAGGCTTTTTTGTTTACAATAATCGGTTTTTACTCTTGTTTTTAGTAACATTTATCGTTTTGAGTAAAACGACATTCTTCAATCATGACCGTTGGCCACATAGGCAGAAAAAGAGGAACACAATGCCACATCTCGCAGAGCTGGTTGCCAAAGCCAGAACAGCTATAGAAGAGGCTCAGGATGTTGCCGCACTGGAAAATGTGCGTGTCGAATATCTGGGCAAAAAAGGTCACTTAACCCTTCAGATGACCTCGCTGCGCGAGTTGCCGGCTGAAGAGCGCCCTGCTGCTGGTGCTGTCATTAACCAGGCTAAGCAAGACGTTCAGGACGCGCTGAATGCCCGTAAGCACATGCTGGAATCCGCTGAGTTAAATGCGCGTCTGGCGCAAGAAACCATCGATGTTTCCCTGCCGGGCCGCACCATTGAAAATGGTGGCTTGCATCCGGTGACTCGTACCATCGATCGTATCGAAACCTTCTTCGGCGAGCTGGGTTTTTCCGTGGTAACCGGGCCGGAAATCGAAGACGATTATCACAACTTTGATGCGCTGAATATTCCAGGGCACCACCCTGCGCGTGCTGACCACGACACGTTCTGGTTTGATGCTACACGCCTGCTGCGTACACAGACGTCTGGCGTTCAGATTCGTACCATGGAAAAGCAGCAACCGCCTATCCGCATCATCGCGCCGGGTCGCGTTTATCGTAACGATTACGATCAGACTCACACGCCGATGTTCCATCAGATGGAAGGGTTGATCGTCGATAAAGACATCAGCTTCACCAACCTGAAAGGCACGTTGCATGATTTCCTGCGTAATTTCTTTGAGGAAGATTTGCAGGTTCGCTTCCGTCCGTCTTATTTCCCATTTACCGAACCGTCTGCTGAAGTAGATGTGATGGGTAAAAACGGCAAATGGCTGGAAGTCCTGGGCTGCGGCATGGTGCACCCGAATGTCCTGCGTAATGTCGGTATCGACCCAGAAGTGTATTCCGGCTTCGCGTTCGGTATGGGCATGGAGCGTCTGACGATGCTGCGCTATGGCGTGACCGATCTGCGTGCATTCTTCGAAAACGATCTGCGTTTCCTCAAACAGTTTAAGTAAGGCGGGTATACATCATGAAATTCAGTGAACTCTGGTTACGCGAGTGGGTAAACCCGGCGGTTGACAGTGAAACGCTATCTGAACAGATCACGATGGCAGGGCTGGAAGTGGATGGCGTTGAGCCTGTTGCTGGCGCATTCCACGGCGTGGTTGTCGGTGAAGTGGTCGAATGTGGGCAGCACCCGAACGCAGACAAACTGCGTGTGACGAAAGTCAATGTCGGCGGCGAGCGCCTGCTGGATATCGTCTGTGGCGCGCCGAACTGCCGTCAGGGCCTGAAAGTGGCGGTGGCGACGGTCGGTGCCGTCTTGCCGGGCGATTTCAAAATTAAAGCCGCCAAACTGCGTGGTGAACCGTCTGAAGGCATGCTGTGCTCATTTTCCGAGTTAGGTATTTCCGAGGATCACGATGGCATCATTGAACTGCCAGCAGACGCGCCGATTGGCACAGATATTCGTGAGAACCTGAAGCTGGATGACAACGCGATTGAAATCAGCGTGACGCCAAACCGTGCTGATTGCTTAGGCATTATCGGTGTGGCGCGTGATGTGGCCGTGTTGAATCAGCTGCCGTTGAATGAACCGACTATTGAGCCCGTTGCTGCGACGATTCAGGATACCTTCCCGATTCAGGTCGATGCGCCGCAGGCATGCCCGCGTTACTTAGGCCGTGTGGTGAAAGGCATCAACGTTAAGGCGGCAACGCCACTGTGGATGCGCGAAAAGCTGCGCCGTTGCGGTATTCGTTCTATCGATCCGGTTGTTGATGTGACGAACTACGTTCTGCTGGAACTCGGCCAACCAATGCACGCGTTCGATCTCGACCGTCTCAACGGCGGCATTATCGTGCGTATGGCGACAGAAGGCGAAACGCTGACGCTGCTGGATGGTAACGAAGCGAAGCTGAATGCGGATACGCTGGTTATCGCTGACCAGCAGAGTGCGCTGGCGATGGGCGGTATCTTTGGCGGCGAGCATTCTGGCGTCAATGGAGAAACGCAAAACGTTCTGCTGGAATGCGCTTACTTCAATCCGCTGTCGATTACCGGACGCGCACGTCGTCACGGTTTGCACACCGATGCGTCTCACCGCTACGAGCGTGGTGTTGATCCGGCGTTACAGCACAAAGCTATTGAGCGCGCGACTCGTCTGCTGATCGATATCTGCGGTGGTGAAGCGGGACCGGTCGTTGATGTGACCAGCGAGGCAGATTTGCCAACTCGCGCAACGATTACGCTGCGCCGTGAAAAATTGGATCGCCTGATTGGCCATGTGATTGCCGATGAGCAGGTGGGCGATATTCTGCAGCGTCTGGGCTGTAACGTTGCGAAAACCGATGCAGGTTGGCAGGCGACGGCACCGAGCTGGCGCTTCGACATGGAAATTGAAGAAGATTTGGTTGAAGAAGTCGCGCGTATTTACGGCTATAACAACATTCCGAATATTCCGACTCAGGCTCCGTTGATTATGACCTCGCATCGCGAAGCGTCACTGTCATTGAAGCGCGTGAAGACATTATTAGTCGATCACGGCTACCAGGAAGCAATTACTTACAGTTTTGTTGACCCGAAAATTCAGGGATTAATCCACCCTAATGAAGCGTCGCTGAGCCTGCCGAGCCCAATTTCCGCAGAGATGTCGGTGATGCGTTTATCGCTGTGGAGCGGCTTGCTGAGCGCGGCGGTGTATAACCAAAACCGTCAACAAAGCCGCCTGCGCCTGTTTGAAAGTGGTCTCCGTTTTGTTCCTGACACCAGTGCTGACCTGGGTATTCGTCAGGATCTGATGCTGGCGGGTGTGATTACTGGCACGCGTTATGAAGAGCATTGGGATCTGGCGCGTCAGGCCGTTGACTTCTATGATTTAAAAGGCGATTTGGAAGCGGTACTGGCATTGACGGGCAAGTTGTCTGAGGCTGAGTTCAAGGCCGAAAACAATCCGGCATTGCATCCAGGACAAAGTGCTGCTATTTATCTGTGCGGAGAACGCATTGGATTTATTGGCGTTATTCACCCAGAACTGGAGCGCAAGTTGGATCTTAACGGGCGCACCGTGGTGTTCGAATTGTTGTGGGATAAGGTTGCAGACCGCGTATTGCCTGAGGCGAACGAGGTTTCCCGCTTCCCGGCGAACCGTCGCGATATCGCCGTTGTGGTCGCTGAAAATGTCCCTGCGGGCGATATTTTGGCCGAGTGTAAGAAAGTTGGCGCAAATCAGTTAGTTGGCGTAAACTTATTCGACGTGTACCGAGGGAAGGGCGTAGCGGAAGGTTATAAGAGTCTGGCTATCAGTCTGACCCTGCAAGATACCACGCGTACACTGGCAGAAGAGGAAATTGCCGCTACCGTTGCAGAATGCGTAGCAGCATTAAAACAGCGATTCCAAGCATCCTTGAGGGATTGAACCTATGGCGCTTACTAAAGCTGAAATGTCAGAATACCTGTTTGAGAAGCTCGGGCTGAGCAAACGGGATGCCAAAGAGCTAGTCGAGCTGTTTTTTGAAGAAGTTCGTCGCGCTTTGGAAAATGGCGAGCAGGTCAAGTTGTCAGGTTTTGGCAATTTTGATTTGAGAGACAAGAACCAACGTCCGGGACGTAACCCAAAAACTGGCGAAGATATTCCGATTACGGCGCGCCGTGTGGTCACGTTCCGTCCGGGGCAAAAGCTAAAAAGCAGGGTAGAGAACGCCTCTCCCAAAGAGTAACAGAGTCACCCAAAAAGGCCGCGCAAGCGGCCTTTTCCTATCTTATTCGCCTCATTTTGCCTATTTCAACGTCGATTCGGTATCTGCTGGTGCCGTATGCTGCGAGGCTAAACGCGTTGCTCGTCCATTTGGCGCAGCCTCTTTTTTCGGATAGTCCGGCACTGGCCGATGATCGTCAATTAAATGGCGTATTGCCAGAATCGGGTGGCGCAACAACATCCGCGGCCCCGACCAGCGCATAATCGCTTTGATCGCCTCACGTCGGGCGGGTTGATAGCAGTGAATGGGGCAATGCTTACACGCGGGTTTATCTTCACCGAATTGACAGCGTTCCAGACGCTTGATGGCGTAGTTGAATAAGTCTTTATGCTGCGTGTTATCGCCGGTTTCAGGATGATGCTTTTCATACAGCTCGATCATCAATCCGACGGTACGGATCTCCCGCTGTCGGTATTTTCCCAGGGGTTTTCTCGCCATGGCGTCATGTCCTGATGAAATCATAATAGATGTATTTTAAATGCAATTTATTGCGAGGGGAACCACTGAAATCACATCTATGTAGGAAAGCAGAGAGAAAAAGGCGAGGAGAACCCTCGCCGAGGAAGGTCGTAATCAGGCGTGACCGAACTGCGCCTGATGTAATCTGGCATAGATGCCACTTTGCTCCAGCAGCACCTGATGGCTGCCTTGCTCAATAATGCTGCCGTTATCTACCACCACAATGCGTCCCGCGTTCTGTATGGTTGCCAACCTGTGGGCTATGATCAACGTGGTACGCCCTGCGGAAAGCTCGCTGAGCGATTGCTGTATCGCCTGCTCTGTCGCGGTATCCAGTGCGGACGTTGCTTCGTCCAGAATCAGGATCGGTGGGTTTTTCAGGAAGATGCGCGCGATAGATAAACGCTGCTTTTGCCCACCCGATAATTTAACGCCGCGCTCGCCGACCACGGTATCCAGCCCGTCAGGCAGATTTTCGATCAGCTCATCTAACCGCGCACGTCGTGCGGCTTCCATGATTTCGTCATCGCTGGCATCAAGTTTGCCGTAAGCGATGTTTTCCCGAATGGTGCCGCCGAACAGGAAGACATCCTGCTGTACGATGCCGATTTGGCTGCGTAGCGATGCCTGCGTCATCTGGCGGATATCCATGCCGTCAATGGTGATGGCGCCGCTGGTTAAATCGTAGAAACGGGGAAGCAGAGAACAAAGCGTGGTTTTGCCCGCACCGGAGGGGCCAACAAACGCTACGGTTTCCCCTGCGCGAATCGACAGGTCAATATTGCGCAGAATCGGACGATCGGCAGAATACCCAAAGCTCACCTGATTGAACCGGATATCGCCTTTCAGCGGCCCGGCATCATGCGAATCGGGGGCGTCGGCAATCTCGGGAACGGTGTCGATCAGCTGAGTAAAGCGTTTGAAGCCCGCAATCCCTTTGGGATAGCTCTCCAGCACCGAGGTAATTTTGGCAACAGGTCGAAAGAACACTTCAATCAGCAGCAGGAAGCCGATAAAACCACCGTAGCTGAGTTCGCCCTGAATGACATACCAAATACCGGCCAGCATCACGATAAGCTGTATCAGGCGCGTGCTGAGGTAGCTGAGCGTCATACTGGCGGTCATGATGCGATAGGCCTGCAACTTGGTACGGCGGTAGTTTTCGTTATCGTTAGAGAACAGTTTCTTCTCATGCGCTTCATTAGCAAACGCTTTAACGACGCGGATACCCCCAACGCTCTCTTCAATTCGGGCGTTGAAGTTGCCAACCTGACCGAAGAGTTGACGCCACGTCTCCGTCATGCGAGCGCCATAGCGGCTGACGAGAAACGTCATGAAAGGCACGATAATAATCGTCAGCAGCGCCAGATTCAGGTGAACCGTCGCCATCAGAATGAACGCACCAATAAACGTCATGATCGCGAGGAAGAGGTCTTCCGGGCCGTGGTGGGCAATTTCCCCGACTTCTTCCAAATCTTTGGTGACGTGGGTGATGATATGACCGGTCTTCATATTGTCGTAGTAACGGAACGGCAAATTTTGCAGATGCTCAAAGGCCTGCCGCCGCATATCGGTTTCAATACCCACGCCCAGCGCATGTCCCCAATAGTTGACGATTGCCATCAGCGCGGTATTCAGCAGATATACGGCCAAGAGTGCCACTGACGCCAACAGGATCAGCGACCAGTCCTGAGCGGGTAATAGTTTGTCGATGAACGCTTTAATCGCCATCGGAAACCCTAATTCAAGCAGGCCAGCGATAATGGCACAGCCGAAGTCGAGGACGAATAACCCTTTGTAAGGGGAATAGTAGGAAAAGAAACGCCTTAACATGTGTGACTATTTTTTAGGTAACGAAATGTGGGGATGACTATAACAGGTTAACGTGAAGAATGTGACCGCGAGCAGATTAGGGTTTTTTATTGGACGGAAAATTTAGCCGAAAAGCATGGGGATAGCTGCGAATCAGCTTGTGGGTGTACGTGTCGCATACCAGCAGAGTAGCGAACCTGCAGTGACCATGACGACGCCTTGCCAGAATGATATAGCGGGCGTGATATTGAGCCAGAGCGCGGCTAATAGTGTGGAAAGCACGGGCGTGAAATAAGAGGCGGTTGCCAGCAACGTCAGGTTGCCATGCTGAATACCGATATTCCAGACGGAATAGGCTAATGCGGTCGATGTGCCCATAAAGAGCAGTTGCAGCGAACTTGGTAAGGTTAATGAAATCGCCCCTTCGGTACTGAAGGCGTACTGAATCCAGAGCAGGAGTGAGGCGACGAAAAAGAACAGCGAGACGCCGCTTTTTCCCTGTCCGTAACGCCTGGTGATATTGCAGTAGAGCGCCCAGGTCAGGGCCGCAGAAAACGCCAGTCTGTAGGCCAGCGGGTTAGCCAGAATGTTGTTCCACAGTAACTCTGGTGTCCAATCGCTTTCTCCTTTCATAATCCACACGATGCCGCCTAGCGAGAGCGCAAGGCCGGGCCAGAGCAGGAAACGACTCTTCTGCTGATTGATAAAAAGAGAAAAGAACACGGTCAAACTGGGCCACAAATAGTTAATCATCCCTATTTCTATCGCCTGCATGCGGCTATCTGCTAGCCCGATGGACAGCGACAAAAATATCTCGTAGCAGACAAACATCGTACCGCCTGCGAACAAATAGACTCTGGGCAGCGTCTTAATGCGGGGAAAACCGTAAAAGGCCAATAGACACAGCGTGCTGGTGGAGTAAATCATCGCCGCACCGCCGATGGGGCCGAGTGCTTCTGTCAGGCTACGGATAAGCCCGACGGATGTGCTCCATAAAACGATCGCCAGTAGGCCCGTGAGCGTGGCGCGCTGTGACGTCATATTCATACCTGGTTATGAGGTCTGTGCCAAAGAAATCAAACCGGATGCCGTTATCTGCATCCGGTAGTGCTCATTGTGATGGTTTACCGCCAGAAGTCATCAAAAACGGTAATCGGCGGACGACGCTTGTGTTCAGTTTTGCGATACCAGTTTTCGATAATGGCTGCATCGTTGGCTTCGATCTGCTTGCCTTCCAGATAATCGTCGATCTTTTCATAGGTTACACCCAGCGCGACTTCATCGGGGAGAGACGGTCGGTCTTCTTCCAGATCGGCGGTAGGGGCTTTGGTGTAAAGATGAGAAGGGCAGCCAAGTTCGCGCAGCAGCGCTTTACCCTGACGCTTATTCAACCGGAAAATCGGGTTGATATCGGTACCGCCATCACCGTATTTGGTGAAAAAGCCCGTTACCGCCTCTGCTGCATGATCGGTGCCGACGACAAGCCCGGCATTCATGCCCGCGATGCTGTACTGCGCTTTCATGCGTTCTCTGGCTTTCTCGTTGCCTTTTACAAAATCGGAAAGCTCCACACCAATGGCACGTAAGGTGGCTTCACTGGCTTCTATCGCAGGTTTGATATTTACGGTTAATACGCGGTCTGGTTGGATAAAAGCGATGGCGTCCTGACAGTCGGCTTCATCCGCCTGCACGCCGTAAGGCAGTCGAACGGCGATGAACTGATAGCGAGAATTTCCGGTCTCATTACGTAATTCCGTGATAGCCGTCTGGCACAGTTTGCCGGTCAGCGTAGAATCCTGACCGCCGCTAATGCCCAAAACTAACGACGTAACGAACGGGTGAGCATTCAGATAATTCTTTAAAAAATCAACGCTAACACGGATTTCCTGTGCTGGTTCGATGCTGCTTTTCACTCCCAACGCAGTGATAATGTCGTTTTGTAATGACATGCCATCCCCTCCTGAACTTATTGATACTGCAAAAGAATTATTACGATTGCCTGAGTGTAAAACGAATTGGCGTGAAGAAAAAGAACAAGCTGTCAGGTAGTCATTTTCCCTATAGATAACCGGTTTTTGACTATCGGCCAATATGTTACATCCCTGCGTTATGATTTGAAAAAGTGGTCGCCGCCGACTAGCCTTAGGGTGACCCATTAATAATGAGGTGATGAGATGAAGAATAACAGATTACTGGTATGTATTGCGGCAGCTGGTGCTGTCATGCTGGCGGGATGTTCGGCTTATAACAAGGCAGAAAGTTATGTCAATGAGCCCGTGGTGAAAGATGTGAAAGTGGGAATGACGAAGCAACAGGTTCATCAACTTGCAGGTAGCGGAGTAGAAAAACGTCTGGTAAATGCCAAAGGCACCTGTAGCGATTATCTGCTGAAAAACCGTGATGGTACAGCGCAGAACTATTTCGTTAGCTATAACGAAACGGGCCATGTTCTCAATAAAGGCTTCCAGAGCTGCCAGGCCTACGATACTAACCCGCAACGCTAACTAGCCCGATGGCACGATATCGTTATTAGAAAAGTGTCATAAAAAATGTAGGGACCGTTTTTCAACGTTGTGCAGCAACGGCCCATCATAAAAAACGCCGATAGCATCAGCCATCGGCGTTTTCTTTTGTACAGCAAATTCGGCTTAGCGGTGCGTCAACTCAGCGTCATCCTGTGCGTTGAAAACCGTTTTGTCCGTCTGCTTCATCAACTGGCTGGTGACGGTACCGGCAGTCATAGACCCGCTGACGTTAAGCGCGGTACGGCCCATGTCGATCAGCGGCTCAATGGAGATGAGCAGCGCGACAAGCGTTACCGGCAGCCCCATGGCAGGCAGAACGATTAACGCGGCAAAGGTGGCACCGCCGCCCACACCGGCTACGCCAGCAGAACTGATGGTGACGATACCGACCAGCGTCGCGATCCAGACAGGATCCAACGGGTTGATGCCGACCGTTGGCGCGACCATCACGGCCAGCATCGCTGGGTAAAGCCCCGCACAGCCGTTCTGACCGATTGTCGTGCCGAAAGAGGCTGCAAAGCTGGCGATAGATTGCGGCACGCCAATACGGCGCGTTTGCGCTTCAATGCTGAGCGGAATCGTCGCCGCGCTGGAACGGCTGGTAAACGCGAACGTTAGGACAGGCCAGACTTTGCGATAAAAACGGGCCGGATTGATGCCTGTGAACGACAGGATCAGCGCATGAACGCCGAACATAATCGCCAGCCCCAGATAGGACGCGACAACGAAGCTGCCCAGTTTGAGGATGTCTTGCAGGTTAGAGCTGGCGACCATTTTGGTCATCAGCGCCATGACGCCGTAGGGGGTCAACTTCATCACCAGACGTACGAGCTTCATCACCCAGGATTGCAGCGTGTCAATGGCGGTTAAAGCGCGTTCGCCTTTGACCGCGTCATCTTTCAGTAGCTGTAACGCCGCAACGCCAAGGAACGCGGCGAAGACGACGACGCTGATGATAGACGTCGGGTTCGCGCCGGTCAGCTCAGCAAACGGGTTTTTAGGAATAAATGACAGGATAAGCTGAGGCACGTTAAGGTCAGCGACTTTACCAGCATAGTTGCTTTCAATCGCCGTTAATCGCGCGGTTTCTTGTGCACCTTGCACCAGCCCGGTCGCCGTCAGGCCAAACAGGTTAGTCACAAAAACACCGACCAACGCGGAAATCAGCGTGGTGATCAACAGGGTAGAAAGCGTCAGTACGCTTATTTTCCCTAATGATGAGGCATTATGCAGCTTGGCAACGGAATTGAGGATGGAGATAAAGACCAGCGGCATGACGATCATCTGTAACAGCTGCACATAGCCATTACCTACGATGTTAAACCATGAAATGGACTGCTTAACAACCGGGTTGTCACCACCATAAATCAGATGCAGTGCCAGACCAAATAGCACCCCGACAACCAAACCCAGCAACACTTTCTTTGCCAGACTCCAGGATGGGTTACGGCTGGCGTAACCTAATCCGAGCAGTAATACGACAAATAGCAGAATATTTATGAGTAGCGGAAAATTCATCCGGCTTTGCTCCCTATCAGTGAATCGCGTCACGCTGCCCACGATCTCGTGCGGTAATGGAGATCGGCGGAGGTAGCGTGATTTTTTGCGATGAAAAATAACAAACGCGCACAGGATAGCAGGTCTTTTGCCATCATGTTACAGGGATATGTCTGACGGTAAGTAACGCTGTTACTTCACGTATTGAAAGAGGTAGGTTTGCGCGGACTGTAAAAAGCGAAATGACTGCTCATAGGTGCAGCAATCCAGATTTTTTTGTGGCTGATACAGCGAAAAGCCGATACAGGCAAGACACAGAAAGCGTTCCAACTGATTGCCTTTTTGGCTGTTTAAAATCGGCAAGCGGAAACGCCAGCGACAGGGCCAGAGCAGAGGAACGCCAGAGGGCGTCAGCATATCCGCGAGAATGTGGCTCAGATAACCGACGATCATGGCATGGTAAGCATCGGGCGGAATCGGCCAGTCTGGCGGCAGGCGCGTCTGAATAAAGAAAATACCGGCGGCGATGGCAAGGAGGCTGTGCGTAAACCCGCGATGACCAAAGAGGCGGGCAATGGGCGAAGAAAGCCACTTCAGGCGCTGCCCGAGGACGGATTTGGGGTGATCGATATCGGGCAGCAGCGCGGTAAGGAGTGCACCGGGAATAATGTGCCACCAGTCTCCGGTAGCCAGCGCAGGCGATAGCTCAACTTTCTTAGCCAGAATCGCGCAGGCAACAGAAAACAGCAGGTGTCCTTCCGCAGTCATGAAACTTCTCAAATAAAACTGTTATTTTATACAGTATAAGAGATTATCCCTGTCTGCGGAAGCCGTGACGGCGTAACGATTTATTTCGACGGTTCGTTACTTACAGGTAAGACTCGCAGCCAATTGTCCAGCAACTGAGGCCAGGCTGCCGCTGGAAGTCCTTTGGTACCGCGCAGGCCGAAACCGTGTTTCCCCTTCTCAAACAGATGCATTTCGACGGGGATCTGTTTTTCCCGCAGCGCGCTGAACATCACCAGACTGTTATCAACCGACACTGACGGATCGTCAACGGCATGCACCAGAAACGTGGGTGGCGTCTGAGCGGTAACCTGCTTCTCTGGAGAATAACGCAGCACCTGTGCTTCCGTCGGCTGCTCACCGATTAACTGTTTGCGCGAACCAGCGTGCGCAATATTCGCCTGCATCGAAATGACGGGGTACATCAGCACCATGAAATCAGGGCGTGCGCTTACGCTGTCAATGGCATCCGTCGCGAGGTAAACGGACTGGGCGAAGCGGGTTCCCAGGCTGGCAGCAACATGACCACCCGCGGAGAATCCCATAATACCAATACGCTGTGGGTTAATGTGCCACTTCTCGGCGTTGGCCCTCAGGGTTCTGATTGCTCGCTGGGCATCGGCTAACGGGGCGTCAGCGCCTTCTTTATGGCCTTCTCCGGGCATGCGATAGGTCATCACGAAAAGGGTGTAGCCCTGTTGATTAAAGAACGGTGCCAGATCGCTACCTTCCTTATCCAACACGACGCGCTGGTAAGAACCACCTGGCGTAATGAGTAACGCCATGCCATTGGGCTTCTCTGCCGGATAAACGGTAATTTCGGGGCTGCGAATCCCGGTTGCTGCCCGATCGGGAAGAGAGGGATCTTTGCTCCGTTCGACCACTTGCGGCTGTACCGTTGAAGAAGAGGCTCCCGGCGCTTCGCCGTGTGGCCAGACAGGAAAAACAGGTTGAGCGTAACTTAATCCATTTACAGACATCATAATGGCCCCGACAAGCAGAGAACGAACAATCATGATAGATCACCTGACAAAGGGAAGGAGGGGGAAAATCGTTGGGCGATGGTAAAAAATAGGGTAGCCATCACATCGGAGAAAAAATGACTACCCTGAACCGCAAACTTTAATAAAGAAATAACATTCATACACGAAGAGGGTAAATCAGACACAGCAATTTCAACAGCTAAAACGCATTTAACGACACCACATGTAACAACGAAACGTAACTAACTTGCTTAACCTACGACGGACATAATAATAAAGGGACGTTAATGATAAAGCTGAGTGAACCAATTAACACTAACATCCCTTTTGCCAACTAATAATGCTTATTTAAATAACAAGCCCGTTATTAGAAGCTGTATTGCACACCAACACGGTAACGAGTCTGACGCTCGTCGGTATTTTTATCACCGACAACGTTGCCGATAGCCATATAAGGTTTCCAGTTTTTGTCTAACTTATAAGCCAGTTTAACATCGTGTTCGATTTTCCAGTTTTCTTTGTCTGCTTGAAAACCACTCGGTCCTGCTTTGTTAGCTTTTTTGTAGTCCAGTTCGTAATCGATCTGGTAATCTTTCAGGAATTTATAGCTAACAACTGCAGTCAGATTGTAACCAGTTTCTTGAGTATAGTTGCTGGCACCTGTTTTATTTGTATTCCCGCTTTTTCTTAAATAGTAAGGGCGATAGCGGAGAGAGGTAGACAGATCGTCAGTAATATTCACTTTTCCGCGCAGATAAGGGCGGTAGTTGTTGGAATCAGAGCTTGAATCTAAAGAGAAGCCTGGTTCTAAAGAAAAGGTTTTGTTGAAGCTATAAACATAGCTTGCAACCACTTCAGTACCGTTGCTGACGGTTTCATTAAAAGGTTTGTTCGGTGTGTTATCAGCAGTAGACTGACGCCATTTAGCTTCTGCAGATAAACCGAAACCATTAGCGAAACGGTGGGACATTGAAAGACGATCTTTATGGTCGTTTTTGACAGTGTCTTGCATTTCATGACGGTAATCGATTGTCACAGCCATTGCATTCACACTAATTAATGACGTAACTGCCAGAGCTAGTAATTTAAATTTCATTGTTATATTCCCTATTGGTTAGGATATCTCTAATAAAAAACACGCATTATGCTTTTTGGGACAAGTTCTATTTTATTTATTATTAAACTACGTTCTGTGATCGAGATCGTCTTGGGTAACAAAAAGTAAAATGGGGTTTCAAATTGTGAGGGAGATCGAATTGAATATCGCGGTTGTTTTAATTTAAATGAAAAATCCCTGCCGTCAGTGCGGCAGGGATGAATTACAGTCTAAAACGGGTACAACATTATTTCATTGCGCGTTTCAGAATACGCTCAGATTGACGCTGGAAGTATTTCGCAGCATCTTCCACAGATTTCTGACCGTAATCGATAGACTGGATGGTATCACCAAACAGAGAAACGATTTGCGGGTCATCGAAATAAGGGGAAACAGCAACTTCATGCGGCAGAGACAGCGCCAGTTTCAACCCGGCAACGGCTGGTGCATCATCTTTGATCACGCCATCAGCAGTCAGCTGAGCCACAGCGGCTTTACTCAACGGTACACCACGTTCCAGACCCAGAGCCTGAGCACCTTCTTTGCTGTTCAGCAGGAAGTTGATCAACTGAGCAGACTCTTTAGGATGCTTGGTTGACTTACCGATAGACAGCATCTGTGCTGGTTTGAAGAACAAGCCGGCATCTTTTGCACCTGGCAGCATTGGGTAGCTACCCAATTCCAGTTTTGCTGGTGGTTGCAGGTTGTCAGAGTACTTAGTGATAGTGGAGTTCCACATGTAAGTACCAGACCACTCGCCGTTGATCCATGGCTTCATTTCATACATGTTGCTCTTACCGAAAGACGCATAGTATTTCGCATCAGGCATGACATGGCTGTCGATCAACTTCTTATACATGCCAAAGAATTCAGCCCATTGCGCATCGCTATAGGCGAATTTCTGACCTTTTACATCAATCGCTGGAATGTTGTACTTCTGAACCATATAAGAGTTCAGCAGTGCCAGAGAATCCTGGTGTTCCAATACGATAGGGTAGTATTGGTCGCCCAGTTTTTCTTTGAACACTTTACCGGCGTTCAGCAGCTCATCCCACGTTTTCGGATATTCCAGACCGGCTTTTTTCCAGCTTTCGGTGTTGAAATAGAAGACCCGGGCCGTAACGGAAATCGGAATACCGTTCAGTTTCCCTTCGACCGTGGTGTTTTGCAGTTCTTTTGACTCAAACTGGGTCAGATCCAGAGAATCTTTAACCTTGTTCAGGTCATAAAAACCCGTGCCGTTCTTAGAGAAAATCGGCAGCCAGTTCCAGTTGGTCTGCATCACATCTGGCTCGGTGTTACCGGCAATCTGTGTTGTCAGACGAGACAGGTGACCGTCCCAGCCAGTATATTCCGCTTTCACGGTGATGTTCGGGTGCTGCTTGTGGAACTCTTCAATGGCTTTGAGCGTCTGCTGGTGACGGCTGTTGCCGCCCCACCAGGACATTCTCAATTCAACATTATCAGCGGCTAAAGAGGGCATTGCCACTAATGACGCCAGAGATGAAGCTATTAACGTGTGTAGGATCGCTTTTTTCATCGGTTACTACTCCTGTTAAAGAGAGATATTTTTTTCTGTTTTTGCATCAAAAATATGGCATTTTTCCATGTCGAACTGGAAATATACCGGACGATGCAGTCCCTTCTCGATAATCAGCCGACCTTCGTCATAAGGAATGCGGCTGGTTAATTCAAAGCCATCGACTTTAATGTACATAAAGAATTCGTGACCCATGTTTTCTACGCGAACCAACTCACCCTGTGAGTGGCTGCCTTCAAATGGCGTATCTGACACGGAAACATAGTCTGGGCGAACACCGAAGAAGACATCTTGTCCGATATAGCTGCGGACTTTGTCTTGTTTTGCAGCATTTAACACCAGCGCGTTATTCCCAACCACAACGCCAATCTGACCGTCTTTCTCGACCAGTTTGCACGGTTTAATGTTCATTTCTGGTGAGCCAATGAAGCCAGCAACGAACATATTGACAGGGAAGTGGTACAGGTTATCCGGCGTATCGACCTGCATGATGTGACCGAGTTTCATCACGCAAATACGGTCACCCATGGTCATTGCTTCAGTCTGGTCGTGGGTAACATATACGCTTGTCGCCGCTTTACCGCTTTTCTTCAACTGCTTATGCAGGTCAGAAATACGGATACGCATGGATGCACGCAGTTTGGCATCCAGGTTTGACAACGGTTCGTCAAACAGGAACACATCTGGTTTTTTAACGATGGCGCGGCCTACGGCCACACGCTGTGCCTGACCACCAGACAGCTGGCGTGGCAGACGATCCAGCAGATCTTCCAGCTCCAGAATTTTGGCCGCTTCGGCGACCTGCGCTTCAATTTGATCTTTAGGCATTTTGCTCAGCTTCAGACCAAACGCCAGATTCTCTTTTACCGTCATGTGAGGGTAGAGGGCGTAGTTCTGGAACACCATGGCAATCCCGCGATCTTTCGGCGCCAAATTGTTAACAACGCGCTCGCCGATACGTACTTCACCGCCGCTGATGGTTTCCAGACCCGCCAGCATACGCAGCGTAGTGGATTTCGCACAGCCAGACGGGCCGACGATAACCATGAATTCACCGTCTTTAATCGTCAGGTCGATGCCGTGAACGGCTTTGAAACCGTTGGAGTATACTTTTTCCAGTTTATTGAAAATAACTTCAGCCATGATAAATCCTCTATTAACCTTTAATTCCGCTGCTGGTCACGCCTTGTACGAAGTAGCGCTGTGCCAGGAAGAAAACAATAATGGATGGCAGAATGGAGATGCTGGACATGGCCAGGATTTCATTCCACGGAGCGCCTTCAGTAACGTCGATAGACATTTTCAGCGCCAGCGCAATCGGATATTTATCCACGCTATAGACATAAATCAGCGGACCGATGAAGTCGTTCATTGACCACATGAACTGGAACAGCGCAACAGAGATGATGGCTGGTTTCAGAATCGGCACTACCACATACCACAGCACCTGGAAGGAGTTACAGCCATCGATCTGAGCGGCTTCTTCCATATCACGTGGTACACCACGCAGGAACTGGATCAGCATGAACACAAAGAACCCTTGTGTTGCAAACGCCAGCGGCAAGTACAGTGGCAGATAGCTGTTCAGCATGCCCATTTCGCGGAACATGAGGTACTGAGGAATCAACAGTACGGTGCTTGGCAACAGCATGGTGGTGATCAGTGTCGCGAACCAGAAGCCCTTCCACGGAATGTCAAAGCGAGCGAAGCCATAAGCCACAATCACCGAGGAAATAACGGTCAGAACCACTTTCGGAATCACGTACTGGAAAGTGTTAATCATGTAGTGACCGAAATTGTATTCCGTACCGGTTTTCCAACCGTTAACGAAACCATCCCAGGTGGCGTGAGCAGGCCACAGACCCAACGTGGTGAAAATCTCATGGTTCGGTTTGAACGACGCTGAGAACATCCACGCCAGTGGATAAAGCATCAGTAAACCAACGAACAGCAGTATCACGTAACGAATGGCGGCACTGAGTTTTTCTTTACGCAGCGTGCGGCGTACTTCTGCAGCAGCAACTTCTTGTGCTGTAGTCAGGTTTGAATGCATGTCAGCCATTTTTTCCTCCTTTATCAGCGGAGTAGAACACCCAGTATTTCGACGACTTAAAGGAGATAGACGCAAATACCGCAACAACCAGGAACAGAACCCATGCCAAGGCAGCACCGTAACCCATATCGAAATACTTGAACGCCGTATCATAGATATAGAGCGAGAACAGGTAGGTGTAGTGCGTTGGACCGCCGCCCGTAATGACGTAAGGTGCCGTAAACTCCTGGAATGCCTGAGTGGTCTGCATGATAAAGTTAAAGAAAATAACTGGCGTAATCAGCGGTACCGTTACTTTCAGGAACATTTGCCATTTGGATGCACCGTCGATCATTGCCGCTTCATACTGAGATTGCGGAACGTTCTGCAATGCAGCCAGGAAGATAACCATCGCGGAACCGAACTGCCATACGCGCAACAGCGTTACTGACATCAGTGCCAGCGACGGTTCGCCCAGCCAGTTGATGGCATCAAAGCCAAACACGCCGAGGAAGCTGTTTAACAAGCCATCGATGGCGAACAGTGCACGCCACAGAACGGCAATGGCCACGCTGCTGCCCAGAATAGAAGGCACATAGTAAGCAGTACGGAAGAAACCGATACCACGTAATTTGAAATTAAGTACAAACGCAATTAACAGTGCGAAGATTAATTTCAATGGAATGGTCAGAAATACATAGGCAAAGGTGACGCCCATGGATTTCCAAAAGAGATCATCCTCCATGAACATACGGTGATAGTTTTCTAACCCCGTAAATTCAGGCGGATTTATCAAGTCATACTCAGTAAAACTGAGGATAAATGACGAAACAAAGGGGAAAGCGGTAAAAACTATCAGCCCTATAATATAGGGGGAGATATAGGCTAACCCCAGCATTCTGTTTTCATTCATAATGCTTACCTATTGATTAATTGTGAACCATTAAAAAAAACATAAAATTAAGCTGTTAATAACTCTGGATAAATTAATTCCACGTCATAAACAATTCTATTTTCCCCGTTAACGTGAAAATCACCGTGAACATATCCACCTTGTGTCAGGTACGGCGGGATATCGTTTAATTTGTTGCGACAAGCGGCAACGAAAGTCAGTAAAGCCAGCGGATAGGTATCATCCAGACGAACATAACGATGCTGTGCGGAGCGAACGAACAAACCACGATGGAAGTGTTGTTCAAACAGAACGCCAGCCAACTGCGCGGCGTAATGTGCCCAGGATTCTGATTGTTTGTGATCGGCCAGTTCAATGACGGTCAACAAGAGTAACGGGCTGGCGATGTGCTGAATGTCTTCTTTATTCAGCCGCGTCAGCATGGTGTTAACCAGCGCGTACAGGTCCTCATCGCCACTCAGGCGATAAGCACGAACCAGCGGTAATAAATAATCACCTTCTAATGCAAACGGCTTTAATTCCGTACCCGCTTTACCATAATAGCCATCGCGTTTAAAACGGTAGCCAGTCATGTCCTGGCCGTTGTTCCACATTGGGCGCAGTGTATTGCTGGTGACATCGTAGGCGTACTGATAGTAATTTTTTAACCCTGAAATAACCCAATTCAGCATTTCTGCATCAGGCTGCGTGCGGAGAATATCCAACATTGCCAGTGGGTTATCAATCAGCAGTGGGCGCATGTCGCGAAACAGCACATTGGCTTCGCGCGCGATTTCACCGAACTCTGGGCCAAACTGACGTTGGGCGCGATCGCCAAACCAGGACTGCGTCTGGTTGTCGTCTTCTGGTACCGGCTGGCGCTGCTGTGGTGAACTGAACTGATACACCGGCATACCGGTTTCTGGGTTGCGTGCCAAAACGTATTGGCGATAAAGATGCTTACCCCAGGCCGCGGCGTGGCTATCGCCTGTGTATTCTGCGTATTTGAACGCGGCATAAATCAGGTCTGTGCCAGCATTAACAAAAGTCAGTCCTTTCGTTAATGGCAGAACAGGCCACTGTGCCGGATCGACGACATCATGGCGGGCATGCAGGAACACGTTTGGATCGCGCTTTTTGCTGTAATCACCATGACGACCCAGATCCAGTGAATCCCAGTCTTCAACGTGCGCGTTCCAGAAACCCTGAAAGAAATTCAGCGTCTTTTCCGCATTAACACGGTGCAACAACGCGTAATAGGGAAGGTGGTGCTTTAATTCATGCACCTGAGCTTTGGATTCTGGCCCTTCTCCTGCCAGCGTATCCAGATTAATAAAGCGGTGACCGCCCCAGAAGAACAGGCCGCTATTATCATCAACGAAATGATCCAGGAAATATTCGCTTTGTGCGATAGCGTGCTGCTGGTAACTCTCATTACCCGTAACGACGCTCATGGCACACAGCGTTCTTAGCCAATTTTGCTGGCTGGCAAAATTAGAAATAGGTGCGCTATGTCCATCTGGGAATTGCCACACCGCAGGTGCATAATTTTCCACATCAAAACCGTCAGCCAATAATAAGGTTGGCTGACTTTGGCTGCGGCCTTTATCCTGAACGCAGGCAATGTGGCTATCGAGTGCTGCAACCCATTCGTCGAGCTGCGATTTCCTGCTGGTGTATAAGCTTTCAAAAATACTCATGGAGTACCTTCTTATGGAACCGTGGAACAGTTCCTTATAAATAGAAACACTGTTTTGATTGATTATATTGCGCTATTAACCTTGTCGTCATGCACGCAATATCGAAAGTGTGATCAAAGTCGGAACGTTGTTTTGATTTTTTTTAAGAAAGGATTTTGGCAGGAGAAAGAATCATGAAAAACGAAATAACAACTTGAAAAACAAATAAAAAGCACAACCGAAATTGTGCTTTTTATCGTAGGTTGGCGAAATGCCGCTAAGAAAAATTGCGCTTAGCGAGCCAGCCAGCCACCATCAACGGCAATCGTGTAACCATTGATGTAGTCAGATGCGCTGGATGCCAGGAAGACGGACGGACCCATCAGATCCTGTGGCAGACCCCAACGGCCAGCTGGGATACGATCCAGAATTTCTTTGCTGCGTTCTTCATCGGCGCGCAGTTGCTGGGTATTGTTGGTAGCCATATACCCCGGTGCAATGGCGTTGACGTTGATACCGTGTTTTGCCCACTCGTTCGCCATCAGACGGGTTACGCCCATAACGGCGCTTTTTGATGCGGTATAAGAAGGTACGCGGATACCACCCTGGAAGGACAGCATAGAAGCGATATTGATGATCTTACCGCCTTTACCTTGCTTGATGAACTGGCGAGCAACGGTCTGAGACATAAAGAAAACGCTCTTAATGTTCAGGTTCATTACGTCGTCCCAGTTTTTCTCGCTGAAATCGATCGCATCTTCACGACGGATGATACCGGCGTTGTTGACCAGAATGTCAACGTGGCCAAATTCAGCAACAGCTTTCTCTACCAGCTCTGCATGACCAGAGACATTGCTCATGTCGGCGGTCAGGCTGAGGAAACGACGTCCCAATGCGGTGACTTTTTCGATAGTGTCTTTCGGTTCAACGATGTTAACGCCGACGATATCACAACCAGCCTGTGCCAGACCGATAGCCATGCCTTGACCCAAACCCGTATCACAACCCGTGATCAGAGCAACTTTACCTTGCAAATCAAAAGAATTTAAAATCATATCTGTAATCTCTCTATAAGCGACAAAATACTTAGTCGTTAGCTGTTACTGTAGGGAACACCGGTAATTCCGGTCGAAAGCGATTAACGTAACTCGCTAACCTTGACGTGATCCATGTCACCGAAAACGTGATTCTCGCCAACCATGCCCCAGATAAAGGTGTAGCGTCTGGTGCCAACACCGGAATGCATCGACCAGATCGGTGAAACCACCGTCCGCTCGTTTTTTATTACGCTATGACGGGCTTCCTGCTGCTGACCCATCATGTGGAAAACTGCCGTTTCATTACTTTCTGTTTCTGGTGAAAGCGCCGGGCGAAACAGATGATGTCGCGTGGCAGTGACAACGTCACCTGTTCCTCAACCTGCCCGGTTCTTTCTTGTTATGCGGGATGATAGTTTGGATGGGATGTGAATTCAATAAAAATGAAATAATGTTTTATTTATTTCTTGAGGGCCGTCATGGTTTTGCTTATTTTATGTTTCTTCTGGTACTGATGTGGCTAAAATGTCGCAATCCATAATCATACCCTCGTTGTCGTACACGGTTTGTTGACGCAATAGAAGGTATGGGCAATAAAAGCGTTAGAGGAGAGATGACGATGAGAAGATACTTTATTGATGATGAAACGCCGTGGGAAGAGCTGGGCGGTGGCATTAAACGTAAAATCATGACCTGGAGCGATGAGCTGATGATGGTTTACGTGCACTTTGATAAAGGTGCGATTGGTACGCCGCACTTCCATGAGATTCACGATCAGATTGCTTATGTTGCTGCTGGCAGCTTTGAAGTCGTGATCGAAGGTGAGAAACGTATCCTGAAAACCGGCGACGCCTATCTGGCAGTGAAAAACGAGATGCACGGCGTGGTCTCGCTGGAAGACGGCAGCGTCCTGATCGATGCATTCTCGCCTAAGCGAGCGGATTTCCTGTAATGCTTCAAAGCGTGGTCAGCCAATAGACTGATCACGCTTTCGTCATATCCCGCGATGTCTGCTTTTCTATTCTTCTACTTCTTTATTCTTAATCCCTAGACTAAGTGTTCAGCAGTCAGCTGATTCAGGGAATCCAGCTTATAATCGGCTAGCGCCCAGCGTGTGTCATCGCGAAACTCAGCCTGTGGAATAACGATTGAACGCATACGTGCCGCCTTGGTTGCGATCATGCCGTTCACCGAATCTTCCAGCGTCACACACTGTGTCGGAGGAACGCCGAGTCCGTTTGCTGCATTCAAATACACTTCTGGATGAGGCTTGCTATACGGCAGTGTCTCGGCTGACATTAAGACATCAAAGTAGTGCTCCAGATTAAACATTCGCAGTACCTGCTGCTGCATGCGGAGCGGCGAAGCGGAAGCCAGCCCGATTTTGAGATTCTGTTCGCGACACAGTTGCAGCGCATGTTCGACGCCGGGCAGGAGGGGACGCTGTTCGGCAACGAGTTCAATGGCGCGATCGATAATACGGCGGACAACCTCGTCTCGGGCCGGTGTCGCCCAAGGGGAGCGTTGATACCAGAGTTCGACCACCATATCGATGCGTAAACCCAGAGTATCTTTCATGGATTCTCGTAGTGAAATATCGACGCCAAGCGAGGCGATAACCTCCAGTTCGGCTTTGTCCCACAACGGTTCTGAATCAATCAGCAGCCCATCCATATCGAAAATCGCCGCGCGTATAGAAGAATCAAAGGACATACCACTGGCTCCGTCAGCAAAGGAAAAGAAAATTTACTGGTAAACTATACCTTAATAAGTTGAGTTGCAGGGCACGACGCGAGCATTTTGAACAACGTGCAGTGCTGAGCATCAGGGATAGCCCTTGGAAGGGCTCAACGTACACGTAGCGTGATGTATGACGGAGTAAATCGCTATTGTGGCCGATCAGGCGGTGCGGGAGATAAAGTGTTGACTGCGCGTAAAGTTACAGTAGGCTACCCGTCGTACTAAAACGATACATTACCGATGTTGCGTCGCTAAGAAGGGGTTCTCATGACGTATCAACAGGCTGGCCGTATTGCCGTCGTTAAACGCATTGCCGGATGGATCCTTTTTATCCCCGCGCTGCTTTCAACCTTCGTCTCGCTAGCTAATTATCTTTACGCTTATACCCAGAAAAAACAGGGTATTGACGCTGTTCTTCTGGATTTTGTGCACCTGATGGTCGATATGGTGCGCTTTAATACGCCTTTCCTGAATATTTTCTGGTACAACTCGCCAGTACCCGATTTTACGCGTTTTTTCAGTGGGGCGACGCTGATGTTTTGGCTGATCTACATCCTGATTTTTGTTGGCCTGGCTTTGCAGGTGTCGGGTGCCCGTATGTCGCGTCAGGCGAAGGCCATTAAGGAAGGCATTGAAGATCAACTGATTCTGGAAAAGATGAAAGTTGATGGCGGGAATACGCGTGAGACGCTGGAATCACGTGTTGTTGTTCCTGGACACACGATTTTTGTGCAATTCTTTCCGCTTTATATCCTGCCGGTGATTGTCGCGGGTATTGGCTATCTGGTGTTACGTTTATTAGGATTGCCAGTCTGATTGACGGTCTGGCGCAATGATTGCGCCAGACGCCGTATTCTTCTCACCTTTAGAGCAAACACCTCATCTTAGAGCAACTGTCCCACTTTAGATCAAAAGCTGCCGTTCAATGAGCTGTTGCGCTTCAACAATATGCTTGCCGCCAAAAAGATTGGCTCGATTAAGCAGATAATAAATCTGGTAAATGGGCTGGCGATCGATAAAGCCTTTATCCAGCGGCCACACGCTCTGGTAACCGTCATAAATCTGTGGGGGTAGGGCCGGATAGCGCGGCAGCATCGCTAAATCACATTCTCTGTCTCCCCAATAGCAGGCCGGATCGAACAGATAAGCGCCATCCTGACTATTCGCACAGTTATCTGGCCATAGGTCACCGTGCAGGAGCGACGGCTGAGGCTGATGTCCTGCCAAACGTTCCTCAACGCGTGCGATCAGCGTTTCAATGTGACCGAAATGCATTCCTTTTTCCGCCGCCAACTGCAACTGCCAGCCAATGCGCTGTTCGGCAAAAAAGGTCGCCCAGCGCCGTTGCCAGCTGTTTGGCTGAGGCGTTGTTGAGAGGTCGTTATCGAAATCCAGCCCAAATTGTGGCTGGTCGCTCCATTGATGCAGGCGAGCTAACTGTTCACCCAGGCACCAGGCGCTGTGCGCATCCAACGGTTTGACGGGAAGATATTGCAGAAGCAGGAAACTGTTATCGCGTGAGCTACCGACACCATAGACGGTGGGTACACGCACCGTATTACTGCGGCTCAGCAAATGAAGTTGATCGGCTTCAGCCGTGAATTTGGCCAGCATTTCACGACTATCGCATTTCACGAAGACGTCATGCTCGCCGTAGCGGACGTACCAGGCTGGATGTATTTCACCGCCGGATAATTCGCGACGCTCCTGAATATCCGCAGCACCGTGATGTTCTTCCAAAAGTCGGCTGATAGCTTGCCACATAAGGTCATCCTCCCGTTGATGTTGCCTGATACCCTGCTGTTCACTGGGGTGATTCGTTTACGGTAACCCATTGAGCGCAATAAAAATGGAATCTATACCTCAAATAATTCGAGTTGCGGGAAGGCGGCAAGAAAGGGAATCCCGATGAGCTTACTCAAGTAAGTGATTCGGGTGAGCGAACGCAGCCAACGCACATGCAGCTTGAAGTATTACAGGTATATAGCACAGTGATAACCATCGGTGGAGATAGCGCGAAACAAGTATAGTCGGAATTAAACATCACGGAGTTAGGATGGCGCTCAATCCGTTGGATGAAGAAATAAAATAGGGATAAGTGATGTAACCGGCGGTTGTTTGCCGGTTACGTCATGCTACGGGGCTTGTAGAGAGAAAGGATTACAGTGCGTCGGTGATAGCCTGAGAGGTTGCCTGACGACGCAGTTTAAGCTGGTGGTAGGTCAGTGCTAGCGTAAAGAACAGGGCTTGAACGATGACGATGCAAGGGCCTGTGGCGCCATCGATGTAGAAACTGATCAGGGTGCCAGCAATACAGGAAATGACGGAAACCAGCGTGGCGACGAGAACCATCCGCTCGAAGCGCTTACAGACCATGAAGGCAATAATACCCGGCGCAATCAGCATCGCAATCACCAGAATAACGCCGACGGCCTGTAAGGATGCGACAATCGTCATCGCCAGCAGGCTCAGCAATCCGTAGTGCAGCAGCTTAACGGGCAGGCCAATGACGCGGGCATGATTGGGATCGAAGCAGTACAGCATAAAATCTCGGCGCTTTAACAAGATGATGGCCAGCGTCACCCCGGCAATCAGTAAGATTTGCGTCAGCTCTTGCTGAGTGATGCCCAGCACGTTACCAAACAGAATATGGTTCAGGTGCTGATCGGTATCGATACGCGCAAACATCACGAGCCCCAGCGCAAACATGCCGGAAAAGATGATCCCCATGACCGTATCTTCTTTGACCCGACTGTGTTCCTTCACGTAGCCCGTCGCGACCGCACAAAAAATACCGGAAACGAAAGCCCCGATGACTAATGGGATCCCCAGTAAAAACGCGACAACGATGCCTGGCAGCACGGCATGGGAAATGGCATCACCCATTAGCGACCAGCCTTTCAGCACCAGATAGCACGACAGCACGGCGCAGACCGTACCGGTGACGACAGCGGCGAGTAACGCCCGCTGCATGAACGGGTAGGACAGGGGATCGATGAGCCAGCTAATGAGCGTCATAATGCATCTCCTGATTGATCGCGTAACCGCAGGCGGCGCGATGCCAGCAACCCATGCTTGGGTGCAAAGACAAACGCCAACAGGAAGACGACGGTTTGCAACGTGACAATCACGCCGCCGGTTGCACCATCAAGGAAGAAGCTTAGATATGCCCCGACGGCGCTGGTGATCGCACCCAGTGCAATAGAAATGACAACCAGACGACCAAATCGATCGGTGAGCAGATAAGCCGTGGCACCCGGCGTAATCACCATCGCGATCACCAAAATCGCCCCGACAGTTTGCAGCGCTGCGACCGTACAGGCACTCAGCAGCGTAAAGAACAGAATTTTCAGCTTCAGCGGGGAAAGGCCAATGGAACGGGCATGGTTCTCATCAAAGAACACGGCCAGCAGATCTTTCCACAGCAGGCACAGAATCACGAACGTCACGCCGATGATGATTTCAACCTGCAGAATATCTTCGTCAGCAATACCCAAAATATTGCCAAAAATGATAGATTGCACGTTAACCGATGTCGGGTTGAGCGAAATAATCAGCAGGCCGACAGCGAAAAACGTTGAGAAAATAAAGCCGATAATCGCATCTTCACGTAATCGGGTAATGTGACGGATCAGGGTCATCGCCAGCGCGGCGAGCATGCCGGTAAAAAATGCACCTGCCGCGTAGGGCAAGCCCAGTGCATAGGCTCCTGCGACACCGGGGACGACGGAGTGGGAGAGCGCATCGCCCATCAACGACCAGCCTTTCAGCATCAGGTACGCCGAAAGAAAAGCACACACGCCGCCGACAATCGCGCTGACCCAGATCGCCTTGACCATGTAGTTATAGCTGAATGGCTGCAACAGGATATCGATCATCAGGGCTTTTTCTCCTCCGGTATCACGCGTGACGCAGGAGGATCGCTCTTGGTCGATCCATAGAACACGGCAGGACGTTCATCGTCTGTTAACACTGTCACTGAACGGACATCGTCATCATCGTGAAGATGAGATCCCCCGAGGTTGATATGTCGCAGCACGCCACCGAACGTTTTCTCCAAATTGCTTTGGGTAAAGGTGCTGTGTGTCGGTCCTGCGGCTAAAACGGTGCGGTTGACCAAAATAACGTTGTCACAAAACTCAGGAACGCTACCGAGGTTATGGGTTGCCACCAAAATCAAATGCCCTTCATCGCGCAAGGTGCGAAGCAGGTCGATAATCGCGTTCTCTGTTTTAACGTCTACGCCAGTGAAAGGCTCATCCAGCAGCAATACGCTGCCTTGTTGAGCCAGCGCCCGTGCCAGAAAGACGCGCTTTTTCTGTCCACCGGACAGTTCACCGATCTGGCGGTGTTGCAGCGTTGATAACCCGACGCGCTCCAGCGACTCCGCGACAATAGCGCGGTCCTGTTTACTGGGAATACGCAGGAAATTCATTCTCCCGTAGCGTCCCATCATGACCACGTCGGAAACCAGAACGGGGAAATTCCAGTCCACGTCTTCTGTTTGTGGAACATAAGCAACCAGATTCTGCTTCAGTGCCTGGTAGATCGGTTGCTGGTTGAGCAGTACCTGCCCTGAGGTTGGCTTGACCAACCCCATGATGCTTTTGAACAACGTTGATTTTCCACTGCCGTTTACGCCAACCAAGGCGCAAATCGTACCGCCAGTCAGGGAAAAAGAGGCATGGCGAATAGCCTGATGCCCGTTGCTGTAAGTAACCGAAACATCATTGACTTCTAATGACTGTACTGCTCGATCACTACTCATTGATTAAATCCTTTAGCGATAGTTTCCACCGTCACTTTTAACAGGTCGATATAGGTTGGCACGGGGCCTTTCTCTGTAGAGAGCGAATCAACATACAGCACGCCGCCATATTTCGCCCCCGTTTCTTTACTGACCTGTTTTGCCGGCTTATCGGAAACGGTGCTTTCACTGAATACAACAGGGATAGCCTTCTCACGCACGGTATCGATAACCCGACGCACCTGCTGCGGTGAACCTTGTTCGTCGGCATTGATTGGCCAGAGATAGACTTCATTGAACTGATAATCTTTTGCCAGATAGCTGAACGCCCCTTCACTGGTGACTAACCAGCGCTGCTGTTCTGGGATACGGGCAAGACGTTCACGCAGCGGCGCGTCGAGAGCCTTAATTTTTTCCGCATAGGCTTTGGCATTACGGTTATACGTCTCTGCATTCGCGGGATCGGCCTGCACCAGACCTTTGCGGATATTTTCAATATAGATTAATGCGTTGGAGGGCGACATCCAGGCATGCGGGTTTGGGTTGCCATTATAGGCACCTTCGCGGATAGGAAGCGGCGTGATGCCTTCCGTCACCACAACAGCGGGCACATTTTTTACGTTCTCGAAAAAGCGTGTAAACCAACGTTCGAGATTCATGCCGTTCCACAGCACCAGCTGTGCAGACTGTGTTTTAACAATATCACGTGGTGTCGGTTGATAATCATGAATCTCCGCACCGGGTTTGGTGATGGATTCAACCGTCGCCGCATCGCCCGCAATATTCTGTGCGATATCCTGAATGATGGTAAAGGTCGTGATGACTTTAAGCTTTTCAGCCGCCTGGGCGGAGGTACTGGCTAAAAGCAGTAAAGCGCACGGCAGCGCGATGCGACGGAATAGGGCAGGTAAATGAGCGTGAAAACCAATCATGCGGATATCCTTACAAACCGTGAAAGTGTTACTTGAGAATAATTATCAATATCATTTAAGTCAAGAGGCAGAGAAGGGCGGGGAGTGAATATTTGAGGGTGTCTCATGACACAAGAAATCACTGTTCGCAGGCACGTAGCACGCACTTGCGCGGGTAAGGAACGCATCATGCTCCTTTGATAACAGAAATGTTGCTTTAATTTAATGAATCGTACTTAAGGTTACAACGAAAGTCTAACGGTAACGGTAGTGAACTGTCGCGCGACTATACATAGCTATACGCATGGTGAAATTTACGCCAAAAGAAGAGAGAAATCTGATGCATCCTTAAGAAAATGCCGACGACTGCCGATAAACCATAAAGAATGTGAGAGATGTCTCTATTGGATACAAAAGGACTGTAAGTGATATGAGCACAAAATCAGAACGACGTTGGAAGCTGGCAAGTTTCGTTTTATTGACTTTTTTGGTGGCATTATTAGCGCTGTTGATTCAAAGCAGTTAATTCCTAACGTGACGAAATGTTAGGTTATAAATAATTTCTATTATGTAATGTATTAATGGAAAAGATACAGATAGCATAAAAATGACAATCGATTTTAAACATTGATATAAGCGCGCCTGCAGTCGGGCGCGCTTTTTTGTTAATGGCCAATATTCTTTCATAGCAGAGCGTCAATTATAGCTTTTTGTTATGATTACCGATGCCTCTGTGCCAGAAATGCGACGGTTGTCGCGTATTTTTTTGCATAATAGAATCTGACGTACGCTTATTGTGTCGCACCAGAAGCCGCCAGTGAATATAGGTGTCAACGAGCATTATCGTGTATTAATGAATCAAGGATGACGCGAATTTGTGCGGCATGTCCACGACTGATAAAAAAGCCCTTGCCATCGTTTACATAGTGTGTAATAACGCTTCTGGGTAAAACGAGGTACAGTTCTGTATATGAATGGCATTTTCAGTAAAGAAGACTTAAGTACAACCTTTAGTGTTGCATGCTGCTTCTCTGCCGATCCTTATCTTAGTGCCTCAAGCAGTAACGACTTTGGTTTGTCTGTATAACGCCTTTTTGGCGGTTTAAACAATTAAAGGAAATATTTGAAATGGCAAAGATTAAAGGTCAGGTTAAGTGGTTCAACGAGTCTAAAGGCTTTGGTTTCATCACTCCTGCTGACGGCAGCAAAGATGTATTCGTACACTTCTCTGCAATTCAAGGCAACGGCTTCAAAACTCTGGCTGAAGGCCAGAACGTAGAATTCGAAATTCAGGATGGCCAGAAAGGTCCTTCTGCAGTAAACGTCACTGCGCTGTAATTTTACAGCTCTGTTGCAAAACCCGCCATGGTGCGGGTTTTTTGTTGTCTGCGTTTTATCTGCACCAGTGATACTTTTATCTACACCTGTAATGAAATGAAGACGTTTTTAATGAGGAAAATGTGCCGATGAGTTATCAGTGTCCGCTATGCCAGTTACCTCTGGAGCGACACCCGCGGCAATGGACGTGTGGTAAACATAGCTTTGACTGTGCAAAAGAAGGGTACGTCAACCTGTTGCCGGTACAGTTTAAGCGTTCAAAACAGCCGGGCGACAGTGCTGAAATGATGCAGGCGCGACGCAGCTTTCTTGAAGTCGGTCACTATCAACCGCTACGCGACGCCGTTGCGCAGCACGTTGATCGTATTGTGGCGGATGACGCTGCGGCGCTGCTGGATATCGGCTGTGGCGAAGGATATTACACTGCCGAGCTGGCCCATCGTCTCACATCGCGCAGAATGATGACGATATACGGGCTCGATGTTTCCAAAGCGGCGATTCAGCGCGCGGCAAAGCGATATGACAACGTTGAGTTTTGCGTTGCTTCCAGCCAGCGGTTACCTTTCCAGGATCAATCCCTTGATGCTGTAGTAAAAATCTATGCGCCGTGTAATGACGCGGAATTGCAGCGCACGGTTAAGGTCGGCGGTTGGGTGGTGACGGTGTCTCCGGGGCCACGCCATCTTTATCAACTGAAAGCAGAAGTCTACGATGAGGTGTTATTACACCCGAGCAAAGATGAAGTGCTCGCAGGCTTTCAGCTTATGGATCAACAAACGCTTGCGTACCCAATGTCGTTATCCGGGAGTGAGGCTGCGGCGCTATTGCAAATGACACCCTTTGCCTGGCGAGCAACGCCAGACGTTAGCGAGCGGCTGCAGGCGGTAGCCACGTTTAGTTGTGAAACGGACTTTATTATCCGCTTGCATCAGCGCATTGATGGCGGTGCGGTAGCGTAATCGAGAAAAATAAAAACGGGCAGCGCGATAGTCGGGCTGCCCGTTGATGTGAAATGTGTTTTATCAGGCGGCGTAGCCGAGGTGCTCGTACAGGATATTACAGCCGATACCAATCAGAACCAGCCCGCCCATCACTTCTGCTTTCTTGCCGAGAATCGGGCCGATATAGCGGCCAATCATCATTCCGAGCGTCACCATAATCATGGTGGCGCAGCCTATCACCATCGCAGTATGGAAAATATTGACCTGAAGGAAGGCCAGACCGACGCCGATTGCCATGGCATCCAGGCTGGTGGCGACGGCAGTACAGATCAGCAGCGCCAGACTATGATTTTTGACTTTTTCGCAGCGGCAGTCTGAAGAACCTTTGAGGCCTTCAACGATCATGCGACCACCCAGAATCAGTAACAGCGTAAAGGCAACCCAGTGATCCCATTCGAGAATATATTGGCTGGCAAAAAAGCCCAGTGCCCAGCCGATGAGCGGGGTGATAGCTTCAATAACACCAAAGATGAGACCGGTGCGAATGGCATCGCGGAAACGGGGGTTATGCAGTACGGCACCTTTACCGATTGACGCGGCGAAGGCATCCATTGACATACCAAATGCTAAGATAAGAGTTGCTGACATATTCATTGTAAAATAGCCTCGGCTGGACGATTAACCATATACACGCAGATCATCCCCAACCCGATGACGATACTACGTGTCTATGGTCTCGCCTGCCAATCACGCTTGGCCGCCCGCACCACGTCTATGCTCCGATGATAGGAGATAAAACGAGTATGTTGATACGAGCATTTCTGATGAATTATTGTGAGTGTTAATTAATCAGAAATCGGCTACTCCCCAATGACGGCGCAACCTTACCATATTATTTATGATGCAAACAACACTAAAAGTTTTAAGTGTTAATAATGCAATTGATAATTATTTTCATTTAATTGCGGGAATAGAACGATCGTACAAAATAACGACAAGGTTAATGTGGTTAAAATACCATCTAAAGAGAAGGGGTATACTCGTGCTTA
Source organism: Pectobacterium sp. CHL-2024 (assembly GCF_044751765.1). NCBI lineage: Bacteria > Pseudomonadati > Pseudomonadota > Gammaproteobacteria > Enterobacterales > Pectobacteriaceae > Pectobacterium > Pectobacterium sp. CHL-2024. The sequence continues at coordinate 596,881 of NZ_JBIXKO010000001.1, read as the reverse complement.
TTTTAAATAATTTCCCTGATGAGTTTACCCTATTGATTCTCAACCATAAATTTATATATTTTTTCTAAATCATCAAGCTGCGTAACCTGTATCAATAAACGGCGCTTCTCCAATTCGATGACTAATACACCATCCTCAGATAAATTCATATTTTTAATTCTGGTATAAGGAATGAATATATTCGCATAAAAGAAGCCGGTTGATTTAAACATCAGTTTGGGACGACGAATATAGGCCAGGTAGCACGCCATGAAGGCCAGAGAAATCAAAAGATAGGTAGTGATAATCGCGCCATTATTCATCACGTTTTGATAAATAAGAATGCCCACTAAGCCGATAAAAATCAGCGTATCGAGCCGGTTCATCCGCTTCAGCGGGACGAGGAGCTGGGTTTTGCCTTTAAGTTTATCCATGATGAACTCATCATAGATGGCATAAGCCAGTGCTAACGCAATTAACACAACCAGCGTGATATCTGTCATTGTCATCCGTATTACCCTTGTCCGTCATAAAAAATGGCCGGGCGTATTGGCACCCGGCCACTGAACATTACACGCCGAGCAGACCGATCCAGTACCCGAAGATACCAATGGCGAAGAAGCCCATAATCAGCCACAGCGCGTTGACCTTGCGCCGTAACAGCCACATACAGCCGAACGTCAGCAGTAGGGGAACAAGTCCCGGCATGAGCTGGTCAAGGATGGATTGAACGGTGGTCACTGTGGTTTCCCCGTTCTGATTCGTCACTGTCGACACCACCATCGGAATGTTGACGTGAGTCCATTTATTGACCAATGCCCCCATGACGAACAAGCCGAGAATAGAGGCGGCCTCCGTCATTTTTTGCAGGAAACCACCGCCCATATCGCTGACGATATCGATCCCTTTGCGGTAGCCGTAGGCGACGCCATAGTAACGCACCAGCAGGCGAACCAGGTTAAACAGGACGAAGAAGAGAATTGGCCCCAACAGGCTGCCGCTCATGGCAATCCCTGCGCCGAGCGCAGCGAATACCGGACGTGCAGTGCCCCAGAATATCGGGTCGCCGACGCCAGCTAGTGGCCCCATCAGCCCGACTTTCAGACCGTTTATTGCCGCATCGTCAATAGGAGCACCGTTCGCACGTTGCTCTTCCATCGCCATGGTTACGCCGAGTATCGGCGCGGCAACAAAAGGCTGCGTATTGAAGAACTCCAGATGGCGCTTGATTGCTTGTTTACGCTCTTCCGAATTTTCAGGATAAAGACGGCGAATCACTGGCACCATGGAAAAACAGAAGCCGAGCGCCTGCATACGTTCAAAGTTCCAGGAACCTTGAAACAGGTTGGAACGGATAAACACCGCGCGGATGTCGCTGTCAGTGAGTTTTTTAACATTCGTATTTTCGACCATTTTTCTCACTCCTGTTAATCCAGTTCGTTATCAAGGTTGTTATTGCCTGATGAAACCGGCTGGCCTTGAACCTTGTTATATTTCGGGCTGAGCTGGATATACAGCACCGCCATCACAATACCAATTACGCCCAGCGCCACCAGGTTAAACTGGGTGAACGCGGCGGTAACGAAGCCAAGATAGAAGAACGGCATCAGGTAGCCCGCGCGCATCATGTTGATGACCATCGCGTAACCCACAACGACAATCATGCCCCCGGCGATATTCAGACCGTTGGTCACCACTTCCGGAATGGAGTTCAGCAGCGCGTGAACGGCGTCGGTACCAACGGAAACGGCAACGATTACTGCAGGAATCGCGATACGCATGGCCTGTAGCAGTAGGGCAGAAACGTGAATCCAACTGATAGCCGTTAGATTACCTCGCTCTGCCGCGCTGTCTGCTGCATGCTGGAACGCAACGGTGATGGTACGAACAATGATGGTTAATACTTGCCCAGCGGCAGCGAGCGGAATGGCCAGAGCAATCCCTGCACCGATACCCTGACCGCCGGCAATGACCAGAATGGTTGAGATAATGGACGCCAGCGCCGCATCTGGTGCTACGGCCGCACCGATGTTCATCCAGCCTAACGCGATCATTTCCAGCGTACCGCCGATAATGATCCCCGTTTTTAAATCACCTAATACTGCACCAATCAGCGTACAGGCGACGAGTGGACGGTGGAACTGGAATTCATCAAGAATCGAACCCATCCCCGAAACACACGCGACGAGAAATATCAGCACAATTTGAAGTGTGGTAATCTCCATCGTACTTCTCCTATAAAATGTGTCTGAGTAAAAATAAATCGCCATCCCCGTTGATTTCCTATGTCGACATAAAGCTTTTCAATATCGACATAAATGCATATCGTGAAAATCGTCAGGTCTATAAAGCTATTATTGATGGTGACATTAGCGTTAATAACCGTCGTAGCACGATAGGTATCAACGCGGCATTTTGTTAATTAAGTCCATCATTTTAATTCGGGAATCGGTTGATACTTTCCGAACCTCCAATTCAATACCGCGTTTATCTAATTCACGGAACGCCGCAATATCCTTCTCATCGATAGAGACGGCATTATTGACCTGCGTTTTCCCTTGTTTGAATGCCATTCCGCCAATATTGACCGAGGTGATGTTTACACCATTTTCGATCAGCGTTAATACATCCGTCGGATTGGTGAACAGCAGCATCACGCGGTCGGCGGCATATTTCGGATTGTCATAAACACGAACGGCTTTTGCCACATCCACCACGTGCGCGGTAACGCCCGGTGGCGCAACCTGAGTCAGCAACGTTTTACGCACGTGATCGGCGGCGACTTCATCGCTGACAACAATAATGCGCGAAACATTGGTTTCTTTCGTCCAGCGGGTGGCGACCTGACCATGAATCAGACGGTCGTCGATACGAGCCAGCCCAATCTTCATGTGTTCGCCGGGTCCTGCCGGTGTGGGTACAGCGTTGGCTTTTGGTGTTGGTGGAGGAGAAGGGGGCGCGACTTTGGATTTTTCCTGATGTTTCAGGGCTTTTACGCCATCTCTGCCGGTTTCCAACGCGATAGAAACCAGATCGGAGAAGGACGGATTATCATCCCGTGCCATAAAGGTTTCCGCTAGCATGGGAATATTCACGCCGGCGATAACATCATGGTTTTCTTTGTCGGTGACGAGGCGGCTGGCGGCGTTGAATGGGCTGCCGCCCCAGGTATCAACGAGAAACAGCACGCCTTGTGATGTGTCTAACTGCGTGAGTTTTTCCTGATATTTTTCTATCAATGTTTCGGCGTTTTCTCCAGGAACGAAATCAATCCAGGCGACATTACTTTGCTCGCCAAGAATCATTTCTGCTGTCTTTAACAGCGGTCCCGCAGTGGCGCCGTGAGTGCATAACATGATTGCAATACTCACTTGCTACCTCCTCACGTTCACGATCAAAAAAGAGTCAATGTGTCAGGAAACCGGGTTCGCGTTCACGAGCTGAACGTTAACCGTCGCGGTATTAGTATGGCTGCAAGAAAAAATTTTACCGTGGATTCATGACATTCACTGTGTTCCTCCAGGTTGTCAGGCTAGAAATCGTGACTGACAGATTTATTTTACTTATCGAAAAAATAAATAGTGTGATGATGCTCTAATGCTGACCAGTTAAACCAAGGGCTAAAAGGGCGCTGAATAGGAAAATTTAGACGCGTTATCAATGCGAAGTCGACCGGAAGAAATTCTTTGTGAAAATTGGTAACAACCTGTTAGAGTAAACGTCCCTTAAATTGCTTAGGAGCACCGGGCATCAGCCCTTCCCATGGACTGTCACCGACAAAACGTTCTCTGTTTTCCCGCTAATGCTGGCGGTTTTCTGTACTCAGCTGGTCACTCAGACCACATTCAGAATCTCTCTGATTCACACCAACTCTTTTTATTACCATTCAATGCGGCTCATGCATTGATGTCATCTGCTCGTTCATTTTCTGGAGTCTGACATGGAATTTTTGCTAGATCCTTCAATCTGGGCAGGCTTATTGACGCTGGTGGTACTGGAAATTGTTCTGGGTATCGACAATTTGGTGTTTATCGCCATTTTGGCGGATAAGTTACCTCCCAAACAGCGAGATAAAGCCCGCATTATCGGTTTAAGCCTGGCGCTGTTAATGCGTCTGGGGCTGTTGTCTTTGATTTCCTGGATGGTCACCTTGACGCGTCCACTGTTTAGCCTTGGCGATTTCAGCTTCTCGGGTCGTGACCTGATTTTGCTGTTCGGCGGCGTATTCCTCTTGTTCAAAGCGACGATGGAGCTACATGAACGGCTAGAGAATAAAACGCACGACGGCAACGGTAATCGCGCCCATGCGAGCTTCTGGGCCGTCGTGGCACAGATCGTCGTGCTGGATGCCGTGTTCTCGCTGGATGCCGTGATTACTGCGGTAGGCATGGTGGATCACCTGGGCGTCATGATGACGGCGGTGATCATTGCGATGGGTGTCATGCTGATTGCTTCTAAGCCGTTGACCCGATTCGTCAATGAGCATCCAACGGTGGTTGTCCTGTGTCTCAGCTTCTTGCTGATGATTGGTTTGAGCCTGATGGCGGAAGGTCTTGGCTTCCACATTCCGAAAGGTTATCTGTACGCGGCGATTGGCTTCTCTATCCTGATCGAGTTGTTTAACCAAATTGCCCGTCATAACTTTATGAAGCATCAGTCGCACCGTCCTTTGCGTGAACGTACCGCAGAGGCTATTTTGCGCCTGATGGGCTCACGGAAAAACACGGACGATGTGGATGCGGATGAACCGCAGAAGAAACTCACTACAGAGGAGTTCGCTGAGGAAGAGCGCAATATGATCAGCGGCGTGCTGACGTTAGCCTCGCGTTCGCTGCGTAGCGTGATGACGCCGCGTACTGAAATTTCCTGGGTGGATAGCGCAAGTTCTGTCGAACAGATCCGTATGCAATTGCTGGATACGCCTCACAGCCTGTTCCCAATCTGTCGTGGCTCGCTGGATGAGCTTATCGGCGTCGTCCGCGCCAAGGATCTGCTGGTGGCGCTGGAAACGCAGACCGATGTGGAAAGCTTTGCTGCGGCTAACCCGCCAATCGTCGTGCCGGAAACGCTGGATGTGATTAACCTGCTGCCCGTTCTGCGTCGTGCGAAAGGTAGTCTGGTCATCATCGCCAACGAATTTGGTGTGGTGCAAGGGTTGGTCACGCCGCTGGACGTGCTGGAAGCGATTGCGGGCGAGTTCCCGGATGAAGACGAAACGCTGGATATCATCCCTGACGGCGAAGGCTGGTTGGTGAAAGGCGGAACGGATCTACACGCGTTGCAACAGGTGGTGAATAGCAGCGAGCTGGTTGATCCGAAAGAAGATTATGCTTCACTGGCAGGAATGCTGTTGGCGCATAGTGATGAGTTCCCGAAAGTCGGTGCCATCATCGAGTTGTACAACCTGCGCTTCCACATCATCGAAGTGTCCGAATACCGTATTGAACTGGTGCGTGTAGAACGTATCCTCGATCGGGAAGAGGATGAAGACGCGTAAGCCGTTCTGCGTAAGTAGATGACAAAATGAAGCCCCGCCAATTGGCGGGGCTTTTTAATCGGTGGAAAGAAAAAGCGAAGTGGGGTGCGGGTTAGTCACACGGCTTTTTAATCACACTGTACTTTAATCGCCAATCCGCCCCGTGAGGTTTCGCGGTATTTAGCGTTCATGTCTTTGCCCGTTTCGTACATGGTTTCAATCACCTTATCCAGCGAGACGCGTGCTTCGCTGGTGCGGCGGGTTGCCATGCGGGCGGCGTTAATCGCCTTAACGGAAGCAATCGCGTTACGTTCGATGCACGGAACCTGTACTTGGCCAGCGACCGGATCGCAGGTTAAGCCCAGATTGTGTTCCATGCCGATCTCGGCGGCGACGCAAACCTGTTCCGGGCTCGCACCCATCAGCTCTGCCAGTCCAGCGGCGGCCATGGAGCAGGCGACGCCCACTTCGCCCTGACAGCCTACTTCAGCACCGGAGATAGAGGCGTTCATTTTGTACAGAATGCCAACCGCGCCTGCCGCGAGGAAGTAACGAATATAAATGGTCGGGCTAACCGGCTCGATGAAGTGGTCGTAATAAGCGAGGACCGCAGGGACGATGCCGCACGCGCCGTTCGTTGGCGCGGTAACCACACGGCCACCTGCGGCGTTCTCTTCATTCACCGCCAGTGCGAACATATTGACCCAATCCACTACGTTCATCGGGTCGTTGGACAGCTTATCGGAAGACACCAGCATACGGCGCAGCGCGGAAGCACGACGTGGGACGCGCAGCGGGCCGGGTAAAACACCTTCGGTGTTCATGCCGCGATCAATACAGGCACGCATCGTCTGCCAGATATCGGCAAAGTAGGCGTCAATGTCCTGACGGCTATGCAGTGCCAGCTCGTTACGCATCACCATCCCAGAAAGCGACAGGCCACTTTGTTTGCAGTGATCCAGCATCTCTTTGGCGGAATTGAACGTATAGGGAACGGATACATCCGTGGCGCTGTCTTTGCCAAAATTCTCTGCATCGACGATGAAACCACCGCCGATGGAGTAATAGGTTTTGCTATAAATTTCTTTATTGCCGGCAAAGGCGGTGATGGTCATGCCGTTTTCGTGCAGCGGCAGATTTTCACTGCGGAAAACCATGCCACCTTCACGTGGGAAATCTACCTCGTGTTGCCCGTTAGCCAGCAGCAGGCGTTCGCGTTGTTCAACATCGCGGATGAAGCCGGGAATGGCATCAATATCAACGGTATCCGGCATGTTGCCCGCCAGCCCCATAATGATAGCGATATCCGTATGGTGGCCTTTACCCGTCAGCGACAGCGAGCCATACACATCGACGGCAATGCGCGTGGTGGCGGTCAGTCGATCCTGGTTGATCAATTCATCGACAAATTGCTTACCGGCTTTCATCGGTCCAACCGTATGAGAGCTAGAGGGGCCAATACCGATCTTAAACATGTCGAAAACGCTTATCACGCGAAACTCCTCAAAGACTCAGGGTCGTACCCACTCTTTGTTATCCGATCGCCTGCATCTGGTTCCTCCATCATAATCAGATAGTTATGCTGCGAATTATCTGATGATTTCGGCTCCAGCGAGACATGACCTGAATTTTAGTGGATATATACCCAAAGATTAGAATAAAACTCGTCAAATCGCGCTATTGTAGTGTGGAATATGTTGTGTGGCTTTCTTTTTCGCATGAAATAAACTTATGTCATCACATAATTTAACTTATCCTAAATGTGAGTTAAGTCATTGTAAATGCTATAACTGAATGCTTTTTGATCGCAAAGGCCGCTTTTTAAATAAGGATATTTGGCGAGGGAAAAGAAGTGGTGAGCCAAAAGCCGCTGAACGCGGCATTGAGCTTAGGGCCTGTCAGAAATCTGTAAGGCGAGCTGGTGGATGATGGCGGCGGTTAGCCCCCAGACAAACTGCTGCTGATACCAGGAAAGATAAACTCGATGACGCTGCTGCTTGCGCTCGATATCCAGCGGGTAATAGCGTGTCAACGCGAAGGCCTCGTCCAGCGGCATTTCAAACAGTTCAGCGACTTCGTCTTCATTGGGATGAAAGCGAGTCTGTGGGGCGATCAGCCCGACAACCGGTGTGACCTGAAATCCACTGACGCTGTCCAGCGGCGGTAGTACGCCCAGCACCTGGACATTTTCCGGTGGGATAGCCACTTCTTCCTGCGCTTCACGCAGCGCCGTTTCGATGATGGAACGATCTTCTTTATCTGCCGCCCCGCCGGGGAACGCCACTTGTCCAGCATGCTTACGCAGTTCGGCAGAACGTCGGGTCAATAACAGCGTGGGCGTAGGGTGACAAATAATCGGCACCAGAACCGCAGCCTGACGCTGCTGGTGCACAGGCCGCAGCGATGGCGGAAGCTGTAACTGAAAGCGCGTAATAAAGTCGTTCAGCGCAAAAGCCGTTGACGGCAAGGCGATCTCACTCATTTATTCGGTACCTGAATTGTCTGTGATCCATCCAGCAGGGGAAGGATGCGACCCACTTTATCAAATGTTTCCTGATATTCAGCCTGTTCCTGACTGTCGGCGACGATGCCACCGCCCGCCCAGCAGTAGATTCTTCCACGCTCGGTGAGTAACGTCCTGATGGTGATATTAGTATCCATAGTGCCGCACAGGCTGATGTAACCGACGCTGCCGCAATAAGCATTGCGGCGCTGAGGTTCCAGTTCTTCAATAATCTGCATCGCGCGGATTTTGGGGGCGCCGGTAATCGAGCCGCCGGGGAAACAGGCGCGTAGTAGCGTGGTTGCAGGGCAATCTTCCGGCAACTGCGCTTCAATGGTGCTGACCAGATGGTGCACGGCGGGGAAAGGTTCGACGACGAACAACTCCGGCACACGGACGCTGCCCGGCACCGCGACGCGACCGATGTCGTTACGCAGAAGATCGACAATCATCAGGTTTTCTGAGCGATCTTTCTCCGAATGAGCGAGCCGCACCGCCTGTTGTTTATCAGCCTCCGGGTCTGCGAGACGCGGCAGAGTGCCTTTAATCGGGCGGGTTTGAATTCGGTGATTTTCCAGCCAGAGAAAACGTTCCGGCGATACGCTGATGACGGTATTTTCTGGCAGACGCATGAAGGCGGAAAAGGGCGCCTTATTGCCTGCTGACAGTCGTAAAAATGCCTGCCATTCATCACCATCGTAAGCCGCAGAAAAGCGCTGCGCCAGATTGACCTGATAACAATCGCCCGCCAGAAGGTAGTCCTGTATTTTGCGGAATTTTTCGCCGTACGTCTCGCGTGACATGTTCGGCTGCCAATTGCTGGTGAGGCTGAAATCGGTTTTCGGGGTATCAATGGGCGGATTGGCGAGCCAGTCGAGCCGAGCCTGAAGGGAATGATGTACGATCAGCGTTAACGTCTGCCGATGGTGATCGGCAACCAGTGCCCAGTCGTAGAGACCCACCGCCATATCTGGCAAATCGATATCTTGCTCGGCCTGTGCGGGCAGCGTTTCAATTTGTCGTCCCAGATCGTAGCCGAACAGGCCAAGTGCGCCTCCCTGAAAAGGGAAATCAGGATGTGTTTCCGTGGACAACGCGAGTGAATCAAGCTGCTCTTGCAGTAGAGCAAAGGGATCGCCGTCTACGATATTCGTTACACCGTCACGCCTGATTTCCGTTTTGCCTCCGCGCGTGCAAAGTGTGACTCGCGGATCGGCAACCATAATATCGAAGCGATTATGCGGATGTTCGGCAAACCCAGAATGCAGCAACATCGCCCACGGCTGTTGGGAAAAGGGCGCAAAGCGATCGAGCAGTACGGTCGGGTAGTAAGGCAGCGAGTGATAGAGAGCGGCAGAGCCCGTCGCGTTAGTCGAATCGCTGGTGTCGGTTACGTGAGTCGTATTGGCGGCAGTCATGTTCTTCGTGTTGTGTCTACAGTGTGGCTATGTTGATAGCGTGTCAATTTTCCTGCCCACAGCGTATCACAAAGCAGAAATGCTGGTGTATGCCGAAGCGGGCATGCGATGATACGTGCGAATTTACCAACCAGGAAATTATCATGATTGCAGGTATGCCCGCGCTGACGCACAAGCAGCAGCAAGAGGCCGTTGAGCGTATTCAGGAACTCATGTCTGAGGGCATGAGCAGCGGCCAGGCGATAGCACAGGTTGCCGCGGAGATCCGTCAGAATCATCAGGGTGACAACGTCGCGGTGATGTTTGACGAAGATGATGACGCATTTAATGACAGTAATGACAGCGACGAAGAACACCATTTTGACGATGGTGAAGAAGAGGAAGAGCAGTAAGAACCTTTCTTCCTCTATACCCGTCATACTTCAAGTTGCATGTGCGTTGGCAGCGTTCAGTCACCCGAATCACTTACCTGAGTAAGCTCATCGGGATTCCCTCGCTTGCCGCCTTCCTGAAACTCGAATTATTTAGGGTATAAAAGTGGTGATAGCTTATATCGCCGCAATCGCTTTGATTTCGACTTTGAATTTTGGGTGCATCAGCTTAGCCTGCACGGTGCAGCGTACAGGCGCGCTGCCCGCCACGACCCAGGTATCCCACGCGGCGTTCATCGCAGCAAAATCATCCGCATCGACGAGAAAAATCGTCACGTCCAACAGTTTGCTCTTATCCGTTCCCGCCTGTTGCAGGATCGCATCTAACGCGGCCAGCGCGTTTTCCGTTTGCGCCTGTGCGTCATCATCCAGATTTTCCGGCACGCTGGTGTAATAGAGCGTGTTGTTGTGGATGACGGCGTCTGACCAGCGGGCTTCAGGATTAATTCGTGTGATCGCCATGAGGTGGGGTTTCTCCATTGTGGTGATAATTAAAAATTGTGGGGATAGTTAAAATAGTGACATCAATCAATACCAGCCGCCAAGCCTAACACAGCAGGTTGCGGCACGCTTTCCTGATTTAAGGTGGTAGCGTCGGGTGACTCTTGGCATAATCAGCGCGATATTTTGCCACGACCTGAAACGGTTAGCGGCCTACAGATACAGCATTCCCTTGAACAAGAGAGCAGGCGTGACGAACGATCGTGTAATTGATGATTTTGCTAATGACGGCGTGCTGGCCAAAGCGATCACCGGCTTCAAACCGCGTGAACCACAGCGGCAGATGGCGCAGGCCGTCATGCGGGCCATCGACGATAAAACAGCGCTAGTGGTGGAAGCGGGAACCGGAACCGGTAAAACCTATGCCTACCTTGCGCCCGCCCTGCGTTCAGATAAAAAAGTCATCATTTCAACCGGCTCGAAAGCGCTACAGGATCAGCTCTATAGCCGCGATTTACCGACGATTGCGCAGGCGCTGAAGTACAAAGGCAAATTAGCGCTGCTGAAAGGTCGCTCGAATTACCTCTGTCTGGAACGGCTCGAACAGCAATCGCTGGGGGGCGGTGATTTACCCGGTGAAACGCTGAGCGAACTGGTTCGGCTGCGCGGCTGGTCGTCGGAAACGACGGAAGGCGATGTCACGACCTGTTCAGGCGTCGCGGAAGACAGCGCGATCTGGCCGTTAGTGACCAGCACCAACGATAACTGTCTGGGCAGCGACTGTCCGCACTATAAAGAGTGCTTCGTGGTAAAAGCACGCCGTAAAGCGATGGATGCCGATATCGTGGTGGTTAACCATCATCTCTATCTGGCCGATATGGTGGTGAAGGAGAGCGGTTTTGCGGAGCTGATCCCAGAAAGCGACGTCGTCATTTTCGATGAAGCCCACCAGATTCCCGATATCGCCAGTCAATATTTCGGCCAGCAGCTTTCCAGTCGCCAACTGCTGGATCTGGCGAAAGACATCATCATTGCTTACCGCACCGAAGTGCGCGACGCCTCTCAACTGCAAAAAAGTGCCGATCGCCTGACGCAAAGCACGCAGGATTTTCGGCTGGCGCTGGGCGATCCAGGGTTTCGCGGTAATCTGCGTGATGTGCTCGAACAGCCGTCGCTTCAGCGTGCGCTGGTGCTGCTGGATGATGCTTTGGAGCTGTGTTACGACGTCGCGAAACTGTCGCTCGGGCGTTCAGCGTTGCTGGATGCCGCCTTTGAGCGCGCCACGCTCTATCGCAACCGCCTGAAACGGCTGAAAGACGTGCAGTTACCGGGGTACAGCTACTGGTATGAATGTAATTCACGTCATTTCGTGTTGGCGCTGACGCCGCTGTCCGTCTCCGACCGCTTTCGTGAACTGATAAAAGAGAAGCCTGCGGCCTGGGTGTTTACCTCCGCGACCCTGTCTGTTAACGATCAACTTTTCCACTTCACCGATAGGCTGGGGCTGGATAACGCGAATACGCTCCTGTTACCCAGCCCGTTTGATTATGCCAATCAGGCGCTGCTCTGCGTCCCCCGTCATTTACCGGAAACTAATCGTCCCGGTGCGGCGAAAAGGCTGGCGGCGATGCTGCGGCCGTTGATTGAGGCGAATCAGGGACGCTGCTTTATGCTGTGTACCTCGCATCAGATGATGCGTGATTTGGCGGCTGAATTCCGCGCCACGTTGACGCTCCCGGTGCTGTTACAGGGTGAAACTGGCAAGGCGCAATTGCTGTCGCAGTTTGTGGCGGCAGGTAATGCCTTGCTGGTGGCGACCAGCAGCTTCTGGGAAGGGGTGGATGTGCGTGGCGATACGCTCTCCTGCGTCATTATCGATAAACTGCCGTTTACCTCACCGGACGATCCGCTGCTTAAGGCGCGTATTGAAGACTGCCGCCTGCGCGGTGGTGAGCCTTTCGACGATGTGCAGGTTCCTGATGCAGTAATTACCCTGAAGCAAGGCGTGGGCCGCCTCATCCGTGACGTTGAGGATCGCGGTGTGATTGTGATTTGCGATAATCGACTGGTGATGCGTCCGTATGGTGCCGTATTCCTTAACAGCCTGCCGCCGACGCCGCGTACTCGCGATATTGGGCAGGCGATTAATTTCCTGACGCGTAACACATAATTCCCACCTGGTGATTGCTGCATGGGGCTGACCGATGGCGGGAAGGGCTGCGGCACGACAGGGGCTTATGCTATGATACGGGTTGTTAAGATTTATTTATCCTGCCTGAGGTTGGCATGTCTACGCGAATTCTAGCGCTTGATACCGCAACGGAAGCCTGTTCCGTCGCACTCTGGAATGAAGGTGAAATTCATTCTCTGTTCGAAATTTGTCCCCGTGAACACACACAACGTATTCTGCCGATGGTTCAGCAGGTGTTGGCCGACAGCGGCCTGACGCTCAAGGATCTTGATGCGCTGGCCTTTGGTCAGGGGCCGGGAAGTTTTACCGGCGTGCGAATTGGCATTGGTATTGCCCAAGGGCTAGCGCTGGGAGCGGATTTACCGCTGCTTGGCATCTCATCACTGGCGACCATGGCACAGGGCGCTTTCCGCCTGACGCAGGCCAAGCGAGTGCTGGCGGCCATTGATGCGCGGATGGGAGAAGTCTACTGGGGCTGCTATCAGCGTGATGTTGACGGCGGCTGGCAGGGGGAATCCGAGGAAGCCGTATTGAAACCTGAACAGGTGCAGGCGTTAACTGCTGCGTTGTCAGGCGAATGGGCTACGGTAGGCACCGGGTGGGAAACCTATCCTGAACTGGTAAGTCATTCCTCGCTGGTGTTAGCGAAGGGCGACGTGCTGCTGCCGCAGGCGCAGGACATGTTGCCGCTGGCCTGTCAGCTATGGCAGGCAGGCAAAGCAGTCAGCGTCGAGAATGCGCAACCGCGCTATCTGCGCAATGAAGTGACCTGGAAAAAGCTGCCCGGCCGCGACTAGCCAGAATGCACATTCGGCGTGAAGTATGCCCGTCATAAACAGCAACTTATTCGACGCTGAGCAGTCTAACTATCAGATGTCTGGTAGAGGGGGTTGTGCCATGCGTGTACAGATAAAAAGTATGCAAATGAAAAGTCTGTATCTGAATCAGAAAAAAGCACGCCTCGGTATAGTGGCGGCTACAGCGCTGCTGCTGTCAGGCTGTGTCACGGTGCCGGATGCGATTAAAGGCACGTCGCCAACGCCGCAGGACGATTTGGTGCGTGTGATGAATGCGCCGCAGATTTATGTCGGTCAGGAATCACGCTTTGGCGGGCGGGTGGTCAGCATCCGCAATGAAGCGAATAAAACGCGGTTGGAAATTGCCAGCATGCCGCTGGATAGCGGCGCGAAACCGCTGTTGGATATGCCGTCAGAAGGGCGCTTTATCGCCTATGTGAATCGCTTTCTGGAACCTGTCGATTTTAAAGACCAACTGGTCACCGTTGTCGGGCCGATTGTCGGCACCGAACAGGGTGCTATCGGTGATAAACCCTATCGCTATGTCGTGATCGACGCGCAAGGCTACAAACGCTGGAATGTCGTGCAGCGCCTGATGGTACCACCCGGCGGCTATGGCCCGTGGGGATGGCGTGCGGGTTACGGCTACGGCTGGGGGCCCGGATGGGGATTTGACGGTGGGTGGTCTGGTCCGGCACGGATTGAGAATGTCGTGACAGAATAAGAATCTACTCAGCAGGACTATTGAGATCAGGCGACGCAGGTTGCCTGATTTTTTTTGAATAAAGAATAAATTAGTGATCGATCTCGCAACCTTAACATTGTTTGTTAGCTAACTGGTAGGCTGAGTTAAAATAATGTTAATAACAATAAGCCTCTGAGGGCGACGACGATGCCACTAAAAAAATATCTCGGGAGTGACGTGTTGGAAAAAATTTGGTTATCACGCTATCCGGCGGATGTGCCGGCGGAAATCGATCCGGATCGCTATTCGTCGTTGATTGAAATGTTCGAAAGTAGCGTGAAGCGTTATGCCGACCGACCTGCATTTGTCAACATGGGTGAAGTGATGACGTTTCGTAAGCTGGAAGAGCGGAGTCGGGCGTTTGCGGCCTATTTGCAAAACCAGCTTAAATTGCAAAAAGGCGATCGTGTCGCGTTGATGATGCCCAACCTGCTTCAATATCCCGTTGCACTGTTTGGCGTGTTGCGCGCGGGTCTGGTGGTGGTCAACGTTAACCCATTGTATACACCGCGTGAACTGGAACATCAGCTAAAAGACAGCGGTGCCAGCACGATTGTTATCGTGTCTAACTTTGCGCATACGCTGGAAAAAGTCGTTCATAACACGGCGGTGAAGCATGTAATCCTGACCCGCATGGGAGATCAGCTCTCCACGGCGAAAGGGACGCTGGTCAACTTCGTGGTGAAGTACATTAAGCGACTAGTGCCTAAATACCATCTGCCTGATGCGATATCGTTCCGTCGTGTTTTGCAGGAAGGACGGCGTCAGCAGTATATTCGTCCCGACATCATCAATACCGATCTGGCATTTCTGCAATATACCGGCGGCACCACGGGCGTCGCTAAAGGTGCCATGCTCACGCACCGCAATATGCTGGCAAATCTCGAACAGTGTAAAGGGGCATACGGCGCGATTCTGCAAGAAGGGAACGAGTTGGTGATCACGGCGTTGCCGCTCTACCATATTTTCGCGCTCACGGTGAACGGCCTTTTGTTCCTTGAACTGGGTGGTAAGAATCTGCTCATCACTAACCCCCGCGATATCCCGGCGGTTGTGAAGGAACTGAAACAATACCCGTTCACGGCTATCACCGGCGTCAATACGTTATTTAACGCGCTGCTTAACAACAAAGAATTCCACGAGCTGGATTTCTCAACGCTGCGTTTAGCGGTGGGCGGTGGGGCATCGGTGCAGCAAGCGGTGGCAGAACGTTGGGAAAAACTAACGGGTAAACATTTGCTTGAGGGATATGGACTAACGGAAAGTTCACCTCTGGTGGCCGTAAACCCCTACGATCTCAAACATTACAGCGGCAGTATTGGGCTACCGGTGTCATCAACGGACGTCAAAATTATTGACGATGACGGCAACGACGCCGGGCCGGGAGAATCCGGCGAGCTGTGGGTGCGTGGGCCGCAGGTGATGTTAGGGTACTGGCAGCAGCCTGCTGCGACGGATGAGGTGTTAAAAGACGGTTGGCTGGCAACGGGTGACATTGTCACGTCTGATGATGAAGGATTCCTGCGGGTCATCGACCGTAAGAAAGACATGATTCTGGTTTCCGGCTTTAACGTCTATCCGACCGAAATTGAAGATGTGATCAGCCGTCATCCCAAAGTATCCGAATCGGCGGTGGTTGGGGTGGACAATGAGATCTCCGGCGAGGCAGTCAAAGCCTTTGTCGTCAGACGCGATCAGTCGTTAACGAAAGAGGAACTCACTACCCACTGTCGCCGTAATCTTACGGGCTACAAAGTGCCGAAAGAGATCGAATTTTGCGACGATTTGCCAAAATCTAACGTGGGGAAAATCCTGCGCCGCGAATTACGTAGCGAGAAGAAGGCGAAGAAAGACGCTGCCGCCTGACGATTTTCCACGAAAACGACTGCCAGAGAGAGGCAGGACGCGATATGATGTTTTCACGCCGGTTTATCCGGCGTTCTTTTTTATGGCGAGCTTGTACTCGTCACCCTATGGGCCGTCGCTTGCGACGTTAAAAATGTCCGCCGGGAATTTTTTACGGCGATACGGATTTGACCCAGAACCGTAAAGTAAAAACAACCAAGAGAATGACGTTTTGAATTATCAGTTGATCACTTCCGACATCGGGTTACAACAGGTTTGCTCCCAGGCGCGACGCTTTCCGCAGGTGGCATTGGACACGGAGTTCGTCAGAACCCGCACGTATTACCCGCAATTAGGGTTGATTCAATTGTATGACGGCGAACAGCTTTCACTTATCGACCCGTTAACGATTACCGACTGGGCACCCTTTCAGGCGTTACTGCGTGACGAACAGGTCACTAAATTCCTGCATGCGGGCAGCGAAGATCTGGAAGTGTTTCTCAATGCGTTTGGCACGCTGCCGACGCCTTTCATCGATACACAGATTCTGGCCGCATTTTTAGGCAAGCCGCTTTCTTATGGGTTTGCTGCGCTGGTGGCCGACTACATGGGCGTGACGCTGGATAAAAGCGAGTCGAGAACGGACTGGCTTGCTCGTCCGCTGAGCGAAAAACAGTGCGATTACGCCGCTGCCGATGTGTTCTATCTGCTGCCGATGGCCATTCAACTGGTGGCGGATACGGAAGCAGCAGGGTGGATGAATGCGGCGCTGGATGAGTGTCTCCTGCTGTGTCAGCGTAAACAGGATATTTTGGCACCGGCGCTGGCCTATCGCGAATTTGGCAACGCCTGGCAACTGCGTGGCCGACATCTGGCTTGCCTTCAGCGTCTAGCTGAGTGGCGCTTACGTAAAGCGCGTGAGCGAGACAGCGCGGTGAATTTTGTCGTACGCGAAGAGAACCTGTTGCAGGTGGCGCGTTGTCTGCCGACTTCGCTGGGTGAACTGAGCTCGCTGGGGCTGAGCGGCCCGGAAATCCGCTACCACGGTAAAACGCTGCTGGACTGTGTTGCACAGACGGAGGGCCTTGCTGATGCGGATTGTCCACCGCCGGTGATTAATTTGATCGACTATCCCGGCTATAAAAAAGCGTTTAAAGATATCAAAGCGCTGGTGCAGCGTGTGAGCGAACAGAGTGGATTATCTGCCGAGCTATTGGCTTCACGTCGCCAAATTAATCGTCTGCTGAACTGGCACTGGAAATTAAGCGGACAAGATGCGGGAATGCCGGAAATGTTGTCTGGCTGGCGCGGCCAGTTATATGGCGATGAACTGCGTGAAATTGTGCAGGGTTATTAATCACCGATAAACACGTCTTATCAATACGCCTTATTTGCTGTGATGATGCAATCATGAAAAAAAGCAGCAAATAGGGTGATAAGAATACGGTGAAAAACAAAAGTAAGAAATAAAAGACTGGCTAAATATACAGTTCAATGTAAATCATTCGGGTATTATGCAGGTGGAACAGAGATCCAGAAATACCGATGATTTACTGACGTCAGTCATTTGAATGTATGCGGAATAGATATCCCCTGCGTAAAAGCAGGGGATACTAAAGCAGAAAAATCATTTAGGCGTTTCTTCCGCTTCCGGTAATGTAACGTTCAACTCAAGCACGGAAATATCATCTCCTTTTTGCTCAAGCTGAACCGTCACCATCTCAGGATCAATCTGTACATATCTACAGATAACCTCAAGAATGTCTCGCTTTAATTGCGGCAGATAATGGGGCTCGCTATCTCCCCGGCGTCGCTCCGCGACAATAATTTGCAGCCGTTCCTTGGCAATATTGGCTGTCGTTTTTTTGCGGGACAGAAAGAAGTCCAGTAAAGCCATAATTTATCCCCCAAAAAGTCGTTTAAGGAAACCCTTCTTCTCTTCTTCAACAAAACGGAAAGGACGCTCTTCACCAAGCAGACGTTCAACGGTATCCGCGTAGGCTTTACCTGCATCGGCTTCCGCATCCAGAATGACGGGTTCGCCCTGGTTAGAGGCGCGGAGTACGGATTGGTCTTCTGGGATCACGCCAACCAGCGGAATTCGCAGAATTTCAAGAACGTCTTCCATGCTCAGCATGTCGCCACGGCTTACCCGGCCTGGGTTGTAGCGCGTCAACAGCAAATGCTCTTTGATTGGATCTTCAGAACGTTCTGCACGACGTGATTTCGAAGACAGAATGCCCAGAATACGGTCGGAGTCGCGAACGGAAGAGACTTCCGGGTTGGTGGTGATAATCGCTTCGTCAGCGAAATAGAGCGCCATCAACGCACCCGTTTCAATCCCGGCGGGTGAATCACACACGATAAAATCAAATTCCATGTCGCCCAGATCGTTGAGCACTTTCTCTACGCCTTCATGCGTTAACGCATCTTTATCACGCGTTTGCGACGCTGGCAGAATGTAGAGATTATCCGTTCTCTTATCTTTGATCAGCGCCTGATTCAGCGTGGCATCACCCTGAATAACGTTGACGAAGTCGTACACCACGCGACGCTCACATCCCATGATCAGGTCGAGGTTACGCAGACCAATGTCAAAATCGATGACAACCGTCTTTTTTCCTTTCTGGGCTAAACCGGTAGCAATGGCCGCGCTTGATGTGGTCTTGCCAACGCCCCCTTTACCCGATGTAACAACAATGATGCGTGCCATAAATGTTTCCTTGGGAGATTCTAGTCTAGAGGTTTTATCGTTAAAACATTGTCCAGCTGGTTCAGATTGATCCGTGCTGGCTGCCCAAAATACGGTTCAGGAATCTGATCGCTCAGCCAGTAACGGCCAGCAATCGAGACCAGTTCTGCGGCCAGATGCGTACAGAATATCTGGCTCTGAACATCGCCAGAAACGCCTGCGAGGGCTCGGCCGCGCATCATGCCGTAAATATGAATATTGCCATCGGCAATCACCTCAGCACCCGCGCTAACGCTGCTTGTGACGATTAAGTCACAGTTCCGGGCGTAGATCTGTTGGCCGGAGCGAACGGGGGTGCTGATGACTTTCGTTTTCACCGCAGCAGGAACGGCGGCGACGGGTTCGACTACCCGGCGTTGTGCTTTACCTTCGCTCAGAAGGGGAAGCCCCGCCTGCGCAATGGTTTTCTTTAATGCATCGTCGGTACATCCGCTGACGCCAACAACATGCAGGCCGGTTGACGAAATGGCCTGCTGCAATTTTATCCAGTCGGTTTCCGCTGTTAATGCAGCAACATTAATGACAACGGGGGCATTTTTCAGGAAAGCAGGCGCTTGCTCTATTTTTTCCTGTAGTGCCTGGTAAATTACCTCGGGTTGGGAATCATGCAAATGAACAACCGATAAGGTAAAGCTGCTGCCTTTTAGCTCTATTGGCGTTTGTGACATCTATCCTGACTCAGTTTCAGCATCTTTTAATCCCTAGAGTAACATTTAAGGCATGATATTCCAGAGCGCTGTAAGCATGTTATAGTCACAATTATATACAGGCAAGATGGCATTCCCATCAAATAGAGTAAAAAAAATGTTTTGTGTGATCTATCGAAGTGCTAAACGCGATCAGACCTATCTTTATGTTGAAAAAAAAGACGATTTCTCACGTGTGCCGGAAGAATTAATGAAAAGTTTCGGCACGCCGCAGTTAGCCATGGTTTTACCGCTGGATGGGCGTAAAAAACTGGCGAATGCCGATATAGAAAAAGTGAAACTTGCGCTACAGGAACAGGGCTTTTATCTGCAAGTTCCTCCACCGGTCGAGAGCTTATTAAACACGCCGGTATAAGTGTAAAAAAATAATACCAAGGCGTACTTTCAGATAAAGCCGCAAACATAATTTAGCGTGGAATATCTCAGCCGTTTGCAGGATATTCCGCGCGATAAATATTCACTTTTTGAGTTTTACCTCGCCACAATTTAATTGTTTCCTTTTTTGATGGGATAGGGCTTCGTTTCTCCCTCATAAGCTCCCCAGCCTTGCTCACCTGAAATCTGTTGGGGTAACCCCCGCTGCGATGATATAACGATGGTTTTGCACCATCGTGTTTTTATATAGCTGTTTTCATTTTGGGCAGGTTCTGCGCCACGAAAGCAGCGATAATCCAACAGACAGGGCAGGAGAATACCCATGTATCAACACAGAGACTGGCAGGGCGCGCTGCTTGATTTCCCCGTAAATAAAGTCGTTTGCGTCGGGAGCAACTACTCAGAACACATCAAAGAAATGGGCAGCGCGACCCCGAGCGAGCCCGTTTTATTCATCAAGCCTGAAACCGCACTGTGTGACTTACGCCAGCCCGTTGCCATCCCTAAAAATCTGGGTTCGGTTCACCACGAAGTCGAACTGGCTGTGCTGATCGGTACGCCGTTAAAGCAGGCGAATGAAGAACGCGTTGCTCGGGCGATTGCGGGTTATGGTGTGGCACTGGATCTGACGCTGCGTGATTTGCAGTCCGACTTTAAAAAGGCGGGTCAACCGTGGGAAAAAGCCAAAGCGTTTGACGGTTCCTGCCCGATCTCCGGTTTTATTCCGGTTGCCGAGTTTGGCGATCCGCAGCAAACCGATT
Organism: Pectobacterium sp. CHL-2024; assembly: GCF_044751765.1. Taxonomy (NCBI): domain Bacteria; kingdom Pseudomonadati; phylum Pseudomonadota; class Gammaproteobacteria; order Enterobacterales; family Pectobacteriaceae; genus Pectobacterium; species Pectobacterium sp. CHL-2024. The sequence goes on along the minus strand of NZ_JBIXKO010000001.1, from coordinate 576,460 downwards.
TGGGTGTAAAAGTGAATGATGAAGTGCGCCAACAGGGCAACACGCGTGATATGATTACGCCGATTCTGCCGCTGATTGCTTACATGAGCCGTTTCTTTACGCTGCGTGCGGGCGATATTATTTTGACGGGTACGCCAAAAGGGGTCGGTCCGATCCTGTCTGGCGATATGCTGACGATTACGGTCAATGACCGGACGTTAAGCACGCGTATTATCTAACGCTCCCCTGGCTGCCCGTGTTGAAGACGGGCAGCACATTTCCCCGCCGCGCCCGCCAGAATCACGCATCTTTATTTACAACGCTATCGATTTAACAACTAAGGTAACTGGAAGAGACATGACTGAACGCCCTTTTTGGCAGCAAAAAACGTTGTCTGAGATGTCTGACGATGAATGGGAGTCGCTGTGCGATGGCTGCGGTCAGTGCTGTTTGCATAAGTTGATTGATGAGGATACGGAGGAAATCTACTTTACCAACGTCGCCTGTAATCAACTGAATATTAAAAGCTGTCAGTGCCGTAACTATGAGAAACGCTTCGAATACGAGCCGGACTGCATCAAGCTGACACGCGAAAATCTGCTGACGTTTAACTGGCTACCCGCGACCTGTGCTTATCGCCTGATTCATGAGCGTGAAGATTTACCGCAGTGGCATCCGCTGGTCTGTGGCACCAAGACAGCCATGCACCGGGAGCGTATCTCCGTGCGCCATATCGCCGTGCGTGAGAGTGAAGTGGTGGACTGGCAGGACCATATTTTAAATAAACCAGAATGGGCGCGATAGTGATGGTTTGGCGTGGTTAGTTGCCCGGTTGGAACTTTTTACTAGTGGAAATAAGAAGCCCCTCAGCTGAATCACTCAGAAGAGGGGCTTTTTATCGGGGGGAGAGTCAGTGTTCATTAATCATCCCATTTGGGGCTTAGGTACGCCGCCAGGAAACTGAGAAAAAGAATGCCGCCCAATACGGCGATGAAGATATTGATATTGCCTAACATGGTTGTTTCTCCTGAATAAATCAATTGCGATAGAAATACCTCATGGGGTGAAAAGTCATCGTTGACCTGCGGTAGGTACTATAGTCTTGGGGGGTATGTTAATGAAGAAAAAACGCGCAGAAAGAGGTTGGTGGTTTATATATCGTTGAGGTGAAACACCGCACTTCACTGCCGGAACTGGAACGCTCATCTGCTTTTTGCCTGTCACTTCACATTTCTCTTTTTCATTGTGCGAATCATGCTGTCATCTCCGGCACAAATCGTGACGTGTTGTATAATTTTAAAGCAGTTAAACCAGAAGGAGGGAGAGCATGTGATTAACTTTGAGAAAATCATTCTTGAGTACAGCGAGCAGTACACCGATTTTGCTGCCTCCACCATTGCTTTTATGGAAAGTCAGGAAAAAAAGATCGACGCAGATGAAATATCACGAAGAATCCCGCAGGAAAAAAGACCTTTTTTTAACGAAAGATTAGGTCACTATCGCGATATCTACCGACCACAGCAGTGAGGGGTAGCACAAGCCTGTGAAGTGTAGAAACAGTTACCAGAAGCCCGACTATTGTCGGGCTTTTCGGCCTGTTCTTAACAGATGATGGATTAGCGGCTGAAGAGGTCGCGACGCTTAGGGCGGAAAGGCTGAGCGATCAAGACCAGCACGGCAATCAACAGATAAGCAGCAAAGATGCCAAGCAGCCATTGTGGCATTTCCATGGAAAGGAATTCCCACTGACGTACTGAGCAATCACCTGTCGCATTGAAAATGGCCGGAAGCCATTTGTCCAAAGGCAACCATGACGGGAAGCTGACAAAGAAATCACAGGTGGTAAACGGCGACGGATTTAACAAAATATCCGTGTGTTTCCATGCCAGTCGGACCCCTTCGTAAGAACTGTATATCCATAGCGCGATGGCTGGGTAACGCAACGCCGTTGATGGCGCGATAGCACCAACAATACCTGCCGCGAACACGCCCCACAGCGCACAGCGCTGATAGATACACAGCACGCACGGTTTTAATAACATCACATGCTGAAAATAGAGCGCGGTCAATTCCAACGCTAAAGCAGTAAACGCCAGCAGCAGCCACGCACCACGCCCGCGTGAGCAACGATTAAGAAATCGCAACATAAAAATATTCCATGCTAAACATGATTAAAGCAGCAGTGTAAACCGTTCTGGCTTCACTGCCATCATTTCACTGTGCAAAACGTAACGATATGTTTATTTGATGCTTTTTCTGTCATTTTACGGCGGCGAAAATCGTATTGATAACATCATCAAGGCCGAAATTGTCGCTGCCGCAATTACTATACACGATCGTGATTATGAGTGACTGCCCGATATGGTCAAGTCTGGCAAAGAAATCCATTGTTTATTCATCAAAAAGTCGGTGAACGGTACCAGCGTCAATTCAACGCAAAGTAACCCGACCAGGGTCATCACAATGGTATAAGGCAATGCCATGATCACCATGCGCCCGTAAGATAAACGGATCAGCGGTGCCAGAGAGGACGTCAGCAAGAACAGAAACGCCGCTTGCCCATTCGGCGTGGCGACGGAAGGCAGATTGGTACCGGTATTGATAGCGACAGCGAGCAACTCAAACTGGGGTAACGAGATTTTGCCGTTTTCAAAGGCGTTGCGCGCTTCGTTAATATAAACCGAGCCAACAAAGACATTATCCGATATCGACGAGAGCAGGCCATTGAACAGATAAAACTGTGTCAGTTGGGCGCTATCAGAGGATTGCAGGACGTAATGGATAATCGGTGAGAACAGGTGCTGATCGATAATGACGGCGACAATGGCAAAGAAGACCGTCAGCAGTGCAGTAAACGGCATGGCATCCTGAAACGCTTTACCGATCGCATGTTCTTCGGTCACGCCACAGAACGTTGTGGCCATAATAATCACAGAGAGGCCAATCAACCCGACCTCAGCCAGATGAAACGCCAGCGCGACGATGAGCCAGACGCCAATCACCGCCTGCACGAGCAAACGCACTTTATCCTGCGGCGTGCGCTTTTCTGTCATGTCCCGATCATAATCCTCAAGCACGCGGCGCACGTTGTCTGGCAGATTTGCCCCATAGCCAAACAGCTTGAAACGTTCAACCAGCACACAGGTAATGGTGCCGCAAATAAGGACGGGAACGGTCACGGGTGACATACGCAGGAAGAAACTGACGAAATCCCAGCCTGCGCTTTTCGCGATAATCAGGTTTTGAGGCTCACCAACCATCGTCATCACACCGCCGAGAGCCGTACCGACGCCTGCGTGCATCATCAGACTACGCAGGAATGCCCGGAATTGCTCCAGAGTACGACGATGCTCCTCGCTACTTAGTGCGCTGTCATCGCTGATATCAGCCTCGTCTCCACCCTGTTGAGAAGCGAAGCGGTGATAAATACCATAAAACCCGATAGCGACGCTGATAACAACGGCAATCACGGTCAGCGCGTCAAGGAACGCGGAAAGAAAAGCAGCGGCGATACAGAACGCAAGCGAGAGTAGCGTCTTGGAATGAATGCGCAACAGCAGTTTGGTAAACACAAAGAGCAGCAGTTGCTTCATGAAGTAGATGCCTGCCACCATAAATACCAGCAGCATGAGGACTTCAATATTCCCCGTGACTTCATGCCACACCTGCTGTGGGCTGGTCATACCGATGAGAATGGCCTGTAGTGCCAGCAGGCCGCCAGGCTGTAACGGGTAACATTTCAGCGCCATGCCTAGCGTAAAAATAAACTCCACGACGAGTAACCAACCGGCCCAAAACGGGCTGACAAAATAGAACAGCAGCGGATTAATCAGCAAGAAGCAAAAAATAGTTAATTTGTACCAGTCTGGCGCGTATCCCAGAAAATTTTTTAACAGCGCGCTGTGAAGGGGCATGCCGATCATAATGGAAGAGGAATCCTTATTCGTTAGAATAGTTTGATGGTTTTTATCATATCGTAAAAACTTTACAAACGGGCAGAAGTCTACTGTTTTACGCCGCGAGAGGGCGGTTTGCAGTCACAATTTTTCATTGAAATGGTTCGGTGCCCGAGTGCGGCGCTATATCATGATTCTTTCGTCTGGTATTATGACTTGGCTTTTTTCGGCAATCACCGCTACGGATTATCAAACACATGGTTATAAAGGCGCAAAGTCCGGCTGGATTCGCGGAAGAATACATTATCGAAAGTATATGGAATAACCGCTTTCCTCCTGGCTCTATTTTGCCCGCGGAAAGAGAGCTTTCCGAACTGATTGGCGTGACCCGTACTACCCTGCGTGAAGTACTTCAGCGCCTGGCCCGCGATGGCTGGCTGACGATACAGCACGGGAAACCCACAAAGATTAACAACTTTTGGGAAACCTCCGGGCTCAATATTCTGGAAACGCTGGCGCGACTCGATCACGATAGCGTGCCGCAACTGATTGATAACCTGCTGGCCGTGCGCACCAACATTGCCGCGATTTTTATTCGGACGGCGCTACGCCATAATCCGGAAAAAGTGCGGGATGTATTAACTCAGGCAAGTGCGGTAGACGATAGCGCGGAAGCCTTTGCGCAGCTTGACTACAACGTGTTTCGAGGTTTGGCCTTTGCCTCTGGCAATCCGATTTATGGTCTGATCCTGAACGGCCTGAAAGGGCTGTATATTCGCGTAGGGCGTTACTATTTCTCCAATCCGGAAGCCCGCAAACTGGCGGTGAATTTTTACGGTCGGTTGGAAACGTTGCGCAGCGAAGAGCTCTACGATCAGGTGATGGATGTCGTTAGGCATTACGGTAAAGAAAGTGGGGCGATCTGGCACAGTATGCAGAGCGCGATCCCACGGGATATCGCGGAAGTACGCCGCTAAGACTCATACCGCTGCGTCATTGTGAAATATGAAAAGGGGATTCAGGTTGTTGCCTGAATCTCCTTTTTCTTGCGTTGTATCGCTGACCTGTGAACCGAGTTTCGTTATGTGGCTGCCGTCCCGTTACGCGGCGGGCAGCGTTCAATCAACTCGATGCTGCCATCCGTGTTAGCCTGCTCCAGATAGACGTCAAATCCCCACAGGCGGTGGACGTGCTTTAACACTTCCTGACTACTTTTATCCAGCGGTGCGCGATTATGCGGGACATAGCGCAGCGTCAGCGCCCGATTACCGCGTAAATCCACGTTCCAGACCTGAATGTTCGGTTCCAGATGGCTCAGGTTGTACTGGGCGGAGAGTTCCTGCCGGATCAAACGATAGCCTTCTTCGTCGTGAATCGCGGCAATTTCCAGATAATTATTGCGATCGTCGTCCAGAACCGTAAACAGCCGGAAATCACGCATCAATTTAGGCGACAGGAACTGGCTGATGAAACTCTCGTCCTTGAAGTTCTGCATCGCAAAATGCAGCGTATCAAGCCAGTCTTTGCCCGCGATATCGGGGAACCAGTAGCGATCTTCGTCGGTCGGTGACTGACAAATACGTTTGATGTCCTGAAACATCGCGAAGCCCAGCGCATACGGATTAATCCCGTTGTAATAAGGACTATTGTACGGCGGCTGATAGATCACGTTGGTATGACTGTGCAGGAACTCCATCATGAAGCGCTCGGTGACCCGACCTTCATCATAGAGATGGTTCAGAATGGTGTAGTGCCAGAACGTCGCCCAGCCTTCATTCATCACCTGAGTCTGCTTCTGCGGATAAAAATACTGGCTGACTTTTCGTACGATACGTAGAACTTCACGCTGCCAGGGCTCCAGCAGCGGCGCGTTTTTCTCCATAAAATAGAGCAGATTTTCCTGCGGTTCTTGCGGAAAACGTCGGGCTTGCTCTGGTGCGGCACCTTGTTCACGACGCGGTAAGGTTTTCCAGAGATCGTTAACCTGGCTTTGCAGGTAGGCTTCACGGCTTTTCTGGCGTGACTTTTCCTCTTCGAGCGAAATCTTCTGCGGGCGCTTATAGCGGTCAACGCCGTAATTCATGAGCGCATGGCAAGAATCTAACAGGCGCTCCACTTCGTCCACGCCATAACGCTCTTCGCATTGCGCGATATACTGTCGGGCAAACAGCAGGTAATCGACGATGGAACTGGCGTCGGTCCAACTGCGGAATAGGTAATTGCCTTTGAAGAACGAGTTGTGTCCGTAGCAGGCATGTGCCATCACCAGCGCCTGCATCGGCAGCGTGTTCTCTTCCATCAAATACGCGATACAGGGATCGGAGTTAATGACGATTTCGTAGGCCAGCCCCTGCTGCCCGTGCTTGTAGCGCTGTTCGGTTTCGATAAATTTCTTCCCGAACGACCAGTGGGCATAGTTGATCGGCATGCCTATACTGGAGTAGGCGTCCATCATTTGTTCTGAAGTGATGACTTCAATCTGATGAGGGTAGGTTGCCAGACGATACAGCTTCGCCACCCGATCAATCTCATCAAGGTAAACCTGCAATAACTCAAACGTCCAGTCCGGTCCATCACTCAGGCGAAGTGTTTTTTTTACCTGATTATCCGTCGATATAGCCATCAGCGCGCCCCCTAACATAGCAAGTCTGTACGTGAGATCTCGTTTACCGCCTTCCCGTTGGCTCCTGTCAAAAAATCATCGTTGTTCATTTAGTTATAGCTGAGCTTTGGAAACGCGGCAATTGACGAATTGAGCGTATTTGATGGAGAAAGGTCGCTGAGGGGATAAAAAAGAAACCGGTCTTACGCTGTCGATTGATAGGGAAATGCGCTCCCCGGAGAGAGCGCGAAATGCCATCTGAACTAGCGGTGTTGATACCGTTTTAACAGCGCCTGAATATCGTTGAGGCGGGAAACGGCAATGGTAGACAGCTTCTCTTTAGAAACGTTGCGATCGAGCGAGATGCAATCCTTCCACAGAGAGCGTCCGGCAATCACGCCAGAGGCACCATTTTTCAACGCGCTCTCTACCTGAGGGAGAAACGTCGCGTGATCGACGCCGGCAGACAGGACGGCCCAGGGAATGTCACCGCAGAGTGCAGTCACGTGTGCACAGGCCTCATCCGATCCAGGGTAAGGGATTTTTAAGACCTTTGCGCCTTGGTCGATACAGGCCTGACAGCCTGCGGGAATGAGTTCGGGCAGGAGGCGGGTATAGGCGTCGCGAGATTCATTTTCCAGAGGATAGGTCAGGAATTCGACGACGAGCAGTAAATCTTCCTGCGCAAAATCCTGAATCACGGTACGGAGTGTGGCAAGGTTCTGGGTATTGGCGTCTGGTCTATCCGGGCGAAGGTAGATCATGATTTTTCCGCCAGTGGCACCCCATTCACGCACTTTACGTGCCGTTACGCCTTCAACCATCGTGGAGATGCGGTAGCCTTCTGGCGTTGTTTCCCAGCCTGACGCGTCAAGCCCGATGAGCAGGCCCGTATCGCGGGGCAGAATGTCTTCGTCTATCAGGCCCGGTATGGCGCAGATCGGATCAACCAGCACACAACCTGCCTCCGCCGCCAGATAGCGAGTGATGTCATATTTTGTTTTTCCTAATGTTTCATTGGTAATCGCGGCCTGTGCTTCTGATGTCGGTGCTAATAATGTTCGCATACCGCCACGTTGATCGCAGGCAATAACCATCATAGCGCCTGTTGCGTTACAAATTAATTGATATCCTCGGTGTTCAGCTGTTGTCATGGCGTTCATAATAATTACCCTCATAAAAATAATATAAATAAGCGATTAATCCAGGTGTGTTTTGATCCATTGAATTAATTCCTGATGATTAATTTCCTTATCCTGATCAACCGTGTAACACTTTCCAATACACATCGGTTTCGCCTGATGTGCGAGTGAAATTAATTCCGGGAGATACTCGTTTCCGGGATGGCCTTTTATTCTTTCATTAACTCTGGCTTGATATCGCGCCGCAACCCGATCGGATGAGATGGCATTCCATATTTCAAGCGTATGGTGGATGCCACATGAAGCCAGGTAGTCCTGTAATACGGCTCTCTCGCGAAATCCAAACCAGGCGTCGAGAATCAGAATGCTATTTTCAGGCGCCTGCCTGACAATATTAAACATGGCCTGATAGGCGGCATATCCCAGTTTTCTGTTTAACGTTCTATCAATGGCATCGCAGAACTGCATCATGAACGGCTCTTTTATTTCATCAAGGCTTAACCGTGGGAAGCTCAATTCATCCGCAATAATACGTGCTACCGTGCTTTTCCCTGATGCGGGAATACCATTTACTAAAATAAGCTTTTTCATAATACTCCGACAATATCATCTGCCGTAGTGGCATTTCGAATACGGGAGAGCATGTCGTGCTTTTCCAATAGATTGATGATTGAGGCAATACCTTCAGTAATATGCGCGTCGCTGTTAATGCCGCCGAACATAATTAAAATGTCCACCGGCTCACTGCCCTGAATCGAGAGCGGTGTCTGGAGCGTCAGTAAACTAAAACAATTCTCCTGAACTCCACACTCGGGACGCGCATGGGGAATAGCGATACCTTCATCAAAAACATAATAAGGCCCGTATTTCTTCGTGCTTTCTATTACCGCGATGGGATAGTGCTTTGTGATACATCCTGCGCGAATTAACGGTTGCGCGGCGCAATAAATAGCCTCTTCCCATGTCTCACATATTACGCCGAGTTGAATACAATGATGCTGCAAAAGGAAATTTTTTATGCTCATAAATCCTCATATATTTTTCCGAATGGTATTTCTGAGTTCATCTATCTGAATAAAAATACGATCAACGCGATCCCGATAGTCAGGATGCACAGAAAATAACTGAATGGCCTGGTTGTATTTAATCATTAGCGCTTTTTGCGTTTCACTATGGGCCGGATCCTGAACTAAACGAGACTCAAGCTCCGCTAATTCTTCCTCAATTTCCCTGATGCGATTGTCATCCTTATTATCGCGTGGGTCGGAAGCGGGGCCCGGGGATAAAAAGCGTTTGAGTAGAGAAAACATAGTGACTCCTTAAGCTATTTGCATCATGACGGCAGGCCAATACGCTATTGCGATAGTTTACGATTCGCAATAAAGGCAATGAAGGCAACGAACGCGACAAAGGCGGCGACAAATAACCAGTCTTGCTGGAAGGCATGTCCTAATATCAGGCCAGTGCCGATGACATCGGAATCACTGAAGGTGACGCCAGTAAATCCGAAGACTTCCAGTAATGGCACCAGAATGGCGGGCAATAAGGTAATGAAAAGACCATGAACCACGCCGCCGATGACTGCGCCACGCCGTCCTCCCATGGCGTTACCGAAAATACCGGCTGTGCCGCCCGCAAAGAAGTTGGTCAGTAAACCTGGCAAAATCATCGCCAATCCAAACATCGGGAAGATCAGCATCCCGAGAATAGAACCGACGGTGGTGGCGAGGAAGCCAACAATCACGGCGTTGGGCGCATAGGGGAAGAGCACCGGGCAATCCAACGCGGGTTTGGCGTTAGGAACCAGCCGCATGGCGATACCTCGAAATGCGGGAACCAGCTCATTAAGCAGCAGACGGACGCCGCTGTAGAGAACGAAAACGCCTGCGACAAACTGCATGGACTGCATGAAGGAATACATCAGATAATTGACGCCGTTGGCGTACTGCGCGATGTAGGTCGGTCCCGCCGCCACGGCAGGGATGAGGTACATCGGCACCATGACCACGGCCATCGACAGGTAGGTATCCTGCAAGAATTTGAAATTATCAGGCAGCGTTAAATCTTCCGTGGATTTGGAATTTTTACCGACTAACCGCGCGACGGCGGCCTGCACCAGATACCCGATGGTACAAAAATGCCCCAGTGCAACATCATCGGAATTCGTGATTTTACGGACAATCGGCTGCGCCAGTGCAGGCATCAGCACGGCCATAATGCCGCCAAATATGCCTCCGGTTAAGATCAGTGTCGCGCCGGTCAAGCCCGATTTATAGCCGATCACGGTGCCGATGGTTGCCATCCACAGCAGAGCCTGTCCCGTTAGGAAGATATATTTAAAGGGAGTAATACGTGCAATAAGGATGTTAACGGCAAAGATCACCATGAGCGTCAACGCGACTTCTGACCCAAGTTCGCGGTTTGCCAACCCGGCGATGGCGGCGACATCGGTGATGTAGCCTTTCATGCCAAAGCCTTGGGTAAATATGTTGTTCAAATAAGTCAGGGTATCAACGATGATGTTAATCCCTGCCATCATGATGAGGAAACCCAGCAGCGTCTTGAAGGTTCCCTCAGCAATTTTTCCTACTGATTTCTTCTGCAGAATCAACCCGATCATGGCGATCAGCGCGATTAATATGGATGCCTGGCCTAATAAATCTTTCACAATGAAATTGATAACGGTGTTCATTTTTCACCTCATGCTATTGATGAGCCTGGATATAAGTTAAAATTTTTTCTTCTATTTCATCTTTATCAGTCAATTTATTAAGAATGATGACTCTTTTTTTCTCATCTTCGCTGGCATCGCTATTCAGAATGTCAGCAAATATTTTCTGGGTTAGGATGACGTCATAATTGAAGGCTGAGGCCTCTGAAATCGTGGTGTGATTTATTTCTGCATCAATGCCTAATTTTTTTAGTACGGATTTGGCTGTCATTTCTATAGCGAAACTGGAACCTAATCCACAACCGCAAACGCAAAGTACTTTCAACATAATCATGGCCTCATATAAGGTGATGGGCTTTCGCGAGCTTATAAAAGTGACTGTCGACATCAACCAAACGTCGTTCGGAATCCTCCAGGTCGATAGGAATAGCCTTGTTGTTATTATTGATAATGATAATTTTATTGGTTAGTCCGGCGTTAATACACCGAACCACTTCTTCTGCTAATAGGGTGCCCTGAATAATTTCTTCCCCGGTGGGCGCGCCATTTCGTAAACCATATCCCAAAATAGTTTTTCGGATACGGATGCCAATCTTATGCTCTAGTTTCTTGATAATGGTATCGATAGCGCCCTGAAAGCCAGGAGTATACTCATGGGTATAGCCTTCAGAGCATAAAATGATCACGCTGTTTTGTTCTGCGATTTTCTCCCGAATACATTGTGATAATTTATCAATATCCCACGGTGATTCTGGAATGAGTGCGATATCTGCGTTGCTCTTTAATGCCGCCTGCAAGGTTAATTCGCCACAATATCCACCGAGTAATTCAATCATGAATACCCGGCCTTGTAACCCGCGGCCTGTATTTCGTAATTTTTCTACTTCACCCATTACCTGCTCGCAGGCGGTAGAAAAACCAATCGTATAGCTATTCCCTGAAATGTCATTATCAATCGTCATACCTACGCCATAGCAATGAACGCCATAGTGACTGAGTTTTTTTAAAAACTGGAATGAGCCATCTCCGCCAGCCATAATGAGCGCGTCGAGTTTTTGTTTTTGAATGTTTTTGACGATTTGTTCATAGTCTGTTTTCCTACACTTTCCGGTTTTTCTCCCTGAAGTAATCAGGGGCATTGCCGAGAGGGAATAATCCACTAAATCGCGGCGAGTGAGGACTTTACAGCAGTTATCGATAAGGCCATTAATTCCCCCATCGAAAATGACGATGTCAGAGGCAGTCATTCTGTTCACCTGAAAGATGAAGTTATTTATTCCGCTAACGTCGCCGCCGCTAATGACTAATCCAATTTTCATCGTCGCCCTCTGGAAATATGAATAACCACCGTGTGAACACAATGTTATTAAACTGATAAGGCGTTTTTTTGATGAATGTCGCAAATTTGTATTTAATTACGGGGCTAAGTGTCTTGACAGTGATGTTGGTTATTCTATTGGCGTGATGGTTGTCACAATTTAAAAATAAACAATATAACTAACTTATTAATTAACCTGGATTTTAACATTTTCCCCTTTTTTACTTTTATTTAGCTTTTTAGCTAAAAAACGAATACGTATTTTGTGAATGATTTCACAGTTATTTCGTTACGATCCCAACGTAGAAGCAACGGATCGAAGAGATAACAATAGATAAATGTTATCGTCGGGATTGGTGACAATTCCTTCCCAAATGCTAGAGTAGTCTTCAGTTTTACCTTTTAACTAGTGTTTTATTCCATTAAATAAGCATTTTTCCAGTAGATTAGACGGTCTTTAACGGAGAGAAAGGGAGAGCGGTAGCATGCGGGTTGTGATTCTGGGAAGTGGCGTCGTTGGCGTAAGTACCGCCTGGTATCTTGCGCAGGCAGGGCATGATGTTACCGTGATCGACAGGCAGCCGGAGCCCGCGTTGGAAACCAGCGCCGGAAATGCCGGACAGATTTCCCCCGGCTATGCCGCGCCTTGGGCTGCGCCGGGAATACCGCTGAAAGCGATAAAGTGGATGTTTCAGCGTCATGCTCCGCTGGCCATCCGGCCGGACTTCACGGCAGCACAGCTGTGCTGGATGTGGCAAATGTTGCTCAACTGTGACGCGCGCCACTATAAAACGAATAAAGCGCGGATGGTGCGTCTGGCGGAATACAGTCGCGACTGTCTGCAAGCGCTGCGGCGAGATACCGGTATCCAATACGAGGGTCGGCAAGGTGGAACGCTGCAACTGTTCCGCACTGAGCAGCAGTATGAAAACGCGACACGCGATATCGCCGTGCTGGAAGAGGCTGGCGTACCGTATCAACTGCTGACGCGTCATGAGCTGGCCTCGGTGGAACCTGCGCTGGCGCATGTGGCGGGAAAACTGACCGGCGGGCTGCGTTTACCGCATGATGAGACCGGCGACTGTCAGCTGTTCACTCGCCAACTGGCGGCGATGGCTGCCGATGCAGGCGTCACCTTTAAGCTGGGGCGTAACGTTCGCCAGTTGCGGGTGGAAGGGCAAAGCGTGACGGGCGTCCAGTGCGACGATGAAATGATCGTGGCAGATGCCTATGTGATGGCGTGCGGCTCCTATTCCACCGGATTACTGCGTCAGTGGTTCGATATTCCGGTTTATCCGCTGAAAGGCTATTCACTGACGATTCCGCTGGCGGATGACGCTTTTGCACCGGTTTCTACCGTACTGGATGAAACCTATAAAATAGCGATTACTCGTTTTGATCGTCGCATTCGCGTTGGAGGCATGGCAGAGGTCGTGGGTTTTAACACCGAGCTGAATCCCAAGCGCCGTGAAACGCTGGAAATGGTGGTGCGCGACCTCTATCCTCACTGCGGCCCGATTGAGCAAGCAACCTTCTGGACGGGATTGCGTCCGATGACGCCAGACGGCACGCCGCTGGTAGGGCGCTCACCGCTAAACAATCTGTACCTGAATACGGGACATGGCACGTTGGGCTGGACGATGGCCTGTGGATCGGGGAAATTGCTGGCGGATATTCTGTCGAACAAATCACCGGAGATTGAGTCCGATGATTTGTCCGTGGAAAGGTATGCTCGTTAGGTTTGAACTACTTAGTTTTTAACTACTTGGTTTTGAACTAATTACGGGGCAGCGATGTAATGCTGCTCTTGTGGTGCCGCGTAAGCAGGCGGGCGCGTATCGCCAGCAGAGCGGCACAGAGCATGACCAGCGCCAGTGATACTTTTGACGGCAGAGGAATGGCCATAGCAATCAGGCCCAGCGCCGCGCCGCCCGCCATCTGCACAAATCCTACCATCGCCGACGCAATCCCCGCCTCATTGGAATAAGGCTCCAGCGCATAGCTGGTGGACGGCCCGATCAAAAATGCCAGACCGGCACAGGCCAGCGCGACAGGCAGCATGTAGGTTGGCCAGGTGTTTTGCATGGCTTCGGGTAAGAGAACGACGCCGCCAAGCAGCGAAAGAAACCCTGTTCCCATCAGCAGGCTACCGATAGCCAGACAGCGCGGTCGGCCGACTTTGCGGATAATGCGATTTGCAAAGAAGCTGACCAGCATGATCCAAAAACCGTTTACGCCAAAGGCAATGGAAAACTCAAGCGGCGTGAGCCGGGCCTCATTCATCAGCACCACGGGAGAGAAGGTGACATAGGTCAATGCCATCCCCATGGCACCCGCGTTGACTGAGGCGAATCCCAGAAACTGGCGATCGGATAACAAACGTGCGTATTGGCGCAGCGGCAAGCCGTGTACGGGCAGCGTTGAGTCTGGGCGCGTTTCAGGGAGGAAGCGGATGACGAGTGCCAGTACCAGAATGCTGTAGCCCGCGAGGAACCAGAAGGGCGCACGCCAGCCGAAGGCTTCAGCCAAAAGCCCACCCAAGAGCGGTGCCAATGCCGGCACAATGTTCAACGTGCCGTTAAGAAAGCCATAGGTTCTGGCTGCATCGTCGCCGTTCAGTTTGTCACGCACGCTGCTGAAAATGGCGACGGCGGTACAGCAGACAGCCAGCCCCTGAAAAAGACGTGAGAGGACGAACAGCGTGGCGCTGGTGGCTAGCGCGGCCATGATCGCACCGATGAGGTAGATAATCACGCCAGCCAGCGCCATAGGGCGGCGACCGTACTTATCGACCAGCGGCCCTGCTAGCAGTTGACCTAATCCCATGATCAGAATAAACAGTGCGACGGTGGATTGAATCAGCGATTCAGGGCTGTTCAGCGCCACGGCGATGGCAGGAATAAGCGGTAAATAGATGTCGATGCCCAGAGGGCCGAGTAGAACCAGAGTCAGTAAAATCAGAACAAATCGTTGCATAACAAAAACAGAAATCTATGTTTTATGGGTTCGACAGGGTAATGCGCACACTGGCGGAAAGAAAGCGTTATCTTTGTGACAATGTCACGATGATGTGAAGGGAAGTAGCGTGGCGAGGTTGTATGAAGGCGCTAATCAACAGGGCGGAGCAGAGATTTTCCGCCCTTTAGTCAAACGTGCTTAATCCACTCAGACCGTTTCAATGCGGGGATAAAAATCGTGATTCTCCCGCTGCATACGTTCATAGACCTTACGCAACACGTTATTGGCATCAGCCCGGAAATCCCTATCGTGCCCTATCAGTTGTGAAGCCGTATTCCAGCGACGGGAAAACGCATCGTAATCTGCGGCAATGGTTTGCATTTCATTCTGATAATGCTGACTCATCTTCGTTAACTGCTCGTCACCGCTGCGCTGAAGCGAAGGGTAAAGCACGCGATCTTCTGCGGAAAGGTGCAGCTTGATGGTTGAACTCATGGCGACGATGGAGCGGGCGATGTCAGTGGCGTTCTCCGTCACGCCTTCTCGTGATAGCCGACGCAGGGTATCAATGCTTTCGAGTATTTCGTTGTGCTGGTGTTTGAATTTATCAATGTTCATAAGTGATTCTCTGTGCAGGTATAATGCTATTTATAATACATGTATTATAAATGCATGTTTATAGGAAAATGCCCGGAAAGAGAAAATCAGCCAGCTAACGATTAATCATTAACAGATAACTGGCTGATTGAGAGGTGGGTCAATGCCCTACAGTTTGTTTACGGAAGAGTTCACGGAAGACAGGGTAGATATCATCCTGATCGCGGATATGCTGCATGGCGAAATTGTCGAACGTATCGCGCAGCGTTTCATATTCGCGCCAGAGCGTCTGGTGTGAACGCCGGGTGATTTCAATATAGCTATAGTAACGCACCATCGGCAGAAGTTGATTTGCCAGAATCTGGTGACACAGTGGTGAGTCATCAGCCCAGTTATCGCCATCCGACGCCTGTGCCGCATAGATATTCCACTGAGACGGATCGTAACGCTCGCGAACCACTTCCTCCATCAGCTTTAACGCACTGGAGACAATGGTGCCGCCGGTTTCCTGAGAGTAGAAGAACTCCTGTTCATCAACCTCTTTCGCCTGCGTATGGTGGCGAATGTAGACGACGTCGACGTTTTTATAATTTCGACTGAGGAACAGATACAGCAGAATATAAAAGCGCTTCGCCATGTCTTTCGTCGCCTGATCCATCGAACCGGACACGTCCATCAAACAGAACATCACAGCCTGGCTCGACGGTTCGGCCCGACGCTCGTAGTTCCTGTAGCGCAGGTCAAACGTATCGATAAACGGCACGCGGGCGATTTTCTGGCGCAGTTCGTTAATTTCCTGCCGCAGCCGTTCCTCTTCCAGCAATTGTGCAGGTTCGGTATGCGCCAGCTGTTCCAGCGTCTCTTCCAGTTCATGCAGCGTACGCCGTTTACCCGCTGTCATCGCCATACGGCGTGCCAGCGAGTTTTGCAGCGAACGTACCACGCTGATATTGGCAGGAACGCCGTTAGCGGTATACCCAGCGCGGTGCGTTTTGTACTCGGTCATCTGCCGATGCTGGGTCTTCTTCAGATTCGGCAGCGCCAGATCTTCAAACAGCAGGTCCAGATATTCGTCTTTGGAGATCTGAAAGACAAATTCATCTTCGCCTTCGCCATCTTTACTGGCATCCCCCTGACCGGAACCACCGCCGCCACCTCCTTGTGGCCGCTCGATTTTGTCGTTCTGTACAAAGTGATCGTTGCCCGGGTGGACGCGGTGGCGGCGTCCTCCACGGCCTTGATGGAACATCGGTTCGTTGATGTCTGCATTGGGGATCGAGACTGACTCCCCGCTTTCGATGTCGGTCACCGAACGCTTATTAATGGCCTCGGAAATCGACTGTTTTATTTGCGACTTATAGCGGCGCAGAAAGCGTTGGCGGTTCACCGTGCTTTTGTTTTTGCCGTTCAGCCGTCGGTCAATAAAATAGGCCATGTTTCCCCCAAACGCTGTTGCCAGCATCGTGCGTCATTATGATGACTTCCTCACCCGCAGATACCATTCGCACAGCAAACGAACCTGTTTCCGGGTGTAGCCTTTTTCCATCATGCGATCGACGAAGTCATCATGTTTTTTCTGTTCATCCGTTGAGGTTTTGGTATTAAACGAAATCACAGGCAGCAGCTCTTCCGTATTGGAGAACATCTTCTTCTCAATGACCGTACGCAGCTTCTCGTAACTGGTCCAGTTTGGATTCCGGCCGCTATTGTTGGCACGGGCGCGCAGGACAAAGTTGACGATCTCGTTACGGAAGTCTTTAGGGTTGCTAATGCCCGCAGGCTTCTCGATCTTTTCCAGCTCGGCGTTTAACGATTCACGGTCAAACAGCTGGCCAGTATCTGGGTCACGGTACTCCTGATCCTGAATCCAGAAATCCGCATAGGTAACATAACGGTCAAAAATGTTCTGGCCGTATTCGGAATAGGATTCGAGATAGGCGGTCTGGATCTCTTTACCGATAAATTCGGCGTATTTCGGCGTCAGATAGCCTTTCAGGTGCTCTAAATACTTCTCTGCCAGCTCCTGCGGGAACTGTTCGCGCTCGATCTGCTGCTCCAGCACGTAGAACAGGTGTACTGGGTTGGCCGCGACTTCGCTATGATCGAAGTTAAAGACGCGCGACAGAATCTTGAACGCGAAGCGGGTCGACAGACCGTTCATTCCCTCATCCACGCCCGCATAGTCGCGATACTCCTGATAGGACTTCGCCTTCGGATCGGTATCTTTCAGGCTTTCTCCGTCGTAAACCCGCATCTTGGAGTAGATGCTGGAGTTTTCCGGATCTTTCAGGCGTGACAGAATGGAGAAACGGGCCAGCGTTTCCAGCGTGCCGGGCGCGCAAGGGGCGTGCGTCAGTTCGCTGTGATCCAGCAGCTTGTCGTAGATCTTGACCTCTTCGGACACGCGCAGGCAGTACGGCACCTTCACGATATACACGCGGTCAAGAAACGCTTCATTGTTCTTGTTGTTACGGAACTGCACCCACTCGGATTCATTGGAGTGCGCCAGAATAATGCCGTTGAACGGCAGGGCGGCAATGCCTTCCGTCCCGTTATAGTTGCCTTCTTGTGTCGCAGTCAGCAATGGGTGAAGCACCTTGATCGGCGCTTTGAACATTTCGACGAATTCCATAATGCCCTGGTTCGCCCGGCACAATGCGCCGGAGTAGCCGTAGGCATCGGGATCGTTCTGAGCATAGTGCTCCAGCTTGCGGATATCGACTTTACCGACCAGCGCTGAAATGTCCTGATTGTTCTCATCACCCGGCTCGGTTTTCGCGATCCCGATTTGCGCCAGAATCGATGGCCACACTTTGACGACTTTGAACTTGGTAATGTCGCCGCCAAATTCCTGAAGGCGCTTGGCCGCCCACGGTGACATGATGGTGCCGAGGTAGCGCCGTGGGATGGCATACTCTTTCTCAAGTATTGCGGCATCTTCCTGCGGGTTGAACAGGCAGAGCGGATGATCATTCACCGGGCTGCGTTCGCCGTTGGCACTGAGGATGTAAATCGGTACGCGCTGCATTAGCGCCTTCAGGCGTTCGGCAAGAGAGGATTTCCCGCCGCCGACGGGCCCCAACAGATACAGAATCTGTTTCTTCTCTTCTAATCCCTGCGCGGCATGTTTCAGGTAAGAGACGATCTGTTCGATAGCCTCTTCCATGCCGTAAAATTCTTCAAAAGCAGGGTAGCGAGCAATCACCCGGTTTGAGAATAGGCGCGACATTCGTGATTCTTGGGCGGTATCCACCATTACAGGCTCACCGATAGCCGTTAACAATCGTTCAGCCGCGTTCGCATAAGCATTGCGATCCTGCTGACAGATGGTAAGGAATTCCTGCAGAGTGAACTCTTCGTCCTTGGCAGCGTCGTAGCGCTGGCGGTAGTGATCAAATATGTTCATAGCGATGCCCGTCCTTCGTCGATTAGCACAGATTAAGAGAGCGTGTGGAATATATGCCTATTAATGTATTGCCCTCCGAAAGAAGAAATCTCCTGAGTCCAGCAACCCTTATGCCAACTTGTCGCGTCAGGGCGTCGTGATTTTATTCATTCCTGCTGGTCAGGAAGACGTCACCTTCTGTATTAAAGCGTAGTTTGCATCCGTAAAATTTCCTCTACTCCACAGACGTATTTTTAAGATATTTCAAGGACTCACTTTCAGGAAAATCCGTGTAACATTATAGAGAATGGGCGTTGAGCCTTAAGGACACGGCCTATTACCGACGTTAGCGCACGTAAAACCTATCGAATATATAGGTTATTCGTTAATGTTATTTTTATATAACCTGAACGCGAACGTGTGTAATTGGCTTATCATGTTTCATGATATTTATCTGTAATAGGAAATAGAAAACTGTGAAAAAACCTCAACTATGTATGCTGGCCGCACTGGTTTCTGGTGCTGTGCTCCTGCCTTCAGCCTATGCCGCAGATGTCTCTCTGGGCCTTGGCGCTGCGGGTTCAACGTCCGTGTACCGTGGTGTTGATAATGACGTTATTCCGCTTCCTGTACTGAATTATGAAAGTGAAAATTTTTATTTCCGCGGGCTGGGTGGTGGATACTACCTGTGGAATGACGGCGCAAATCGTTTCTCTTTAACGGCCTACTACCTGCCTTTAGGGTTTAAGCCGGGAGATAGCGACGATCTGCGTATGAAGCAGTTGGACAAACGCCGCGGTACGCTGATGGCGGGTGCGGCTTATCGTCATACTGCCGACTGGGGTGAAATTCGTACCGTGCTGGCAGGGGATACGCTGGATTACAGCAACGGCTTCGCGTGGGATACCGCTTACCTTTACCGTTTCTCAATGGGCGATCTGAGCATCACCCCAGGTATTGGTGCGACCTGGTTTAGTGAAAACATGAACCAGTATTACTACGGCGTGAGTGCGCAAGAATCTGCGCGTTCTGGTTTTAACCAATACAGCCCTGGTGATGGTTGGGCTCCGTATCTTGAACTGAGTGCTGGTTATCAGATTAACCAAAGCTGGAGCGCGTGGGCCGTGGGACGTTACACGCGTCTGTCTGACGAAATGAAAGACAGCCCGATTGTTGATAGTAACCACAGCATCTTAATGAGCGCAGGCGTCAGCTATCGCTTCTGATGCTTTTCGTGAGCGCTTTTAATGCTCTTCGTAAGCATAGTGCATCTGCCGTACAATAATGGGGTGATATCACCCCATTTGCACATTTATGGTGCGCCAAACGCCATGTTAGGTTGACGCCAAACCCGTTACGTTGACGGCAGGCAAGGGAGGAACGCGTGACAAAAGCGATTCGTTTTCCAGATGACACCCGCGTACCGGCGATCGGTCAGGGAACGTGGTACATGGGCGAAGATGCCCGAATGAAAGCGCAGGAAGTGACGGCGTTGCAAACGGGTATCGATCTTGGGTTAACGCTGATTGATACGGCCGAAATGTATGCGGAAGGCAGGGCGGAGGACGTCGTCGGTGAAGCGATACGTGGCCGCCGCGATAGCGTTTATCTGGTGTCGAAAGTCTATCCGCACAATGCGGGAGGCGAAAAGGCGATACAGGCGTGTGAACGTAGCCTGAAGCGTCTGCAAACCGAGCGGATTGACCTGTATCTGTTGCACTGGCGTGGTGGCATCCCGTTAATTGATACGATCGCTGCAATGGAACGATTGCAGCAGGCGGGTAAAATCGGTCAGTGGGGCGTCTCCAATCTTGACCTTGAGGACATGCAGGAGCTCTGGTCTCTGAACGGCGGACAACGCTGTATGACCAATCAGGTGCTTTACCATTTGGCATCGCGCGGTATTGAGTTTGATTTGCTGCCGTGGTGTCAGCAACAGCAGCTTCCCATCATGGCATATTGTCCGCTCGCGCAGGCTGGGCGCTTGCGTGATGGATTATTCTCGCATCCGGTAGTGAACCGCATTGCACGCGAACATAGCATCACGCCTGCTCAACTGCTATTGGCGTGGGTAATTCGTCAACCGGGCGTGATCGCGATTCCCAAAGCCAGCTCTGTGAAGCATGTTCAGGAAAATGCGAAAGCGCTGGACGTGGTGCTATCGAAGGACGATATCGCGCAGCTCGATCAGGCCTTTCCACCGCCGACGCGCAAACAGCATCTGGATGTGGTGTAGCAGAAGCGAAAGGATTTGCAGAAGAGGGTGTATGGCGAAATCGCCATACACCTATCGCGTGATTATTTCTTGATGCGGATAACCGTTGCCAGACGCGCTGGCGCGTTGGTGGATGCGACAAACGGTTGATTAATGCGCGCAGTTTCCACACACACGAACGTTTTATATCCCTCATCGGTCATATCGCTAATCGTACGAGAGAGCTCAGCACCGGGGTTCCATGACACGACATCGCTATGGTGCGTATGGTGCACTTCGATAGCACGTTTCAGCACAGCGTCATGTACCATACTGGTGTCCTGCGGCTGGGTATAAATGCGGTCTGTACGGTCGGTAAAGACCAGATCGCCTTGCTGC
Organism: Pectobacterium sp. CHL-2024; assembly: GCF_044751765.1. Taxonomy (NCBI): domain Bacteria; kingdom Pseudomonadati; phylum Pseudomonadota; class Gammaproteobacteria; order Enterobacterales; family Pectobacteriaceae; genus Pectobacterium; species Pectobacterium sp. CHL-2024. The sequence continues at coordinate 555,319 of NZ_JBIXKO010000001.1, read as the reverse complement.
GTTGCCAGCTTGCCCTGATCCACCTTATCAATGAAAGACTCACCCAGGCCAGCAATGCGGATATCGCTGATATTGCCGATATTGAAATAGGTATGCAACGCGCTGGTAATGCTGTAATCACCATGCGCTTCCAGTTCAATGCCACATTCCTTGCCCAGCTTGAAGCGGGCGATGAGCGTGAACGCATGCGGCCAGCTCTTACGCGTTTCTTCATTATCCTGCAGCGTGAACGTGAGCTGTACGCCATGTTCATCTTCGCTGTGGGCGGTAAATTCCCACGGCAGCAGACGGGCAAAACCGTGATTAGGATCGGCGAAAGGGCCAAACCAAGGGAAACAGATTGGGACACCGCCGCGAATAGCAACGTGATGAGTAAAAGGCGTATTGTCGCTCAGCCAGAGCACCGGCTCTTCGTTTGTTGGCTGCCAGCTGAGCAGGTGCGCACCTTGTAATGCGACTGCCGCGCGCACTTCAGGGTGATCAACGACAATGATAGGTAATTGGTCCAACTGACGCTGGGTGAGGGTGGCGCTAATTTGCTTCGTGACGGGGAGTGAGAACATTGTGTTATGCATGATAGTGCCTTTTTTTGATTGTTTTTCGTGGTAAAAAGAAATCTGCAATAAACAATAAAAAAGGGCGACATGACGTCGCCCTTTTTTCACAGAATCATCGCTGACGCTTATTTAGAGATGTGAGCGATCAGATCCAGAACTTTGTTTGAGTAACCAGTTTCGTTGTCGTACCAGGAAACCAGTTTCACAAAGTTGTCGCTCAGAGCGATACCCGCTTTAGCATCGAATACGGAAGTCAGTTTTTCACCGTTGAAATCGGTAGAAACTACTTCGTCTTCGGTGTAGCCCAGAACGCCTTTCAGCTCGCCTTCAGAAGCGGCTTTGATTGCTGCACAAATTTCTTTGTAAGAAGCAGGTTTTTCCAGACGTGCAGTCAGGTCAACAACAGAAACGTTCGGGGTAGGAACGCGGAACGCCATACCAGTCAGTTTGCCGTTCAGCTCAGGAATCACTTTACCTACTGCTTTAGCAGCACCGGTAGAAGATGGGATGATGTTCTGTGCTGCGCCGCGGCCGCCGCGCCAGTCTTTGTGAGACGGGCCATCAACCGTTTTCTGCGTTGCAGTGGTTGCGTGAACAGTGGTCATCAGTGCTTCAACGATACCGAAGTTGTCGTTGATGACTTTTGCCAGTGGAGCCAGGCAGTTGGTGGTGCAAGATGCGTTAGAAACGATTTCCTGACCAGCGTAAGTTTTGTGGTTTACGCCCATAACGAACATCGGGGTGTCATCTTTAGATGGACCAGTCAGAACGACTTTCTTCGCACCGGCAGCGATGTGTTTACGTGCAGTGTCGTCAGTCAGGAACAGGCCAGTTGCTTCAGCAACAACGTCTACGTTGACTTCGTTCCACTTCAGGTTTGCAGGATCGCGCTCTGCGGTAACACGAATGGTTTTGCCGTTAACAACCAGGTGGCCATCTTTAACTTCAACGGTGCCGTTGAAACGACCATGAGTTGAGTCGTACTTCAGCATGTACGCCATGTAATCAGCATCTAACAGGTCGTTGATTGCAACGATCTCGATGTCAGAACGCTCTTGCGCAGCGCGGAAAACAATACGGCCGATACGGCCAAAACCGTTGATACCTACTTTGATAGTCATATATTCCACCAGCTATTGGTTTGTGAATAAAAGGTTGGTTGTAAAATTACAAAAACCTTGCTGAGCGTCAAGCGGAATCGTGTCAATAGTTGCTGTAAGTCAAACCTATGACCAAACTTTGTGCGAAAACCGCTCGACCCTGTAACTAAGTAACATCTAAGCCTGATATGAGGGTGAAATGCATCATATAAAGCCTGTGTGATCTCAATATGTGATGTGTATCACAATTAAATATTGATGCTAATAACATTCCTAATATTAGGTCAGAACAGCCTGTTAGGTTGTTAATTTTTTGTTATAATCAATGATTAATTGAATTGATAACACCCGCCGTGAGACTTCCTATGACTAACGACTCTGCTTCGCGTACCCCATCCGACAATACTGAATTGACAGAGATGCAGCGCTATGTCACCCAGCAACGTGGTACGGAACCTGCGTTTTCAGGCAAATTGCTGCATAACAAGCGCACTGGCGCTTATCACTGTCTCTGCTGCCAGGCTCCGCTGTTTTATTCCGACAGCAAATACGACTCCGGTTGTGGCTGGCCGAGCTTCGATCAGCCCGTATCTTCAGAGGCGATTCGCTATCTGGAAGATGATTCACACAATATGCGCCGTATCGAAATCCGCTGCGGGCAGTGTGATGCGCACTTGGGCCACGTTTTCCCTGATGGCCCGAAAACCACGGGCGAACGTTACTGCGTGAATTCGGCTTCACTGAGTTTCATCGACGACGTTGATGGCGAACGCGTTGACGGGTAATCTGTTTGCGACAGGTGCGACGGCGATAAGCGAGATGATAGCTTGCTTTAAACGATTCAGCTACTAAAAACGCTGTTAGCACAGCACAGAAACCTAATAAGAATAAACCTGATCTTTCTCGGAGCAGAAACCGGATATGGAACTCAATGATCTGATCGACGCCATGACGCCAGAAATTTACCAGCGGTTAGTCACGGCGGTGGAGTTGGGCAAATGGCCAGATGGTGTCGCGTTGACGGCTGAACAGAAAGAAAACTGCCTGCAAATGGTGATGATGTGGCAGGCTCGCCATAACGAACAGGCTGAGCACATGACGATTGGCACTGATGGCGAAATCGTGATGAAGAGCAAGCAGGAGCTGAAGCGTGAGTTTAACATCGCTGACGCTATTATTACGCTAAAACCCGACGCGTAAAACGTAAGCAGGCAGCCGCAACGGCTGCCGCTATTCCGGTTGTCAGTAGCGCTAGTGGGCTGCTGACAACGTAGTAAGAAACTGCGTCATATCCGTCAGTATCGCCCCACGCTGTGCCATTTCCCGTAACGCAGATTCGCTGTCATCAGGCGAAAGATTCACGCCACGACACCCATCCACCAAGACTTCGGTGTGATAGCCCAGCGCAATCGCATCCAGCACGCTGAACTTGACGCAATAATCGGTCGCCAGCCCTAGAATAATCAAATGGGTGATGTGGTTGGCGTGTAGCCACGCATCTAATTCGGTTTTCACCCGATGTCCGTTATCGAAAAAAGCGCTATAGCTATCGATCTCCGGTTGAGTCCCTTTTTGTACGATCCACTGAATGGCTGACTGATTCAGTGCTGGATGAAAATCAGCGCCTGCTGTTCCCTGCACGCAGTGAACGGGCCACCAGATCTGCGGCCACCCGTTTAACTCACCGAGTTCTCCGATCTTGGTATGCGCATTAACAGCAAAACTGCCGTGATTAGTGGGGTGCCAATCCTGACTGGCAATCACTGGAACGCCAGCGGCTACGCAGGCTTCAATAGCGCGGTTAGCCACCTCAATGACGCGGTCGCCTTCGTTAACAGCCAATGCACCGTCGGGACAAAAATCATTTTGCAGATCAACTAATAGCAATGCTTTTTTCATTACGACTCCGTGATTAACTCAATCTTTATCGCTCAATTCCCCATGCAGGTTTTGCTGCATCAATTGGCGAATGTCATCGGCGCTTAGGTCCTGCTGGCTCAGTAAGTAATGCAATTTGGTCAATGCGGCTTCGACGGTCATATCAAAGCCACTGATAACGCCCGCATGCGCCAGCGCATTGCCCGTCGCATAGCCGCCCATGTTTACGCGCCCGGAAATACACTGCGTCAGGTTGACGACCACAATACCGCGTGCGGAGGCTTCACGTAATTCGTGCAGCAGCCCGGGGCTTTGCGGTGCGTTGCCAACGCCGTAGGAGCGCAGGATAAGCGCTTTCACCGGCTGACGGAGGAAATTGCTGATGACATCGGCAGAAATGCCGGGGTAAACCGTAATTACCCCGATAGGCTGTGGCGTAATGTGATGCACTTCCAGCGGCGGACAGTTGCTACATTCCACGGTCGGTGCCAGCCGACGAATATGGATACCGGCTTCGAGCAGCGGCGGATAGTTGGGGGAGGCGAAGGCATCAAAGCCATCCGCGTGAGCTTTGGTGGTGCGGTTGCCGCGCAGTAGTTTGTTATTGAAGAAGAGGGCGACTTCATTAATCGGATGATTAGCCGCAACGTACAGCGCGTTCAGCAGGTTGGTCTGACCGTCCGAGCGCAATTCCGCTAATGGAATTTGTGACCCTGTCACGATAACCGGCTTGGCAAGATTTTCCAGCATAAACGAGAGCGCGGAGGCGGTGAACGCCATCGTGTCAGTACCATGCAGAATCACGAAACCATCGTAGTCATCGTAATGGCCTTGAATATCGTCCGCGATGGATTGCCAATCCGCTGGTGTCATATCAGACGAGTCGATCAGCGGATCGTATTCATGAATCGTGAACGACGGCATCTCTTCGCGATGGAATTCCGGCATTTTTGCCAACTGCTGTTGTAAATGACCGGATACCGGAACATAGCCATTAGCAGAGCGCTGCATGCCGATGGTGCCGCCCGTATAGGCGACATAAATGGATTTCTTTCGCATGGTGGTGTGAGTCAGGATTAAACCGAGAATTATAGAGGGAAAAACAGCCCGATAATACTATCATAAGCAATGACTATTACCGGGCTATACCCGTCATACTTCAAGCTGCTTGTGCGTTGGCAGCGTTCAGTCACCCGAATCACTTACCTGAGTAAGCTCATCGGGATGCCTTCTCTTGCCGCCTTCACGCAACTCGAATTATTTAGGGTACATATTGGCGGCTACTGTAAACGCTACCGGACTTCTCCGCAGGTGAGGCAAAATGCGTACCGGTTCTGCGGGTCGTTCAGGTTATTCATGATGGACGGCTGTGACCGCATGGCTTCCGCCAGCTGTGCGACCGGTGCTGGCAGCATAGACTGGACGGCAACGGGCAGCAGGGCGTACACGGAGGCGTTCACCTGATTCAGCATCGTGTCCAGCAGACCTGGCTGTTCGGCATACCAGTTCAACTGATACTGTCCCAGTTTTGCCAGCTCAGCCGCTTTCTTCACGGCATCATCAAAATCACCGATCTGATCGACCAAACCATTTTCTTTCGCGTCGCTACCGATCCAGACATGACCTTGCGCGATCTGATCGATTTGCTCAGGCGTTTTCTTACGCGCCTGCGCCACGATATCAATGAAGTTCTTATAACCGCGTTCGATACTTAACTGCATCATCTGCGAGAATTCAGGCGGCAGTGATTTCGTGATCGACAGATCGGCCAGTGGTGAGGTCGCTACGCCATCCGTGTGGACGCCAAGGTTTTCCAGCGAATCTTCGAACGTGGTAATCACGCCAAAAATACCGATAGAACCTGTCAGCGTACTGGCGCTGGAGATGATTGCGTTCGCCGGCGTTGAGATCCAGTAACCGCCTGATGCCGCCATACCGCCCATGGAGACCACGATCGGTTTACCCGCCAAACGGAGCGCCATCAGTTCTGAACGAATCAGCTCCGACGCGGTGACGCTACCGCCAGGGCTATTGACGCGCAGTACCAGCGCTTTGACTTTAGGATCGAGGCGCGCGGCGCGGATTTGTGCCGCCGTGGTATCACCACCGACCATCCCCGGTGTTTCCGGGCCATCAATGATGGCGCCATTGGCAAATACAACCGCGATCTGGTTGTTATTTTGCACCGGTGGTTTGATGGTGTAGTCGTAAATGCTGATGAAATTAAAGTTGTTCTTCTGGCTATTCCAGCCGAACGCTTTAACCAGCGATTGCTCGGTTACGGAACGTGATGCCACTTCATCGACCAGCTTGTTATCCAGCGCATAGCGTGCGGTGTCGCCCTGAACGGCCTGCAAGCCTGCAATGATGTTGGTTGCACCCGGGAAGAGCTGCTGAGGCGTAATCTGGCGGTTAGCGGAAACGGTATTTAAATACTGCTGCCACAGAGCATTGATCCAACGGCCATCGGCATCGCGTGCAGCAGGCGACATATCGTCACGCAGATACGGTTCAACAGCTGACTTATAAGTTCCCACGCGGAAGATATTGGTGGTCACTTTCAGCTTGTCCAACATGGACTTGAAGTAGAGATTGTTGGTCGCAAAACCGTGTAGATCAACACTGCCTTGTGGCGTCAATGACACCGTATTGGCAAAACTGGCCAAATAGTATTGAGACTGGTTGTAGCTGTCGCCGACCGCATAAATAGGCTTACCGCTATCGCGAAATTCGCGCAGCGCCTTGCCGATATATTGCAGAGACGGTTGGTCGGCACCGGTAAAGTCGCTGAGATCCAGCACCATTCCCGTGATGTTGTCGTCACTCTTTGCCTGACGAATACTGTCGACAATATCGAACAGTGAGTTCTCCTGGCGACGGTTGTTCGATGCGCCGAAGAATTCACGTCCTAATTGACGCAGTTTGTTGTTAACGGTGGGTTGATCAACAACCACGCCCGTCAGATCGACCAGCAGCGCACCCTTCGTGGCCTCTTCCGGCGTCGTTTTTACCTGTGAGTAGATCCCAACACCAACTAAAATCAGAGCAATAAGGAAAATATTGAGAATAAATTCTCTGATAAAATTAAGCAGACGCCATGTCCACTTAAAAAATCCGCTAAAAATTCGCCACAATGTGCGCATGATATCTCCATGAACGGGTAAACAGCGTGTGCCCTACGTCCTTCAACTCGCCCTCTGGCAAGTGATGAAGCACAAGGAGTGATAGTATCCTAATGAGCGGACAGTAAAAAGTCAGCATTAAATCGCCGCAGAAGCGCACCCTGTCGGGGTTATCTTGTAACAAAACTTCTACTTGTGCTAACGTGGTGCGCAACGTTGCCGTACAGTCGTTTCTACCGTAGAAGTGGGTTGTACCGCAGAAATTATATTGCCAGACAGGAGATGTGCGATGGATGCTCTTGAATTGCTATTGAATCGTCGTTCGGCCTCGCGCCTGACCGCGCCAGCACCGACGGGTGACGCATTGAATAACATTATCCACGCCGGTATGCGTGCGCCGGATCATGGTGCCATGCAGCCGTGGCGCTTTTTTATGATCGAAAATGACGGTCTGGATCGTTTTAGTTCGCTACTGACCCGTGCGGCGCAGCAGGAAGGGTTGGACGAAGCCGGTATCGATAAAGCGCGTCAGGCACCTTATCGCGCACCGCTGATTATCACCGTTGTTGCGCATTGCGAAGAGAACCCGAAAGTCCCGCTTTGGGAGCAAATTGTCTCCGCAGGCTGTGCGGTTCAGGCCATGCAGATGGCGGCATTGGCGCAGGGCTTTAATGGTATCTGGCGTAGCGGTGCCTGGACACACAATTCGCTGGTGCGTGAAGCGTTCAACTGCCGTGAACAGGATGAAATTGTCGGTTTCCTCTATCTGGGGACGTCGGTGCTCAAAGCGTCGACGACGGTCACGCCGCTTGATACCGACGCGTTTGTTCATTACTTCTGATCGTCATCTCTTGAATAATATCGATTTCCACCCCGTTTTACAGCGTGCTTTCCCGCGAGTTACGCGGGAAATGCCCAGTCTGCTTGATGGTGAATAATGCGACTTTTTATTGCCGAAAAGCCCAGCCTTGCGCGGGCGATTGCAGACGTGTTACCCAAACCGCATCGACGCGGTGATGGCTTTATTGCCTGCGGCCAGAATGATGTTGTGACGTGGTGCGTGGGGCACCTGCTGGAGCAGGCGCAGCCGGATGTTTATGATGCGCGCTATGCCCGCTGGTCGCTTGCCGATCTCCCTATCATTCCCCAGAAATGGCTGTTGCAGCCGCGGCCCTCGGTCAGTAAGCAGCTCAACACCATAAAGAAGCTCCTGAATGACGCCACCGAGGTGATTCACGCGGGAGACCCCGATCGGGAAGGACAACTGCTGGTGGATGAGGTGCTGGAATACCTTTCTCTGCCGGAAGAAAAACGCCAGCAGGTACGTCGTTGCCTGGTTAACGATCTCAATCCACAGGCGGTAGAACGTGCCGTTTCTCGTCTTCGTGAGAACCGAGAGTTCATCCCTTTGTGCGTGTCGGCGCTGGCGCGTTCCCGTGCTGATTGGCTCTACGGCATTAACATGACCCGTGCCTATACGATATTAGGGCGCAATGCGGGCTATGACGGCGTGCTGTCGGTTGGCCGCGTGCAGACGCCGGTGCTGGGGCTGGTGGTGCGACGAGATGAAGAGATAGAAAACTTCGTTTCCAAAGATTACTTTGAAGTGAAAGCTCATATCGTGACGCCTGCCGATGAGCGTTTTGTCGCGCTATGGCAGCCCAGCGAGTCCTGTGAACCTTATCAGGATGAAGAAGGACGATTGCTGCATCGCTCGTTGGCGGAACATGTCGTCAAGCGTATCGAAGGCCAGCCTGCGATTGTTACCAGCTATAATGATAAACGGGAATCAGAAACCGCGCCGTTGCCTTACTCGCTATCGACGTTACAGATCGAAGCCGCGAAGCGTTTCGGACTGAGTGCGCAGCAGGTGCTGGACGTGTGCCAGAAGCTCTATGAAACCCATAAGCTGATTACGTACCCGCGTTCTGACTGCCGCTATCTGCCAGAGGAGCATTTTGCCGGGCGTCATGCCGTCTTGAATGCCATATCCGTACATCAGCCCGATCTGCTGCCACAGCCGGTAATGGATGTGGATCGGCGTAATCGCTGCTGGGACGATGGTAAGGTCGATGCTCACCACGCGATTATTCCCACCGCCCGCAGTGCAAGTGCCTCGCTGACGGAGAATGAGCGCAAGGTGTATGGTCTGGTCGCGCGGCAGTACATTATGCAGTTCTGCCCAGACGCCGTGTTTCGCAAGTGCGTCATTGAACTGGATATCGCGGGGGGTAAGTTTATTGCCAAAGCGCGGTTCCTGGCTGAAGCCGGGTGGCGCACGTTGTTAGGCGGCAAAGAGCGGGACGAAGAAAACGAAGGCATGCCGTTGCCTGTGGTGGCAAAAGGTGATGAGTTACTGTGTGAGCGCGGCGAGGTCGTTGAACGTCAAACACAGCCGCCGCGGCCGTTTACCGATGCCACGCTGTTATCGGCGATGACGGGTATCGCGCGTTTTGTGCAGGATAAAGAACTGAAGAAAATCCTGCGGGCGACCGATGGGTTAGGAACTGAAGCGACGCGCGCGGGTATTATCGAGTTATTGTTTAAACGGACATTTCTGTTTAAGAAAGCCCGCTATATTCACGCGAGTGAAGCGGGGCGGGCGTTGATTCATTCACTGCCTGCGAGCGCGGCACACCCCGACATGACAGCACATTGGGAAGCCACGTTGACGCAAATCAGTGAGAAGAAATGTCGCTATCAGGATTTTATGCAGCCGTTGACCCACTCCTTACAGGAGCTGATTCAGCAAGCGAAACAGAATGGCGCGGTGAGAGCGTTTAAAGGGCTTTCTGCACCGCCGTCAGGTGCTTCAAAACGGCGTAAGCCTCAGACTAAAAAAACGAAGGAGCAGGAGCAATGAAATCGTTAGTGTCTTTGTGTTTCGCGAGTGTGATGCTGGTGCTGCCCACGCTGGCGCAGGCTAATCGTGGCGGAACGGACATTGTGGTTCCCGTGCCACCGGAAGTGTGGGGGGCAGGGACGACGGTGCGGGAGCAAAATAATAGCTGTCTGCGCTGCTGCGTATATGAAAACCGGAACTATTCTGAAGGCGCGGTGCTAAAGGTCGAAGGGGTGATTCTGCAATGCGTGCGGGACAAGCAAACGCTGGGAACGAATAACCTGATATGGCAGTTGGTTAAGCAATAACCGTGCGTTAAAAAGCACTACGACTAATATTTCTGCTAATTTTAATCACCGCTGTGGCTTTGATGCACAGCGGTGATGTTATTTTTACTTCGTACGATCTCTTTTACAGCGAAAACTGTGCCCAGATCGGTGCATGGTCGGACGGTTTTTCCATTCCTCGAATATCGTAATCAATACCGGTAGCGACGCAGCGTTCGGCCAGGAACGTACTGGCGAGAATCAGGTCGATACGCAGGCCGCGGTTGTCATCGAACCCGGCAGAACGGTAGTCAAACCACGAAAAACGATCGTTGCTGTCTGGATTCGCGGCACGGAAGGTGTCGATAAGCCCCCAGCCTTGCAAACGCGTCATCCATTCACGCTCTTCCGGCAGGAAAGAACATTTACCCGTACGCAACCAGCGCTTACGGTTCTCTTCGCCGATGCCGATGTCCAGATCAGTAGGGCTAATATTGACATCACCCATCACAATCAGCGGTTGTGTCGCGCTGTGGTGCTGTTCCAGATAGGTTTGTAGATCCTGATAAAAGCGTGTCTTCGCGGGGAATTTCACCGGATGATCGCGGCTTTCTCCCTGTGGGAAATACCCGTTAACGACCGTAAGCGTGCCGTGCTCGGTGGCAAAATCCGCCATGATGATCCGACGCTGCGCATCGTCTTCATCCGTTGGGAAACCGCGACGAACCGCAATGGGCTGCGTTTTACACAGCAGCGCGACGCCGTAGTGACCTTTTTGTCCGTGGTAATAAACGTGGTAGCCGTATTGGCTGACATCCTCTAACGGAAACATGTCATCGTGGACTTTGGTTTCCTGCAACCCGATCACATCCGGCTGGTGTTGTTCGATAATGGCGGCCAACTGATGAGGGCGCGCCCGCAGGCCATTGATATTAAAAGATACAACTTTCATGTTCGCTGCCATTCGCTAAAAAATGTGACCAGATGGTAGCAGAAAATGAGGGATGCCGTCACGGTGAGGCTGCGCTTTCTAACGGCGTGGCTGGGCTTATTGCTGTGGCTTCAGCGACGGTTGGCGCAGATGAGAATCGTTAAAAATAAGATTCACTTATATTCAGTTGAACACGAGGCTTGTCGACCGTTATACTCCGCACCTCGCAGGAGAGAGGGCGTATAGTATCAGTAATACTATGGCGCTCCGCCGAAGGCGCAAACTCCCATAATCGCTCAGGCTACCCTAACTGCGAATTCCATTGAAGCCAACTGGAGAGAGGTTGCAACGCAACCCACCGAAGGGGCAAGCAGCACTGCTGCGTAAACTCTCAGGTAAAGCGGACAGAGGGAGTGGCACATTTCACAGGATAACTTGTGTGCTGACTTACATCTATCTGATCGCGATTACGGCAGAGGGGATGTCCGGGGCGCTGGCCGCTGGACGTCGTAATATGGATATTTTTGGCGTAGGCATGATTGCCTTCATCACCGCGCTTGGCGGTGGCACCGTTCGCGATATTCTCCTTGGTAATTATCCCATCGGCTGGACGCAGCATCCCGGCTATATCTACCTCACCATTGGTGCAGGTCTTTTCACGATTATCATTGCACGCTTCATGCATCATCTGCACCGGCTCTTTCTGGTGCTGGATGCGATGGGGCTGATAGCCTTTACGGTTATTGGCTGCAACGTCGCACTGCAACTGAATTATTCAACGACGGTGGTGGTTATGGCGGGTATCGTAACCGGAATTTTCGGTGGGATATTGCGTGATATTTTCTGTAATCGTACGCCCATGGTGCTGAAAAAAGAGCTGTACGCCAGCGTCTCGCTTTTAGTCGCACTTCTCTATCTTGGGCTAAAGTCGCTTAACGTTAATCACGATATTAACCTGCTGGCGTCATTCAGCATTGGTCTGGCCGTGCGTCTGGCGGCAATCCGCTGGTCATGGCAGCTTCCTGTGTTCTCTTATGTTCCTGGGCGCTGGAAAGGGAAGGCATAAGGCTATTTTCCCCCATTCTATATAGCGCGCTGATATTGGTGCGGGTGACGGTGGGGGAAATAACGCTGCGCGTTGCTCAAATCCGTGCCGGTTTTGTCGAACCTTGGTCGAAGGTTCTCACCTTCCCCTGACGGGAATTTGATGTTTTGGCGTTGGGATGTAATTCAGGAGTGATGCTGTGAAATGGTGGTGGGGGAAGGATAACTCGGTGCTTCGCACCTCACCCTGCGGGTCAACGCTGCGCGTTGCTCAAAACCGTACCGGTTTTGTCGAACCTTGGTCGAAGGTTCTCACCTTCCCCTGACGGGAATTTGATGTTTTGGCGTTGGGATGTAATTCAGGAGTGATGCTGTGAAATGGTGGTGGGGGAAGGATAACTCGGTGCTTCGCACCTCACCCTGCGGGTCAACGCTGCGCGTTGCTCAAAACCGTACCGGTTTTGTCGAACCTTGGTCGAAGGTTCTCACCTTCCCCTGACGGGAATTTGATGTTTTGGCGTTGGGATGTAATTCAGAGGTGCTGCTGTGAAATGGTGGTGGGGGAAGGATTCGAACCTTCGAAGTCTGTGACGGCAGATTTACAGTCTGCTCCCTTTGGCCGCTCGGGAACCCCACCACTGGCCTTGCTGCAAGACGCTTTCGCTTCAAGCGGGGCGCATCATATCAAATGACGCGCCCCTGTAAAGCGGTATATATCAAAAATAAATGCGGTTGCCGTTTTTTTATTCCGTTCGGCGCATCCTTATACAAAAAAGATGCCCGATCAACCAATTACAGAATAATGGTGCGGTTACCGTAGACAAAAACACGCTGTCCGAGCACGCGATACAGCGCACGACTCAGGACATTTTTCTCAACGTCACGGCCTGCACGCATCATGTCATCTGCTGAGTACGTATGGTCGACGTGAATAACGTCCTGCATGATGATCGGGCCTTCATCCAGATTATCGTTGACGTAGTGTGCCGTCGCGCCAATGATTTTTACGCCGCGCTCATAAGCCTGATGATAGGGGCGAGCTCCGATAAAGGCGGGTAAGAACGAATGGTGAATGTTGATCACCTGATTCGGGTAGTGCTGAACAAACGCCGGTGTCAGAACTCGCATATATTTCGCCAGCACGACGTAATCGGGTTTGTATTGATCGATCTGCGCGATCATCTTTTGATCGTGCTCTTCGCGAGTCAGTCCTTCATGGCTGACCAGATGGAAAGGAATATCAAACCGCTCAACCAGCGTCTGCAAGGTATCGTGGTTGCCGATGACGGCGGAGATTTCTACGTCCAAACCACCGTAGGCGCTTTTCATCAACAGATCGCCCAGACAGTGGGCTTCTTTCGTCACCAGAACGACGATGCGACGACGTCCTGCTGCGGTTAATTCGCGAGAAGAACCTTCGGGAAGCGCGCTATCCAGATCGGCTAACAGCGTGGTGTCGTTGAAAATCCCTTCCAACTCGGTTCGCATGAAAAAGCGCCCGGTGCGATGATCGACAAACTCATTGTTTTGCACGATGTTCAGTTCGTGCTTATAACAAATATTCGTAATTTTCGCGATGAGCCCTTTTGCGTCGGGGCAAATGGTTCGTAATACTTTTCTTTGTATATTTTGGGATTGCATGAGCGTGTGGATCCTGTCCAAAAACTAAAATAACGATCTTATGGTAACGCAGCAATAAGGCCGCGTGGGCGACTGCCTGTGTTCTATTGTCCGCAACACTTTTTGTATTTTTTGCCGGAACCACACGGGCAAGGTTCATTTCTGCCCGTCTGCAAATGAACGCCGTCTATATAGTACCAGCGATTATGCTGGCGAAGGAAGCGTGAGCGCTCTCGCATCACTTCTGTTCGCTGGTTGTCGCTTTCAGATATATAACGTGCGGCGAATTCCACATAGCCCTCATCGGGCGTTTTTCCGGGAGACGTTGCCAGTATAGTAAGGCCGAGCCATTGCGAATTCTGGCAACTTTCCGCGAGGGACTCGCGCCATTTTTCGGGCTGAAGATCGGGATGCCAGGTGGCGATAAGGTAATCGACATCGTGTTTGACATAGGCGGTATAGCGCGATCGCATTAATATGGCGGGCTCAGCCGCTGTTGCGGCATGCGTGAGGTAGGGTTGACAGCATGCGTTATACTGCAATCCACTGCAACAGGGGCAAGATTCTGACACGACGTCTCCTGAAGAAAATTTAAGATAAAAACTGATAGATAATAAACAGATCACTATGCAGGATGCCGATATGTTACCTAAGAAGCTCTACGTGTAGCAATGTGCGCTAAAATGAAGACAGGTGGATCGATCATGCAGCGGAAAAAAATTGGAATAGCCTTGGGATCAGGGGCAGCGAAAGGATGGGCGCATATTGGTGTGTTTAATGCGTTAACCGAAATGGGCGTAAAGGTTGATGTTGTGGCGGGTTGCTCTATTGGTGCGCTGGTTGGTGCGGCGTATGCCACAAACAATCTATCTTCGATGGATAGCTGGGTGAGGGCGTTTGGTTACTGGGACGTGATTCGACTGATGGATCTCTCCTGGCAGCGCGGTAGTTTGTTGCGTGGCGATCGTGTTTTTAATAGTGTGAAACATTTGTTACATACAACACAGATTGAAGACTGTGATATCAAATACGGCGTAGTGACGACAAACCTCAGCACAGGGCGCGAACTCTGGCTGACGGAAGGCGACTTGCATCAGGCTATGCGTGCGTCTTGCAGTATGCCAGGCCTGCTATCCCCCGTTCGATTTAACGATTACTGGCTGGTGGATGGCGCGGTGGTTAACCCTGTTCCCGTGTCTCTGGCGAGGGCAATGGGGGCCGATATCGTGATCGCGGTTGATCTCCAGCACGACGCGAGCCTTAATCATCAGGATTTGCTGTCGATCAAACCGACGGCGTCAGACATTGATGTGGAGAATGTTCCGCAAGATTGGCGTAGCAGAATTCGGGAACGCTTACTGCGGGGACGCCGTCAACCAGCGGAAAGTTCGCCAACGGCGATGGAGATAATGAGTACGTCGATCCAGATTCTGGAAAATCGGTTGAAAATGACGCGGATGGCAGGCGATCCGCCTGATGTGTTGCTGCAACCGCATTGTCCCCAGATTGCTACCTTAGATTTTCATCGGGCGCAGGAGGCCATTGAGGCGGGTTATAAGGCGGTGGAAAAGATGCGTGATGAATTGTTGCCGCTAGTGAAAGAGGCATAGTGAAGAAGACAGGGTGTGCCGTCTATCCGGCATACTGGCGCTAAAGCAGGTGTGATTATTCGGTGTTTGAAGTAAGGGGTACTGATGGAACAACCACTAGCGGGTAAGCATATTTTAGTCATTGATGACGAGGCCGTTTTTCGATCTGTGCTCGCTGGTTATCTGACTTCTCTTGGGGCTTCAGTTAAGGAAGCCATTAATGGATTAGATGCGCTGAGTACTCTTGAACATTACCAACCCGATTTAATGATTTGCGATCTGAATATGCCGACGATGGGAGGAATCGAGTTCCTTGAACGTCTGCGCCTGAAAGACAACGACACGCCAATACTGATCATTTCTGCAACCAGCCAGATGGCGGACATTGCCAAAGTCTTACGGCTTGGTGTGCAGGATGTGTTGCTGAAACCGATTCGTGATTATGCACGTTTACGTGAAGCCGTGATGTCCTGTCTGTATCCCGATATGTTCACCTCACAGTTGAATGAGATGGATCAACTCATGCAGGACATGGACTCCCTGAATCAATCTCCTGAAGCGGTCACCAAACTGCTTGCTCAGCTACAGCCGCCCGTTCAGCAAACGCTTGCTCGCTGCCGTGTTAACTATCGTCAGTTAACGGCGGCGGAACAACCGGGGCTGGTGCTGGATATTGCCGCGCTTTCGGAGACTGAGTTAGCGTTCTATTGCCTTGATGTCACTCAGGGCGTCAATAATAGTGGAACGCTGGCAGCGCTACTGCTTCGAACCTTGTTCAATGGGGTGCTTCAGGAGCATTTGGCCGATCAACAACACCGTTTGCCGTATCTGCCGACGCTGTTAAAGCAGGTAAACCAGTTGTTGCGGCAGGCGAGCCTGGATGGTCGTTTTCCTTTGCTCGTGGGGTATTACCACCAGCAGTTAAAACAGCTGATACTGATTTCCGCCGGGCTGAACGCGACGCTGAATGTTAACGAACAGCAGATAGCGTTGAATAGCGGCGTCCCTTTAGGCACGCTTGAAGGCGCTTATCTCAACCAACTGAATTATCAGTGCGAAGCATGGCAATGCCAGATATGGGGCGGCGGCGGCCGTTTACGACTGATGTTGACGACAGAATAGTCTGATAGCATCAGATGGTACTGGTTTCAGGTAATACCTATCTTTCGGTATTATTTTTTATTTCCTACTATGTAGGGAGTTATCTTATTTTTATTGAACGGTAACGTTGGGACAAGCGTGCTCTTGTTAAAGTCGTTATACTCTTGCGGTTATCTGATTAGATAAATAAAGTTCATTATTTGAACGGTATATAAGAGGCTGTTTATGTCTATTGTGAATAAAAAAGTAAAAAAAGCGGTCATACCGGTTGCTGGATTAGGGACGCGTATGCTGCCTGCCACCAAAGCCATTCCTAAAGAAATGCTGCCGTTGGTAGATAAACCGCTGATCCAATATGTTGTTAATGAGTGTATCGCAGCAGGGATTAATGAAATTATTCTCGTTACACACTCTTCTAAGAATTCTATCGAAAACCATTTCGATACCAGTTTTGAACTGGAAGCCATACTGGAAAAACGCGTTAAGCGTCAGCTATTGGAAGAGATTCAATCTATCTGTCCTAAGCATGTCACCATTATGCAAGTGCGTCAGGGGTTAGCCAAAGGGCTGGGCCATGCCGTATTGTGCGCGCATCCGTTAGTCGGGGATGAGCCTGTCGCGGTTATTCTGCCGGATGTGATTATTGATGAATATGAATCCGATCTGACGAAAGATAACCTGAGCGAAATGCTGCAACGCTTTTCTACGACGGGCCGTAGCCAGATTATGGTTGAGCCCGTTGAAAATGTAAGTAGCTATGGCGTGGTTGATTGCAAAGGCGTGGAATTAAAAGCAGGGGATAGCGCACCTATGGTGGGTGTGGTTGAAAAACCGAAAGCTTCCGAAGCACCGTCTAATTTAGCCGTCGTTGGCCGTTATGTCCTTTCTGCGGATATTTGGTCTCTGCTGGAAAAAACACCGCCAGGCGCAGGTAATGAAATTCAGTTAACCGATGCTATCGCGATGTTGATGGAAAAAGAAACAGTAGAAGCGTATCACTTGAAAGGTGTGAGCCATGACTGTGGTAATAAATTAGGTTATATGCAGGCATTCGTGGAATATGGTTTACGCCATGATGGTTTAGGCCAGGAATTTGCACAGTGGCTGCAGGAAACGATTGAAGCAGAAGAAAAATAACAGAATGTAATGATTGCTCTCTGTTTACAAAAAACAGAGAGCAGCCAAAATGGCGACATATCTGTTTTCTCTTTGCAATATGCGTTACCAAAGAAAAACCCCCGATAGTTATCGGGGGGTTTTTCGTATTCAGTACTTATAAACGATTACAGCAGGAAATCGTCTAAAGATTTACCTTGCTCTTCGATTGCTTTCTTGATTACTGCCGGTGTACGACCCTGGCCAGTCCAGGTTTTAAGTTCGCCGTTTTCGTCAGTGTATTGATATTTTGCCGGGCGGGCAGCGCGCTTGCTTTTACCTGCAACCTTAACTGAACCTAAAGACTGCAATAATTCGTTAGGGTCAATACCGTCTGCAATCAGCATATCGCGATATTGCTGCAATTTACGCGCACGTTCTTCAACTTCAGCCTGAACCTGGCTATCTTCTTCGCGGCGTTCATTAACCACGACTTCCAGTTTTTCCAGCATTTCTTCCAAAGTATCCAGGGTGCATTCTCTTGCCTGGGCACGCAGAGTACGGATGTTGTTAAGAATCTTTAGTGCTTCGCTCATTGTGATAATCTCAAATAATATTATTGGTGGCGTGTAGTGTGATAATAGAGTGCTATTTTCCTTTCTGCAATAGTCAAATTTGTAAGTTTGTTAAAAAACATCATTTTTAAAACAGAACTCACATCGTATGTTACATAAATATAAATACTTTCCTGTTATCAAAAAAATACATTTGGTATGCCGCTTTTCTACCTCAAACGGCAGAGAATGACTTATTGATGCCGCGCCGTTGTTATAAGGAACGTTTATATCTTTTATCATAACAGACCGT
Organism: Pectobacterium sp. CHL-2024; assembly: GCF_044751765.1. Taxonomy (NCBI): domain Bacteria; kingdom Pseudomonadati; phylum Pseudomonadota; class Gammaproteobacteria; order Enterobacterales; family Pectobacteriaceae; genus Pectobacterium; species Pectobacterium sp. CHL-2024. The sequence goes on along the minus strand of NZ_JBIXKO010000001.1, from coordinate 537,307 downwards.
CGCTGGCGGACGTATGGACAAAATGTGGCCGAGGAATAGCCCATTGCGCAGCGTGAAGACGAGTTGTTACAATAAGTGTTTACGACACGAATATCATATACTCCAAATAATTCGAGTTTCAGACAGGCGGCAAGAGAAAGACAAATTCGTCGGGAACGAATTTACCAGCCAACGGCTGGCCTTCGGTGAGAGACCGGATTTCTCTCATTTAATCCCGATGCGCTTACACCGGTAAGTGATTCGGGTGACAAATCTGCCGGGAGCAGATTTGAACGCTGCTAGCAGCGGCCCTTTAGGACGAGGTCCACTACGGGCTGAGTATTTAAGCGTCGCCAACGCACATGCAACTTGAAGTATTACGAGTATATAGCCTGCCTTTTGGAGTAACCGAGTGGCCCAACTTTATTTTTATTATTCTGCAATGAATGCAGGGAAATCGACGGCGCTATTGCAGTCGTCATATAACTACCAGGAGCGTGGGATGCGCACGCTGGTGTTCACTGCAGAAATAGATAATCGGCATGGCGTGGGGATAGTCAGTTCACGGATCGGCCTTTCTTCTCCGGCATTATTGTTTAATCCGCAGACATCGTTATTTGGATTGCTGGAGAAAGAACACCGCGCTCAGCCCGTAGATTGTGTATTAATTGACGAATGTCAATTTTTAACCCGTGAGCAAGTGAGTGAGCTTTCCGATGTCGTGGACCAATTAGATATTCCGGTATTGTGCTACGGGTTGCGTACTGATTTTCGTGGCGATTTGTTTTCCGGGAGTCACTATTTATTAGCGTGGGCCGATAAGCTGATTGAGTTAAAAACGGTCTGTCATTGCGGCCGTAAAGCCAACTGTGTATTGCGATTAGATGCACAAGGTAATGCTGTTCACGAAGGTGAGCAGGTCGTTATTGGCGGCAATGAGAGCTATGTTTCCGTGTGCCGTAAGCATTATAAAATTGCGCTGGGATTAACCCGTAAAGAAAGCGAGTAAGTCGGTTAAATATCCGACAGGCAGGGCGATGAATAAACGGCGTAGTGATGCGTGTCTATGCTGAGAACGAGTAATAAAAATGCCCAACCTTAAAAGGGTTGGGCATCGTTAAGAGATAAACCGCCTTTACGTTAAGGCGGGAATAGTCAGCACGTTACTGTGCGGCTTTTTTGCTGGTTTTAGCCCCTTTTACTGCGGGCTCAGCCGCTCCCGTTTTTTCTTCTTCAGAGAACTTACGACCGTAGTAAGTATCCAGCAGAATCTGTTTCAGCTCGGAAATCAGCGGGTAACGTGGGTTAGCGCCAGTACACTGGTCGTCGAACGCATCTTCTGACAGCTTATCGACCTTAGCCAGGAAATCAGCTTCCTGTACGCCCGCTTCACGAATTGACGTTGGGATCCCCAGCTCGGTCTTCATTTCTTCCAGCCAGTTCAGCAATTTCTCGATTTTCTGCGCGGTACGATCGCTTGGTGCCGTCAAACGCAGGTGGTCGGCTATTTCAGCGTAACGACGGCGAGCCTGCGGACGGTCATACTGGCTGAACGTCGTCTGCTTGGTTGGATTGTCGTTCGCGTTATAGCGAATCACGTTTGAGATCAGCAGGGCGTTAGCCAGGCCATGCGGAATATGGAACTCTGAGCCCAGCTTATGCGCCATGGAGTGACAAACGCCGAGGAAGGCGTTGGCAAACGCAATCCCTGCAATCGTCGCGGCATTGTGCACACGCTCACGGGCAACCGGATTTTTTGCCCCGTCGCGGTAGCTGTCTGGCAGATTTTCCTTCAGCAGTTTCAGCGCTTGTAACGCCTGTCCATCTGAATATTCGTTTGCCAGCACAGAAACATAAGCTTCCAGCGAGTGGGTTACGGCATCAAGCCCGCCAAACGCACACAGCGATTTCGGCATATTCATGACCAAATTGGCATCAACAATCGCCATATCTGGCGTCAGCGCATAGTCCGCCAGCGGGTATTTCTGTCCAGTGGCATCGTCGGTCACTACGGCAAACGGCGTCACTTCAGAACCGGTACCGGATGTGGTGGTAATCGCCACCATTTTGGCTTTGACGCCCATTTTCGGGAACTTGTAGATACGCTTACGGATATCCATAAAGCGCAGCGCCAGCTCTTCGAAGTGCGTCGTCGGGTGTTCATACATCACCCACATGATCTTCGCGGCATCCATTGGAGAACCGCCACCCAGCGCAATAATCACGTCCGGTTTGAAGGAATGCATTTGTTCCGCGCCTTTACGCACGATGCTCAGCGTAGGGTCTGCTTCAACTTCGAAGAATACTTCGGTTTCCAGTCCGTGCTGTTTCAAGACGGACGTCACCTGATCGACATAGCCATTGTTGAACAAGAAGCGGTCGGTCACGATAAATGCACGTTTTGCACCATCGGAAGCGACTTCTTCAAGAGCAATCGGCAGTGAGCCGCGACGGAAATAAATGGATTTAGGAAGTTTATGCCACAACATATTCTCTGCTCGCTTGGCTACCGTTTTCTTGTTGATCAAGTGCTTCGGACCGACGTTTTCGGAGATGGAGTTTCCGCCCCAGGAGCCACAGCCCAGCGTCAGAGACGGAGCGAGTTTGAAGTTGTAGAGATCGCCGATACCACCCTGAGAAGCTGGCGTGTTAATCAGGATACGCGCCGTTTTCATCATATTACCGAAATGATTCACACGCTCTGGCTGATTGTCCTGATCGGTATATAGGCAGGATGTGTGACCGATGCCACCCATGGCGACCAGTTTTTCCGCTTTAATGACGGCATCGTTGAAGTCTTTCGCACGATACATCGCCAGCGTTGGAGACAGTTTTTCATGGGCAAACGGTTCGGATTCATCGACGGCCGTCACTTCACCAATCAGCACTTTGGTATTCGCAGGGACAGTGATACCCGCCATTTCTGCGATCTTCGGTGCAGGCTGGCCCACGATGTCGGCGTTCAGTGAACCATTTTTCAGCAAGATACCCTGTACGGCATGCAATTCTTTGCCTTTCAGCATGTAGCCGCCGTGGGTGGCAAAACGTTCACGCACAGCATCATAGACGCTGTCTACCACGATGACGGACTGTTCTGATGCACAAATTACGCCGTTATCGAAGGTTTTCGACATCAGAATAGACGCCACGACACGTTTGATATCCGCGGTTTCGTCAACGACAACAGGCGTGTTACCGGCACCTACGCCGATTGCCGGCTTACCGGAGCTGTATGCGGCTTTCACCATGCCCGGACCGCCAGTCGCCAGAATCAGGTTGATATCGGGGTGGTGCATAAGCTGGTTGGACAGATCGACAGACGGTTGGTCGATCCAGCCGATTATGTCTTTCGGTGCGCCTGCCGCAATTGCCGCTTGCAGCACAATGTCAGCGGCTTTATTGGTCGCATTTTTTGCACGCGGATGGGGAGAGAAGATAATCCCGTTACGGGTCTTCAGGCTGATCAATGCTTTAAAAATGGCGGTAGAAGTGGGGTTGGTGGTAGGAACAATACCGCAAATCAGGCCAATCGGCTCGGCAATCGTAATGGTACCAAAAGTGTCATCAGTAGAGAGGATGCCGCAGGTTTTTTCATCCTGGTAGGCGTTATAAATGTACTCGGATGCGAAGTGGTTTTTGATGACTTTGTCTTCCACGATCCCCATGCCAGATTCGGCAACTGCCATTTTTGCCAGCGGGATACGGGCATCTGATGCAGCGAGTGCGGCAGCGCGGAAAATTTTGTCCACTTGTTCCTGAGTATAAGTGGCAAATTCCTGCTGTGCCTTTTTCACTCTTTCGACCAATGCGTTAAGTTCAGCAACGTTGGTTACGGCCATAATGCTCTCCTGATAAATGTTAAACTCTTTCAGTCAATTGTTCGCCGGATAGAACAGTATAGATAAACGAGCGGGGGGCGTTTTCGTTACCTTGCTATTCTTTTCTGCCTATTTCGCATTAATTGACTCAAAGAGCTTGTCAGCCGCCGTTGTGGCGCGATTGTTGCTTTTTAAAATACTGTAACCGCCGATATCGTAAATTTTTAAAATATTGTTTTGAAATTACGTAAAAATTAAGAATATCTGCGTGTCCGTTACGTTATGAAATGAGCATACCCATTTATGGGTGCTTTTTTTGTGATCAATATCGTATTTTCTTCAAGCTGACACCATTCAGCAGATTGGTATTGATAACGGCTATCATTAACCAGACAAAATTAGCGGCTTTTCTACCCAAAAGGGATTGTAAGAGAGGGGGCAGCATCGGAGTGTGACATTGTTAGGGGCACATTCCAGGCACGACGATGTGCACTATAGTGGGAATGACCTGTTCGTATAAAACGTGCTCGTATAAACGACGCTTATATCTTAATCGAGTGAGCTATTCTACGCGCAGCCTGCAGTAAGGGAATCGTGTGCTATTGTCGTGCAAGATGGGTAACGGAATTGTTAAAATAATAACATTCTGGTCAGGTAATGACGCGGACAGGTAAGCATACATCATCATTTTTGTGCTGTGAAAATGATAAAACCCACTACGATGTTTTTTTGTTCAAAATATATAAATTGCTGAATATTTAAAAAATATCTGCAAATAAATAGAAAAAACATTGTTTATCATGGGGTTAATGATTGTATCAGATGATTGAAATAAAACGTTTACCAGGCTGTAGTAAAGAAAATTAAGCAACATCAATGTAAAAATATTGGCGAATGTGTCTGCTTTTGATAGCTTCGAGTGTCGACCTGCTATTCGTTATTCACCCATAAATTAATTTTATGATTTATTTGGATAATGGGCGATCTTTTCTGCTCTATGTGACGGCGATTTTACGCATGGAGTCCGGTATGGCGTTGTATCAAGACAGGGGCGTTTATAAAGTGAAAACTCGCAAAACAAAACGATGCTTTGTTACCAGTATGATTGCCGCAGCAGTGATGGCGTCATGCGTGAATGTTCAGGCGGCGACTGTACCTGCCGGTGTTGAGCTGGCGAAAGAGCAGGTTCTGGTGAGAAACAATGGCGCTGAGGTGTCATCACTGGATCCGCATAAAATAGAAGGTGTGCCGGAATCTAACGTCGCGCGCGATTTATATGAAGGGTTGGTGATTTCCGATCCTGATGGACATCCGATTCCTGGCGTCGCTGAGCGGTGGGAAAGCAGCGATTTTAAAGTCTGGACATTCCATTTACGCAAAGACGCCAAGTGGTCAAATGGCGAACCGGTTACTGCGCAAGATTTCGTTTATAGCTGGCAGCGTCTGGCCGATCCGAAAACCGTTTCTCCTTACGCCAGCTATTTACAATATGGTCATCTGCTGAATATTGATGACATTATCGCCAGCAAGAAATCTCCTGATACGTTAGGCGTAAAAGCGCTCGACGACCATACGCTGGAAGTGACATTAAGCGAACCAATCCCGTACTTTTATAAATTACTGAATCACTCATCGATGTCCCCGGTCAATAAAGCGACGGTGGAGAAATTTGGTGATAAATGGACTCAGCCGGAAAACTGGGTAGGAAATGGTGCTTACCGTCTTAAATCCTGGGTCGTGAATGAGCGGCTTGTGCTGGAGCGTAATACCCAATATTGGGATAACGCCAAGACCGTGATTAATCAGGTCACCTATCTGCCGATTGCGTCTGAAGTGACGGATGTTAACCGCTATCGTGCGGGTGAAATTGATGTTACCAATAACAAATTACCTATCGAGCTATTTCAGAAGCTAAAAAAAGAAATCCCACAAGAAGTTAACATCAATCCCTATCTCTGCACCTATTATTACGAAATCAATAATCAGAAACCGCCGTTTAATGATGTCCGGGTCCGTACCGCTCTGCGCATGGGGCTGGATCAAGACATATTGACCAATAAAGTTAAAAATCAGGGCGATATTCCTGCCTATGGCTATATTCCTCCGTTTACGGACGGCTTGAAAGCACATACGCCAGAGTGGTTTACCTGGCCACAGGCGAAACGTAATGAAGAAGCAAAAAAACTGCTGGCAGAAGCGGGCTATACCGCAGAGAAACCGCTGACATTTAATTTGCTCTATAACTCGTCAGATTTGCATAAAAAAATGGCGATCGCAGCGGCATCGATCTGGAGACAGAATCTGGGCGTTGACGCGAAGTTGGAAAACCAGGAATGGAAAACCTATCTCAGCACGCGTCATCAAGGCAATTATGACGTTGCGCGTGCCGGGTGGTGTGCGGACTATAACGAACCGACATCGTTCCTGAACAGCATGTTGTCAGACAGTAGCAACAACACGGCGCATTATAAGAGCGCGGCGTTCGACAAGCTGATGGCACAGGCGGTTCAGGCGAAAACGGACGATGAACGTGCGCAAGTTTATCAGCAGGCAGAATCGCAGCTGGATAAAGACGCGGCCATTGTACCGGTCTATTACTACGCGAACGCCAGACTGATAAAACCTTATGTCGGTGGCATTACTGGCAAGGATCCGTTGGATAATATACGGGTGAAGGATCTCTATATCATTAAGCATTAATCCGCAGCTGTTTACGGTTTGATGCAAATGAAGTGAGCAAGCAGTGATTAATTTGGTGTTTAATCTCTGGTTACCCATTCCTGCCATGTGGGAATGGGTCGTGAGTCGAATCGATTAATCGTTTTCTCACCGGGCTCTAATTCAGGAATCGTGCTGGGATAACTAGCACGACAACATTACAGGAGAAAATAATGACACACATCACAACTAAAAAAAGAGTAGCTGCCGCTATTATCGCGGCATTAAGTAGCACGATGGCTGTTTCCGCCTTCGCCGCGACCGTTCCCGCAGGCGTTCAGTTAGCAGAAAAACAGGAATTGGTTCGTAACAACGGTGCTGAAGTTTCCTCCCTTGACCCGCATAAAATCGAAGGCGTACCGGAATCCAACGTGTCGCGCGATCTGCTGGAAGGGTTGGTTATTTCCGACGTTAACGGCAAAACCAGTCCCGGCGTAGCAGAAAGCTGGGATAACAAAGATTTTAAAGTGTGGACATTCCACCTGCGTAAAGATGCCAAATGGTCCAACGGTGAGCCGGTTACCGCACAAGATTTCGTCTATAGCTGGCAGCGTCTGGCCGATCCAAAGACAGCATCGCCTTACGCCAGCTATCTGCAATATGGTCATCTGCTGAATATCGATGACATCATCGCCGGCAAAAAATCTCCGGATACGCTGGGCGTGAAAGCGATCGACGATCATACTTTTGAGGTTACGCTTTCCGAAGCGGTGCCTTACTTCTATAAGCTGCCTGTTTACGTAGCCATGTCACCGGTGAATAAAGCGGCAATCGAAAAATTCGGTGAAAAATGGACGCAGCCGCAAAACTGGGTCGGCAACGGTGCCTACAAGCTGAAAAGCTGGGTTGTGAACGAAAAAATGGTGCTGGAGCGTAACCCACAATATTGGGATAACGCCCACACCGTGATTAATCAGGTGACGTATCTGCCGATTGCGTCTGAAGTGACGGACGTTAACCGCTACCGCAGCGGTGAAATCGACATGACGTACAACAACCTGCCAATCGAACTCTTCCAAAAGCTGAAGAAAGAGATCCCGGATGAAGTGAAGGTTAACCCGTACCTGTGTACCTATTACTACGAAGTTAACAACCAGAAGCCGCCGTTTAACGATGTACGCGTTCGTACCGCGCTGCGTCTGGGTCTGAGCCAGGATATTCTGACCAACAAGGTGAAAAATCAGGGCGATATTCCTGCCTATGGTTTTGTTCCACCGTATATCGATGGGCTGAAAGCATCAGTTCCAGAGTGGTTCACCTGGCCACAGGCGAAACGTAATGAAGAAGCGAAGAAACTGCTGGCAGAAGCGGGCTATACCGCAGACAAACCGCTGACGCTGAACCTGCTGTACAACACCTCCGATCTGCACAAGAAAATGGCGATCGCAGCGGCTTCTATCTGGAAACAGAATATCGGTGTGGACGTTAAGCTGGAAAACCAGGAATGGAAAACCTTCCTCAGTACGCGTCATCAGGGAACCTATGATGTTGCACGCGCCGGATGGTGTGCCGACTATAACGAACCTTCAACCTTCCTGAACAGCATGCTGTCAGACAGCAGCAGTAACACCTCGCACTATAAGAGCAAAGAGTTTGATGCACTGGTGGCGAAATCCTTGCAGGTGAAAACCGATGAGGAGCGCGCTGCGGTTTACCAGCAGGCGGAATCGCAGCTGGATAAAGACGCTGTCACCATACCGGTCTATTACTATGCGAATACCCGACTGGTGAAACCTTATGTTGGTGGATTAACGGGCAACGATCCGCAGGATAATGTTTACGTGAAAGATCTTTATATCATCAAGCACTAATAATAATGGCTGGCGCACGCTGTTGTGCTGCCAGCCTTTTATAGGTACGAGCAATGTTAAAATTTATTCTTCGCCGCTGTTTAGAGGCGATTCCGACACTATTCATCCTGATCACCATCTCGTTTTTCATGATGCGATTGGCGCCCGGCAGCCCTTTTACCGGTGAACGTAATTTACCGCCGGAAGTGATGGCGAATATTGAAGCCAAATACCATCTGAACGACCCCATTATGACGCAGTACGGTAACTACTTGCTGCAATTGGTGCAGGGTGATTTCGGTCCTTCGTTTAAATACAAAGACTATTCCGTGAACGATCTGGTCGCGACGTCTTTCCCTGTTTCTGCAAAACTGGGGGCCGCGGCATTCGTTCTGGCCGTCGTTTTTGGTGTGAGTGCCGGCGTGATCGCCGCGCTGAATCAGAATACGAAATGGGACTATACCGTGATGGGCTTTGCCATGACGGGGGTGGTGATACCCAGCTTTGTCGTCGCGCCGTTGCTGGTGCTGATTTTCGCCATTACGCTGCGGTGGCTGCCCGGCGGTGGGTGGAACGGCGGGGCACCCAAATACATGATTTTACCGATGGTGGCACTGTCTTTGTCTTATATCGCCAGCATCGCGCGTATTACCCGAGGATCGATGATCGAGGTTTTACACTCTAACTTTATTCGCACCGCGCGCGCCAAAGGGCTGCCGATGCGTCGCATCGTCCTGCGCCATGCGTTAAAGCCTGCGCTGCTGCCTGTGCTCTCTTATATGGGGCCAGCGTTTGTGGGGATTATTACCGGTTCGATGGTCATTGAAACCATTTTTGGTTTACCCGGTATTGGGCAACTGTTCGTAAACGGTGCACTGAACCGCGACTACTCACTAGTACTGAGCCTGACGATTCTGGTCGGCGGCTTAACCATTTTATTTAATGCGATCATTGACGTGCTCTACGCTGTTATCGATCCGAAAATTCGCTATTAATTGGGGGCGTTATGTTTTGGAATCGAAAAAACGTTGAAGCGTTAGAGAACTTCACCGAGCAGGCTGAGATTGAAGGACGTAGTTTGTGGCAGGATGCGCGTCTGCGCTTTATCCACAACCGTGCTGCTCTGGCCAGTCTGCTTGTTTTAGCCGTGATTACCGTGTTCGTGATCTTCGCCCCGATGCTGTCTGCATTTGACTACGCGGATACGGACTGGGGAATGATGTCAGCCGCGCCGGATATGACGTCTGGACACTATTTTGGTACGGATTCCTCCGGTCGTGATCTGCTGGTCCGTGTTGCCATCGGGGGCCGCGTCTCGCTGATGGTTGGCGTTGCGGCGGCGCTGGTTGCGGTGATCGTTGGAACGCTGTATGGCGCGATGTCCGGTTATCTGGGCGGGAAAGTGGATTCGGTGATGATGCGCCTGCTGGAAATCCTCAACTCATTCCCGTTCATGTTCTTCGTTATTCTGCTGGTGACGTTCTTCGGGCAGAACATGCTGCTGATCTTCGTGGCTATTGGCATGGTGTCCTGGCTGGATATGGCGCGTATCGTGCGTGGCCAGACGCTGAGCCTGAAACGTAAAGAGTTCATTGAAGCGGCGATGGTTTCCGGTGTATCCACGCGCGGTATCGTATTACGCCACGTTGTGCCTAACGTGCTGGGCGTGGTGGTCGTTTACGCCTCTCTGCTGGTGCCAAGTATGATCCTGTTCGAATCCTTCCTGAGCTTCCTGGGTCTGGGAACGCAGGAACCGTTAAGCAGCTGGGGCGCCTTGCTGAATGATGGTGCGAACTCGATGGAAGTGTCGCCGTGGTTACTGTTCTATCCGGCGGCGTTTCTGGTTGTCACGCTGTTTTGTTTTAACTTTATCGGCGATGGCCTGCGTGATGCCCTCGACCCGAAAGATCGCTGAGGAATATCGACATGAGCAAGATTGAGTTAACTGGCGCGCACGACGCGCTGCTACATGTTCAGGATCTCCGGGTAACGTTCAAAACGCAGGATGGCGACGTGACGGCGGTTAACGACCTGAACTTCACGCTTAACGCGGGTGAAACGCTGGGGATTGTCGGTGAATCCGGCTCTGGTAAATCACAAACTGCGTTTGCGTTGATGGGGTTGCTGGCTCGCAATGGTCGTATCGGTGGCTCGGCTCGTTTTCGTGGCAAAGAAATTCTCAATTTGCCTGAAAACCAGCTGAATAAGCTACGTGCTGAAGAAATCAGTATGATCTTCCAGGACCCGATGACGTCGCTGAACCCTTACATGCGCGTCGGCGAACAGCTGATGGAAGTGCTGATGTTGCACAAACGCTTGAGCAAAAGCGAAGCGTTTGAAGAGTCCGTCAAAATGTTGGATGCGGTCAAAATGCCGGAAGCGCGCAAGCGTATGAAGATGTATCCGCATGAGTTTTCCGGCGGGATGCGTCAGCGTGTGATGATCGCAATGGCGCTGCTGTGCCGTCCGAAGCTGCTGATTGCCGATGAACCGACAACGGCACTGGATGTGACGGTTCAGGCGCAGATTATGACGTTGCTGAACGAGCTGAAACGCGAGTTTAATACCGCCATCATCATGATTACCCATGACCTGGGGGTTGTTGCCGGTATTTGTGACAAAGTGCTGGTGATGTACGCCGGGCGCACGATGGAATACGGCGTTGCACGCGATGTCTTTTATCATCCGAGCCACCCGTATTCCGTTGGCCTGCTCAATGCCGTGCCGCGTCTGGATGCGGAAGATGAAGTGTTGGCGACCATTCCGGGTAATCCGCCTAACTTATTACGTTTGCCGAAAGGGTGTCCGTTCCAGCCACGCTGCCCGTATGCGATGGATGTTTGCCATAGCGCACCGGCGCTGGAATCTTTTGGTGATGGCCGCTTGCGCGCCTGCTTTAGAGCGATTGAGGAGGTGGTATGAACAACGCAGACGAGAAGAAGGTGTTGTTAGAAGTGGACGAGTTGAAAGTCCACTTTGATGTCAGAGATGATAAGCAGTGGTTCTGGCAGCCACCGAAAAAATTGAAAGCGGTCGATGGTGTGACACTGCGTTTATATGAAGGCGAAACGCTGGGCGTGGTGGGGGAATCCGGCTGCGGCAAGTCTACGCTGGCGCGTGCCATTATCGGGCTGGTAAAAGCGACTGACGGACGCGTTACCTGGCTGGGAAAAGATCTGCTGGGTATGAGCGCCGATGAATGGCGCGCCGCGCGGAGTGACATTCAGATGATATTCCAGGATCCACTGGCGTCGCTGAACCCGCGTATGACCATCGGTGAGATTATTGCCGAGCCGTTAAAGGTTTATCATCCAGAGCTGGATCGACAGACGGTGAAAGATCGTGTGAAAGCGATGATGCTGAAGGTTGGGCTGCTGCCGAACCTGATCAACCGCTATCCGCATGAGTTCTCAGGCGGGCAGTGTCAGCGTATCGGCATCGCGCGTGCGCTGATTCTGGAGCCGAAGCTGATTATCTGTGACGAACCGGTTTCCGCGCTGGACGTGTCGATTCAGGCACAGGTGGTTAACCTGCTGCGTCAGTTACAGCGTGAAATGCGCCTGTCGCTGATTTTTATCGCCCATGACCTGTCGGTCGTGAAGCACATTTCCGATCGTGTACTGGTGATGTATCTGGGTCATGCCGTAGAGCTGGGAACGTACGATCAGGTCTACCAAAACCCGCAGCACCCGTACACGCGTGCGCTGATGTCTGCCGTGCCGATTCCCGATCCCGATCAGGAACGGAACAAGAAGATACAGTTGCTGGAAGGGGATTTGCCTTCACCAATCAATCCCCCATCGGGCTGTGTGTTCTGCACGCGCTGTCCGGTTGTCGGCCCTGAGTGCTCGAAAACCCGGCCATTGCTGGAAGGGAGCTTTACGCACGCAGTTTCGTGTTTGAAGGTCGATCCGCAGGCGCTGTTACCGGTGGCAGAAGCTGAATCACAGTAATCCGTTTTATCGGCTACTGATGTAAAAAAGGCGTCTCCTGCGGGAGACGCCTTACGTTTAAGCAAGAGAAATTATTCTTTCCACAAAATGTGGCAAAGTTTGTGGTCTTTTTCCCGGCAAATCAGCACGCGGGCAAAAATATCCGTGATCTCTTCACCGTCTTCTTTGGCCAGCCCAATAACGACTTCGGCAAAAAAGTCAGGATTCAGGTCGAAATCAACGTGATCGGCCCAGTCTTCAGCAGGATCGAATAACTCTGCGCCGCCGCGCTCTTCGAATTGCAGGTTAAACAGCAGAATATCTGCCGGATCGAGGTTATCAGCCGCGAGTTCCAAAAAGATGTCGTAGGCCTGTTCCAATGCTTCGTCTTCGGTCAGGCGATTATTCAAATCCATAACGTAATTCCTGTTAATTCCCAATAGCCTTATTAGAACACGGGAAAACGGAGTATGCCCTAAATAATTCGAGTGCAGGCAGGCGGCGACGCAGTGAGTCCCCAGGAGCTTACATAAGTAAGTGACTGGGGTGAGCGAGGAAAGCCAACGCACATGCAGCTTGAAGTATGACGGGGATATTTATAGCAGGGGGCTGAAAAAGTAGAACAGCCGCTCGACGATACGTTGCCAGTAAGGGCGGTTTTGCCACTGTGTCGCGTTTAACAGGCGTGAGCGGGCGATATAATCTTCCTGAACGCAGGCTAAATCGCTGCCGAATCCGGCATCGTCAATCACCAGCGTAATTTCAAAATTCAGCCACAGACTGCGCATATCCAAATTTACCGTGCCAACCAGACTGAGCTGTCCATCAACCAGTACGCTTTTGGTGTGCAGCAGGCCGTCCTTGAACTGATAAATTTTTACGCCAGCGGCCAGCAGTTCCGTGAAGAACGCGCGACTGGCCCAGCCGACCAGCACGGAGTCATTTTTGTGCGGCACAATAATGCTGACATCGACTCCACGCTGAGCGGCGGTACAGATGGCGTGCAGCAAATCGTCGCTGGGTACGAAGTAGGGCGTCGTCATGATCAATTGCTTACGTGCCGAATAGACGGACGTCAGCAGCGCCTGATGAATCATTTCTTCCGGGTAACCGGGGCCGGAGGCAATAACCTGAATGGTGTGGCCGCTCTCCTGTTCGAACGGCATAACGTTAACATCCGGCGGCGGCGGAAGCAGGCGCTTGCCTGTCTCCATTTCCCAGTCGCAGCAGTAAATAATCCCCAGCGTGGTCGCCACCGGGCCTTCAATACGCGCCATCAGGTCGATCCATTGCCCAACGCCGGCATCTTGCTTGAACAAACGGGGGTCGACCATATTCATGCTGCCGGTATAGGCAATACGGTTGTCGATGAGGATGATTTTACGGTGCTGGCGCAAATCCATGCGGCGAAGGAAAGCACGGAACAGATTAACTTTCAGGGCTTCGACCACTTCGATCCCGGCAGTACGCATCAACTCGGGGTGATGCTGGCGGAAAAATTGTACGCTGCCGGCAGAGTCCAACAGAATACGGCAGTGTACCCCGCGGCGTGCCGCGGCGATAAGGGAAGAGGAGACTTGTTCGACCAGGCCGCCGGGTTGCCAGATGTAGAACACCATTTCGATGTTGCTGCGTGCGAGTTCAATATCACGCAATAGCGCTTTAATGGTGTCATCAAACGTGGTCATCAACTGCAACTGGTTGCCTTTAACGCCACCAACCCCTTGCCGTCTCTCACACAGCTGAAATAACGCGCTGGCGACCTCACTGTTTTCCGTCGCAAAAATACGGCGATATTCTTTTAATTCGCGTAGCCATTTTGCCGTTGATGGCCACATTTTGCTGGCACGTTCGGCTCGGCGTTTGCCGAGATGGAGCTCGCCAAACGAAAGATAAGCGACAATACCGACAAGTGGCAGAATATAAATTACCAACAGCCAAGCCATCGCAGAAGGCACCGCCCGACGTTTCATCAGAATACGCAGGGTCACACCTGCAATCAGCAACCAGTAGCTAAAAACCAGTAACCAACTTATTACGGTATAAAATGTCGACATAAAAGCAGCACAGTTCCCTTCTGCAAAGAATTAACAAAGTGTACGCATAGATTTATAAAAGGGGAAATGCCTTTCCTCTGAATAAAAGTGATGAGCAAGAAGATAATAGTTGAGAAAGGGATTCACTGATTGTCGCCGTGAATTAGGGGGGTATAATGCCCAGCGCGAGTGTATTAACAAGAGTCGCATAATGAAACGCAGTCGGAATGAAGTGGGTCGCTGGCGGATGTTACGTCAGGTCCAGCGCAGAAGAAGTCGCTGGTTGGAGGCTCAATCACGTACGTATCGTCATATTCGCTCTGCCCGTTATCTGCAACAAAAGCAGCAACGACGAGCATTGCTCTATGCGGTAACCTACGACTGGTAAACCAGTGAGGAAAATAGCGACCCGATGCCTGGTCGCTATTTTTTTATCACACGATTTACCATTCGCGGGGTTTATTCCCTCATCGGCTCATCCCATCACCGGAATGCGCTGCGCCATTGCGCTCTGATCGATCATCGGGTTAATGTCATCCTCCGTCGATGGCAGGATAAACAGCGATACCGACGTATTTAAACGCTCCGTTTGCTCCAGCAGTGAGGTGAAGGTGTGTGCGGAGGCTTCAACCTGTCCCGCATTTTCCCTTACGGTGTCGTTCAGCGTGCTGAGGCGGGCGGTGACTTCATGGATGCTCTCGTTCTGCTGGTGCGATATCTCCGAAATCTCGCTCAGAAACGTGCCTGTGTCTTTCGCGGTCTGAATGATGTGTTGCAGGCTGTCATTCAGTTTGTTCACCAGACGTGTTCCTGCGGTTACGCTGTTATCTGAATCACGAATCAGCACATTAATATTTTGTGCAGAATGGCTGCTTTGCGAAGCCAGCGTGCCGACTTCCCGCGCGACAACGGCAAAACCTCGTCCCATCGTTCCAGCTCGTGCGGCTTCAATGGCGGCGTTCAAAGACAGAATGTGCGTCTGAAACGCCACGTTCTCTATCATCCCAATGGCTTCTGTCATCTCACGCGTTCTGCCTGCAATGTCTGACATCGCCACCTTGACGTCATTCATCATCGTCTCACCCTGTGCGGCGATCTTGCTGGTATCTTCCGCGTGCAAATTAGCCTGTTGGGTATGCTGGGTATTTTGTTCCAGATGCTGGCTAAGCTGAATAATATGTTCTGTGGTGACTTTGAGTTCGTGGGATTGGCGGTTCGCCTGTTCGGAAAGCCGATGGTTATCTGCCGCAACCCGATCGACCTGCGTCACCATGTGGTCAACGCCCTGACGAACCTGATTGACCAGGTTCACCAGACCTTCCTGCATTTGAATGACGCTGGTATTAAGCTGTTCAACTTCGCGTGTACCGCGCGTCTTTGTATTGACCGCATGCGAAAGGTCGCCCGCCGCGATCAGTTTTAAATGGGCAATAATGTGCGTCAGCGGACGAATAATGATCCGACTCACGCCAATCCACACGGCGATGGCGATTGCCAGCAAGAGCCCCAGAACCGTAATGAAGATCGTTTTTGCGTTATCGAGAGAGGATAAAAATTGTTGGCCATGCTGCTTTTGCAGCGCATCGGTATCTTGCAGATAGTGTGAATACTTCTGGGTAAAATCGCTTTGATAAGCCTGTACCGGAACGGCAAAGAAAATATCGATCTGATTAGTGGTCTTTATTCCTTCGGCCAGCTCGACAAGCCCGGAATAAAGCTGGCTATAGCTCTTTTTCAAATCGATAAACGCCGCGGTGTCTGCTTCAGCCGTCGTGGCCGTCCCCAGTAATTGGTAGTGCTCCTGCGCCTGTTTGAGAGACACTTCCGCTTCATCCATCAGGCTGTGCCAGCTACCTTCAGACCCCGTTTCTTTGTCTACCAACAAATAAATGCCCGCGCGGTTGAGCTTGTCGCTGGCATTCATCACTTCCATCCGTGCTTTATCCATTAACGCTTGTTGCTGACGAAGGCTCTCGTTAGCGGAAATATCCTGCCGAACCTGAGTCATCGTTTGAGAAATGACGCCGACGGACACCAATTGCAATAAAGAAAATAACCCAATGATCAATAACAATCCGGAGAGAATACTGAGGCGATGACGGCGGCGGATACGTGCAACTCCGTTTCGCAAAATCGCAGGCATTAACATGATTGTTGACCCTCTATAGATGAATAGCGGTCAAACTATCACTGTTAAATGACTAAAATATTTCAGCTTTTGGCGGGAGCGAAAAGGGCCATGGCTTTTTCATGCAACCATGACCTGTATCAATTGGATGTTTAAAACACTTTTTTGAATGGCTTCACGCTGACGTGTTTATAGACGCCTGCTGCGAGGTAAGGGTCGGCGTTGGCCCATGCTGTTGCCTCATCCAGCGATGTGAATTCGGCGATAATCACGGAGCCGCTAAAGCCAGCCTGACCGGGATCCTCGCTGTCGATTGCAGGCAAAGGGCCAGCGGTAATCAGTCGACCTTGATCGCGCAATGCCTGTAAACGGGCAAGATGGTCTGGTCTGACCGACAGGCGTTTTGCTAATGAATCAACATTATCTTCAGCATAAATGACGTAGAGCATAGCGACCTCACAGGTGGGAAGGTACCCTTCATCGTTTGGGGTGCCGGGTTTGAGACCCCAGCGGTCAAACGCTATCGGGTAAGAGAAACGAGTTTCTATCATCATACGTGATGTTGTTTGAAGACAATAGTGCGAGGACAATAGGTTGATTTGCCAGAGTAATCCCCCCGCGATTTCGGTTTTTTTAACAATTCCACGGGTTGTTATTGAATATGATTGCTATTTGCATTTAAACTTGGGCGGCATAAGAGGATAAAGACAGACTATGCCGCAAAAAAAGTTTTTTTTGACCCGCCGTTACTCATGGCCATTCATACTTTCAGCCGGTTTTCACGGTTCACTGATTGCAGGTTTGCTGTACGCATCATTTAATAATTCAATCGAATTACCGCAGGAATCTAAGCCCATCAGCGTGGTGATGGTGAACCCTGCGGCCTATGAAGCGGCACCTGCTGCGAAATCTGCCCCGGAGCCAGAGCCGGTTAAGCAGCCCGAACCTGAGCCGGAACCCATTCCAGAACCGGAGCCATTGCCGCAGCCGGTTCCTATGCCATTACCTGAACCAAAGCCCAAGCCGCCGAAACCTAAACCGGAGCCTAAGCCGGTGAAGAAGGTTGAGCAACCGAAGCCGGTTAAACGTGAACCGACGGTTGAAAAACAGCCGCCTTCGCCGTTTACCAGCACAGAACCAACGCGCAATGTGACTAATGCGCCAGTGAAGCAGGCACCGGCACCTGCAGCAAGCACGCAGTCAAGCGGGCCACGTCCGTTGAGCCGCGCACAGCCTCAGTATCCGGCTCGCGCGTTTTCTCTGCGTGTTGAAGGGCGGGTGAAGATGCAGTTTGATGTGGACGAGTCAGGACGTGTTGACAACGTGCGCGTGCTTTCTGCTGAGCCACGTAATATGTTCGAACGTGATATCAAACAGGCCATGCGTAAATGGCGTTATGAAGCGGGTAAACCGGGCAAAGATTTGGTTGTGACCATCGTCTTTAAAATTGACGGCGGGGCGGCAGTCGAATAATTCATGCCAGTACAAAGAAACGGGACGTCATCTTTAGCAGAGGACGTCCCGTTTTCGTATCGATCGCTATTCAAGGCAGCTTACGCCGATGAACGCTAAACGTTACTCGCTTGGCGTGAAGTTGCTTTTACCCGCAGGCAGTTCGCGCGGATGGCCTTCTTCATCTACGGCAACGTAGGTGAATAACGCTTCGGTAGCCCGATAACGCTGACCAATCGGCTCAGAGGAGACTTTCTTCACCCACACTTCGACGTTGACGTTGATAGAGCTACGGCCAGTACGTAAACAACGCGCATAGCAGCAAACCACATCGCCGACGGCGACAGGTTTTAAGAATGACATCCCATCAACCCGTACGGTAACGACACGTCCTTCGGCAATTTCTTTCGCCAGAATCGCGCCGCCGATGTCCATTTGCGACATCAGCCAGCCGCCAAAAATATCTCCGTTCGCATTGGTATCGGCTGGCATTGCCAGCGTGCGGAGAACCAGTTCGCCCTGTGGTAACACGTTTTGTGTGCTCATTGTGTCTATCTCGCTTTGGCTATTGCTGTTGCTCGCTTTTTTCTTCTTCTGACTTTTCCTGATCGTTAGGCAAGTGACGATAGATATAAACGCCACAAATCAGCGTAAACAGCAGCGTCACACCGGTCAGACCAAAGACTTTGAAATTAACCCAAACGTTTTGCGGTAACCAGAAAGCAATATAGATGTTAACCAGTCCACACACCAGAAAGAACATGGCCCAGGCGAAATTCAGTTTCCCCCAGACGGGCTGCGGAAGGGTTAACTCTTTACCCAGCATTTTCTGAATCAGGGTCTGTTTCATCACAAACTGGCTAACCAGCAGAGCGGCGGCAAATAACGCATAGATAATGGTGACTTTCCACTTGATAAACAGATCGTTATGGAACACCAGCGTTAGCGAACCGAAAACGACGACCATGGCAAAGGTGACCAGCGTCATTTTCTCTATTTTACGATACATCACCCAGGTGACCACGAGTGACAGCGCCGTTGCGGCAATCAGTGCACCCGATGCGATATAGATGTCATAAAGTTTATAGGCCGCAAAAAAAACGACCAACGGTATAAAATCAAGAAGTTGCTTCATTATGTCAATCCATCACTCAACAGTGTCGTAATCATAACCCGCGAGAGTTATCCGATAGCTCATGCCATTATCCTTTATTGTGGAACACCATTCCCGAGATATTGTAATAATTTGCAGAAAATTACGATTGGGTAGATAGCGAACGGAGATTTGGCAGAACCTATGCCACCAGAGCGATGGCATAGGCAGAGAGCGGCAGTTAAGCGCGCAGCAGCATATAAAGGCGGAACAGATAAATGAGCAGGATCGCGGAGATCAGGTTGCCCAAGCCATTCAGAACCACGCCGAGCACGGTCGGTGAGGAAATCGGTAACTTCGACACGATCAGCAAAATAGCGATTTTAGCCAGTAGCCACATCACGATGGCAGGCGCGGTTGCACGCAGGTTACCGTAAGCCAGTTTGGTACTCACTTTTATGGCGTTGAAAATCCCGCTTTTTTCCGTGACGACAATCACGGGTGACAAACTCAGCGCAATAGCGAGCAGCACGCCAGGAATGACCAGAAGCATCATGCCAAGCTGGATGAGCAGGGTGCACAGCAGGATCAGGATAAGCAGACGCAGTAAAAAAGGTGCAGAGGCGCCAATCGCGCGCAGTGCGCTGGTGCGCTGTCCGTCAGAAACCAGCTGGATCAGCATCAGAACCCCGCCCGTCAGCAGCGCATTGCCCACTAACGCAGCAAAGGTGCCTGCTGCCGACATTTTCAGTAACACGGTTTGTTGTTCCGGCGTCATCTGCTGAATCATATCCATCAAGCCAGCTTCGACAGAAGATGACAGATCGCTGCTGGAACTGCTCAGAATCTGTAACTCGTCTCCAGAAGGCGATAGCGCATGATTCAGTATGACAGTAATGAATGCCGTCAACAGTGACATCATTAAGATGCTGATGAACTGGTTACGGGTGAAATTCATCGTGTCACGGTACAACGTGTTAGCCGTGATAGGCATGCAGGCTCCTTGAAAAAAGATAAATCGACAGAGAGAACTTAACTCCCAATTGTAACCTGTTAATTCACGCTGTGGCACCCCGTCAACGACGCAATGCTGCTTTTCGCCTCACTATGAGGTCAGTGTGGTATGGCTACTCATCGTGGCGCTTATCGTCACCTGCGGCGTATTCGATATCCTCATACCACTATTGATCTGGATCAATTTCATGAATTCTAATGAGTTAGCGATAAATGATTCAGTTCAATTTGGACGTAAAATCTTTAAAAGATGTGATCTGTCTTAAAACAAGAATACCTACTTAGGGGTATATTTCGCTCGAAATTTAAACCCTATAAATGGAGTGGGTAATGAAAAAGACATCTTTCTTATTGTTGGCAGCGGCGCTCATGCCTGCATTGGCACAGGCTCATCAAGCGGGTGATTTCATTGTTCGGGCAGGTTCAGCAACCGTGCGACCTGCTGAAAGTTCGGACAACGTACTGGGTTTAGGTGAGTTTCAGGTTAATAACAATACGCAACTGGGTCTGACTTTTAGCTACATGGTGACGGACAATATTGGGGTTGAATTACTCGCCGCCACGCCGTTCAAACATAAAGTCGGCACACCGGGAACGGGGACTATTGCGGAAGTTAAGCACCTGCCGCCTTCACTGGTCGCGCAGTACTATTTTGGTGATACTCAAGATAAATTACGTCCTTATTTGGGCGTTGGTTTGAATTACACGATGTTCTTCGATGAGAAATTTAATGACAAGGGGACGGGGGCGGGCCTGAGCGATCTGAGTCTGAAGAATTCCTGGGGCCTTGCTGCGCAGGCAGGGTTGGATTACAACCTGGATAAAAACTGGCTGCTTAATATGTCTGTGTGGTGGATGGATATTGATACCGATGTGAAATTTAAAGCCGGTAATAATCAGCAAAGCATCCATACCAAACTTGATCCCTGGGCCTTTATGTTTGGCGTAGGCTATCGCTTCTGATTGTTAATGTAGTTTGATGTGAAGAATAAAAAACTTCCGGGAGAAATGTTTAACGTTGCATCAGCAACGGCCCGGAAGGGGGGGCGGCCAAGGATGGCACGCCATAAAAAAACGGCGACGTAAATAACGTCGCCGTTTTTATAGACAGGAAATAACAAACCAATAAAGAGAACGCTATTTTTATTACAGCAATTATCTAGATGGCGTTAGCCATTAGAAATTGTACTGTACACCAACACGGTAGCGAGTTTGACGCTCGTCAGTGTTTTTGCTGCCAACAACGTTGCCGACTTCAGCGTAAGGCGTCCAGTTTTTGTCATATTTATACGCTAATTTAACGTTGTGAGTCAGGCCATAGTTGTCGTTGTCGGCGATGTAACCAGGAGCGCCTGCTTTAGTTTTCTTATCGTATTCAAATTCGTATTCAACCACAAAGTTCGCAGGCAGTTTATAACCCAGCGTACTGGTGATGGTATAGCCTTTAATATCGGTAGGGTTCGCAGCTGTGCTGGTATTACCGATGTTGTTACTTTTACGCAGGTAGGATGCACGGTAGCGCAGACCATAGTATAAGGAATCGGTAATGTTGGCCGTACCTTTGATGTAAGGACGGTAGTTGTTATCGTCTGAAGTGGTAACCATGTTTAGGCCGGTTTCCAGTCCAAAAGTTTTATCGAATTTGTACAGGTAGCTGGCGGTCACTTCAGTACCGTTGCTGACCGTTTCGTTATACGGTTTATTTGGGGTGGTATCATTTTTTGATTGGCCCCATTTGCCTTCCAGTGACAGGCCAAAACCGTTGTCAAAACGGTGGGACATCAGCAGGCGATCTTTATGATCGTTCTTTGCCGTATCCTGCATTTCATGACGATAGTCAATCGTCACTGCCATGGAGCTTAAGCTGATTAAGGAGGTTACCACCATCGTCAATATTTTAACTTTCATTTTATTATCCCAAGTCAAAGAGAATTATTATTTAAAAACGCGCTGCCACTTTTGTTCAGCGGTTCCATTCTATTTATTATTTCTTACAGTAATGTGAACAAGATCGTTAAAAAGAGATAATTTTAAATGATCTCAATTCTGTGATTTTCTTCGTATTTTATTTGTGGGATTTATGCGGTTTCAAAATTAAGAGGTAATTAACTTATTTTGTCGGCGTGGAATTAAATAATTATTTCAATTTGAAAACATTTCTTACAATTATAATGAAGTGGAAACTAAATACTAATTGGAGATGTTTCGCGTTAATTAAATAAGAAATAATTTGAAACATTATTCGGCGCGCGATAGGACTTGTATGAAGCACAAATCGCGCGCCTGAAAAGTGCTATGAACGCGTAGCGGCTTTCATTTCACTCACAAAGGCGTGTAACTCGGACAGCATAACGTCAGGCTGGTTCAGATTTTTTTCGATAATCCGTACGATCGCGGAGCCAGAAATGGCACCCGCTGCGCCTGAGGCTAACGTTTCCCGTACTTGAGCGGGATCGGAAATGCCAAATCCTTGTAACGGCGGGGCAGCATGATACGCGTTCAGTTTGGCAACCAGATGATGCAGCGGCAGTTGCGCGCGCTTTTCTGCCCCAGTCACGCCCGCACGTGACACTAAATAGGTATAGCCGCGACCATAAGAGGCGATCTCGCGCAGCAGTTCATCGTCAGCATTAGGCGGACAGATAAAAATGGGGGCGATGCCGTGTCGCAGCGCAGCCGCACGGAAAGGTGCAGATTCTACTACCGGGACATCCGCGACTAACACCGAATCGACGCCAACCTGCGCGCAGCGCTGATAAAATTCATCAATGCCGTTGCTGAAGACCAGATTGGCATACATCAGCAGGCCAATCGGGATTTCCGGGTATTTCTGGCGTATGGTCGCCAGCATTTCGAAGCATTGGTCTGGTGTGACGCCTGCGGCAAACGCGCGCAGATTGGCATCCTGAATGGTCGGTCCATCCGCCAACGGGTCAGAGAAGGGTACGCCCAGCTCCAACGCATCGGCACCGGCCGCAATCAGCGTGTCGATAATTTTCAGGGACTGCTCGGGAGAGGGATCGCCCAGCGTAACAAACGGAACGAATGCGCCTTCCTTTTTCTCTGACAGGCGGTTAAATAACTGTTGATAGCGTTCCATTAGATTTCTCCCCGATCTTTCAAAATATCGTGCACGGTAAAGATGTCTTTATCACCACGGCCGGACAGGTTAACCACCAGCAGTTGCTCCTTCTCTGGCTCCGCTTTGATCATCTTCAAGGCGTGCGCCAGCGCGTGGGAGGATTCCAGCGCGGGAATAATCCCTTCACCGCGGCAGAGCGCTTTGAAAGCATCCAACGCTTCATCATCGGTAATCGAGACATAGTCGGCACGACCAATACTGTTCAGATAGGCGTGCTGCGGCCCTACGGACGGGAAATCCAACCCGGCAGAAATCGAGTAAGACTCTTCAATTTGTCCGTCGGACGTTTGCATCATCGGGGACTTCATGCCGAAATAAATACCAACGCGACCGTGTTTTAACGGTGCGCCGTGCTGCCCGGATTCAATGCCCAAGCCGCCAGGTTCGACGCCGATCAGACGGACGGTAGTATCGTCGATGAAATCAGCGAACATCCCAATCGCGTTAGAACCACCGCCAACACAGGCCAGTACTGCATCCGGCAAGCGACCTTCTTTTTCCAGAATCTGCGCTTTGGTTTCTTCACCAATCATGCGTTGGAACTCGCGCACGATAGTCGGATAAGGATGCGGGCCAGCAGCCGTTCCCAGCAGATAATGTGCCGTTTCATAGCTGCCAGACCAGTCACGTAGCGCTTCGTTGCAGGCATCTTTCAGCGTGGAAGAACCGCTGTGAACCGGAATTACTTCCGCCCCCATCAAACGCATGCGGAACACGTTCGGCGACTGGCGCTCAACGTCTTTTGCTCCCATATAAACGCGGCATTTCAGGCCGAGCAGGGCGCAAGCCAACGCCGTTGCGACGCCGTGTTGGCCCGCACCGGTTTCGGCGATGATTTCACTTTTACCCATGCGCTTAGCCAGCAGGGCTTGTCCGAGTACCTGATTGGTTTTGTGCGCACCGCCGTGCAGCAGATCTTCGCGTTTCAGGTACAGCTTGGTTTTGGTCCCAGCAGTCAGGTTTTGACACAGGGTTAACGCGGTCGGACGACCCGCGTAGTTTTTCAGCAGGTCGGTAAATTCGGCCTGAAATTCAGGATCTTTTTGTGCACTGACGAAAGCCTCTTCCAGCTGGCGTAACGCCGGGATGAGGATCTGCGGAACAAACTGCCCGCCGAATTCACCGAAGTAAGGGTTGAGTAATGTCATAATTTTCCCGTCTGTTTTAGTGCTGCGGCTGACGTAATGTCGCAAAAACCGCAGCAATTTTATGTGAGTCTTTTTTTCCCGGTTCGCTTTCTACCCCGGAATTGAAATCCAGTCCTGCGCAACCTTGCTGGGCCGCCAGAGCGCAGTTATCGCTATTCAGACCGCCGGCCAACAGCACGTTATCCAATGACTGATTCGCCAGCAGCGACCAGTTGAAGGTTTTCCCGCTGCCACCCTGACCGTTGTCAAACAGGTAGCGATCGACGTGGGTGAGATTGCGTTCTGGCAGGGTGTCCGCGATGCTCAGCGCTTTCCAAATCTGGCAGGTCGCAGGTAATTGCTGGCGTAGCTTGTCGATCGTCTGTTGATCTTCATCACCGTGCAGTTGAACGGCTGCTAACCCCAACTGCGTTGTGATCGCAACGATGTGTTCGACGGGCGCATTGCGGAAAACACCGACATAGCGCAGTGGGGCACCCGCCATCACGTCGGCGGCTTGTTTGGCGTCAACATAGCGTGGAGAACTGGCGACGAAGATTAAACCGCCGTAGAGCGCACCCGCTTGATAGGCGGCCTGTGCATCAGCTGCGCGCGTCAGGCCGCAGACCTTGTTTTCTCCCAAAATAGCGTTCTCACCCAGAATAACGCGACGTACCGCGCCGTTCAGATCCGGTTCAGACATCAGTGAACTGCCGATCAGGAAGCCCTGCGCAAAGGCGCCGAGTTCACGAATCTGTGCCTGACAGTTGATACCGGATTCACTGATTACGGTGACGCCAGCAGGCAGACGCGGTGCGAGCGTCCGGGTACGGTTGAGGTCAATGGAGAGATCGCGCAGATCGCGGTTGTTGATCCCAACGACGCGTGCTTCGAGCTGAATGGCCCGCAGCAGCTCTTCTTCATTACTGACTTCTGTCAACACGCCCAGCTTCAGACTGTGCGCGACGTCGGCCAGTTGCTGATACTGTTCGTCGTCCAGCACGGATAGCATCAGCAGAATGGCATCGGCCTGATAGTAGCGTGCCAGATAGATCTGGTAGGGCGAAATAATAAAGTCTTTGCACAACACCGGCTGATGTACTGCCGCGCTAACCTGCGGCAGAAAGGCAAAATCGCCCTGAAAGTACTTTTCGTCAGTCAAAACGGAAATAGCAGACGCGTAATCTTTATAGACCTGAGCTATCGCTACCGGGTCGAAATCATCGCGAATCAATCCCTTCGACGGGGACGCCTTTTTGCATTCAAGAATAAAGGCGGGCTTGTCTTGTTTCAGCGCCTGATAAAAATCACGCTGGCTGGGAACGATCTCATGCTGAAAAGAGGCCAGCGGCTGTACTTTTTCTCGTTCCGCAACCCAGAGCGCTTTATCGCGCACAATTTTATGTAATACGGTTTCCTGCATGGTTCCATTATCCTCTGGCGGACAGGGCGATAACGCGCTGATAAGCCTGTCCACTATGAATGACTTCAAGCGCCTGTTGCGCATTTTGGCGCAGATCTTCTTGTCCAAATAATCTCAGGAGCAGCGCAACGTTGGCGGCAACCGCGGCGGCGTGTGCGCGTTCACCTTTACCTTGTAGCAGTGACGCGAGAATGTCACGATTTTCTTCTGGCGTACCGCCTTGTAATGCCGATAGCGGATACGCATCCAGCCCGAAATCGCGGTGCGTCAGTTCGTAGGTTGCGATCTCGCCATGGTTCAACTCGGCAACCTGCGTCGGTGCATGAATCGCGACTTCATCCATTCCACCACCGTGTACAACGGCGGCACGCTGGTAGCCCAGCACTTTCAGCGTTTCGGCGATAGGGCGAACCAATTCAGGGCTATACACGCCAATCAGCGCCAGCGGTGGACGAGCGGGGTTGACCAACGGCCCCAGCACGTTGAAGACGGTGCGGGTTTTAAGCTGCTGACGAACCGGCATGGCATGACGGAAGCCCAGATGGTATTGCGGAGCAAACAGGAAACACACGCCCAGGTCGTCCAGCGCCTGACGGGAATCCTGCGCGCTCATATCCAGCTTAATGCCGAAAGCGGAGAGCAGGTCGGAGGAACCGGAGCGGCTGGATACGCTGCGGTTGCCGTGCTTGGCGATTTTCAGACCACAGCTGGCGGCAACGAAGGCACTGGCCGTCGAAATGTTGATACTGTTGGTGCCGTCACCGCCTGTGCCGACGATATCGGCAAATAAATAGTCAGGGCGCGGGAACGGCTGCGCATCGGCCAGCAGAGCCGTGGCAGCACCGGCGATCTCATCGGGATGTTCGCCGCGTACTTTCATACTAATCAACGCCGCTGCCAGCTGGCTGGCTTCCAGTTCACCGCGAATAATGGCACCAAACAGCGCCTGACTTTCCTGACGGCTGATAGGGTTCGCGCCGTATAATTTTTCCAGTATGTGTTGCATGGTAATAACATCCTGAGCAGTAGACGGTTCCCGGGTCTTAGAAGACTGTTGTGTAGAAGACAGTTGCATAATCGTATCCCTCGTTAAGCCAGCGCCCAGTCCAGCGTTTGTTCCAGCAGTCGAGCGCCGTGCGTGGTCAGGATCGACTCAGGGTGGAATTGAAAACCGCAGACGCGATCGGCATCGTTCCGCACGGCCATGACCATCGTGTTGAAGTGTGCGTTGACGGTCAGCGTCGATGGAATGTTGCTGCCGACCAGCGAGTGGTAGCGAGCGACGGGCAATGGATGTGGTAAACCGCTAAACATGCCGCTGGCATCGTGGTCGATGGCAGACGCTTTGCCGTGCAGGATTTCACCCGCCTGACCAACATGACCGCCATAGGCTTCCACGATGGCCTGATGGCCGAGGCAAATGCCGATAATCGGCAACTGACCGCGCAGGCGCTGCAGCAGTTCCGGCATACAACCCGCTTCGGTTGGCGTGCCGGGGCCGGGGGAGAGCATCAGGATCGGTTTTTCCATTTGCTGTAACCGCGCGATGATGACGTCGGCAGGCAGATGGTTACGGTAAATCACGACCTGATGACCGCTGGCACGCAGCTGATCCACCAGGTTGTAGGTGAATGAATCGATGTTATCGAGCAGTAAGATGTCGGCCATCAGAAAATCTCCTTTGCATGGTGCGCGCTGGCAATGGCTCGCAGTACGGCCCGGGCTTTATTACGTGTTTCGTCGGCTTCGGCCTGAGGGTTAGAATCCAGCACCACGCCTGCTCCGGCCTGAACGGTGGCAATACCGTCTTCGACATAGGCGGAGCGGATAACGATGCAGGTGTCCAGATCGCCGTGAGCGGTGAAGTAGCCCACCGCGCCGCCGTAGCTGCCGCGTCGGGTTTTCTCACTTTCGGCAATCAGCTGCATGGCCCGGACTTTCGGTGCGCCGCTCAGCGTGCCCATATTCATGCAGGCGCGGTAGGCGTGCAGCACATCCAGATCTTCACGCAGCGTACCTACTACGCGGGAGACCAGATGCATCACAAAGGAATAGCGGTCAACTTTGGTCAAGTCAGCAACGTAACGGCTACCCGGCTGACAGATGCGCGCCAGATCGTTACGCGCTAAATCTACCAGCATCAAATGCTCAGCCAGCTCTTTATGGTCGGTACGCATTTCTAACTCAATACGGCTATCGAGATCGCGATCCAGCGAGCCATCGGAACGGCGACCGCGCGGGCGAGTTCCGGCAATGGGATAGATTTCGATTTGACGGCTGTCGGCATCGTATTTCAGCGAGCTTTCCGGCGAAGCACCGAACAACGTGAAGTCCTGATCCTGCATGTAAAACATGTAAGGGCTGGGATTGTTATCCTTCAGCGTTTGGTAGGCGGCCAGCGGTGAAGGACACGGCAGAGAGAAACGGCGCGACGGCACGACCTGGAAAATTTCACCGATGCGAATAGCTTCTTGCATCTGACTGACGACTTCCCCGAAGGCTTCATCGCTCTGGTTGCAGCTCAGCGTCATATCTTCGATGGACTGACGTGGCAGCGCAGGCGCTGGCTGGGTGAGCTGAAGCTGTAGCTGTTCCAGACGCTGTTGCAGACGCTGCTTTTCGCTATGGTTTGGTGTAAACAGGCTGGCTTGTAGCGCGGTTACACGTTTTTGGTGGTCAAGCACCAGCAGCGTTTCTGCAAGATAGAAGCAAAAATCTGGGCAACGCTGCTGCTGGCTCAGCGCGGGTAATTCTTCAAACCCTGCGACCAAATCGTAGGCGAACAAGCCGCCGAGAAACATGGCTTCACGCTCGTCTGTCGGGCAGGCGACCAGAGTTAGAATCTGACGTAAGGCATCAAACACGGACAGCGAACGCAGGCGAGCATCTTCGTCCTGCATGGCGTCTGCCAGTGGGAACGTGAGTTCACGGCCGTTCGGACGCGGTTGGTTGATAATCTCTACTGGCAGCGCGGCATCCAGAAGCGGCAGGAGGCTGGCGCCGTTTGCCGTCAGTGCCTGAATGGAAACGTGCTGACCCAGTGCGGTGATGCGCAGTGCGCTATCTACGATCAACAGGCTTTTCAGGTTTTCCTTGCTGTCGATTTCAGCCGACTCTAACAACAGCGTTGCCGGTCTGGCACCGCAGAGCTGATGGAAGATAGCGCTGGGGTCGTTACGGTAAACGGCCTCAATACGCAGCAGTTCCAGTTTAGGTTGTGTTGTTTGCATTCTTGCTACCCGTTTAATGTTGTGCCCATCAAATAAAAAGCCCGCTTGGTTAAGCGGGCCTGGGAATATCTGCATGTGTGATAACAGCGATGCGTGATTAGTCCACCCGCGAGAGGGAAGAGCGCCACCAACCATGCTTCATCATTTTCTGCGTTGCCATTATCATCATCTCACTGTTTGTATACTAATTACCGTCTGCGCACCGCGCTTGTGTACTAGTTAACTGGTTCGGCGATAAAATGTCAACACCTTCAATAGGATTATTTTATTACTCAGGGAAACGGCGGGCATTACCATTTACGCCCTATTGATGGCATCATGCGCTCTTCGCATTATTCTTGTTAATGGATAGGCTTGTGCCAGAAGATTCTCAACCGATATCGTCGTTCCCACTTTATGATTTGCATAGCCATACCACGGCATCTGATGGCCTTTTAACGCCGACGGCGCTGGTCAGTCGCGCGGTAGACATGCGGGTGAGCGTGCTGGCGATTACCGATCACGACACGACGGCTGGGCTTGACGAAGCGCAGGATGCGATTGCACAACAGGATCTGCCGCTGAGATTGATTCCCGGTGTGGAGATCTCCACGCTGTGGGAAAACCATGAGATCCATATTGTCGGACTGGGGATGGATAGTGCACACCCAGCGTTGACGAGGCTGTTGCAACAGCAGGCGGAGTGCCGGCAGAGTCGGGCGGAACAGATCGCGGCTCGTCTGGAAAAAAACCGCATTCCGGATGCGCTGGCTGGCGCACAGCGTCTGGCGACGGGCGGACAGATTACACGCGCGCATTTTGCACGTTATCTGATCGAACTGGGCATCGCGGCGAATATGAATCAGGTGTTCAAAAAATATCTGGCGAAAGGCAAAATCGGTTACGTGCCACCGCAGTGGTGCACGATACCGCAAGCGATCGAGGCGATTCATCAATCCGGCGGTGTATCAGTGTTGGCGCATCCGGGGCGCTACGATTTGACGGCCAAATGGCTAAAGCGTCTGTTAGCTACCTTCGCAGAAAGCGGCGGGATCGCGATGGAAGTGGCGCAATGCCAACAGGCACCGGATGAACGGACGCAGTTGGGACGCTATGCGCGGAATTTCAACCTGATGGCGTCACAAGGATCGGATTTCCACCTGCCGTGTGCCTGGATTGAGCTAGGCCGCAAGCTGTGGCTACCTGCCGATGTCGAACCCGTTTGGCACCATCCGCTATTGGTGGAGGCTGGCAGCGCATAATTATCGATCAACCGATACCACGTTGATGCCATGACGCTCTTTTGAAATAGCAAATTCATGGAATAACAATCTTTTACCGCCAACACGTTCTATAATCATCCTTATTGCACGATGAAGCGGGTTGGAATGAACAGCGCCGCGAAATGTCAGACGTATGAGGTAGGGTTATGAGCCAGTTTTTCTATATTCACCCGCAGAATCCGCAGCCGCGATTGATCAATCAGTCGGTGGAATTTTTGCATAAAGGTGGGGTGATTGTTTATCCAACGGATTCCGGTTACGCGTTGGGCTGTATGTTGGGCGAAAAGAACGCGCTGGAACGCATCTGCCGGATTCGCGATCTGGGGAGCGATCATAACTTCACGCTGATGTGTCGCGATTTGTCCGAACTGTCGACGTATGCCCATGTTGATAACTCGGCTTTTCGGTTGATTAAAAATAACACACCCGGTAATTACACGTTTATTCTGAAAGCGACGAAAGAGGTTCCTCGCCGCTTAATGAATGAAAAGCGTAAAACCATCGGCCTGCGCGTGCCGTCCAATCCTATCGCACTGGAGCTGCTGGCTGCGCTGAATGAGCCGCTGATGTCGACAACGCTGATGCTGCCGGGAAATGATTTCGCCGAATCCGATCCAGAAGAAATTCAGGACAGATTGGGAAAACAGGTGGATTTGATTATTCATGGCGGCTCGCTGGGTCAACAACCGACGACGGTTATCGATTTGACCGAGTCCGTGCCACGCGTCGCGCGTGAAGGCACCGGTGATGTCACACCGTTCTTATAAGTGCAGCGACGAGCGGTAACAATGGGAATACAAATGGCGCGAAGATCGGTATAATCGCGCCAGTTTTTAATATGACGAACGATTTTTACGTACACACTATTTTTACGTACATTCAATTTTTACG
The DNA here is from genome assembly GCF_044751765.1 of Pectobacterium sp. CHL-2024. Lineage (NCBI taxonomy): Bacteria > Pseudomonadati > Pseudomonadota > Gammaproteobacteria > Enterobacterales > Pectobacteriaceae > Pectobacterium > Pectobacterium sp. CHL-2024. The sequence continues at coordinate 506,272 of NZ_JBIXKO010000001.1, read as the reverse complement.
TAACGGCTGAATTTTATCAGCAGTTATGACTCCCCCCGACGCCTGGGAAGGCGACACTAGAGGTTGCTCAATGAGCGAAAAGTTACAAAAAGTTCTGGCGCGCGCCGGACATGGCTCACGCCGCGAAATTGAAGTTATCATTCAGGCTGGACGCGTCAGCGTTGACGGTAAGATTGCCACTCTGGGCGATCGCGTTGAAGTGACGAAAGCCACCAAAATCCGTATCGATGGTCATGTGGTTACCGTTAAGGAAACCGAAGAGTCCGTGTGCCGCGTACTGATGTACTACAAACCGGAAGGTGAGTTGTGCACCCGTAACGATCCTGATGGCCGCCCGACAGTATTTGACCGTCTGCCAAAAATTCAGGGTTCTCGCTGGGTGGCAGTAGGGCGTCTGGACGTGAACACCTCCGGCCTGCTGCTGTTCACGACCGACGGTGAGTTAGCCAACCGTTTGATGCACCCCAGCCGTGAGGTTGAGCGTGAATACGCCGTGCGTGTTTTCGGTGAAGTTGACGACGAAAAGATCAAACAGCTGAGCAAAGGCGTACAGCTGGATGACGGCCCGGCATCATTCCGCACCATTCGCTATCAGGGCGGTGAAGGGTTGAACCAGTGGTATAACGTGACGCTGACCGAAGGGCGCAACCGTGAAGTTCGCCGTCTGTGGGAAGCAGTTGGCGTGCAGGTTAGCCGCCTGATTCGCGTGCGCTACGGTGACATTACGCTGCCGAAAGGTATTCCACGCGGTGGCTGGACAGAAATGCCGCTGGAACAGCTGAACTATTTGCGTGAATTAGTGCAGCTTCCGGCAGAAACGGTATCGAAACTGCCGGTTGAGCGCGAGCGCCGCCGAGTGAAGGCGAACCAGATCCGCCGTGCGGTAAAACGTCACAGCCAGATCAACTCAGCTCCGGCGCGCCGTACCTCGCCAAAACCTAAGCGCAACGGGTAATCTTCTCTCTATACGCTTCACGGGCAGCTTTCGCTGCCCGTTTTCATTGCGCTCGGCTTATCACTAATGAAGGCTAACGGCTACCAGTCAATGCCTTGCTGGGCCTGAATTCCGCTATCAAACGCATGTTTTACCGGGCGCATTTCCGTCACGGTATCGGCCATTTCCAGTAAGTCACGGTGGCAACCGCGGCCGGTAATAATGACCGTCTGTCCGGCAGGGCGCTGCTTCAGTGCAGTGACAATGTCACTTAAATCTAAATAATCATAGCTAATCATATACGTCAGTTCGTCCAACACGACGAGATCGAGCTGTGGATCGGCCAGCATGCGTTTGCCATGCTGCCAGACGTGCTGTGCCGCTTCGGTATCCGTCTGGCGATTCTGCGTATCCCAAGTAAAACCCGTCGCCATGACCTGAAATTCCACGCCGTGCTGTTGCAGCAGATTCTTCTCACCGTTAGGCCATTCGCCTTTAATAAACTGGATCACACCCGCCCGTAACCCGTGGCCTATCGCTCGCGTGACGGTGCCAAAGGCGGCCGTGGTTTTTCCTTTCCCGTTACCGGTGAAGACGATCAGGATACCGCGTGTTTCATTCGCGGCGGCAATGCGGGCGTCGACCTTTTCTTTCAGGCGCTGTTGGCGTTGCTGGTGGCGTTCATCGCTCATCGTGCATGCTCTTCCCTATTGTTCGGCTGGACCGGCTTTTCTGCCCGGCTGTGCGTCAAAACTCATCCCCGTCTTACGTCGGCTGTCATCGCCCATCAGGTAGAGATACAGCGGCATAATATCTGCTGGCGTTTTCAGTCTCATTGGATCTTCGTTGGGGAAGGCTGACGCACGCATTCCTGTACGCGTTCCGCCAGGATTAATACAGTTCACGCGCAGATTGTGTGAACGATACTCTTCGGCCAGCACTTGCATCAGGCCTTCTGTCGCAAATTTGGATACGGAATAGGCTCCCCAGCCGGCCCGACCTTCTCGGCCCACGCTGGAACTGGTGAAAACCAGAGAAGAGCAAGGCGATTTCAATAATAGAGGCAGCAGCGCCTGTGTCAGCATAAAGGTCGCGTTGACGTTGACCTGCATAACCTGATGCCAGATCTCAGGCGTTTGCTGTGTGATAGGGGTGATTTCCCCGAGCAATCCGGCGTTGTGAAGAACCCCATCCAGGTGCGGCACAACCTGTGCCAGTTCGTCAGCCAGTTGAAAGCACTGCGCGGAGGATAAGGCCAGCATATCGCAGACAACCACGTGCGCTGGCGTACCGTGTTCCTGCTCGATCTGCTGTTTAACCGATTGAAGTTTACTTTCTGTCCGCCCTAATAAGATGACGTGTGCGCCGTAGCGAGCGTAGGTCAGCGCGGCTTCCCGGCCAATGCCGTCGCCAGCACCGGTGACCAGAATGATGCGGTTTTGCAGTAAATCGATTTTAGGTTGGTAATGCACAATGAATTCCTCTTGCCGTGGCCCAAAACAGCCACGCTTCAGATAATAGACCTGCCATCGCGTATCGGCACGGCGAGATGCGTCGGTCGTGCCGCTCGGAACGTCAGATAACGGCGCATCCGGGCAGGGTGAATGGGGGTGTTATGCCTCAAATGTCGACTGTTTTCAATGAGACTGCCTCTATTTATCCCTGTGCTGTTGTAAAAAGCAGCAACAGGCGTAAAAACCGCAGGAATAACATCGCCATATTGCGTGCCATCAGTTAGGTTATAGGAAGGGAATGGCGCACGACGTCAACGCCATGGTTGGTGAGTAAACCAACATTAATTAATACGCAGTCAATGAGGACGGTGTTTGTGGAATTACTTTCTCTGTACGGTTTATTCCTGGCTAAGGTACTCACCATCGTGGTGGCGATTGGTGCGTTAGTCGTTCTGGCATTCGGGATGACGCAGCGTAAGCGCCCGCATAAAGGTGAGTTGCAGGTCACGAATCTGGGTGAACAATATCAGGAAATGCAGCGTGAAATGCAGACCGCTTGTATGAGCGACACCGAACGTAAGCTGTTATCTAAACAAGAAAAGAAGAAAGAAAAAGAAACCGCGAAGCAAGATAAACAGCGCGCCAAACGTGGCGAAGAGAAGAGTGTTAAACCGTGTCTGTACGTGCTCGATTTCAACGGCAGTATGGATGCGGGCGAAGTCAGTTCGTTGCGTGAAGAGATCTCCGCCGTGCTCGCTGTGGCGAAACCGAAAGATGAGGTCTTGCTGCGTCTGGAAAGCCCTGGTGGTGTAGTGCACGGTTATGGATTGGCGGCCTCGCAATTGCAGCGTTTACGCCAGGGCGGCGTGCGTTTGACGGTCTCCGTGGATAAAGTGGCTGCCAGTGGCGGATATATGATGGCCTGCGTGGCTGACCGCATCGTAGCGGCACCGTTTGCGATTGTAGGGTCTATTGGCGTTGTGGCACAAATCCCCAACTTCCACCGTTTGCTGAAAAACAAAGACATCGATGTTGAGCTGCACACGGCGGGCGAATTCAAGCGTACGCTGACGCTGTTTGGTGAGAACACCGAACAAGGTCGTGAGAAATTCCGTGAAGATCTGAATGTCACGCACACGCTGTTTAAGGATTTTGTACAGCAGATGCGTCCTTCGCTGGATATTGATTCGGTGGCGACGGGAGAGCACTGGTTTGGTACTCAGGCGAAAGATCTGGGGTTGATTGACGCTATCGGTACCAGTGACGATCTGCTGATTGCTGAAATGGCTAACCATGAAGTGCTAAGTGTTCGCTATACGCGGCGTAAACGCCTGCTGGATCGTCTGACGGGCAGCGCTGGCGATACTGCAGAACGACTGATGCTGCGCTGGTGGCAACGTGGTTCAAAGCCTCTACTGTAATTAATAAAATAGTAAGCCGTACACAATCAAATGCCCGCGAATTTGCGGGCATTTGCATTTAATCCATCAAGGTATTTAATCGATCAAATAATATTTTTCGGATAAAACATGCGCAAGGTGCTTGAACATGTTAAATACCGCGGTGCTTTTTAAGGTCGGAATTCCATTCTCATCGAGAAAAAATTCGCCGCGAAAAACCAGTACGTCGTTTTTTTGTTCTACGCTATCAGCGACCATGCCATGCAAATAATCATCGTGATGTTTAATGATGTCATTGGCTTCAATTAATAAGCTCTGGCGGTCAATAGGACGCTTTTCTTCGTTAACCTGATGTTCAGGTGACATGATTGTTACTCCTGTACTCACCCTTGAAAAAGGGGGGCGTTGCACTATATCAACAAGGCTATTTCTAAAATCAATACCGCGATTTCAACATGCAATGCGGTTATTTCAAAAGTCGCATCAAGAGGAAGGGTACTGCGATACGGTTTCAGCGTAAAGTGTAGATTATGATACAAATGGACTACATTTTAGGCGCTTACCTGCCGATATTCAGTGTGGCAGGAAGCGGATAAAACAGGGTTTCCATGCTAATTAGGTTGCGTGGCAATATTTATCAGGTAGAGTGTGGGATTTTGCGCAGTCAGTAGAATCCGCTCTGGATGCCCCGAAAAATATCTGATTTTCAGAAGAATTCAGCAGGTAATAGTACATATGGGTAAAGCTCTCGTTATCGTCGAGTCCCCGGCAAAAGCCAAAACGATCAATAAGTATTTAGGCAATGACTACGTGGTGAAATCCAGCGTCGGTCATGTGCGCGATCTGCCGACGAGTGGCTCAGTCAGTAAAAAGAGCGCGGACTCAACGACTAAAGATAAAACGAAAAAGAAAGTCAAAAAGGATGAGAAATCCGCGCTAGTTAATCGTATGGGCGTCGACCCTTATCATGGTTGGAAAGCCAACTACGAAATACTGCCGGGTAAGGAGAAGGTTGTCTCCGAATTAAAAACGCTGGCGGAAAATGCCGACCACATCTATCTCGCAACCGACCTTGACCGCGAAGGGGAAGCCATTGCCTGGCACCTGCGGGAAATCATTGGTGGTGACGATCAGCGTTTCAGCCGCGTGGTGTTTAACGAAATCACGAAAAATGCCATTAAACAGGCGTTTGAAAAACCCGATACGTTGAATATTGACCGCGTGAATGCCCAGCAGGCGCGCCGGTTTATGGATCGCGTGGTGGGTTACATGGTTTCCCCGCTGCTGTGGAAAAAAATTGCCCGTGGCCTGTCCGCTGGGCGCGTACAGTCGGTTGCAGTGCGCCTGATTGTCGATCGTGAGCGCGAAATCAAAGCGTTCGTGCCGGAAGAATATTGGGAACTGCACGCTGATTTGCTGGCAGGCAGCGATATTCAACTGCAAATGCAGGTGACGCACCACAACGGCAAGCCGTTTAAACCGGTTAATAAAGAACAAACGCATGCGGCGGTCAGCCTGCTTGAGCACGCGCGTTATGTGGTTGCCGATCGTGAAGACAAGCCGACCAGCAGCAAACCGGGCGCGCCGTTCATCACCTCCACGCTGCAACAGGCTGCCAGTACGCGCCTTGGCTTCGGCGTGAAAAAGACCATGATGATGGCGCAGCGTCTGTACGAAGCGGGTTACATTACCTACATGCGTACCGACTCAACGAACCTGAGTCAGGATGCCTTGACGATGGTGCGTGGCTATATTGGCGAAGAATTCGGCAAGCGCTATCTGCCGGAGTCAGCGAACCTTTACAGCAGCAAAGAAAACTCGCAGGAAGCGCACGAAGCGATTCGTCCTTCTGATGTCGGCGTGCTGGCTGACAACCTGAAAGATATGGAAGCCGATGCGCAGAAGCTGTATCAGCTGATTTGGCGTCAGTTCGTCGCCTGCCAAATGACGCCTGCGCAATACGATTCCACCACGCTAATCGTCGAAGCTGCCGATTATCAACTGCGTGCCAAGGGTCGTACGCTGCGTTTCGATGGCTGGACGAAAGTCATGCCTGCGCTGCGTAAAAATGATGAAGATCGCACGTTGCCGACCGTGGCAGTGGGCGAACCTCTGTCGCTGCAGAAGCTGCTGCCAGGGCAACACTTCACTAAACCACCTGCTCGTTACAGCGATGCTTCTCTGGTTAAAGAGCTGGAAAAACGTGGGATTGGCCGTCCGTCTACCTATGCGTCTATTATTTCCACCATTCAGGATCGCGGCTACGTTCGAGTGGAAAACCGCCGTTTCTATGCCGAGAAAATGGGTGAAATCGTTACCGATCGACTGGAAGAAAACTTCCGCGAACTGATGAATTACGATTTCACCGCACGGATGGAAAGCCGCCTCGATCAGGTCGCCAATAATCAGGCGGAATGGAAAGCGGTACTGGATGAATTCTTCAACGAATTCAGCCAGCAGTTGGAAAAGGCTGAACAGGATCCTGAAGAAGGCGGTATGCGCCCCAATGCGATGGTGTTAACCAGCATTGATTGCCCAACCTGCTCTCGTCAAATGGGTATCCGTACTGCCAGTACCGGGGTGTTCCTGGGCTGCTCCGGCTATGCACTGTCGCCGAAAGAGCGCTGTAAGACCACGATCAACCTGATACCGGAAACTGAAGTACTGAACGTGTTGGAAGGCGACGATGCCGAAACCAACGCGTTGCGTGCCCGCCGTCGCTGCGAAAAATGTGGTACGGCAATGGACAGCTACCTGATTGATAATCAGCGCAAGCTGCACGTGTGCGGGAATAACCCAGCCTGTGACGGGTATGAGATAGAAGCCGGTGAGTTCCGCATCAAGGGCTATGATGGCCCGATTGTTGAGTGCGAGAAGTGTGGTTCCGAAATGCACCTCAAAATGGGACGTTTCGGTAAGTACATGGCGTGTACCAGCGAGACCTGTAGTAACACGCGTAAGATCCTGCGTAATGGCGATGTTGCGCCACCGAAAGAAGATCCGGTGCCGTTGCCTGAGCTGCCTTGCGAGAAGTCTGATGCCTATTTCGTCTTGCGTGATGGCGCAGCAGGTGTCTTCCTTGCGGCCAATACGTTCCCGAAATCTCGAGAAACGCGGGCACCGCTGGTAGAAGAACTGGTGCGATTCAAAGAGCGTTTACCGGAGAAACTGCGCTATCTGGCGGAAGCGCCAGTGGTCGATAAAGACGGCAACAAAACGCAGGTGCGTTTCAGCCGCAAGACCAAACAGCAATATGTCTCGTCAGAGAAAGACGGCAAGGCAACAGGCTGGTCAGCGTTTTACATCGATGGAAAATGGGTTGAAGGGAAGAAGTAACCTCTTTCAGTTACCCCGCGCATAACTGAGTTATGTGTAAAACATCGCTAAATCAAGCCAGCCGCAAGGCTGGCTTTTTTGATCGCAGAAAATATCTCGATAAAACAGATGCATGAAGATTGTCCTGCGGTAGCATGACGATTGTTGATCCGTGATAGAGAATGATGCGGTTTACCTCGGTGATAATCGCATGCACCGCGTTCTTTATCGCTGTCGCCATGCAGAAATGGTTATATAAAAATAGTTTTTATGATTAAATGACATTAATTGATGGAAATATGCGCCAGATGGTTAAGACGCAATCAAAATCAATAAAACGGAACGTCGTCAGAACGTTGTGAGATGCCACGCGCACACTTCAATTGGGAATGGGATAAATTATGAAACTACAACAGCTTCGTTATATTGTTGAAGTTGTTAATCACAACCTGAATGTGTCTTCTACCGCAGAAGGGTTGTACACCTCCCAGCCGGGGATCAGTAAACAGGTCCGCATGCTGGAGGATGAGTTGGGCATTCAGATTTTTGCCCGTAGTGGAAAACACCTGACACAGGTGACACCAGCCGGACAGGAAGTCATCCGCATCGCGCGTGAAGTGTTGTCGAAAGTCGATGCCATCAAAGCGGTTGCCGGAGAGCACACCTATCCCGATAAAGGGTCGTTGTATGTCGCGACCACGCACACGCAGGCGCGCTACGCGCTGCCAAGCGTCATTAAAGGTTTCATTGATCGCTATCCTCGCGTGTCGCTGCACATGCATCAGGGCTCGCCGACGCAGATTGCTGAGGCCGTTGCGAAAGGCTCTGCGGATTTTGCTATTGCGACCGAAGCGCTGCATTTGTACGACGATCTGATCATGCTGCCGTGCTACCACTGGAATCGCGCGGTGGTGGTAAAACCGGATCACCCGCTGGCGTCTAAGACCGATATCACCATTGAAGAACTGGCCGCTTATCCTATCGTCACCTATACCTTTGGTTTTACCGGACGCTCCGAGCTGGATACCGCGTTTAACCGCGCTGGCCTCACGCCGCGTATCGTCTTTACCGCAACGGATGCCGATGTGATTAAGACCTACGTGCGTTTAGGATTGGGTGTCGGGGTTATTGCGAATATGGCGGTCGATCCGCAGACGGAAACCGATCTGGTGACCATCAACGCGAACAGCATATTCAGCTACAGCACGACGAAAATTGGCTTCCGCCGCAGCACATTCCTGCGCAGCTACATGTACGATTTCATCCAGCGCTTTGCGCCGCACTTAACGCGTGATGTCGTCGATTCTGCCGTTGCGCTGCGTTCGAATGATGAAATTGAAGCGATGTTCAAAGATGTGACGTTGCCTGTGAAGTAAACGTCATTCAGTACGGATCAACCCGCGTAAAAAAGCCAGACACTGTCTGGCTTTTTATCATCTGACTATCTCTAACGCTTCACCAGTAACACGTCATACCGTCATTGGCGTGACGTGTTCCAGCAGGTTATCAGGCAGAGGCTGTCGTCGTGACGGCCTCTGCAGGGGCGTCGGTGACATCCTGCGTCATACGCGTCAGTTTCGGCGCAGTCAGCAGCATCAGAACGGCGATGATGCCGGTGACGATACCAATCTGCATGAAGACATTGCTATAAATCTCAAGAGACGCGTGAGGGTCTATGACGTTCTCAGGCACGGCCATCATATTAGCAACGTAGCCTGCGATAATGGCGGCACCGGCTGATGTCAGGAACCAGGCACCCATAATGAAGCCCATCAGGCGCTGTGGTACCAGTTGAGCGACCATCGCCAGACCCAGACCGGAAATCATCAACTCTCCGATACTTTGCAAGCCATAGCAGAGGATCAGCCAGTTGACGGACACAATACCTTGTTCGTTTGCCATGCTGGCACCCCACGGCAGCACTAGAAACGCGCCAGAGCACAGCACCATACCCACCGCAAATTTATGCGCCATCGGCAGTTGGTCGCCCATTTTGTTGTAAACCGCAGCCAGAATCGGGCTGGCAACCATAATCCAGAACGGGTTGAGCGCCTGATACTGCTCTGGCTCAAAGGTAAAGCCTAAAATCGAGTGCTCAACGTTGCGAATAGCAAAGAAGTTCAGTGAGGTTGGCATCTGGTTGTACAGCACAAAGAAGACCACTGCTTCCAGCATCAGCAGAAGCGCGACAATCATTTTCCGGCGTTCTGCTCCAGTCACCGCCAGCATCTCTTTGATAAAGATAGCAACAACGGCCAGTGAAATAAGCGTCAGAATCCAACGTGCGATGCTCTGGTTGTGCAGCAGCCAGGTGGAAAGTGCGACCAGCGCGACAATACCTGCGAGCGTGACTGCGAGCTTCTGCAGATTGATCGGTTGGAAATCTGGCTGAGAACCTTGTGTGCTGACCCACTTGCGGCAGAACATAAAGTTAACCAGCGTCAGAATCATACCCACGACGCTCAGGGAGAAGGCCACGCTCCAGCCATAGTTCGCGGCCAGTACCGGTGTAGCCAGCATAGAAAAGAAGGAGCCGATGTTCACCGCCATGTAGTACATGGTGAAAGCACCGTCCAGGCGCGGATCGTCTTTCGCATAGCTGGTAGACAGCAGGGCTGACGGGTTGGCTTTAAACAATCCGTTACCGACGGCAATAGTCGCCATGCCGATATACACCCACGTCACGCTGTGGCCTGAGTAGGCAATCATGGTGTAACCGATCGCCAACACGATGGCACCCAGCACGATCACACGTTTAGTGCCGAGGACTTTATCACCCAGCCAGCCGCCAATGGCGACGAAACCGTATACCAGTGCACTGAATGAGGAGAAAAGGGTAATGGAGTCGGTTTCGGACATGCCCAGCATTTTGACCAGATAAACCGCCATAATGCCTTGCAGACCGTAGTAACCAAAACGCTCCCACAGCTCGATGCTGAAGATGAGATAAAACGCTTTTGGTTGTTTGAAAGCGTTCATGCTGACGCTTTCAGGGGATTCGTTGTTGTTGTTTGCTGTTGACACAAAGACCTCTGATTTTACCTATCTCGTTTTTTTAACGAGAAAATAACAAGAGTGAAACAGTGAAACTGCCACCTCTTTTGACTAGTTATGGGGAGGAAAAACGGCGCTATATTGACGTGATTTTACGGACAGGCAAGTCATTTGACATGTTTTGTTACAAGTGGTTTTAGTTGTTGGATAAAACTAGAAATTAAATGTTATGCAGAGTTTAATTTCATAACTTTCTTTTGCTTCAAATGATTATATTGGTTTAACCTATTTATTTTTTATAAAAGGGATATAATCTGCCTTTTACTTAAAATCAAGACAATATCATTAACTATGAATGAATATGCGGTTTAATGTTTTGCATATCACTAAATATGCAGTGAGTATAAAAATTCATCAATAGCAGGCGATAAGATAAATATCGATATAGTCACTCAAAGTGACTTTCAATCACTAAATTTTCTATTAAAAATAACTTATTAGCCTTAAATAGTGGTTACTTGTACTTCTATACAGGCTTTTTGATAGAGGAATACGCTGCAGTGCACCGAATAAACCGCCTGAGATACATGGTTGTCTGAGCCGTAAGATGCAGAGAACACGCGGCTCGCTTTGCTAGTGAGAGAACGAATGACGAGGCGGAGTGTGGAGTGACGGAGAGAAGGTCTGGCGAGAGGGGATTCCACCAGACCACAGCAGATTAGGCGTCGACCTTTTCGCCAAATTCACATAAATCTTCAATCAGGCAGGAACCACAGCGCGGTTTACGGGCAATACAGGTGTAACGACCATGCAGGATTAGCCAGTGATGGCAGTCGACTTTAAATTCTGCCGGAACCACTTTTAGCAGCTTTTCCTCTACCTGTTCGACATTTTTACCCGGAGCGAATCCTGTCCGGTTACTGACGCGAAATATGTGCGTATCAACGGCAATCGTTGGCCAGCCAAACGCGGTGTTCAGGACGACGTTTGCCGTTTTTCGTCCTACGCCGGGTAAGGCTTCCAGCGCGGCACGATCTTCGGGAACCTGTCCCTGATGCTTTTCCAGCAACAAACGGCAGGTTTTGATGACGTTTTCCGCTTTGCTGTTAAACAGGCCGATCGTCTTGATGTAGTCTTTCACGCCGTCTACGCCGAGCTCAAGCAGGGCTTCGGGCGTGTTGGCGACAGGGTAGAGTTTTGCCGTTGCCTTGTTCACGCTGACATCGGTTGCCTGTGCGGAAAGCAGCACGGCGATCAGCAGTTCAAACGGCGTACTGAACTGCAATTCAGTGGTCGGATGGGGATTGTTGTCGCGTAAACGCGTTAAGATCTCAATCCGCTTAGCCTTATTCACAGCGATTCCCCTACGGTGCTGGTTGCCGGTGCCGTTTTTCCTTCGGCAGAAGCCGCGCGAGCTCGACGTTGTTTCATTTTCTCATCGATCAAATATTTCACAGCTAGGAGCAATCCCAGACCGATAAATGCACCCGGTGGCAGCATCGCCAGTAGGAAAGGGGAATCGAGGTGAACCACCTCAATGCGCAGCGCTTTAGCCCAACTGCCCAGCAGCAAATCCGCGCCGTCGAATAACGTGCCGTTACCCAGAATTTCACGTAGAGAACCGAGCACCACCAGTGCGCTGGTTGCTCCTAACCCCATAGCCAGACCGTCAATGGCGGAAGGGAAAACCGCATTCTTGGAGGCGAAGGCTTCGGCGCGACCGATAACGATACAGTTCGTCACGATCAGCGGAATAAAAATCCCCAGCGATTGATATAGGCCATAGGCATAGGCGTTGATCAACATCTGCACGGTGCTGACCACCGAGGCGATGATCATGACGTAAATGGGAATACGGATTTCCGCTGGCACCCAGCGACGCAACGCGGAGACGGCCATGTTGGTACAGGTAAGAACCAGCGTGGTTGCCAGCCCTAATCCCAGCGCGTTAGTCGCGGTGGATGACACGGCCAGCAAGGGGCAAAGGCCCAACAATTGAACCAGTGCCGAGTTGTTCTTCCATAACCCTTCAACGAAAAGTGCTTTGGTTTGACTCATTGGTTCTCTCCACAGGCGGACAGCGTGTTGATTTGTGGCGGCAGCGTTTGCAGGTAAAGGGCGCTGCGTTTTACGCTGTTAATGACGGCGCGCGGCGTAATGGTGGCGCCGGTAAATTGATCAAACATGCCGCCTTCTTTCTTCACAGCCCAGCGGGCATCCTGCTCACCCTGTACCGTTTGTCCGCTGAATCGGGTGATCCAGTCAGAAATTCGTACTTCGATTTTATCACCCAGTCCCGGCGTTTCATGATGCTCGGTGACGCGAACGCCGAGCACCTTACCGTGAAAATCGGCACCAACCAGCAGTCGAATAGCACCAGAATAGCCATCCGGTGCGGTACTTTCCAGTGCCGCGGCAATCGGCTCACCGTTCTGGCGGGCGATGAACACGCGGTGTGGCGCTGACGAACCTAATGCCGGGTCGGTGACAACGTAACACTCTTTTTGAATATCACTATTGTATAATTCGGCGGGAACCACCTGATCCAACAGTATCTTTTGTTGCAGCATCGCCTGATGCGAGATCGTCGGTTCCGTTAACATGTTCACTACCGCAGTTAATGCGGTAGTGCCAGCAGCAAACAGGGCCAGTGTTGTCGCGTGGCGGCGCATTGTCGTCATCATGGGCGTCTCCTCAGCGATGGTGGCCGTAAGCGCGTGGCTTGGTGTAATAGTCAATCAGCGGCACGGTGATATTTGCCAGCAGAACGGCAAACGCGACGCCGTCCGGGTAGCCACCGTAGGTACGAATCAGCCAGACCAGTAACCCAATCAGTGCCCCGAAAATCAGACGTCCCCGGTTGGTGGTTGATGCGGTAACGGGATCGGTCGCAATGAAAAATGCGCCGAGCATGGTAGCCCCGGACAGCAGATGTAGCATCGGTGGCGCGAATTTCTCCGGCGAAATGATCCAGCTTAGCGAGGCGCAGAACAGCAGCGACAGCAGGAAACTGACCGGAATATGCCAGCGAATGGTGCCGCGCATCAGCAAAAACAGCCCGCCGATAAGAAAACCGATATTCACCCACTGCCAGCCAATGCCAGACAGCGATTGGGCAAACATCGGCTGTTGCAGAATGTCCTGCGGCGTTTGGCCAGAGCGTAGGCTGGTTTTAAACGTATCCAGTGGGGTTGCCTGACTGACGCCATCAACGTTGTGCATCAGCTGCTGCATGGTGTACCCGTCAGGCGTGTGTCCGGTAAAGATGATAACTAATGCATCATGGAAACCGACGGGAATGGTTTGCAGCGGCGCGGGCGGCAGCCAGCTTGTCATCTGGACTGGGAAAGAGATCAGCAGCACCACATAGCCAATCATCGCGGGGTTAAAAGGGTTTTGCCCCAAGCCGCCATACAACTGCTTGGCGATAATGATAGCGAAGACGGTTGCCATGACCACCATCCACCAGGGGGCAAGCGGTGGCAGACTGATACCGAGCAGCACGGCGGTCAATAGTGCGGAATTATCAGACAGCGTGGTACGTACGGCGAACTTTCTCAGTGACAGTGTCACACCTTCTGCGATAAGCGCGGTAGCGGACGCCAGCCCAACCTGAATCAGGTTACCGTAGCCAAAGAAGTAATACTGCGCCAGCATACCCGGCAGACAGGCCAAAATGACCAGCAGCATGATGCGCTGTGTGCGCTGCTGGTTATGTGTGAACGGTGAACTCGCAATTCTAAAAGCCATTTATTCCTCTTGATATGACGATGCCTGCGCGGCTTTACGGGCTTTAACGCGCGCGATAGCGGCAGCAACGGCAGCCTTACGTGGATCTTCTGGCTCTTGTACTTCAACAATGGCAATCGGCTCTGCCACCACATCAGGAGCTGCCGACGGAACAGGTTCTTCCGTGTTTGTTGCAGATTGTTGCGCGGCTTTACGAGCTTTAACGCGCGCGATAGCGGCAGCAACGGCAGCCTTACGTGGATCTTCCGGCTCTTGTGCTTCAACAACGGCAATCGGCTCTGTCACCACGTCAGGAGCTGCCGACGGAACAGGTTCTTCCACGCTTGTTGCAGATTGCTGCGCGGCTTTACGGGCTTTAACGCGCGCGATAGCTGCGGCAACGGCTGCTTTGCGCGGATCTTCTGGCTCTTGTACTTCAACAACGGCAATCGGCTCTGCTACTACGTCAGCAGCAGCCGACGGAACCGGCTCTTCCGTGTTTGTTGCAGGCTGCTGTGCGGCTTTACGGGCTTTAACGCGCGCGATAGCGGCAGCAACGGCAGCTTTACGCGGATCTTCCGGCTCTTGTACTTCAACAATGGCAACCGGTTCTGCCGCCACGTTGGAAACTGCGGGAGTCGCCGCTTCTTCCGTACTTTCTGGGCTTACTGCCTCAGACTGCTGTGCAGCCTTACGCGCTTTAACACGTGCAAGGGCGGCGGCCACGGCTGCTTTGCGTGGATCGTCAAGCTCGGCAGAGGGAACCTCGACCGTAGGCGCTTCCTGCTGTGCCTGTTGTTCACGTGACCGTTCTTCACGTAACTGTTTTTCACGTGCTTGTTCTTCACGTAACTGTTGTTCACGTGCCTGTGCCTTGCGGGCAGCCCGCGCGGCGATGGCGGCGCTGTTATCCGGCTCTGCATCGGGGATGACGGCGATAGGCGAACCGACTTCTGTTGCGGCGGTTTGCTTACGGCGTACGCGCTCCAATGCAGCCTGAACGGCATCTTTATCCGTGGTGGATACGCCAGCCGCTGCCTGTTTGTGGCGCAGTTCGCGTGCGGCTTTTTCTCGCGCCAGACGAGCCTGTTTAGCATCAAAGCGCACTTTGGCCTGTGCGGCACGCTGTGCCTCTTCGTCGATGGCCCGAATTTCGGCCTTTTCCTGACGGTAGTACTGCACTAGCGGAATATTGCTGGGGCAGACGTAAGCACAGGCACCGCATTCGATGCAGTCAAACAGATGGTGGTTGCGGGCTTTTTCGTGTTCCTGCCCGCGACTGAACCAGTAAAGCTGCTGCGGTAAAAGGCCTGCCGGACAGGCATCGGCACATTTGCTACAGCGAATGCAGGATTGTTCTTCAGCAACCGGCTCCATTTCCGTATGTGACGGCGCGAGCAGGCAGTTGCTGATTTTAACGATAGGGACATCCAGCGACGGCAGGGTAAAGCCCATCAGCGGACCGCCCATCACCACCATCGGTTGCTTATTGACGTGGAAGCCACCCTGTTTGAGCAGGTGGCGTACCGGTGTCCCCAGTCGTGCCCAGACGTTGCCGGGCTGGCGCAAGGCTTCACCGGTCAGCGTCACCACGCGTTCGGTGAGCGGCTCGCCGTCGATCACGGCACGTTTGATGGCAAAAGCCGTTCCGACGTTCTGCATCAGTACGCCAATGGCGGCGGAGTGTTTACCGAACGGGACTTCCTTGCCAGTCAGAATCTTGGTGAGCTGCTTGGCACCGCCTGACGGATACTTGGTTGGGATGACGCGCAGCTGCATGTCGCTGCGTTTACCCAGGGCCAGCCGCAGGGCGCTGATAGCTTCCGGTTTGTTATCTTCGATCCCAATCAGAATGCGTTTCGGCTGCAACAGGAATGACAGAATCTCGACGCCCTGAATAATCTCCTCGGCGCACTCCTGCATGAGTCGATCGTCGGCGGTGATATAGGGTTCACACTCTGCGCCGTTGATAATCAGGGTTTCAATCCCACGCATCCCGCCTTGTAACTTGGCCGCGGTAGGGAAGCCTGCGCCGCCCAGGCCCGCAATGCCAGCCTGATGCAGATGGGCAAGCAGGGTATCGACGCTATGTTCACGGTAATCTGTAAAAGTCTGGCGTTCGCACCAGCGATCTTCGCCATCCGGCACGATGATGATGCTGAGTTCGGACAAGCCAGACGGATGTGCCGTCGTGTGTTGACGAATCGCGTTCACCGTTCCTGACGTCGGTGCATGAACGGGCAGCGTGCGGCCTTTTCCCCGCGTTAGCGGTTGACCGCGCAGGACTTTATCGCCGACGCTGACGCAGATCTCGCCTTCCGGCCCAAGATGCTGCTTGAGCGGAATAATGAACTGTTCTGGCAGCGGGATCTGGCGCAGCGGCGTCTGGCTGGACTGCGTCTTCATTTCCGGCGGATGAATGCCTCCGTCGAAATCCCAGATCCTGTCTTTTTTAAAGGCGGAAAACAGCTTAAGCATGTCGTTCTACTTGAATAACGCGTACTGGAATCGTATCGAGATCCCATTTCCAGTTAGCGGGAGTCGGCGCGATAGGACGTAATTCGATACAGTCCGTCGGGCAAGGGGAGACGCAGAGATCGCAGCCGGTGCACAAATCGCTGACGACGGTGTGTACCGCTTTGGTACTGCCGATGATGGCATCAACCGGACAGGCCTGAATGCACTTGGTACAGCCGATGCAGTTGCTTTCATCGATCCAGGCAACCTGGCGTGCGGGAGCTTGAACGTCGGCGTCACCTTCCAGTGGTTGCGGATCGACGTTGAGCTTTTCAGCCAGCTTCAGCATCATCGCTTCGCCGCCGGGGCCGCATTTATTAATACTTTCACCATTCAGCGCGACCGCTTCGGCGTAGGGCCGACAGCCGGGGTAGCCGCACTGGCCGCACTGGCTTTGTGGGAGCATGGCTTCCACTTCTTCCACAATCGGATCGTTTTCAACTTCAAACCGACGGGAGGCGTAGCCGAGCACCAGACCGAATGCCAGCGCGAGGGCGCTTAATGCCGCAATGGCAATCCAGATAGCGGTCATCAGAATTTCACCAGTCCGGTAAAGCCCATAAACGCCAGTGACATGAGGCCTGCGGTGATCAGCGCGATAGAAGAACCGCGGAACGGTGCGGGAATATCCGACACGGCGAGACGCTCACGAATGGCGGCAAAAAGCACCATCACCAGCGAGAAACCGGCCGCGCCGCCGAAACCATAAATCGTCGATTGCAGGAAACCGTGCGACAGGTTGATGTTGAGCAGAACAACGCCAAGCACCGCGCAGTTGGTGGTAATCAGCGGCAGGAAGATCCCCAGCAGGCGGTACAGCTCAGGGCTGACTTTGCGCACGAACATCTCGGAAAACTGCACCACCACGGCGAGCACCAGAATAAAGGCCATGGTGCGCAAATAGAGAATATCGAGCGGAACGAGAATAAATTCGTTGACCAGCCAGGAAAACATTGAACCGACAGTCATGACGAACGTGGTCGCCATGCCCATGCCAATTGCCGTCTCGAGCTTTTTGGACACGCCCATAAAGGGGCACAGCCCAAGAAACTTCACTAAGACGAAATTATTTACCAGAAGGATGCTAACAAAGAGCAATGCGTATTCGGTCATTACGGTGCCTAGAAAACAAAACCGGACTATTATCAGGCATTGTTGGGTTTTCGACAACATACCCAAAGTAGGGTTATCGCCGTCCCCTTCAAGGGGCGGAAGGTCAGAGTCGCTTAATAACAGAAGCGCCGGGCTATTATACAGTAACGAGCTGAGCGTTCTGCGTAATATCCCGGAAGGAAATTATTGCATAACTATTCTTTTTGTTGCTAACAACTACAGAACGTGATGCCAGACGGATTTTGGCACGCAGCCAAGATCGAACAAGCGCCCGCCGGATGCCAACTCAGCCCTCCGATGGTCCGCAGCACGATACATGTTGATGATTTCCTGACTGTCTGTCAGAGAATAATTGAGGTGATCAAAGAGTTTTTCCAGACTTTCTGTTGAGCTGACTTTCCTGAATTTGAGCAAATAGTCATGAACGGTCATGGTGATTGGTCTAATAGTTATGTGGTTGAGATGACTAAGTATATTCAAGCAAGAAGGCCTGTCTAGAGGGCGATGTAATAAAGTACGCTTATTTTTCAATAACAAACAAATGAAAATGAAAAATAACGGATTGACAGAAAAAGGTTATGGCGTTTCGTACAATGTCGGGCGACAGGGCGATGGAAAATCAGAGCGTGAGATGGAAAAGGCTTATAGGTAAAAAGTACCGATAAAGGGGCAGATTGTTCACGGACACGTATCCATAGACAACCGGCCCCTGAGTGTGGGCTTAGCGGCTACAAAGTTTGTAATACACCTCGTTCCAGCGCAGCGCATCTTTGAATTCGTGGAGTCGGGTTTCGTTGTCGATCACCAGCAGTTCAATGTTCTGCATCTCGGCGTAGAGCCGCATGTGTTCGAGATCCAACGCCTGACTAAAGACGGTGTGGTGTGCACCGCCAGCCAGAATCCAGGCTTCGGCCGCTACTTCCAGCGACGGTTGGGCTTTCCAGATGGCACGAGCAACCGGCAGTTTCGGCAGCGGGCGCGGCTGTTCGATGGTATCGACCAGATTAACCAGCATTCTGAAACGGTCGCCCATGTCGATCACGCTGGCGTTGAGGGACGGCCCAGCCGGCGTTGAGAAAATCAAACGAGCAGGGTCGGCTTTGCCGCCAATACCAAGGTATTGCGCATCCAGAATCGGTTTCTGTTCTTTCGCAATCGTCGGGCAGACTTCCAGCATGTGGGAGCCGACGACCAGATCGTTACCGTTCTGGAAGTTATAGGTGTAGTCCTCCATGAAGGACGTCCCGCCTGACAACCCGCCGGCCATCACTTTCATGATGCGCAGCAGCGCGGCGGTTTTCCAGTCGCCTTCGCCACCGAAGCCGTAGCCTTGCTGCATCAGACGCTGTACCGCCAGCCCCGGCAGCTGTTTCAGACCGTACAGGTTTTCAAAATCGGTGGTGAACGCGTGATAGCCGCCTTGTTCCAGAAAGCGTTTCATCCCGAGTTCAATCTGTGCCGCATCCAGCAGGTTCTGACGGTTCGCACCGTTGAGTTTCACCGCGTCTGTTAGCTGGTAGCTGGCTTCGTACTCTTCGACCAGCGCATCGATATCGCCTTTGGATACGGCATCAACCACGGCGGTTAAATCGCCCAGACCCCAGGCGCTGACGGAGTAGCCGAATTGGATCTGCGCGCCGACTTTATCGCCTTCGGTGACGGCGACTTCACGCATGTTGTCACCAAAGCGCGCAACCTTCAGCTGTTTACTTTCCTGAATGGCGGCGGCAACCCGCATCCATTTGCCGATACGGGCATGGGCGTTCTTATCCTGCCAGTGGCCGACGACAACCTGATGCGCCTGCCGCATCCGGGCACCGATGAAGCCAAATTCACGTCCACCGTGCGCGGTTTGGTTCAGGTTCATGAAATCCATGTCCATGGTGTCCCACGGCACTTCGGCATTGAACTGGGTGTGGAATTGCAGCAGTGGTTTAGTGAGTACGCTCAGGCCGCCAATCCACATTTTGGCCGGAGAGAAGGTATGCAGCCAGGTCAGCAGGCCGATACAGTTATCCTGATAGTTGGCATCGCGACACAGTGCCAGAATTTCGTCCGGCGTTTTCACCAGCGGTTTCAGTACCAGCTTAACGGGCAGGTTGGCCTGTTGATTCAATCCGGCGACGACTTTTTCCGCGTTCTCTTTTACCTGACGTAACGTTTCCGGCCCGTAGAGGTGTTGGCTACCGATGACGAACCAGACTTCAAGCTGCTTAAAATGATCCATGATGACTCCTGTAACGTGATCCCCAGAGGGATAAAAATTAGTTTTTTGCCGTAGACGTTGGGCTATAGGCGGGTTCCGCGAGGCGGCACCACTGCTGATAGCGCTCATAAAGCTGCTGATAACGGGCGACGCGCTGGCTGTCCGGTATTAACGTGCGTTCTATGCCGCTGGCCATATGCTGCTGTGCCGTTGGGATATCGCCGTGAACGCCAGCGGCGACGGCGGCAAAGATCGCCGCGCCGAGCGCACAGCACTGATCGGAAGCGACGATCTGCAAAGGACGATTCATCACGTCGGTACACACCTGCATGATGACGGGGGATTTCCTTGCTATGCCGCCCAGTGCCAGCACGTTCTCGACGGGAACGCCCTGATCTTCAAAGCATTCCATAATCGCGCGCGCGCCAAAGGCCGTGGCAGCAATGAAACCGCCGAACAGCGTAGGGGCATCGGTGCCCAGATTGAGATCGGTAATCACGCCTTTCAGGCGCTGATTGGCGAATGGCGTTCGGCGGCCGTTGAACCAGTCCAGCACGACAGGCAGGTGATCCAGCGTCGGGTTCTCCGCCCAGCTGTGCGTGAGTCGCTCCAGCAGTTTGCCTTCCATCGCCTGTAATGACGTTTTGAGTTCAGGATGATCTTTCGCGGCTTCCTGTAACGACCAGCCCAGTAGTCGCCCGAACCAGGCGTACATGTCGCCGAAGGCGGACTGCCCGGCTTCGAGGCCGATATAGCCGGGAACCACGCTGCCGTCGACCTGCCCGCAGATACCCGCGATGGTGCGATCGGCAATGCGTGCGTCGTCGGCGATCAGAATGTCGCAGGTGGACGTGCCAATCACTTTGACCAGCGTATACGGCTGTGCGCCTGCGCCGACGGTGCCGACGTGGCAGTCAAACGCGCCGCCCGAGAGGATGACTGTTTCGGGGATGCCGAGCCGCTGTGCCCATTCGGCGGTGATGGTGCCGACCGGCTGTTCGGCGGTCCAGGTATCGGTAAACAGCGGGTACTGTAATGTCTCAGTCAGGCAGGGATCGAGCGCGTGCAAGAAGTCTTTCGGCGGCAGTCCGCCCCAGCTCGGATGCCAGAGTGATTTGTGCCCGGCGCTGCACCGTCCGCGGCGAATATCGGCAGGTGCTTGCGTACCGGAAAGCAGGGCGGGCACCCAATCGCACAGTTCGATCCAGGAAACGGCGGCCTGACGCACCGCTGCGTCGGCGCGGGAAACATGCAGGATTTTGGCCCAGAACCACTCGGACGAATAAACGCCGCCGATGTAGCGGGTGTAATCCGGGAATTGACCGCTCCGGCACAGCGCGTTGATGGCTTCCGCTTCTTCTATTGCGGTGTGGTCTTTCCACAGCACGAACATGGCATTGGGGTTGTCGGCAAATTCGGGGCGTAGGGCGAGGATCTGACCTTGCTCATCAATCGGTGCGGGGGTTGACCCGGTGGAATCCACGCCGATACCGATGATGTTCTGTCGTTGTTCGTTCGTCAGGCGTGAAACGACGACCTTAACCGCCTGTTCCAGCGATTCAATATAATCCAGTGGATGATGTCGGAACTGGTTGTTGGCAGGCTGACAATATTTCCCCTCGCGCCAGCGGGGGTAGTAGACCACTTCTGTTTCCAGCTCTTGCCCGCTTTGGCAGTCAACGGCTAAGGCGCGCACCGAATCACTGCCGAAGTCGAGACCAATCGTAATAGCGCCCGCACTCATGCTTTGCTCCTCATTAATCCCAGATCGTTGGTGTTTACGATGGCAGGGATAACGAGAGGCGGTGAGGAGCGGTTAGCTGGAAGTATGTATTTTTCTGTCGCCAGCAGCCATTTTGTGAAGCGGGTCAAAGGTTAATGATTGGTTAAATTCGCTAAATGTATGCACAAACCTGTCATTGTTCCGGACTGTGATAAAGCTCTACATTCTTACCGGGAATAACGACTAAAACATAAAGCGTCTGAATGCTACTGAGTAAAGGAATCGTGCTAAGTCTGTGTTTTTCCTTTATCCAGACCGGAAATACCCTACCAGGAACTCGAACTCGTTTCAGCGTTGCTGACGAATGAAAAGATAATTACACCGGAGAACATCATGCATAAATTCACTAAGGCGCTGGCAGCAATCGGGTTGGCTGCTGTTATGTCACAATCAGCTATGGCAGAGAACTTAAAGCTGGGCTTTCTGGTTAAACAGCCGGAAGAACCGTGGTTCCAGACGGAATGGAAGTTCGCTGATAAAGCAGGAAAAGACCTTGGTTTTGATGTGATAAAAATTGCGGTTCCCGATGGTGAAAAGACCCTGAACGCGATCGACAGTCTGGCAGCCAGTGGAGCGAAAGGCTTCGTTATCTGTACGCCGGATCCGAAGTTGGGGCCAGCCATTATGGCGAAAGCACGCAGCTACGATCTGAAAGTGATCGCGGTTGATGACCAGTTCGTGAATGCCAAAGGTCAACCGATGGATACCGTGCCATTGGTGATGATGGCGGCCACCAAAATTGGCGAGCGTCAGGGTCAGGAGTTGTATAAAGAGATGACCAAACGCGGCTGGAAAGTAGAGGAAACCGCCGTGATGGCGATTACCGCTGATGAGCTGGATACCGCACGTCGCCGCACGACTGGCTCCATGGACGCGCTGAAAACCGCAGGGTTCCCGGAAAAACAGATCTACAAAGTGCCAACCAAATCTAACGATATCCCCGGTGCATTTGACGCCGCTAACTCCATGCTGGTTCAGCATCCGGGCGTGAAAAACTGGCTGATTATCGGCATGAACGACAACACCGTACTGGGTGGCGTGCGTGCAACGGAAGGTCAGGGCTTTAAAGCTGAAAACGTCATTGGTATCGGTATCAACGGCGTGGATGCGGTGAGCGAGCTGTCTAAAGGTCAGGCAACGGGCTTCTATGGTTCACTGCTGCCGAGCCCGGATATCCACGGTTACAAGAGTATCCAGATGCTGAATGACTGGGTGACCAAAGGCGTTGAGCCGGAGAAATTCACCGAAGTGACCGACGTGGTGCTGATCACTCGTGACAACTTTAAGGTCGAACTGGAGAAAAAAGGCCTGATGTAATCACGCCTGATTTCGTAAAGACGCGGATAACGCCGGTCAGCATGACGCTGGTCGAGGTTGTCCGCTTTTGACCCTGCATCGTTATGAGGAAACAGACATGACAGCACAGTCACCCTATTTGTCGTTTCATGGGATTGGTAAAGAATTTCCCGGTGTTAAGGCGCTTTCGGATATCAGTTTTTCCTGCCATGCCGGCCAGATCCATGCATTGATGGGGGAAAACGGGGCGGGCAAGTCGACGCTGTTAAAGATCCTGAGCGGTAACTATTCACCGTCAGCGGGTGAGATCCATATTCAGGGTAAACCTGTGCAGTTCAACAACACGATGGATGCCCTGAATGCGGGCGTTGCCATCATTTATCAGGAACTGCATCTGGTGCCGGAAATGACCGTCGCCGAGAACATTTACTTAGGTCAGCTGCCGCATAAATACGGCATGGTGAACTATTCGCTGCTGCGCTATGAAGCCAAACTTCAGTTGCAGCATTTGGGACTGGATATCGATCCTGATACCCCGCTGAAATACCTCTCTATCGGGCAGTGGCAGATGGTGGAAATTGCCAAGGCGCTGGCCCGTAACGCCAAGATTATTGCTTTTGATGAACCGACCAGTTCGCTGTCTGCCCGTGAAATCGAGCAGCTTTTCCGTGTGATTACGGAATTGCGCAGTGAAGGCCGGGTCATTTTGTACGTTTCGCACCGGATGGAAGAAATTTTTGCGCTGAGCGATGCCATTACCGTGTTTAAAGATGGCCGCTACGTGCGCACGTTCGACGATATGCAGCAGGTGAACCATGAGTCGCTGGTACAGGCGATGGTAGGGCGTAACCTGGGGGATATCTATGGCTATACGCCGCGTCCGCACGGCGAAGAACGTCTGACGCTGAAAGACGTAAAAGCGCCGGGCGTGAAATCCACGGTTTCCCTGAATGTGAAGCAGGGGGAAATTGTCGGGCTATTTGGTCTGGTGGGGGCTGGTCGCAGCGAACTGATGAAAGGGCTGTTTGGCGCGACCAAAATCACCAGTGGTCAGGTGTTGCTGGATGGCAAACCGCTGGTGGTGAATTCTCCCATCGATGCGATTCGTCAGGGCGTGATGCTCTGCCCGGAAGATCGCAAGGCGGACGGCATCATTCCAGTGCACTCGGTACGCGACAACATCAATATCAGCGCAAGGCGTAAGAGCCTGAAAGCCGGTTTTATTATTAATAATCAGTGGGAAGCGGATAACGCTTCGAAGCGCATTGCGGCGTTGAACATCAAAACGCCGTCCGATGAACAGCTGATTATGAATCTTTCCGGGGGAAACCAGCAGAAAGCCATTCTTGGCCGCTGGCTGTCCGAAGAGATGAAGGTCATTTTGCTCGATGAACCCACGCGCGGTATCGACGTCGGCGCGAAGCACGAAATTTATCATGTCATCTATGAACTCGCGAATCAGGGGATCGCGGTGCTGTTTGCCTCCAGCGATTTACCAGAAGTGCTTGGGCTGGCCGACCGGATTATCGTCATGCGCGAAGGTGCCGTCTCTGGCGAACTGCTGCATACCGATGCCACAGAGCAGAAGGTGCTCAGTCTGGCTATGTTACGAACCCCTGATATCGAATCTGCGGTTGCCTGACCGCGAAGGAGCAAAATAATGTCAACGGTTACGTCTACAACCTCAGAAAAGAAGAAAAGCGGTATGGGATTGTCCCGCATTTGGGATAACTACGGCATGCTGGTGGTGTTTGCCGTGCTGTTTCTTGGCTGTGCGATTTTCGTCCCGAATTTCGCTTCATTTATCAACATGAAAGGGCTGGGGTTGGCAATCTCCATGTCCGGTATGGTGGCCTGCGGGATGCTGTTCTGTCTGGCTTCCGGTGATTTTGACCTGTCGGTCGCGTCTATCATCGCCTGTGCTGGTGTGGCGACGGCGGTGGTGATCAATATCAGTGAAAGCCTGTGGATCGGGGTCAGCGCCGGGCTACTGCTGGGCGTAGCGTTCGGTTTACTCAACGGATTTGTGATTGCCCGTTTGAAGATCAATGCGCTGATCACCACGCTGGCGACGATGCAGATTGCGCGCGGTCTGGCGTACATCATTTCCGATGGTAAAGCGGTAGGGATTGAAGATGAGCGTTTCTTCGAACTGGGCTATGCCAACTGGCTGGGCTTGCCTGCGCCTATCTGGATCACCATCGGCTGTATGATTCTGTTTGGTCTGCTGTTGAATAAAACCACCTTTGGCCGCAATACGCTGGCGATTGGCGGCAATGAAGAGGCGGCGCGTCTGGCCGGGGTACCGGTTGTACGTACCAAGATTATCATTTTCGCCTTGTCCGGTCTGGTATCGGCGGCGGCAGGGATCATTCTGGCATCGCGTATGACCAGCGGCCAGCCGATGACCTCCATCGGGTATGAGCTGATCGTGATTTCTGCCTGTGTGCTGGGCGGTGTGTCGCTGAAAGGCGGGATCGGTAAAATTTCTTACGTGGTGGCCGGCGTGCTGATTTTGGGGACGGTGGAGAATGCGATGAACCTGCTGAACATCTCTCCGTTTGCCCAGTATGTGGTGCGCGGCCTGATTCTGCTGGCGGCGGTTATCTTCGACCGCTACAAACAGCTGGCGAAGAAAACGGTATAAATGCCCGTGCGGCAGGTAAGAGCCTGCCGCTTTCTCTCTTACTAGCGTGTACCGGAGGCTCGATGTATCACCGTATGGCGCATGAATCTCAGCCTAATCCGCTGCTGCCGGGATATTCGTTCAACGCTTATCTTGTGGCCGGCCTGACGCCGATTCTGGCAGAAGGGCCGCTCGACTTCTTTATCGATCGTCCCGATGGAATGAAAGGCTACATCATTAACCTCACCATGAAAGGACAGGGTCAGGTCTTTGATGGCGATGAGACCTTTTTCTGTAATCCCGGTGACCTGCTGTTGTTCCCGCCGAAATCGAAGCATTTTTATGGCCGTTCGCCGAGCAGCGACTGCTGGTATCACCGCTGGGTCTATTTTCGCCCGCGCGCCTACTGGGCCGACTGGCTGGAATGGCATACCAAAAGCAGCGGCATTGGTCGCATGAGCCTGCCGAATAACCAACTGCTGCTGGAATTCGACAGGCTGTTTGCCAATATCGAACAGACACAGCGTTCTGGGCGTCGTTTTTCGGAAGAGCTGGGTATGAATCTGCTGGAGCGGCTGCTGCTCCGCGCGATGGAAGAAGATCCACAGAGCCCGCAGAAAATCATGGATCCGCGTGTGATAGAAGCCTGCCAGTTTATTACCAGTAATCTGGCTGGAGAGCTGCGTATTGACGAAGTTGCGCGGCATGTTTGTCTGTCACCGTCGCGGCTGGCGCATCTGTTCCGTGAACAGGTGGGCATTAATATTTTGCGCTGGCGTGAAGATCAGCGCGTGATTCGCGCCAAGCTGTTATTGCAGACGACGCAGGAATCTATCGCCAACATCGGTCGCGTGGTGGGGTATGACGATCAGCTGTATTTCTCACGCGTGTTCCGTAAGCGGGTCGGCGTCAGCCCCAGCGATTTCCGTCGCCGCAGCAGTGAAATCAACTATCCGGCAGCCAAAACGCTGCCCGTGGCATGGGGAGAGCGGATGCCCAGCGCCGTGAGCGGCTAGCGAACGAAAACGAATCCGATTCCCCTGGTTATTATCCCTCTCTGCAATCTGGCGGATGACGGGTATATACTGAGTGAGAAATCACAAAGTCAAAATAAGCTAAGGGGAATCGTCATGAGTGAGACCGTTCGTGTTGGGCTGCTGGGCTATGGCTATGCCAGTAAGACATTCCACGCGCCGTTGATTGCAGGTACGACGGGTATGGAGCTGGTGGCCGTGTCCAGCAGCAGTGCTGAAAAAGTGCATGCAGATTGGGCAAATCTGCGAGTAGAGAAAGACCCTCAGGCGTTATTTAACGATCCCGATATTGACCTCATTGTTATTCCTACCCCCAATGACACGCACTTCCCGCTGGCAAAACAGGCGCTGGAAGCGGGCAAGCATGTCGTTGTCGATAAACCGTTTACGGTGACGTTGTCACAAGCATACGATTTGGGCGCTATAGCCGACCGTGTCGGAAAAATGCTTTCTGTTTTCCATAACCGCCGTTGGGACAGCGATTTTCTGACGCTGAAACAGCTGCTGGCGGCGGGAACGTTAGGAAATGTGGTGTATATGGAATCGCATTTCGATCGCTTCCGCCCCGAAGTGCGCCAGCGCTGGCGTGAAGACGGCAGCGAAGGCAGCGGGATTTGGTACGATCTTGGGCCGCACTTGCTGGATCAAGCGCTGGAGCTGTTTGGCTTGCCGGTGGCGATTCAGGTAGATATGGCACGGTTGAGGCCTGGCAGTAAGGCGATTGATTATTTCCACGCGACGCTGATTTACCCACAACGCCGGGTTGTGCTGCACGCCAGCATGCTGGTGGCGGCGGCCTCTGCCCGCTATATCGTGCATGGCACACGCGGCAGCTTTGTAAAATACGGTCTTGACCCACAGGAAGATCGCCTGAAAGCGGGTGAACGTCCACCGCTGGCCGACTGGGGTCAGGATAAACACGATGGCGTGCTGACGCTGTCTCGCGATGGCATAACGGCGGAGCAAACGATCGCCACGATTCCGGGTAATTATCCGGCTTACTATGCGGCAGTGCGCGATGCGCTGACGGGTAAAGGCGAAAACCCCGTTAGCGTGCATCAGGCGATTCAGGTGATGGAGCTGATCGAGCTAGGACTGCTTTCCCACGAGCAGAAAAAAGCCGTCACGGTGAAAAATAGCTAGATTTACCGCGTTTTATTCCAGATAGTTAATGGTTCGTTTAAACAGGCGGTCTTAGGATCGCGCTAGACTGCTGAGAAAATCAATCGAACGGTGATAATGGTCGAGGGTAAAAATGCGGTACATGCGTCTTTCACGCTCGATTTACGGTGTTCGAAGGCGCTTCTGATGCCTTTATCTCATTACCACCGTTTTCTGTCTGTAAACAGATTTATCGACTCAGATTTCTAGATTCACATTTAGTCATAGATAACTTTGGGCGATCCTCGGATCGCCCGTCTTGTTAGAGTGTTCATTCGGCGGATAACAGGCTAGGGGAAAGGTGTCGGGCATGGGGTGGTTACAACGGTTACGCATTGATAAATTCTTATTGGTTCTGATTTTGGTGGTGGTGACGGCGTCGGTTCTTCCTGCTGAAGGCTCCGTGAAGGTTTTCTTTGAGCGCCTGACTACGGCGGCGATTGCTCTGCTGTTCTTTATGCACGGCGCGAAGCTATCGCGTGAAGCGATTAGTGCGGGTATGGGACACTGGCGTTTGCATCTGGTGGTGTTTGCCAGCACGTTTATTCTGTTCCCACTGCTGGGAATCGGTATGAGCCTGCTGTCGCCAGTGGTACTGACGCCGACCTTGTATCTGGGTTTCCTCTATCTGTGTGCGCTACCGGCGACAGTGCAGTCGGCGATTGCTTATACCTCAATGGCCGGTGGTAACGTCGCCGCGGCGATTTGTAGCGCCTCGGCATCCAGTATTTTGGGCGTGTTTCTCTCGCCGATTCTGGTCGGTTTGCTGATGCACACGCAAGGGGGAGAAACGGATACGCTGCACGCGATTGGCTCTATTATCATGCAGTTAATGGTGCCTTTCGTGATTGGTCACCTGTCTCGCCCGCTGATTGCCAAGTGGGTTGAACGTAACCGTAAGCTGATTAATATTACTGACCGGTCATCAATTCTTCTGGTGGTGTATGTCGCTTTCAGCGAGGCGGTTGTGCAGGGGATTTGGGGACAGATCAACGTCTGGTCATTGCTGGCCGTCGTCGGTTGTTCGATCGTGCTGCTAGCGGTTGTGCTGGTGGTGAATACGCTGGTTGCTCGGAAGATGGGCTTTAATACCGCCGATGAAATCACCATCGTATTCTGCGGTTCGAAGAAGAGCCTGGCGAATGGGATCCCGATGGCAAACGTGCTATTTCCTGCCGCCGCTGTCGGTGCGATGGTGCTGCCGCTAATGATTTTCCACCAAATTCAGCTGATGGTCTGCGCTGCGCTGGCTCAGCGCTATGCCAAGCGGATAAATAAGGAACAGGATACGCCTCGTCAGTAAGCGATTATCGGTCCCTCGCATCATGCAAAACGCCCTCGGTCTTACACAGGCCGAGGGCGTTGTCATTTGTAACAAACACTGTAACTATACGGAAACACAAGAAATAATCTATTACAGTGATAGTTTCATTACGGTGTTACTTTTTTGTTGCGTTACGTTATAACAATAGTCGCTCATCGAGAGGAATTGTCGATAGAGCAAGACACAGTTGATGATAATTATTATTTGAGAACGAGGGAAATATGTTTAAAAAAACGGTGTTAACTTTAGCGATGTTAGGGACGTTGGCTTCCGCATCTGTGCAGGCTGCGCAGAGTATGGAATGTGTGAAAACCAGCCAAAAAGAAATTGCGTCGTTATTTGACCGTTGGAACGCATCGCTGCAAACAGGGGATGCGAAGAAGGTGAATAGAAACTATGCGTCGGATGCCGTGCTCCTGCCGACGCTGTCCGATCAACCGCGTACGACTGACGCCGAGCGTATTGATTACTTCGAACATTTCCTGGAGAAAAAGCCGGTTGGTAAGATTGATACCAGCACGATCCGCATCGGCTGTAATAAGGCTGTTGATACCGGAACCTACACCTTCACATTCGGTGATGGTAGCGTAGCCAAGGCTCGCTATACCTACACTTATGCCTGGAACGCTAAACAGAAGCAGTGGTTGATTACCACGCACCATTCCTCGGCAAACCCGGCCAGTTGATCTCTGTAATTTATCGGTAATAAACTTGTGTCAAACGGCTAACGAAAGTTAGCCGTTTTTCGTGAGCGGCTGACCCAAATTATTGAATTGCACCGCGCTTACGCAGAACCTTTTCACGTAACAGCTGCTTTTCCTGCTCGCTGATAAACGCAATATTCAGGCCGTTTTCCTGTGCTTTGCGGGTTTCTACCGCCGTCAGGCCAGCAAGTGGGGCCGCGACCTCATATTCGTGACGGATCTCTATGCCCTGAACCGCAGGATCGTCCGTGTTGATGGTGGCGGGGATTTCATAGCGTAGGAAGTGGATCAGCGGATGTTTATCCAGTGATTCCACGGTGCTGGTTTGAATGTTAGAAGTCAGACAGGATTCGATGCCGATGCCATGCTCCGCCATGTGCGTCATCAGACGCGGATCGATAATCGCGGTTACGCCATGCCCGATGCGCTCTGCACCCAGATGGTTAATCGCCTGCCAGATACTTTCCGGCCCGGCCGCTTCACCCGCGTGAACCGTGATGTGCCAGCCAGCATCGCGAGCTTGTCGGAAATGAGAAGTAAACTGCGCACCTGGGTAACCCAATTCATCACCGGCCAGATCGAGCGCGACGATGCGATCGCGCTGGGACAGCAGGGCGTCCAGCTCTTGCTGGCAGGCCTCGGTGCCGAAGGTCCGACTCATGATGCCAATCAGACGGATATCGGTATCGAAATCACGGCAGCCTGCGGTAATGCCGTCGATCACTGCCTCAACAACGCCAGCAATCGGTAGTTTATGATTCATCGCCATATAGTAGGGAGAGAAACGCAGTTCTGCGTAATCCAACCCGGCTTTCACGGCATCTTCAACGTTCTCGTAAGCCACGCGGCGGCAGGCATCCAGTGAACCAAGTACGGCCACGCCCCAGTCGAGCTTTTGTAAAAAGCTCAGTAAGTCAGGTTCGTTTTTGGTGACCTGAACGTGAGGACGGAGCGCGTCAAGATCGTTGGCGGGTAACGCGATATTGTACTGGTGACCTAGATCCAGAATAGTCTGGGCGCGGATATTACCATCTAAATGGCGGTGGATATCCGTCAACGGCAGGAGTGAATCAATCATAATGTTATTGTCTGATTACTGTTTTTCATACGACAAAGTATAAAAAGAAATCGAGGTAAATAGCCAACAGTTAGCGCCAAAACTCCACTATTCTGAACAATCATTAAGCAAAAACAACCTGTTACTGCTTTTCCTGACCCGTAGAACGGGCGTTCAACTTAGGAATAGCTCGGATATAAATGAGCTCGCTGAGTAATTCTACTAACGTTTGGCTGACGATCGCGGCCGGAAGTAGCGGCAGTGCGCCGGGTATTGCCAACGCCAGCGGCAGAATAACCAGAGAATTTCTCGTGCTGGCGCTAAAGGCCACAGCGCGCCCGCCAGCCGAATCCAACCGGAACAGTTGGCTAGTGAACCAGCCGAGCAGCGGGGCCAACAGCGCGAAGAGCACATAAAATGGTACCGCGAGTAATACCGACGCCCAGGTGGTGCGCAGTTGGGGAATGACCGCCGCAACGACGATAAATAGCACCAGAGCGGTAGCCGGAACGGGAAGATAGCTCAATGCATCCGAAAAGGTTGCCATCGTGCGCTGTCGCGCCGCTAGCCATTGCAGAAGCGCGGCCAGCGCTAAAGGCACGGCAATCAACCAGATAAACGCGTCGATAAAGGGTGCGAAGACGATAAGTCCAGAGGCGTCCTGACCGAGAAATAACGTCAGGTAGAAGGGCAACGCCAACATTTGCAGTATCAATAAAATAGGCGTTGCAGCCAACAGGCGGGCGGCATCTGCGCGTCCTAGATGCGCGAATGTCACCACGTAGTCAATACAGGGGGCGAGTAGCACCAATATAATGCCTAGCTTCACCAGCGGTTCGGCGGGGAGAAAGGGCAACAGCGCCGCGACCAGTAAAGGAATCACGATGAAGTTGGCAGCAAGCAACGCGCCGATGAATCTGACCTGAGTGAGGCTCTTTCCGATCGTGGTCAGCGGCACTTGCAGGAACGTGACAAAAAGCATCAGCGCCAGCGCCGGATTAATCACGATATCGAGTTGCTCCGTTCCCGGCAGCACCAAGGCGGTTGCCACTGCCGCTATCACAGCAACAAAATAGATCGCAGCCTGATGGGCTTCCATGAAGGGTTTCAACGCGGACATGGTGTCATCTCAATATGAAGCAGAAAGTGTAGGGCAGAAAAAACGGCGGCTGCAAATGCGGCCACCGTGTGTTTTAGCACCTAATATTACGATGTGTTGGCTTACTGCGCCGGTGGTGTGACGGGTTCTTCCTGTGCACCAGGCAGAGACTCTTCACCTTCTTCCGTTGGAACGGAGAAATACGGCGCGATGAAATCGGCTAGCGATATTTTGTTGCCGTTGAAATCAATTTGGCCATCAGCATAGTGCAGCGAGCTGGTAATCGCGTTGTCTTTCGTGACGCTCAACTGATTCATCTGGCCGATGCCCGCCATCATCTTCGCTTGCTGCTGCGCCATTTCTGTCGCCTGCTTTTGCTCTTCATCGTTGGCCGGTTTCGGCCCCGCCTGCACCATTAATTCTGCCAGCATATCCAGCGGTACATTGAGCTTGGCATCGAGTTTTTTCACCGACTGACGAATGATTTTTTCTTCATCTGACAGGGTGGCATCGTTCGCTTTATCCGTGCTCTGCAACGGATCGGTTAAATCCAGCGCCAGCGTGAACGTGCCTTCACCTTTGCTGTTTTTCCAACTGATCGGTGAAATAGCAATGCTTGGGTTGCCTTTCAACAGCTGCGGCAGGTATTGCAGAACAGACATGGCGACTTCGTGCTGATAAGTATCGGGATCCATTACGGCTGGATCCTGCAACAGTTTCTGCACTCTTTCCTGATAGGCGGTGACGAACTGTTTGGTACCTGCACCGTCAAGCTGTGAGATAGACATATTCACGTTGCCCGATCCCAGGTTGCGGTCGCCGATAACTAACGAGCCCAGCGTCACGGCCAGTTTGCCTGCCAGATTTTTGTCATCTTCCGTTGCGCTGCTTTGCAAAGAGAAGTCGTTCAAGGTAACCGGTTCTCCGCCTTCTACAGTAAACGTCATCGCTTTAAAGGACAGGTTGCCATCACCTATATCAAGATCGAATTTGCCTTTTTGATTGGTTCCCTTGATCGAGAAATCGGTGAGATCGACGTTCTCTGTTTGACCCCAGGCATTTTTCCTTTCCATCTTCACGCTGCTGATGGTGGTATCCAGCTTGCTGCTGCGCAGATCGTGCCCAATATCCACCAAGGCTTCTGCGCCGCTGAAGGAAAATTTCTGTTCTGGCGACTGATGGTCGATAGGGGCCAGCGTAACGAGTGACTGTGTATCACCGCTGTAAGCGACGCGAGTTTCGGCCGTAAAGAACGGCTTATCTTTCGTCAGCTCAAACCAGGCTTTGACGGCGGGTGTGTTAGCTAACTCGGTATGGATAGACGCCATTGCAGGGATGAGGTTGAACTTCTTAAGCTGTGCCAGCGGGAATGGCCCGTGAGACACGGTTTCGTTGAAGACGAGCTCTTCACCGGGCGCAAGGATCTTCGCGCCTTCTGCTGTGCCTATCGAACCATCCGCTTGCAGCACATAGGATAGCGTGCTGCTGAATACGCCGCCCTTATAGTCGCGATAGACGACTTTCAGGCCAGCGTTCGGGTAGGCTTGCTTGAGTTTGGTATTCAGCGTATCGGTAAAGCCATCAATTTGCTGAGCCATCTGCTTGCCGGTGTACCAGGATGCGCCGGTCCAGACGGCACCCAGAGCAACAATAACGCCTACGGCGACTAACGACTTCTTCATTTTTATTCATCCTTTAGTAAAAAAATGCGCGTTTTCAACGCGAAACGCTGGCAACTTACCCGTAGGTAACCGCAGCGTATGGAACAAGTTATCGGTTAAATACGCGAGCGAGACGCCCCTGTCCCTCAACCGTTATCGGTGATTCACTGGCGGAAATGAAGCAGGATTCTCCCGGACGTAGCGAGAGCCGCTGCTCATTTTTTTGCAGGACGGCGTGGCCGTCAATACAAAATACAATGGCGGCACTATTCTGACTGAGCGTCTGCGGGCTCTGGCTCAGTTCGTGCAGCGAAAAAGCAAAATCTTCAACAGGAATCGGGAAGCTGAGTTCATTGCCCTGTCGGTGTGGCGTCGTCAGCAACTGGTTTGCAGGTTTGGCTTCAAATACGACATTATCCAGCAGTTCTGGAATATCAATATATTTCGGCGTTAGCCCAGCGCGCAGCACGTTGTCTGAGTTCGCCATGACTTCTAATGCCACGCCTTTCAGATAAGCATGCGGCGTTTGCGCAAACAGGAACATGGCTTCGCCGGGTTGGAGCGTAATGACGTTCAGCAGCAGCGGGGAGAACAATCCGCTGTCGTCGGAATAGTATTGTGTGATCGCGCGGATGGTCGCCCACGGTTCGTCATTTTGACTATTTAGCGCGGCCTTCAAGACGCCGAGCGCACGCGATTTTTGCTCACCTTCCATACTCAGCAGGTTGGTGAACAGCATGGCGAGATTCTTCGCATCGGGCTGTTGTAAAAACGCGGAGATGGACGGATGTGCGCTGGCAACTGGCTCCAACAACTGCACAATTTCAGATAATTCTCGGAACCCATTCATGGCCTGAAAGGGCGTTAATGCGTAGACCAATTCCGGTTTGTGATTGGCATCTTTGTAGTTTCTTTCGGCCGCATCTAGCGGGATACCTGCGGCATTTTCTTTCGCAAAGCCTTGTTCTGCCGATGATTTACTGGGATGAACCTGAATGGAAAGTGGCTGTTCCGCGCACAATACCTTAAACAAAAAGGGCAATTCGCCAAAACGTTGTGCGATCGTTGCGCCAAGATGGGCAGTCGAGTCTTCGGCAATCACTTCTCGCAGGCTGCGGGTGTTGCCTTTTTCATCAATAATCGCCGAACTGCTTTTAGGATGGGCACCCATCCAAAGTTCCGCCATCGGTAAATCGTTAGGGTTATCAATGCCATATAGCTCAGTTAAGGCGTGTTTGCTGCCCCAGGCGTAGTGCTGGACGCAATTGAGCATTTTTTGCATGTCGGCTCCCTGCTATTACATTAATTGTTAATTTCTGTGATGCTGGCTGTTAATTACTTGAGTGATTATGAATACACTGCATCTTCTTCGCTTCATGGTAATGTTTTATGTAGCGCGATGCCAGACAGTGTTAGTCGACCAATAAGCGTGATAAGGCCAGTGAGTGTTATCAGAATAGGCCCGGCGATGTGATTCGATGTCTTCTACTATTTGAATGTGTGTTTAAGGAGGAAAGGTAATGAGCACGACGCGTAGTGAAAAAGACTCAATGGGACCGATTGATGTTCCTGCTGAACGGTTATGGGGCGCACAGACACAGCGATCGCTGGAACACTTCCGTATTTCTGAAGAGAAAATGCCCCGCGCGCTGATTTATGCACTGGCGCAAACCAAGCGCGCGGCAGCCCGCGTCAACATGGATCTCACGCTTCTGCCTGCCGAACGGGGAAATGCGATTATTCAGGCAGCGGATGAAGTGTTGGCTGGTCAGCATGCCGGGGAATTCCCGTTAGCGATCTGGCAGACGGGGTCTGGTACGCAAAGTAACATGAATATGAACGAGGTATTGGCTAACCGCGCCAGTGAACTGCTGGGGGGAGAGCGGGGCAACAATCGTCTGGTTCATCCGAATGATGATGTCAACAAAAGTCAGAGTTCCAACGACGTCTTCCCGACGGCGATGCATGTCGCCGCTGTTGTCGCGATCAACGAACACCTGATTCCTGAATTGAAAGCGTTACACGCCACGCTGGCGTCCAAGGCCGAGCAGTTTAAGGATATCGTCAAGATCGGCCGTACGCATTTACAGGATGCCACGCCGTTGACGCTGGGGCAGGAAATCTCCGGCTGGGCCGCGATGTTGCAGCATAATCTGAAGCATATCGAAAACAGCGTGCCGCACATTTGTGAGCTGGCACTGGGCGGTACTGCGGTCGGAACAGGGCTAAACACGCATCCCGAATACGCGGTGCGCGTGGCAGCAGAACTGGCGAAACTGACCGGTCAACCGTTTGTGACCTCGCCGAATAAATTCGAAGCGCTGGCGACCTGTGATGCGTTGGTTCACGGGCACGGTGCCTTGAAGGGGCTGGCTGCATCGTTAATGAAGATTGCCAACGATGTGCGCTGGCTGGCGTCCGGCCCGCGCTGTGGTATCGGCGAACTGAGCATTCCTGAAAACGAGCCGGGTAGCTCCATCATGCCAGGCAAGGTCAACCCGACCCAGTGTGAAGCGCTGACGATGCTGTGCTGCCAGGTGATGGGCAACGATGTCGCCGTGAATATCGGCGGGGCGTCCGGTAATTTTGAGCTGAACGTCTATCGTCCCATGGTGATTCATAACTTCCTGCAGTCGATTCGCCTGCTGGCTGATGGCATGAAGAGCTTCGATGAGCACTGTGCGGTGGGAATCGAGCCGAATCGCGATCGCATCAATCAGCTGCTGAACGAATCGCTGATGCTGGTGACGGCGCTCAACACACATATTGGCTATGACAAAGCGGCAGAAATTGCCAAAAAAGCGCATAAAGAAGGGCTGACGCTGAAGGCAGCCGCGCTCAAACTGAACTACCTAACCGAAGCACAGTTTGATGAGTGGGTTCGACCGGAAGAGATGGTCGGTAGCCTGAAAAAGTAATGGCGCGATAGTCAGCGCTTTATCCCGTAGCCTGCCGGTGTTTACCCGCAGGCTTTTTCTTTTTCATTCCGGTGCATCGGTATACAGGTGTAAACGAGGGATGAGCAGGCGAAGTTCGGCCGCTTTCGGTTTGTGTTTATGCTTGATGTTGTTGGCGTCATAAGGATTGAGTTCACCGATAATGGGGATCTCGCCGCCGGATTCCTGCTGACAAAGCACAAGCAGGGGAGACGGGCAGGGATGCTGAACCTGTTTTTGCTGTTCGGGATACCACACGCGGGCGATAGGCTGGACTTTGACCGGGCGTTTAATTTTCAAAATAGCGTCTTCCTGCAGCGACAAGACCGCGTCAATTTCTTGCTCTATATGTTCAATCCACTGCGCTTTGGTATACGGCGTCGTATGCTTTGCCGCATTCAGGCTCTTGGTGAGTTTATCCAGCAGCTCCACACGCGTCATATTTTTGATGACATGCTTATTCGCCCAGCCAAAACGGACTGACGCCGGATTCGTTATGAGCGTCAGCGAACGGTAAGCGCTAAGCGTGATCAATCCTTTCAAATGCGTGTGGACGAACTCAAAGCGCTGTTCCGGCTCTAGCCCGGATTCGACGGTAATAATCTGCTCCAGCTCTTTTTTCAGTGCGTTAATTTCCGCAATGAGCAACTGTGCTTGCTGATACTGAGCTGCATTGACGGAAAAACAGAGTGCGCCCGGCAAGCGTATAGCGCTTTTACTGCTGAGTGTTTCCGGGTAGTGGTGAATGAACAGTCGCTGAAAATGCACTAGCCCTTTATCACGCGCCTCTTGTCCAACGTACTGCGTGACGGCGATATGCTCGATAGGATCGTGCTCCGTTCCTTTTTCCACATGGGGAAGGGAATAGACGCGCCCGGCCAGAAGCCGATACTCGGCAAACTGTTGCTGCATCAGCGCAAGTTTCTTCTCTAACGTCTGGAAGCAGTGGTTCATGCGATCGATTAGCGTATAGCGGTTCATAGTAAAACTCAATTTAGTTACAACATACCTATCTTTATACTGATAAATGAACACTTCAGCAATCGTGATCGGTATTATTTCAAGCAGGGTTGACGGGGCATAGAGGGAGAGAGTGGAAACAGTGCGGAGTTTACCTGATTCAGGCAAACTCCGGTAAGAAAGGCGTTTAAAGGCGATGCTTGAGAACCAGGCTAACTACCAGCGCGAGAAGTAATAGCGCGCTCAGGAACGCGGTGATCCCCATCCAGCCAAATAAATGCCAGAAGAATCCCCCCAGCGTACCGGCCAGACTGGAGCCCAGATAGTAAGAAAAGAGATACATGGATGACGCCTGACCTTTCGCGCGCCGCGCCCGTTGGCCAATCCAACTGCTGGCTACCGAGTGGGCGGCAAAGAAGCCAGCGGTAAAAAGCATCATCCCGCCAAAGATCGCGAAGAGCGGGCTCAGTGCCGTCATTCCCAGTCCTGTTAGCATCAGGAGGATCGCAATGCTTAGCACCGGGCCGCGTCCGTAGCGGGCCGTTAATGCTCCGGCTTTTGGTGAGCTGTAACTTCCGGTGAGATAAACCACGGAAAGTAAGCCAACCACCGCCTGACTGAGTAAATAAGGCGGAGCCAGCAACCGATACCCAATGTAGTTAAACAGGGTAACGAACGCGCCCATCAGCAAAAATCCCTCAAGAAACAGCAGCGGCAAGCCCGCATCGCGCCAGTGCAGTTTGCTATTCAGCAGCAGCGTTTTTGGACGCAGCGAGCCGGGTCGGAAATGGCGTGAGTCGGGCAGAATACGCCAGAATGTTATCGCAGCAATGAGAGCTAGTACGCCGATCGTACCGATGGCGACTCGCCACGGGAAATAGTCCGTTAAGACCCCGCTGACCAAACGTCCGCTCATGCCGCCAATGGAGTTACCGCTGATATATAACCCCATCGAAAATGCCAGCACGCTGGGGTGAATTTCCTCACTCAGGTAGCTCATGGCGACGGCCGCGACGCCGCTTAGCGACAGGCCCATCATTGCCCGCATGATCAATACGCCGTTCCAGCTTGTCATAAACGCGCAAATCACGGTACAGATCGCGGCCAGCATCAAGGACACGACCATCACATTCTTACGACCGATGGTGTCGGAGAGTGGTCCGGTAAACAGCAGCCCAAACGCCAGCATCACCGTTGAGACGGAAAGCGACAGACTGCTGGTCGCCGGAGAAATACCGAAATCCTGAGAGAGCACCGGCAGCAGCGGCTGAACACAATACAGAAGGGCAAACGTTGCTAACCCGGCAGAAAACAGCGCCAGCGTGACGCGCATAAATTGTGGCGTACCACGCGTGATATAAGACGTTTTACCGGAATGTTTCGGGACAATATCATCCGCATCGTCGACCGTAGAAAGAGGCCACTCGTTCGATGCAGAAGATGGCAGGTTACTCACAATAATTCCTTACCGGAAAGGGTAAATCAGGCGTAAAACAACAATGAGAGGATCATAGAAGAGTGATATTATTTTGTATAATATATTAATAATCATGATTGATATTTTTAAAGTATGAATATCGAAC
This sequence comes from Pectobacterium sp. CHL-2024, assembly GCF_044751765.1. Taxonomy (NCBI): domain Bacteria; kingdom Pseudomonadati; phylum Pseudomonadota; class Gammaproteobacteria; order Enterobacterales; family Pectobacteriaceae; genus Pectobacterium; species Pectobacterium sp. CHL-2024. The sequence goes on along the minus strand of NZ_JBIXKO010000001.1, from coordinate 467,386 downwards.
TACGTCACCTTCGCTATTTTATCGCGGTCGCGGAAGAGCTGCATTTTGGCCGAGCCGCAGAGCGATTACGCATTTCACAGCCGCCACTAAGCCAACAGATTCAGATTCTGGAGGAGCAGGTGGGGGCGAAATTGTTGGCGCGCAACAACCGGAATGTCCAGCTCACGCCAGCAGGCGAGATGTTCCTGAAAGAGGCCTGGTCGATTATCAGTCAGGTTGATCAGGCTGCGGAACGGGCGTCCCGCATTCAACGCGGTGAAATTGGGGAATTAACGATCGGCTTTACCTCGTCCGCACCGTTTATCAAAAAGATCTCCAGCAGCCTGCTGTGTTTTCGCCAAACATACCCGGAAGTGCATATTCAGATGATGGAGCTTAATACCAAGCAGCAAATTGAACCGCTGCTGAACGGTAAGCTTGATATCGGCATTATGCGCAATAATCCGTTGCCGGACGCGCTGGATCATCAGTTGCTGCTGCGTGAACCGCTGATCGCTGTCGTGCAGGAGTCCCATCCGTTAGCACAACAGGACGCAGGGCGAGCAATCAACATCACACAGCTGGCAAATGAGCCATTCGTTTTCTTCTCGCGCGCGGTTGGAACGGCGCTGTATGACGATACGCTAACGCTCCTGAAACGCTATGGCATCAGCCCCTACATTACGCAGGAAGTGGGCGAGGCGATGACCATCGTCGGGCTGGTATCCGCGGGATTGGGCGTGTCCATCTTGCCAGCGTCGTTTTTGCGTATTCGGGTCGATGGCGTGAAATATTTGCTGCTGGAAGAAGAGGACGCCACAACAGAAGTCTGGCTGGTGACGGCACGACATCAGCCGCAAAGCGCTGCTGCGAAAGTGCTGATGTCGCTGATGCTGGGCGGATAATCGTTAAAATATGCGCGCTAAATCACATAACGAATCAAATATTTGACGAGTTTAGTGAAAAGCCCCACCATACCCGCAGTTTTTTTATTTTGCAGCGTGAAAAATAGTCATGCCGCAATAATAAAGATAAATTTTTCAACAGCAGTGCCAGCAATAATACGAATCAGTAGGAGCCAGGTTTGTGATAACCGACGGTCAACCAGGACACATCGATCAAATCAAACAAATGAATGCCGGTGCAGTGTATCGGTTGATCGATAAGTACGGCCCGATATCACGTATCGAACTGTCCAAACGCGCTCAGCTCGCGCCCGCCAGTATTACCAAAATCGTCCGCGAACTGCTGGAAGCCCATCTGGTGCAGGAAACCGAATACCAGGATGTGGGCAGCAGGGGGCGTCCCGCAATTGGCCTGATTCTGGATACCGAAGCCTGGCACTATCTTTCCGCACGTATCAGCCACAATACTTTGTTACTGGCGCTGCGCGATCTCAGCAGCAAGCTGGTTGTGGAAGAGGAAATCCCGCTTCCCGCTACGTCATCGCAGCCGCTGCTTGAGCGTATTCTGAATGAGATCGACCAGTTTTTTATTCGTCATCAAAAGCGGCTGGAGCGACTCACAGCAATCGCCATTACTGCGCCGGGCATGATTGATGCCAGCAAGGGCATCATTCACCGGATGCCGTTTTATGACGTTGAGGAAATGGCGATTGGCCCAGCGCTGGAACAGCGCACGGGGTTGCCTGTGTATTTGCAACACGATATCTGCGCCTGGACGATGGCCGAAGCGCTATACGGCGCATCGCGTGATTGCCAAAATGTGATTCAGGTGGTGATCGACCATAACGTCGGCGCGGGCGTAATTACTGGTGGCCGTATCCTGCACGCAGGGAGTCGAAATCTGGTCGAAATCGGGCACACGCAGGTCGATCCTTATGGCAAACGTTGCTATTGCGGCAATCACGGCTGTCTGGAAACCGTCGCCAGCACGGAAAATATGCTGGAGCTGGCGCAACAGCGCATGAATACCTCCATGAGTTCGCTCCTGCACGGTTCACCGCTTAGCGTTGAGAACCTGTGTGACGCCGCGCTCAAAGGCGATCAGTTAGCCAAAGATATCATTAACGATGTCGGCCATAACGTCGGCCGCATTGTCGCCATCATGGTGAATCTCTTTAATCCCGATAAAATTCTGGTGGGCTCCCCCCTGAATAAAGCGGCCAGTATTTTACACCCCGCCATTTTAGGCTGTATTCAACAGCAATCATTCCCGCCCTATAGCCACAACATCCAGGTGGAAGCGACCCAGTTCTACAATCAGGGCACGATGCCCGGAGCGGCACTGGTAAAAGACGCGCTCTATAACGGATCGCTGCTGGTTAAATTGCTACAGGGATAACCATAAAGGCGTAGAGCAACAAAACATTGCGCTAACGCAAACCGCCCGAATGAGGCATAGCCTAGACTTTCACGCTTGGAAAGCATTTTGGCTGTGCTTGTTTTTTGGTATTCAGGTGGTCTGGAGTTATCCCATGTTGAAACGTATTTTTGTCACTGGTACTGATACCGCCGTTGGCAAAACGGTGGTATCCAAGGCGCTATTGCAAAAACTGGCGCTGGCAGGCAAATCGGTTGCGGGCTACAAACCGATAGCAAAAGGGTGCGAAGAGACGGAAGCGGGCCTGCGTAATAAAGACGCACTGTTGCTACAGGCGGCCTCGACGCTCGAATTGCCCTATAACATGGTTAACCCTATCGCACTGCGGGAAGATGAAATCAGCGCAAGTGAAGGAACCATTGATTACTGCACGATGACGCAAGGCCTGCGCCATATGGGTGAGACGGCGGATATCGTGGTGGTTGAAGGGACAGGCGGATGGCGAACCGTCATGAACGATCTGCGTCCGTATTCCGAATGGGTGGTGCAGGAACAACTGCCCGTCGTGCTGGTTGTTGGCATCAAACTGGGCTGTATCAGCCATGCGCTGCTGACGGCGCAGGCGATCATCAACGATGGTTTACCGCTGGTCGGCTGGGTCGCTAACCGTATTAACCCCGGACTGGCGAATTACGCAGAAATCATTCACGTTCTGCGGAAAAAAATTCCGGCACCACAGCTGGGTGAACTGCCTTACTTGCCACGCGCCGAACAGCGGGATCTCTCGTCTTATATCGATCTTTCTGCCGTCAGTTACTAATTTCTTTCGTCTTCTATTCCCGCTTCTCTGCGGGAATAAATTTTCTCCGCCACGCCACCTGTTATACTCACAGGCAGTTTTTCTTCTTATCCTGAAAATATAATGAAAACAGAGAATAACCAGCAGCAAACACCTGTCCCACATCGCCATTGGATTTTAATTGCCTGTATGTTGGCTATGTTCACGGCCGCGATTGAAGTGACGATTGTCGCCACCGCGCTGCCGACCATCATCGCCGACTTAGGCGGATTTTCCCTATTGGGCTGGGTCTTTGCGGGTTATTTGCTGACGCAGTCGATCAGTATTCCAATTTATGGCCGATTGGCCGATCTGTATGGCCGCAAAAAGATATTCTTCTTCGGCATGATCGTGTTCCTGTTAGGGTCGATTCTGTGCGGATTCTCGACGCAGATGGGCTGGCTGATCGTCTTCCGCACCTTGCAAGGGCTGGGCGCGGGCGCGATTACGCCGATTGCCTTCACCATTGTTGCAGATGTGTATAGCTCAACCGAGCGTCCGAAAATACAGGGCTATTTGTCCAGCGTGTGGGGCTTTTCCGCGATTATTGGCCCGCTGCTGGGTGCGTTTATCGTGCAACACTTCAACTGGGCGCTGGTCTTCTGGGTCAACGTGCCGATTGGGCTGTTCTCCATCTTCCTGCTGGCTCGCTATCTGCCGACGATGAATACCGTGCGCCAGCATCAGTTGGACTGGATGGGGGCGTTCTATCTGATTGTGTCCGTCGCCAGTTTGCTGATGGCGCTGCTACAGGCTGAGGTGTTTGGCTACTGGGTGATCCCGCTGCTTGCGATCTCTGCTGTCGGCAGCATTCTGTTAGTTCGACAGGAAAAGCGTACGCCGGAGCCGCTGTTTCCACTGGCGCTGTGGCGCAATCGGGTCATTATCGCCGGTAATCTCGGTGGCTTGGTCGTCGGGGCCGCCATGATGGGTGTGAGCGCCTTTTTGCCGACGTTTATTCAAGGCGTTATGGGGAAAACGCCGCTGGAAGCCGGCAGTATACTGGCGATGATGTCGATTGGCTGGCCGTTGGCCAGCACGCTGAGCGGGCGCTTAATGCTGTGGACGTCTTACCGGTTTACGGCAATGCTCGGCGGTATTGTGCTGATTATCGGCAGTCTGACGCTGCTAACCGTTCAACCGGACAGCAACCTGATGTGGGCGCGGCTCGCGGCATTTCTGATCGGTTCAGGAATGGGGCTAAGTAGCACCACGTTTCTGGTATCGATACAAAACTCGGTGGACTACTCCATCCGCGGCATTGCAACGGCCTCTGCCATGTTTACCCGCATGCTGGGTTCCGCACTGGGAACGGCAATCCTTGGCGCGACGCTGAACATCAGTCTGCATTGGCGATTACCGGAAGTGAGCGATCCACTCCAGACGCTGATGGATCCGGCCAAGCGCATCCTGCTGAGCGTAAACCAGCTCGATACGCTGGCATCGCAAGTCGCCTCGTCTATCCACGGTGTATTTATCGTTTCTGCACTCATCGCGGCTATCACGCTGCTTTCCGCCAGAATGATCCCCGCGAGCCAGCGACCAGGGCAGATTGAAACCAGACAAAAATAAGGCAAAAGAAAAGGCGCGAAAGCGCCTTTTGAACATTTATTTTGAACATCCAGAGGAAGGGTTACGGTGTGGTCGTCGGTTGACCTTCTGCTGGCGCTGGCGCACTTTCTGTATTGGCGTCGCCTTCAGCATGGCGGGTGTAAACAATCTTGTGAGTATCACTCTCGCAGTGACCAACCACCTGACCACCGGCCTGATTCACCTGATCGTTCGGGACGATATCCAGCGTAAAACCGGATTCTGGTACACCATTGGCGATGATTTTCTGGGCAATATCTGCTTTCACGCTCTCGCAAGATGCCTGTGCAGCCAACGGAGCAACCAGGAATAACGCGGCACCAAAAATGACGGTTTTTTTCATCTTTTGATCCTTTTCTCTGAAAAAAGTCCCTTTGAGTATATCAAACGATGACGATAACGCGAAAAAGCCGCGAAATCAGGCCATCCATGATGGCCCGGAGAAGGTTAAACGCAAGGCCCGGTAGCGCAGCCATACATCATAAATAGCGGGAAAAGAACAACGGCTGGAATCATGAGGGGAGCAAGCAGCACTTCTTTGCCGGAGTTATCACTGCTGTTGATGACCACTGGAATAGGCTGCGGCAGACGCCCATTTTGGGTCGAGCTGACCAGTGAACCTTCTTTCTTACTGAATGTGCCATTTGCGCTAAAGGTGACTTCACCTTTCCCCATTGTCGTGGGAATGTTCGCCGCGAAGAGTTCGCGTAAATCAACCTCCTGCTCTTTGGTCAATCGGCGAGTATCAATCACGTTTTTGTACTTCGCATAGACCTGACCATTACGGAGAGAGAAATCGACCCTCACGCCGGTGATGATGTCTTTGTAATCACGATAAAACGCGTAATAGTCCTGATACTCTTTTTGCGCGCGGGCGTCGGAGAATTTATAAATGTAGCCAGCAGACTCAGCGATAAGCGTCCCATTGTTATTGGTGATAGCCGTGATGTTATCCGTCTTCGGATAGGTGCTTGCACACGAACTGACCAAGAGACACATGATAAACACGCCCCACAGCTTGAGGTGAAAAGCGCGTGGAAATAATCGTGCTAAATCCATATTCATCCTGATGCACTCCGTTTTCTGGATAAAACCCATGTTGCAACGTTACAGAACGATAATCGTTGAATTGAAAGGGAATGTCATCTTTTGATGATCGGGTGAATGTGCTGCACTTATTTGCTGTACTACAAAGAGAAAAGGGGAAACCCACGCCAGAAGGCGTGGGTGAAAAATCAGGGGGTAACGGGGCGGCCACTGCGGCGGTCGAGACAGCGTTCTGTCGTGCTTTCCCAGTAAGCATTGACGTTATAGCTGGCGTTGCATTTTTCACGCCCATCAATCGCTTTTTCCGTTTTATCGAATTCTTTCTCAACGCGGTTATTCACTTTATTACGCAGCGAACGGGTTGAGTCCCATTGCTCTTTACTTTGACGCGCCGCTTCTTTCGACAACGCGCTGTCGCCGGAATCAACAATGATGTGGCGCGTATCTGCCAGTGCGGCAGGCTGCCAGGCAGCGGAAACGATAACCAAAGAAAGCGGGATGAGAGCCCGAATCAGAGAAGAAAAAGAGTAGTGGTTCATGTTTCACCTTGACAGAACGAATGATAAAAACAAACGCCGGTGCCGCGGAACGATAAAGCGCACGGCAAGCGATAGACAACAAAAGACGACCGCCGTTCCCTGTAACCTCCGCGCATTGTGCAAAAAGGAAGGTTACCTATATCAAGAAGTATACATCCTTCGCTTCAACGGCACTATAACCGCTCAGTATCTGGAACCACGCAGTATCTGGCAAACTCCAGTGTGTGACCCATAGAAAAGGGCATGAAACCGTGTTCATGCCCTTAATTCTTGTGTTTCAGTAATGATTAGCCTTCGCGGTGTACGCTTAACCCAGCAAAAGACTGGCTGACTGGCATCATTTCCAGCGTATTGATATTGACGTGTGCTGGCAGGGTGGCAACCCAGAAAACGGCTTCGGATACATCTTCGGCGGTCAGCGGCGTCGTGTTGTCGTAGGTTTTACTGACTTTGTCATCGTTACCTTTGAAACGCACGGCCGAGAATTCAGTTCCACCGACCAAACCCGGCTCGATATTCGTTACGCGGATTCGGGTACCAGACAGATCGGCACGTAGTCCCAGGCTAAACTGCTGCACGAACGCTTTGCTGGCACCGTACACGTTACCGCCGGCATATGGCCAGTTTCCTGCGGTAGAACCGATATTGATGACGTGACCGATATTACGTTCCACCATGGCGGGCAGCAGCGCGCGCGTCATGAACACCAGCCCTTTGTTGTTGGTATCGATCATATTTTCCCAATCGTCTACCGATGCTTTATGCGCAGGCTCCAGACCCAGCGCCAGTCCGGCGTTGTTCACCAGCACATCAATTGTCCGCCATTCGGCTGGCAGGGCAACAACGGCTTGTTCAATCGCCTGACGGTCACGCACATCCAGTTTTAACGGATACAGCGCATCGCCCAGCTCCGCCTTTAGCGCATCCAGACGTTCCTGACGGCGGCCGGTCGCGATCACTTTATGGCCTGCACTAATGAATTTACGCGTAATTGACTCACCAAACCCAGCCGTTGCACCGGTAACAAAAATAATCATGCTCTTATTTCTCCCTGACTGTTTTCATATGTTGCTTGTGCCTGATATCAATATAAATAATGAAAGGCATACGATCATTTAGCCGCGCAATTCCCCGTGGGTCAAGCGTTACTCCGGTTTCAACGATACGGTTCAGGAATAATCGCCCCCCAGAACGAGAGGCGAATGTCGGCCACTGCGATGCGGCAAGGTGGGTATGACGAAGGATTAAATCCAGTTCTTGTTACGGAATTCGCGCATGGTATCCGCGACCCACTGCATTTCCTGCGGTGTCCCTAACGAGATACGACACCAGTTATCCGCCGGAGGAAACGCGCGACCAATCAACACGCCCGCGTCTGCCATATGCTTCTGGTAATCCTTCAGCGGCACGACCAACTGATGGAAAACAAAATTTCCCTCTGACGGTAAGTAAGGCAGTTTCAGGTCATCCAGCGCTTTCAGCAGGATTTGACGTGACACATCATTACTCTTTTTGCTGTAAGTAATGAATGCCGCATCGTCCATGGAGGCTAATGCGGCATCCACGCCGCTAAAGTTGATTTTTTCGCCCGCAACATACCGCCCCATCAACGCAATGACGTTGGGATGGGCGACGGCATACCCAACGCGCATACCGGCCATAGCGTGTATTTTGGAGAACGTTTTGAGCAAGATAATGTTCTCTGCACCCTGCGTGATCATCGGTGAAATTGAGCGAAAGCGCGGATCATTGACGAACTCGGCATAAGCCTCATCGACGATAAACATCGTATTGGCTGGCTTGCTGGCAATCCACGGTTCGATGAAATCCGCTGGCGTGATTGTTCCCGTTGGGTTATTCGGATTGACCAGATAAACGATGGAAGGGCCGCTGTAACCTGCCACAGCTGCTTTTAGTCCTTCAATATCGAATGCCCAGCCATCGAGCATCTTGACTTTCGTCACCTTGATTCCGGCAATTTTGGCGAAGTGCTCGCCGTCGCCATAGGTTAGTTCAGGAATCACCAGCTGTGCATCCAGCGACGCGTAGGCTTCGATTGCTGCTCGAATACCCTCGGACGATCCGGCCGTCAGCAAGATGGAAGGAGCCTCGACCTGATGATGTGCCGCCAGCTTATTGCCAAGCAGTAAAATTTCATTCTTTGCATAGCGGTTGGCTTTCACGACAGCCTCGCGCGCGGCGGCTTGCGCTTTGGGCGACATACCGAGAGGATTTTCATTGAAGTTAATACGGATTGGGTTAGTGGCCGACGGTGCGGTAAATGCAGCGTTCTCGGGCTGAGTCTCGGCAAAAACCCGCGAGCTTAACCCTGTTGTTACCGCCGCCGTTCCCAGCAGGGCGCCCGAAAGTTTTAATAATGCTCTGCGTTTTGGGTTTAACACGTCGCTTTCATTGATTAAAAAATTCATCAAAACACTCTCCTTAGTTACATAATGACAGGAGAGCTAAAGCATAAAGCGCGCCAACTTCATTAATCGATTGAACGCTAATACCTTGTCAAATAGGTGAAATAATATTTTCTTACGACAAACATGCCCGTCTGGCGGGAAATGCTGCACTTTCTGACGTGTCGATTAAAGGTAAGAAAAATTGGTTGATTCACTGAGTGATTAAATCTAATGATATGAATTGCTTATGCAAGAGATCCATCATGACGCAAGCAATGATGCATCATGATGCGTTTGCTCTATGAGATAGCGAGTACATAGCGGAAGGCATCACGTTTCCTGATTGTCGGCTTCTACCGCCGCATACAACCGCTCAAGGATATCGGGAAACGCGGACTGCACGCGGTTCCAGCTCGGCACAAACGGTTTATCACCCAGGACATCGCTATAGGCATGACTAGCAAAGGTGATGACATCAGAAAATAACTCCACCGCCGACTCCTCTTTATGACGGTCGAAACTCAGGCCGTTCATACGTGCGTCATGCTCGAAAGCATCGATCATATCAAGCGCGGTACGATAGTAGGTCGCCCGCAGGACGCGAAAAGAGTCCGTTGTGATATTGACGCCGAGAATCGCCAGCTTGCGATACAGCGCTTTTGTGATGTCCGCCGCCATGCGCTGCAACCCCGCGTTAGGATCGTCTTCAGACATCGGCTGATGTTTATGGTCGTAGCGATCGGCGATATCCACCTGACAAATGCGGCGGGTGGCGGTTCCACGATAAATTTCTGACAGCACGCCAATTTCCAGTCCCCAATCGCCAGGAATACGCAGGTTGTTCAGAATGGTGGTGCGCATCGCAAACTCACCGGAAAGCGGATAGCGGTAACTGCGCATGTAATCCAGATAGTCGGAATTGCCGTAGACCTTTTGCAGCGATTTCAGTAACGGATAGACCAGCAGACGTCCCACGCGGCCATTCAGTTTTCCCTCTGCAACACGGGCGTAATAACCTTTGCAGAAGTCGTAATTGAAGTGTGGATTCGCCACGGGATAGAGTAGGCGAGCCAGCATCGCACGGTCATAGGTGACAATGTCACAATCGTGTAGCGCGACACAATCAGAACGACGCGATGCCAGCGTGTAACCGACACAAAACCAGACATTCCGCCCCTTGCCGGGTTCCTCCGGTGCCAGTGACTTTTCTGCCAGCTCGTCGCTGAGCGCTTTCAGGCGCGGGCCATCATTCCATAGAATGCGATGTCGGTGCGGCAGGCGAGAGAAGAATTTTCGGGCGTAAAGAAACTGTTCCCGATCGGCGCGATCCAACCCAATCACAATTTCGCCAAGGTAAGAAACCTGAGACAGTTGATCGATAATGTGGCTCAGCGCGGGGCCTTCCAGCTCAGAGTACAGCGATGGCAGAATCAGCCCCATACTGTTTTGCCCGGAAAATACCTGAAGTTCAGACTCCAGCTCTTCCGTGCTTCTCTGAGTGAGATTGTGAAAATTGGTAATGATGCCATCTTGATAAAATTCGCTCATCCTATGCTCCCCATACTCTCTTGCGGCTATGTCGTGCCGAGAAATACTCGTTGCCGATAAAATGATCCAGTCCTTCACTCCAGCCTTGAGGCCCTGACTTCTGCGTGCAATATTGCTCGCCGTTGTACGATTCAGGTAGGTTAACTATTTGATTTACATTTCCTTTAATTAATACGGCGTAGTCCACCGCGCATAACAGCGATATATCGTTCGGACCGTCGCCCAGCCCAAGCGTTTTGACGTCAGTACCGTATTTCTCGATATACTGTGTTTTTATCCAGTTAGCCATAAATCCCTTACTCGTTTGGGCACTCATGGTGTGATAAAAGCGACCACCTTGAGTCAGAGCCAGACCCGCCTCTGCCAATAACTGGCAAAAACGCGGTAGGGCATTTTGCTCGTCTAGCCACAGCAGCGGTTCAGTGGCTTCTCGCTGTTGCGCCCTCTGGGCCTCTTGCGCAGCTAATCCCGTCATCTCTGCTATTTCCGTACTGCTCATATCGCCAAAGCCTTTGAAACGGAAACCGGATGCGCGCAGCGATTCCAACTGAGTGCGGATAACGGAATACCCTGCACCAATCCTCTTCCTTGGATAATCAGGATGTGATTGCCATGTCTTCGGCAGCACGGCAATGGCGCCGTTTTCCGCAATATAGGGATACGGTTCCAGCCCGAGCGCCCGCCGTAAGGGCTCAACTTCAGCCGCCGTTTTACTGGTGGTGATAATCAGTGGGATTCCTTCATTCGCCAGCCGCGTCAGCCACGGTTGCGCGGCATCCCACCGATAAGTCTCATGATCGAGCAACGATCCGTCGAGATCGCTGAAAATAATCAGCTTCGTATTACGCGTTTGCATGGGTTCTCCATGTTTTATCGTGGATAAACAGAGAGTAACGATGAACGATTAACGTTAGTCAGAAAGGACGAGTGTTTGTCAGTGAGGTGTTGTGTTCGTGGTATTAATGGCTGTGACCTTAATCACACTTTAAGGATAGGAGGCAATCCGTATCTTCACCAATAATATAATGATCTGGCTATTTTTCGGCAGGCTGATGAGCATCAGCGGGCGCTGCTTTTATCCTGAAACGTTTTACGCCAGTCGGTCGGGCTAACGCTAAAACGCTGTTTGAACTGCTGTCGAAAGGTTACTACTGACTGAAAACCCACATTATCCGCAATCGCTTCGATGGAGTGAGAGGTCGATTCCAGCAATGCCTGGCTATGATGGAGCCGTTCCGCCGTTAACCAGTCGCTAACCGTCATGCCTGTGGCTCGGAAGAAATGTCGGGTAAATGTCCTGCGACTCATCTGCACACGGCTTGCCAGCGTATCCAAAGAGTGGGGCGAACGGAGATGGCTGCGCAGATAGTCCAGCAACTGATTGATTTTACTATCCCGCGTATTTTCCGGCACCGGATGTTCAATAAACTGAGCCTGCCCACCTTCACGGTAAGGCGGGATCACCAGACGGCGGGCGGCGCGGTTAGCGATAGCGCTGCCGCAATGTTGACGAACCAGATAAAGGCAGCAGTCTATGGCCGCTACCGTGCCCGCAGACGTAATCAGATGTTCGTCTTCGACATAGAGCGCGTTGGTATCCAACTGTACATGAAGAAAGCGGGCGATAAAATCCTGCTCAAACGCCCAATGTGTCGAGGCGCGGCGGCCATCTAGCAACCCGGCATAAGCCAGAACATAAGTCCCCAAGCATAATCCTGCGATCTGTGCTTTGCGGGCTTCGGCAATGCGTAACGCATCCAGAAGCGGTGCAGAAGGGCGCGTTTCTGGATGGCTCCAGTGCGGGACTACGATAAGGTCGGCTTTTTCCAACGCGGAAAATCCGTGCTCAACGTTGATAGAAAATCCGTGTTCTGATGCCACCATGCCCGGTTTTTCTGCACAGAAAAAGAGCTCAAATTGTTTTTCTTCATAGAGCATGTCGCTGAAAACCATGCTCGGTATGGATAAATGAAACGGGCTAAAATTCTCGGAGACAACCACCGCAACGGTTAGCACAGCCATAATAGCCCTCATTAAATCATCAATAGGTTCTGGTTATTACCCAGTTCAGAATTGTACGCTTTCGCCATCGTTCGGTACGTGCGCGACGGACTGAAGTTTTTCTTCGTGCAAATAGTCACGCAGTTCAACACGACTCAGAAGGCAATGGTTCACCGCTTCCATATGCGTTGCGACTATCGCTGCATTGGGTACAAGCTGATGCACACGTCGTACATCTTCTTTTCCCATGATAATAGAACCGAAGCCGGGAATAACCGCATTGCCGATATTCAGCGCCACCACATCGGGCGTGTGATGTGTCAGTGCAGCAATAACATGCTGATTCCAGACGGTATCGCCCGCCAGATAAAACGATTTCTCATGAGCATGTCGAAAGACAATCCCGCAGACATCACCCAGTCGTTCCGCCATCTGTGGATTAGCATAGGTTTCATCAGAACCGTGTTGGCCGGATGTTTTGATCAGCGTTATGCCGTCGTATTCCGTCTGCTCACCCAATACACGTACGGAGGTAAACCCCGCTTGCCGAATGATGTCAGCATCCTGCGTATTTTGGCTGAAGATCGGTATCGTTTTTGGGATAGCGTCGATGGCTGCATCATCCCAATGGTCGAGGTGCGTATGCGTCACAATCACGGCATCAACATCCAGAATTGCCGCCATAGGCAGAGGAAGATCGACCAGTGGATTACGCAGATGTGCATTTGCCGTTCCCGGGAAACCGGGATAGGTCGCCTTTGGTGCCAGCATCGGGTCAATAAGAAACGTTTTCCCACCAAATTCCAGTCGTAATGTCGCATTGCGAATCTGCGTTATTTTCATCTTATTGCTCCCATATCCGGTTAACTGGTAGCGCTGTTACGCGCCAAACAGGAGCAGTATAAGAATCCGGCAGATCGCTAACAGTGGCCTGAATGACACACTTCGATGAGTTTAGGCCAATTTGTCTCAGCGGATTGTTTATCATCGGGCGAACTATCCTATTGCCGTCTTCATGCACACTAGCTATCTTAACTAACTGGCTAGCTTAACCAACGTGCTGTTTCATCAATGAAAAGGACCATTCCATGCCCCATATCGATGTCAAACACTTCCCAAGGAATCTGTCTGAAGAAGAGAAGAAAGCCGTCGCGGAAGATCTTGCTGCGGTCCTGAAGAAGCATTTCGGTTCTTCCGACGAGTCGCTTTCTGTCGCGTTGAACGAAATCCAGCCGGAGCGCTGGAAAGATGACGTTTACGACCCGTTCATTAAACCACAGTTGGACACGTTGCCGAAAAAGCCGGGATATTCGTATTAATTTTCCCCGCATCCGGGCGCATTAATTGGCCTGCTCTGAGACGTTTTTCACTGTAGCGGAGCGGGTTGACCACCAACACAGCAGCGATCCCAGACTAACCATTGCCGCACCTTGCCAGAAGGCCACGGTTAACGTCGAGTTGAGAATAAATGCCGCAAGCGCAGCGGAAATGACGGGAATGAAATAAGACGCGGTCGCCAGAACGGTGACATTACCGTGCAGAATACCGATATTCCACGCCGCGTAACCAAACTGGTTTTTTGCCGATTAACCAATACGGATAAAAGGATCGTCAGGCTCGGCCAGAGGTAATTAACCATGCCGACTTCTATTGCCTGCGTGCTGTTGTTGGCATAGCCGAGAGAGAGGGAGAGACACAGTTCATAGCAAACAAACAGAATACTGCCGGTGATGAGGTAGGATACCGGGAAGGTTTTTATCTTAGGAAAACCCACCGTCATTAATAGCATCACTGAGCTTAACGTATAGATCATCGCCGCACCGCCAACCGCCCCAAATCCTTCGCTCACGCTTCGAATCAGCCCGACAATGGCACTCCAAAGCACGACTGCGGTTAACCCAATGAGTGTTGCTTTTTGTGATGTCATTTATTCATCTATCCCAGCGTTTCTATTTATTCCGTAGCTATTTATTTCGTAACTCCTTATTCCGGAATTACGGTATCCGTGTGCCAGTGCAATAATACGGTCAGAAAACTCAGTAATAAAAAAGCCGATAACCTATTATTGTTATCGGCTTTTCACGATGCAGTAAAGCAGGGGAATTACGCGGTCAGCAGAGGCTGTGCCGTGCTTTCAACCAGATCCAGCAGAACTTTGACATCGTCCAGGCTGACCGTTGGGTTCAGCAACGTCAGTTTCAGGCAGGTAACACCGTTAAATTCGGTGACACCTACGTTGGCACGACCTGATTCCAGCAATGCATCGCCAATACGTTGGTTAAGCAATGCGATAGTCGCGTCATCCGCTGTCGCCAGCTGTTGCGGACGGAAACGGAACAGAACGCTTGCCAGCTGTGGCTGCATCACCAATTCCAGCGGAGCATGTTCATCCACATATTGTGCAACCTGCTGCGCCAGCGTAACGCCGTGATCGATGATTGCCGCATACTGCTGTTGGCCCAATGCTTCCAGACCCATCCACAGTTTCAGCGCATCAAAACGACGCGTCGTCTGCAATGATTTCGACACCAGATTAGGGACGCCCTGTGCTTCATCGAACTCAGAGTTCAGGTAAGCCGCCTGATAGCGCATCAGCTCATAGTGACGCGCTTCTTTCAGCAAGAAAGCGCCGCAGCTGATGGTCTGGAAGAATTGTTTGTGGAAATCCAACGTAATGGAATCCACCAATTCAATGCCGTCCAGATAATCGCGATACTTCTCGGACAGCAGCAGTGCGCCGCCCCAGGCTGCATCAACGTGTACCCAAATCTGATGCTCTGCCGCCAGTGTTGCAATCGCACGTAAAGGATCAATCGCACCCGCGTCAGTGGTACCGGCCGTTGCCACAATCGCCAGAATCTGTTCGCCGTTAGCCTTGGCCAGCGCCACTTTCTCCGCTAAATCGTTCAGGTCCATCCGCGCGAAGCGATCGGTTTTCACCAGCGTAACGCATTGATAACCCAGGCCCAGTAAAGCCATGTTCTTTTGCACCGAGAAATGGGCATTTTCAGAACAGAACACTTTAATTTTCTTCAGGTTACCAACCAATCCATCTTGCTGGATCGAATGTCCCTGACGGGCAAAGAAGGCATCACGCGCCAGCATCAAGCCCATCAGGTTACTCTGGGTGCCACCACTGGTGAACACGCCCGCATCGCCAGACTGATAGCCAACCTGAGTACGCAGCCATTCAATCAGCTTCATCTCGATGATGGTGGCTGACGGGCTTTGATCCCAAGAGTCCATGCTCTGGTTCGTGGCGTTAATCAAGACTTCCGCCGCCTGACTGACCACCAGACTCGGGCAGTGCAGGTGAGCGACACACTGTGGGTGATGCACCGACAGGCTGTCTTTCAAAAAGTACTCAATCGCACGCTCGATAGCGACCTGGTTACCCAGGCCCTGCGGATTAAAATCCAGCGTGATGCGCTCACGCAGTTCAGCAACGGTTTTGCCCTGATACATTTCAGGCTGTTGCAGCCACTGCATAACAGCTTGGCTACTCTGCGTAATCGCTTCCTGATAGGCTTCGATACTTTGTGCAGAAGAGGCCAAAATCGGGTTTAGTTCTGTTTCAACTTGCTTGGACATCGTGGTCATTCGCTCCACTCAGACTGGCTTCACGCCAGCAGACAGCAGCGCGTTTTCAAATTTATCCAGGAAGATTTCCAATTCAGCATTGCTGATCAGCAGGGAAGGCAGCAGACGCAAAACGCAACCATGACGGCCACCGCGCTCCAGAATCAGACCCGTTTCAAAGCATTTTTTCTGCAACAGGGCAGACAGCTCGCCGTCAGCCGGGTAGCAACCCATGTGATCCTGCGCTTCGTTAGGCTTAACAATCTCAATCCCGATCATTAATCCCAGACCGCGAATGTGACCGATCACCGGATAACGTTTTTGCAGTTCAGCCAGTTTGGCTTTCAGCCATTCACCTTGCTCAGCGACTTTGTTTGCAACCTGATTGTCTTTGAGGTGCTTCAACGTCGTCAGACCGGTTGCCATCGCCAGTTGGTTACCACGGAAGGTACCGGTATGGTGGCCCGGTGACCAGGCATCGAACTGCTTCTTGATACCCAGCACAGCTAATGGCAAGCCGCCACCTACTGCTTTAGACATCACGATGATATCTGGCTCAATGCCAGCGTGTTCAAAGGCAAAGAATTTACCCGTACGAGCAAAACCAGCCTGAACTTCGTCGATGATCAGCAGAATACCGTGTTCCTGCGTTACTTTACGGATGCGCTGCAGCCACTCGACAGGTGCCGGGTTAACGCCGCCTTCGCCCTGAACGGCTTCCAGAATGACCGCCGCCGGTTTACGTACGCCACTCTCAACGTCGTTGATCAGGTTTTCAAAGTAGTAGGTCAATGCTTTAACGCCAGCTTCACCGCCAATACCCAGCGGGCAGCGGTACTGATGCGGATAAGGCATAAACTGGACTTCTGGCATCATGCCGTCGACCGCTTCTTTCGGTGACAGGTTACCCGTTACCGACAGCGCGCCATGCGTCATGCCGTGGTAGCCACCGGAGAAACTGATCACACCAGCACGACCGGTGTATTTTTTTGCCAGTTTCAGTGCAGCTTCAACAGCATCGGCACCAGAAGGGCCCGTAAACTGGAGGCAGTACTCTTTGCCCTGGCCAGGCAGTAAGGAAAGCAGATACTCGGAGAACTGATCTTTCAACGGCGTTGTCAGATCAAGTGTATGTAACGGCAAGCCGCTAGTAATGACACGTTGGATGCTTTGCAGCACGTCAGGATGGTTATGTCCAAGCGCCAGCGTTCCCGCCCCGGCCAGACAATCAAGATATTGATTATTCTCAACATCGGTGATCCACACGCCTTCGGCTTTCGCAATTGCCAGAGGCAATTTGCGTGGATAACTCCTCACGTTCGATTCAAATTCAGCTTGTCTTGCCAAATAGGTTTCATTGTTTCCGTTTAATGAATTCGCACCTAAACTGTCAATACGGACTTTATCCGTCATCATATCTCTCCTACAACCGTGAGCTCACAGGCAACCACAGTTGAATAAATGAATTAAACACGTAACGACTATAAGAAAAACGCGGCCAATATAGGTTTTTTCAGTCACCGACTCAATGATTTATTTCGTTTCGAAACTTTTATTTTTTCACATAAAAATCAAACGGTTGATTGCATTTCTACGAATCATGATGCCATGGCTATTTTACATGCTTATTAAATAAGCAAAAAAAATCCGCCGACCGCAGAATTCTTGAACCGAAAAAGCGGTAATAAGAGGGGAAGACAGCACGTTTAGCTATAGCGTTCAGAGAGAAAACCACAAGAGAGGGAGGCGTGATGAGGCTTTACACATTGCTTTCAGTCTATATAAAGACTAAATTAAGACTGAAATCGATGTCGGGAGGGAAGCATCATGAAGATCGAGACGATTAGCTATATAAAGAAAAATGCAGCCACGCTTGACCTCGCTGAACCCATTCTGGTGACTCAGAATGGCGTTCCTGCCTACGTTATTGAATCCTACGATCAACAACAGGAACGGGAAAACGCCATTGCATTGCTGAAGCTTCTGACGCTGTCTGAGAAAGACAAGTCTGAAGGGAAAGTATTCAGCAGGGAGCAATTGCTGGATGGGCTGGAATTCTGAACTGACGATGTCATCAGGAAAGGACGCTAAATGGAAGAACCGAGAGTAACGATAGAATACACCTCAACGGTCAGAGTCTGTATCAGTGATATTGTCAGCCATCTCCGTCGTGTTGACGTAGAACCCGGCCCGGTGATCCATGAAATTCTGGATCAATTTGAGAGTAAAATCCGGCAGTTTCCTTTGAGCTGTCAGCTCTGCCCAGAGCTGTTGAAAATTGGGTGTGGGAAATACAGAGAATATAATTCTTCGGGAGGATACAGAGTCCTCTATTCAATCGAAAATAATCTGGTTACCGTCCATGCTCTTCTTGCTCACCGACAAGATATTCAGCAATCATTATTTAAGCGCTTGATTCAAGCGTGAATCAGCACCCAGAGGAAAGAGCAGAGGTTTTGAAGCCTCTGCAGTCCGTTAAATTGGATTCCAACGGTTTCTGAGGTAATTAACCGCTTCCTGGGTCTGTGGTTGATTGAGATAGTTCTCTCTGAACAGAATCGTCCCGTTGATTTGCGGCATAGACTCGTTTAAGTCGAGCTGCTTTTTCAGCTCCGGCACGCCGCCATTTATCGTCCAGTCAGGCTCATTTTTTGAAGGTTCACCCACTTTATACAGCGCAACGCCAATATAAAGGCGTGTGTTTGTGGGCTTCACCACACCCGCCCACCATTTTGCCAAGACATCATAACGTGCAGCGTCACGTGCGAAAGGCCAGTAGATCTGCGGGGCAATGTAATCCAGTAGCCCTTGTTGCACCCACAGGCGGGTATCAGCATAAGCTTCATCGTAGGCGGCCGCGCCTCGCGTGTCGGAACCTGCCGCATCGTGTGACCGGTTGCGCCATACGCCTGCTGGGCTGACGCCAAATTCAACCTCGGGTTTCAACTGCTTGATCGTGCGCGACACCTGCTCAATCAACAGCTGCGTATTGTGCCGCCGCCAGTCTGCCTTTGAGCCAAATCCCTGACCCTGTTTTTTAAAGGTTTCACTATCGTTAAGCATCGAGCCGGATGATTCGGCATAGAAGTAATCATCAAACTGCACACCGTCAATCGGATAACGCGCAACGACTTCGGCCACGATACTGGTGATCCAGTTCCGTGCTTCCGGAATGCCCGGGTCGAGCACAAAGCGATCGCCTGCCGTGCGGATCCAGTCACGGTGCAACACAAATACGCTGGCCGGATTTTGCGACAAGGTGCGATTTAGCTCCGTCACAGTTGACGGCTTAGTGTTAACGGTGACGCGATAGGGATTAAACCAGGCATGGACTTTCATACCGCGCTTGTGCGCCTCATCCAGCATGAACTGTAGCGGATCGTAGCCCGGATCTTCACCAATCTTGCCCGTTAGCATATCTGACCAGGGCAATATCTTAGAAGGCCAGAGCGCGGTACCATCAGGCTTAACCTGAAAAAATACGGTATTGATACCGAGGCTTTTCAATTTATCCAGCTTACCTGTCAGCGCTTCCTGCTGCTGAGTAATACGGAGCGCAGGGCTGCTGGCATTGACGGATGCTACCGGCGGCCAATCCAAGCGGGAAACGGTCGCCAGCCAAACACCGCGCATGGGTTCCTTATTCTGCTGAGATTTCGCCGGAAGCGGCTGTTTAACCGGAGGAAGGGGGGTGACAAGCGAACTCGGTGGTTTAGACGCGCAACTGACAAGTAGAAGCGCAGCGGCAATCAGTACGACTGGCTTTTTCACGTTGGTTAGCTCTTATTTCTGCGACTATTAGCCCAGGGATCAACAGCGCTATCATCTGGTTTTACGGGAGCGGAGCCGTCCAGAGAATCAAGGTACAGTGCTTCAACTTCCGCACGCGCCCAGGGTGTCCGACGCAGAAACTTTAAACTGGATTTAACGCTTGGATCGCTTTTAAAGCAATTGATGTTGATCCGTTTACCCAACTCAGCCCAGCCAAAACGGGCAACCAGTGCATTGACTTGCATTTCAAGCGTGACGCCATGCAAAGGATCTTTAGAAGTATGAGCAGTCATGTAACGTCCAGTAGTTTCAGGTTTTTGTGTTCAGGATTAGGCTTGTAGCAAGGGAAGGTTACAAGAAAGCGGGGCGGCCAGCAATGCTATTGCCTGATGCAGACCACCGAAACGTTATTATTACGGCTGAAGGCCTGCGGCATTAAGCAGTTGTGTGCGTAACCAGGCGTTGGCCGGATCGTGACTATTTTTCGGGTGCCAGTACATGCTGATGGCAATCGGCTGTAGCGACACTGGTGGGGGGAAAATGTCGAGCGTCTGGGTAAAACGTTGTAGCATTCGTTTGGGCAACGTACAAAGCAGATCCGTACCCGCTACAATTGGTGGCGCCATCGCATAGCTTTGTGTGGACATCATCACGCTGCGCTGATATCCCAGACCGGCCAGTGTTTGATCGACAAAGCCGGTAAACGGATCCCCTTCCGAAGAAACAACCAAATGAGGAAGGGCACAATAGCCTTTTAGATCAAGGTGATCTGTCCCTCTCGGGTGACCTTTACGCTGAGCGGTCGCAAATTCATCGTCGAAAATCTTGCGTCTGATCCAACCATCGTGCGCTCCGGCATTTATACCAATGTAGATATCAATTTCCCCATTCTCCAACTGTTCAGGCAAATGAGCGATCTCCGGCAGAGCGAAACGTAGTCGAATACCCGGAGCGGCAGCATTAAGCTGGTTAAACAAGTCTGCACCCAGCATTAGGGCGGGATTTTCATGCAGGGCAACCACAAACGTCCGGCTGCTGTTCGCCACATCGAAATGCATCGGTTCGAGCATTGCCGATATGCCTCGCAGAACGTTCGCGACCAGTGGCCGCAGTGACTCGGCTCTTGGCGTGGGCAAAACCCCACGTCCGTGTGGGGAAGGAATAAACAGTTGCTCGCCAAAGATCGTCCGCAAACGCGATAGTCGTGCCGACATTGCCGGTTGGCTAATCCCCAGCCGTGCGGCAGCATGCGTGATGTTCTGATCTTTTAGCAATGCATCTAACGTCAGCATCAGGTCGATATCGATGTCTGAAAATGGCGTCATTTTGTTATCCGTTTACTCTGTGCCAGAGGCGGCTCGATTGTTATAGGTGATGGGCACCCATGCATAGCCGCCATGTTCGTGTCGGGCGACATAGCCGATGCCGGGGAACGGCAGATGTGGTGCCGCGATAAGGTCTTTGTTTTTCGCAAAATTTTCAAACGCATGGTTGCGTACTCGCGCAGCGCCATCCTGATCCTCATCGTACGCGATAGTAACATTGGGCTGTGGGAACTGCACCGCAGCAACGTGGATGATATCACCGACAAAGGTCATTTTTTCGCCTTCGCTTACCAACGTATAGAACGCCGATCCTGGTGTATGCCCGGGATGTACCGTACCGGTAATGCCAGGTATCAATTCGGTAGAACCTGAAAATGGCACGATTTTTCCGGCATCCAGATAGGGCTTCAAGGTTTTTTGGGCGATATCGAAATAACTCTGGTCGTAGCCCGTTTTTTGCTGATTGGCATTATTAAAGAAAAAATCAATGTCAGGTTTTCCCACGAATACGCGCGCATTAACAAATACACGTCGACCATCCTTGACCATTCCGCCTGAATGATCGGAATGCGCATGTGTCAGTAAAATATCAGTAATATCTTGCGGATGAATCCCTTGCGCCGCCAGACTATCAATCAACTGACCACCATTACCAGGGCCAAATAATTGCCCAGATCCTGTATCAACCAGTATTTTTCGCCCGGGTAAGGTAATCAGAAATACATTAATAGAGGCTTCAACCGGATTGGCCTGAAAATTTTTAGCCAGTAATGCATCGGTGTTCTGCGTTGTCGTACGCCGCAGCAGGTTATGAAGATCTTGCGCGACGCTGCCATCGGTGAATGATGTGACAAGAATTTTGCCTACCTGAACACGATAGCCGCCGGCTTGCTGTTGAACGGTATGTTGAGGCACGTTGGCCAGAGACTGAAGAGCAGGGTAGAACAGTAACGAACTAGCTAGAAGCATTGATGCCGTAGATTTTCTTGCAGTAAACATGATGGACTCCTTACGAAAAACCTCATGTTATTCCGCCAGGATTTTTTGAGAACACGCACCAGATTGATACGACCCATCCATGTCGTGGATAGGTCGGGTTTGGTTCTTGTGATGCGCATTTATCTTATTTAACATAATATACATTATGCGAACCTATAGATAAACAGGTGGGAACTGGCCGTTTCGCTGAGCAAATCCCCGCATCCAGAAAACACTTTTTCCGATTAGGCAATTTTGCCTAATTGCTCAAAACTGTTTTATCGATACACACCATGCTGTAACTGTTTTATCAGTCGGAGAACCTCGTCAATTCCCGACTGGCTGGACAGCATTTCATTTGGTGTTTTCCATTCCAGTGCGCGATTCGGCTCCGATAGCCAGCGCTCAGCCAGACCAGCGTCACCCTCGAATAGTTCCACAACTCGTTCTGATACAGATGCCACTCGCAATGTCCCGTCTTTAGATGCGGCATCAAATGAGTTTTTTAGCTGCGCCATATCGCAGGTTTTTCGCTCCAGTGAACTCATCTGTTTCAGGCTGGCAACATCGTGTGTTGCGGGATTTCGCCCTGAAGGTTTCATGCAAACCGCCTATATATCAATTAAATGAAAATGGATTCAGTACGGGAAAATGCTCAAAAACGCTGCCTGCGGCCAACCCCGTACAGCCCAAAAATAAATTTTTGCGCCGTCCGGCGTTCCGATAAAAGACCTCCCGCTGCAACACATCGAATAATTTTCAGTGACGGCGTGTGCGATGGCACAACGGTGGTTTTCCCCTCATCTATAGCTCGAACCATAGTTGCAATACGTTCAGCCTGGCTGGAGCGATATCTCTCCAGCCTGCTCATAGAATCTAGAGACACGAGACCTCCCGCTACAGCACATACAATAAAATCCCCTGATGCTGTGCATAATAGGAAAATAAAATCATTTAAATTCAAATAACTAAAAATAAATCAGACGAATTTCAGTACAAAAATACACTAAATTCAACGATGTGCTACAGCGGGAAAAAACCACTAACCGCCCTCCTCGCTGGACGCTGCGGTGAGCGGTCAGCGGATTTTTCTGACCTGTAGAACGACGACGACGTCAGTTTTTGAACTGTCTGACCCCTGACTAGTGAATAATGGCAACAGACTAAATCCCGTTTTGGAATCAGTGTTTTTTTGTTCAGCCAGCCCCCCCAACAGGATAATTTCACCATCCTGCAATGAGATGTCGGTGGAGATTTCCCTTTTTATTAGCGTCGGTGACGAATTGACACCGTTGTCAGTCGCGGTGAAATTGCTCATCTCCTGAGAAATCTTTAGGTCGATCACGCTTTTTCTAACCATGGGGCTAACAGAAAAAATTATCCCCGAATCGCGGTACACGACTGACTGGACGGCGGACTGCCCCTGATACGAGACATTCCCCAGCGTAGGCGTGGATGAGCCAACGGAAAATCGCGCATCAGCACCAGAGCGGGCGCGTAGCGTTGGGGATGAAACAACATTAAACCGGTTGTCAGTTTTAAACAACTCAACGAGCGCACTCATAGAGCCAGTCGAAATTTTCAGAAAATTATCATATCCCCGCGATTTTCCCCCTATCTGGAAATTTAATTTGGTATTCAGTAGGTTGGCTGCTAGTTGTAGCCCTGAACCATCACGCGCAGTATTCTGAACCTCATAGACATATCCAGCTACCAGAACCTCATCGGCCTGAGTATCCAACTGAGGCAGCGCCTCAGAGACACGGTTGATGTCAGCGCGCGATCCATAAAAAACCAACGAATCAGAATTGGTTCCCTCACCCTGTGCAAATCTAGCGGCATCATCAACCAGAGTTTTCAGCTGTGCGGCCAGATATTCTGGCGAGCGATATGATGGACGATACACATACGAAAATTGAGGTGTTTTTTTCTCAACCAGTTGCGGAGGTTTGTAGAAAAAATCAGTGCCATTTTTCGATTTCACCGACACGCCAATGTCGGCCATGTATTCGACTAGGAACGCGCGAGCATCCTGCTCTGGCATTAACCGGAACGAGATTTTTTCGGGCATTCCAACCACATCCGGCGACAGCTTGAATGGCTTTTTTAGTATCTGCGTGTAAAAAATAGACAATGCATCTGGCACGGTAACGCTCTTCAGTTCGAAATCGACCCCAGACCCAGCCGCAAAACATGGGGATGCAAACGCCAACAGCATCGACAAAACAATTTTTTTCATTCTCATTTAGCACCCCCTGACCATGTGGTTACAATTTCACCATCTAACACCCCTGACATTATCGCGCCGCTCACAACAAAACCTGCTGCCGGTTCGACCCGCTGACGGCCATCAGCACCAGAGAGCACGACAAACCGGCCGTTTTTATCATGAATCATTCCACTAACCCTCCATTGCGATGAGATTTTCGGGGAGGCAACCGGCGCAGGAACGGCGGGATTTTGCTGGGACTGGCTGACCGCTCCCGCAGGCTGATTTTGGTGAACGGGTGTTTTTTTATTCTCTGGGTGAAAAAATCCCCACAGATACCAGCCTCCTGCTGACACTAAAATGACTAACGCCGCGATAGTCAGTAAAAGGGTCGCATTTGAAAAAACACTCTGGCGTTTATCGACAATCTGTTCAAAGCCGTTGCCGTCATATGATTGATATAATGGAAAAATCCTCTTGTCGTAACGGTAATTTTTGACTGAAATCCGTTCATTTTTAGTGAGTTTTGAGCTCCCAAAAACCTCAACCCGATACATGGAACTGAGACCCAGAGATTTTAATTTTGTCATCCTGTAACTGGTTTCGGTTCGGTCACGAATAAATCTGGGAAGGTTGCTAATCGATTGATTTATAACCACTAAATCACAGGTTACGCCTGTTTCAGGGTGGGAAAAATGTCGGTGCTCGGCAATGAATGAGCGATGATTTTGAGGGACAGTTGAATCGGAGCCCCAAATTCTCCATGCTTCATCAACACAAATTAGATCCCCTGCCTGACAAAATGTATTTTTCCCATCTGTTAAAGCATTTTTATAGGGAAAAAAATATTCATCCTGCACCTGCTCGTTAGTGACTGAAATAACCTCACCTATATTTTCGGTTTTATTATTTCGCCTAACAAACTCATATATTTTTTCAGGATTCAGGCCATAAATATTTGATACAACTCGCCTACCCTGAGCCACTGCGGGAATTATCACAGACCGGACAACCTCAAAACTTTTCCCACTACCCGGCACGCCGACATACGCTGAAATTGCCACTGATATTTATCCTATTAATGGAATTCGGCGAATAATAAATCGCGTGATAATTGCTGAAACCATCATCGCGATGCCAGTCGGGACCTGAAATATATTTAAAAAATACCAAACCGAATCAGGTAGTTGATCAAATAACTCAACCAGTGGCAGTGGAGAAACATTTACCAATGACATCAGAACCGGAAAAAATTCCTGCACAACAAAAAATAGGGCGAACATAATTCCAAATTTCATCACGACCGAGCGCAGCAGGAATGAGAGCGCTGTGTATAATGCAGCTAACATGTTATTACCTCTATTATATTAGGCCGACATGACGCGCCTGAATGATGAAAATCCCCAGCAAATCAGGCAAAACAATTTTATGAGCTCGCGGTTTTTTTCAATCAACCCACAGTGGGAATCGACAATGAAATTTTTATCCCAGACGGAAAATTCAGCCGTCGGGCACTGAGCTGAACGCGATCCAATCGAAAAATTTTCCCATTCAGAAAACGCACCAATTATCGGAGCCAAAACAGTTTTTCCATCTGGCGGGCTATCTAATGCCGGCTGAACGGCGGGCGGTTCCGGCTGCGGGTTGGGTTCAGGATTCGGCTCGGGTTGCGGCTGAGTTTCTGGTTGCAGGTCAGTCCACGGACTGGCCCATTCCGCCTGAGATGGATTGGGCCGACCAACGGCGGCAGCGGCATCGCGAATATCCTGCGCCGTGACCAACGGCTGACCGCTGGAGATCTGGACTCCCTGATAATCAGGCTGACTGGCGGCATCCAACAATAACGCATTCAGAACGTCCGCCATTTGTTGTGCATTTAACGGAGTTTTTTTAACTGTTTCCTGCTGTTCGGTAGTAATATCGGGGGCTGATGGGGTGATTGTTGAACTGTAATTATCATTTTGCTGAACAGAGAAAATCTCATTCAGAGAATCTGTTTTTATCGCGCCGGACGCCTGTGGATAGGAAAAATTGTAGCGCGCCTCATAACGGGTTAACCGACCACCGCCAGAAACCGAACTAGATGCAATCGAAATTCCCGAACTATATGTGCATTTTGCGCCAGCCGGACAATACAAAATCCCATTATCTGCCCGAAATTTGTAGGCGGAAAGGACGAGATTTTCGTGAAAATCCCCAGACAAAAATGGGGCGCTGCCGCCCTTTCCAGCACCGATATAAAATTTTCGCCCGTTATCGACACTCGAGCTCGTGGGTGCGGACGAAATCCCCGCATTTGGGTCGGAACCGAAAATTTCGTCGCCAATTTTTAGTAGTGAATCCCCTATGAACGCCCAGGAAAAAACACCGTTAGCGAGCTGGAGCCGGGTGGGATTTGCATGTCCTGTGGCGAGCCTTGCAACAGACTGATTTAACGCGGTTTTTGTTCCGTTAACCAAAACTTGACGTTCCGCTGCTGAGACAGCCATCTGGGCAGCTCCCCGCGAAATCGCCGACCTCAGCGCAAAACCGCCGATCGTTTCTGCCCCAACAACCAGCGCGGGGATGATCGCGTTAGCGGCGGCGCAGAACAACGCAGCCCCCACTGCCAGTAAAACAATTTTTTTCATAGTTTGAATGAAATCAGAACAAAAAACAGGAACATGAAAAAAATTCCGGCCAGCAGAACAACAGCTTTTTGTCCGGGCTCAGTAAAAATCATCTCGCACATTAAAATCCCCTCAATCCGCAAATCACCGCCCACGCACTAACCAGACCCCAAATAAAAAAAATCATTTGCCAGTCCATACGACAACCTAATGAAAAATAATAAAAAAATGGGAGGGGTTCCCCCTCCCAGTAACAGAATTATCCGCCGCGAACGAGCCCCATAATCGTTCGCACGCCTTTGATGGCCAGATATAACCCCATCAATCCGGCGGCAATCGCCATCACCGCAGTAACCACAGCGGTTACAGAAAACCCCTCGGTGACGCCGGAAAAATCAAGGGCTGCTGACGCCCCCTCAGCGGCCAGAACCACCGCAGGAGCCAGAATTGAAGCAGACGCAGCAGCAGCAGATACAAAAATATTTTTCAGTTTCATAATGATCCCCCAGATTAATTGATTGATAAAAAACATTTTTTTGGCTTTTTAGCCAAACCTAACTAGGCGCAGCAGCAACCCACAGCAGTGGGCAACCAACCACAAACCAACAACGGAATTGAACGCAAAAAGGAAAAAATCGTTATTTTGCGCCCATAATTCAGCCACCTAATCCCCCCGATAATCAGTGAGAACCGCGATAAAAAAACTCCTAAAAAAACGACAGGTTTTGTAGATGGCCGCACCGAAAATCACGGAACAAAAAATCGCGTCTATCATCTGTCACATCCCTAAAACAGTTTTTATTTCTGGCTCTGGTCGGGCAAAACATCGATTTGATCCGATTCGAGCGTAATTTGCACAGCAGCCCCGTTTTTACCGCTGTAGGCGTCGACCCAAACCGGCACGAGCACGTTTTTCCCGACAAGCCGCTGAAATTTATCGAGAATTCCGGCATCAATGAATTTTTTCGGGATTCGGACGGCGGTCTGAACCGACTGCTGACCGCCCCAACCATCAGGGCGGAGATTTTCCACACCGAGCTCGTAAAAACTGTACGAACCGGAACTATTAGTAAACTCACGATTGCGTGCTCCTAGAAAATTACCCTTCAATAACAATGACATATAAATACCTCTATAGAATTTGTACATCTATTGAACGAAGCCAGACAACCATTTCCCCTGATGTCGGCCATAAAAAAACTGGAAATCGAGCTCGTTGCCCCTGTAGCAACGCCTGCGGGAAATTCTGAAATGCGAATTCGGGACAAAAAACGGACAATTCCAGACCGTTTTCTGAACCAATCCCGACCTCAACCAACCCGCCCCCGCCTGGCCGACAGCCCAGATACAGCCCATCAACCCAAAAATCGAAATCAAAAAAAACACAATCTGAATCAATCATTTAATCCCTCAAATTCGCAGCGCCTCGCGATAAACCGAAATTTCCCCTGGTGTTAAATGCAATTTCCCCCCCTCCCCAGCCGTTAGCAGGGCTAGCGCGGTCGGAGCATCAAACGCATCGATCAGACTCCGGAGCGTTTTTCCGACTGCTCGCCGAGCCCAACCAATTTTCGACTCCAACGAAACGGCGGCTTTTTCCACCCGTGTACGGACAACGACTGGCTCGGTTGCAACCAATGCGGCCGCAAATGCGTTGCAGCCAGCAAACGCAGCATCGATATCCAACAACAGGTCAACGGAAATTTTTTTCAACTCCGCCTCGTGGCGAATCCACGGAGTGGTCGGATTGAGGATTTTTTGTTCTGCGTTCTTATCGTAGGTGCGCCAGTAGACCTGCGACGTACGGGACCCAACGTAGACCGTCTCGCCGAGGGATTTTTGCTCTCGTCGGGTCGTAATGATTTGGATTTGAGGAGCAACACCCCGACCGGCATAGAACGCCCCAGCATCGTAGGCATCGACTACCGACTGAACGTCTGTCGAACCGGAATAATCGTCATAGGCAATGTCGATCCTATTTAACCGATAGACCTGTAAAACCTCAGTGAGAAATTTATGCAAATCCCCAGCAGTCCGGTTCTCAAAAAATAATTTGCACCCGTGACCATTCAGATAGAGGTAGAACGTATTTTCGTTGCCCCCGTGAGCCAAAACGCCGCAATTCTGCTCGCCAGAGGAGTCGAGAATAGCGTGATGTTCGAGATAACCCTGATAGCCACGGCCAGTCGCAGGCGAGAGATGCAGACCCAAAAATTTATTTACTAATCCTGTCAGGCGTTGCTCCAACGCCTCGGTTTTTTGCATCTGAAAGAAATGTAAATCGCCAGATTCCGGCATTTTGGGGAATTCTGACCACGGGCAGATTTCGCCAAAAAAATACCCATCCATAAATTTCAGCGATGAAATTGGCGCAGAAAATGACAACGTGTCAATAATTGTCTGAGGCATCGAATTCACCCATGAAAAAATTAAAACAAAAATTTTGTAATTCGTCTGTGTTTTTACAGCAATAATAAAAATCACCGATTTTTAGGTGAAATCCCTCACCATCGAACGATTCTATAATCAGGTCAAAACCGACCGAGAAATATTCAGCGGCGGTATCGTCTGGAATTACCCCCGTACTACTGGCACGGGGGT
This sequence comes from Pectobacterium sp. CHL-2024, assembly GCF_044751765.1. Lineage (NCBI taxonomy): Bacteria > Pseudomonadati > Pseudomonadota > Gammaproteobacteria > Enterobacterales > Pectobacteriaceae > Pectobacterium > Pectobacterium sp. CHL-2024. The sequence continues at coordinate 438,081 of NZ_JBIXKO010000001.1, read as the reverse complement.
TTTCGGTGTCGTATATATGCATAATGGCCCCACGAAAATTCTCTGAGGCAATTTGATCAAAAAATAACGGGCATGGCAAACAGGCCATTTTAGAGATGAAATTGAATAGGTTCTGCCAGAAAAATATCGTAATTTATCATTTAAAAACATAATGATATCGCGATATTTTATGCTGTCATCAGATATGTTTTGCCTATAAGAGATTTAACAGAAAAATTACAATTAGAATGGTAAAAAAACGATAAAACTCTGAATTCAGTCAGCGGTGGAAGGGGCTATTTTTTCGTTATTCCGCATCTATCAGACAACCAAATCAGTGGGCAATTAATATCAAAATCGAAATCAATAAAAACTGGAACACAAATCACCTCACCAGAAACAAAATTCAAATTCGTAACATATCCCCAATCGGCGGCGGCAACCAGAACTGAATAGTTTTCCTCGCAACCAAAAATCATTTTTCCGCAGATCCACAAAACTCCCTGAAATAAAAATATCACAGGAATCTAAAACACTTTTTAGATTGCTCATTGTCACTCCGCACAAAAAGTAAGCAAAAAATATTTTCGACCGCAAAACGTCCCCGAAAAAAATTGACCAAAAAAATGAATCCTCCAGATAATGGTTTCGCATAATGGGGATTATGCAAAAGATGACCCTGCGGATTTTTCAGTTTCGCAGGGCCATTTTTTACATAATCCCGGATCACATTATGCGAACCCATAGAGACGTTCGCGGGAACTGGCCGTTCAACTGAGCAAATCCCCGCATCCGCAAAACACTTTCCGGCATCAAAAAACTAAGAAAAGAAAAACCAAGCTGTATTAATAAGCCCGTTATCTACCTCAAAGACGGCAACACTTTCTATAGGTTCTGCCGCAAGCCCATGTATCAATTCATGGTCAAATACCTTATTGCCTAACACGGTACGAGATACCAATTCCGCTCTCAGTTTTGGGTTGTTGAACCGGTTATTCACGTAAAACTCTCTTAACGCCTCTTTTCCTACCATCGACGGCGTTTCTGCTGGCATACGGTACGCTTTGAAATCAGGTGCAAAACATGACACGAATGCATCGATATCATGTTCGTTATAAGCCTTAAACTGTGCCGCTACGGCCGATTCTGGTGACATGTTTTCTCCCTACTATGTGTTTTTCTACTGTGTCCGAATAAATAAATTGTGTGCCAATTATCAAGAAATCAGGAAGGCTCGCGGTACGATTTATCTGGGCCTCAGAGCGTTTTCCTCTACAATGTACTTTCCAGCCCGCTTATCAGGTTCATTCCCATGCAAAGATTGACTCAGAAAGACATGACCGAAAGTGAACAACGTCAGCTTAAGACGTTACTCGATCAGGCACGAAAAAAACAGGGCCGTACGCTGACCAATTCTGAGAGTAATCATATTAAAGATGATTACATCGATAAGCTTATGAAGGAACGTGAAACCGTAGCAAAACAGGCGAAGGCTGAGAAGAAGAAAAATAAGTTTAAACCTGATGCCTCAGCAACATACGAATGGTCAGCCAGTACAAACCTACGGGGCCGCCGCTAGCATTTACGTCAATGGTCGCGGTGTCCCAGACTTGACACCATTTACCGAAAAAGATGCCGAGCAGCCGCAGTTCGCACGCTCTGGCTTAACGCGTCCAGCGATGCAGAACGGATATTCCAACGGTGCCAGTACAGACGAATATCGATAGGATTTCCGGCTTGAAACGGCACTAATTCGCCTTTTTCCGTATGAGATGATGCCATATGTTCTGGGATCATCCCCCACCCTAGCCCTCTGAGTATGGCGCCGACAAAAGCTGCCGTTGAAGGAACGAATTGCTGCGGCGGTTCAATCGTTGCCGGAACCAGCGATGCTATAAATAAGGACTGTAATCTGTCCTTATTGTTAAATATCAGGAGCGGCGCGTTTTGCAAACTGTCCGCATTGATGCCATCCGTAAAGTACGTCTCGTGAAAAATCTGTGAGCAATACGCGCGGTAACGCATCGTTCCTAAATATTCTACGCCACAGCCTTGAATCGGTTCCGGGCTAGCGCTAACTGCCGCCATGACGCGACCTTCACGTAGCAAGGTTGCCGAGTGCTCCTGATCCTCGACGAGGATATCGAGCAAAATACTGGATTGGTGACAGGCATCGTCCATCGCATCCAGAAACCATCCGTCTATTGAATCCGCATTCACCGCCACTGAAAGGCTCTGTCTGGCCGGCATTTCAAGCGTGCTGAAAAGCTCACTCTCCAACATATCTATCTGTTCTGCGTGTCGAAGTAACGCTTGTCCCGTCAGCGTTGCTCGACACGGATTGCCCCTTACGATCAGTACCTGACCAAGCTGATCTTCTAACTGCTTGATACGCTGGCTGATAGCAGACGGTGTGACGTGGAGTTTACGAGCCGCAACTTCAAAGCTGCCGCTACGGACAATCTCCATGAACGCTCTCAAACAGGGGTAATTCAGGTGCATGGTTATTTTTTCTTAACAATATCAGGATGATTTAATCTGCCTTAATTAAAGGTTCGATACAACTTTCGCAGCGTGACGAATGCCATATGCGATGTTGAAGAAAACTCAGGGGGATGTGGAGCAAAAATTACGGAAGGATTGAAGATGTCACCCGGCAACCGTTAGGCTGCCGAGTGACGTTACGGAAGGATTGAAGATGTCACCCGGCAACCGTTAGGCTGCCGAGTGACGGCGTCACTTTTATTTTAACAACGCACGAGGTGACACGTGCTGCTGTTCTAAACGAAAATGCTCTATCGCCTGGGCTAACGACATGGACTGATCTTCCAGCGAACTGGCCGCAGCCGACATTTGCTGTACCAGCGCGGAGTTTTGCTGCGTGACGCCATCCATTTCATTGACGGCAATCGTGACCTGGCTAATGCCTTTCGCCTGCTCATCCGATGCCGTGACAATCTCACCGATGATACTTTGTACCGAGCTGACGGCGTGTGTCATATCCTGCATGGTTTTACCGGCATCGTTCACCAGTTTAACGCCGCTTTCAACGCGCTGGCTGGATTCCTCAATCAGTGCGGCAATCTCTTTCACCGCGCTGGCGCTGCGCTGTGCCAGGCTGCGAACTTCCGATGCCACAACGGCGAATCCTCTTCCCTGCTCGCCCGCTCGCGCCGCTTCTACCGCGGCGTTCAGCGCCAGAATGTTGGTCTGGAAAGCGATGCTGTTAATCATAGCGGTAATATCACCAATCTTCTTCGCACTCTCATCAATCTGCGCCATCGTCTGAACCACCTGACTGACCAGCGATTCGCCGCGCTGAGCAATCTTCGTGGCATTCTCCGTCAGCGTCGTGGCCTGATGAGCATTGTTGGCATTGTGTTTCACCGTTGCGGTGATCTCTTCCATACTCGCCGCGGTTTGTTCCAGCGCAGCAGCCTGCTGCTCCGTACGCGATGCCAGGTTGAGGTTACCGCTGGCAATTTCCGCCGCGCCTTGTCGCACGGAATCACTGGCGTCTTTGATCTGTCCGACCACCTGACGCAGCTGTGACTGCATCGTACTCAGCGCGAAGAACAGGCTGTTACGATCGTTGGGTTGCACGTCAATCACATTACTCAGTCGACCTTCTGCAACAGCCAGCGCAATGGTGGCCGCTTCGCGTGGTTCGCCACCCAGTGGTTTAAGCACTTTACGGCTGAATACCCAGCCCAGCAGCGCGCTCACCAACAGGATACTGATCACCATCATGATGACGGCATTCATTAACTGACGTTCAGATGCCGCCATCACCTGGCTCACAGGGACAACAATGGCCAAATGCCATTTATCTGTGCTGTTGCCGATAGCAATGGGTTGCCAGGTAACCAGCGCTTCTTCACCCAAAATGGCATCGTCGTGTTGTATCACTGAGGACGTGAAGTTGTCCGTCGGCCCTTGCCAGGCTTTGCTCGTCTGGGATTTATCCGGATAAGAGATGACTTTACTCTCACTGGATAGCAGCATCGCGTAGCCGCCGCCTTCCCAAGGCTTAATCTGGTTAACTTTTTGCTGTAATGACGCAAGGGAGATGTCTGACGTAACGACGCCCCACAGTTTACCCTGGCTGACAATCGGTGCGGCGACTGACGTCAGTAGCGTAGGTACGCCGTTGTAAGCATAGGAGTAGGGTTCGATGAGCGTATCTTTCTGGCTCTTTTGCGGCAACAGATAGTAATCGCCCTGGCCGGGAGTCAGATAGGACTGCAGAGGGTGCATCTTGTAATTGCCAGCCTGATCGCGGTCGACAAACCAGGCGTAGCGGCCTTTAGGTGCCTGACCCGGCTGATCGGCAAACTCGGCGTCACGACCGTCAAACACATTCTCTTCAAAAATGACTGAGATCGAGAGGTATTCTGGGTTATCCCTCAGGGCATATTCCATCATTTTATCGACCACCGCGCGGTCTTTAATGCCTGCAGCGGGCAACGCAGCCAGCCCTTGTCCGAGGTTATGCGCCACATCCCGAGCGTAGTTGAGTTCCTGTTGAATTCTTAATGCTTCGCTTTGGGCTATCTGCTGTAAATAGCGTTCGGCCAGAGATTTTTGTTCCTTACTAGACTGCCAGCTGAGCACCCCTATGGTGACAGCGAAACCGAGTGCGATAGTTAATGCGCCAGTTAGCAGCACTTGAGCGCGGGTACTCATTGTTTTTTTTTGTATTAATTGTTTGGCCATTATGGCTCCCCTAGAGTTGATACTTATCGTAATCAACATTCCGTTGCAATGAGCTCCTACTATTTGTTTATCGGCGTCTTTTTTTTGAACTTTAGTTACACAGATGTAAACAAAATAGTGGCATTGGGGGCCTGTGGTCGTTGAGGTGTACTTGCCCTATTTCATCGGGTTAATTGCGGTCTGATGAGGGGGCGGCTCCAGGTTTTTGTGCATGTTAAAACCGGTGATTTGGAAGCCATTTTTTTCATATAACGCCTTGGCAACCGGATTATGTGCAGCCACTCTTAGCCCGATTTCGCCAATACCTAATGCCGTGAGCGCGACGTCCATCGCGGCAAGCGAGGCTTTACCGAAACCACGGCCCCGCCACGCGGGCAGAAGGCAAAAATCAGAGACCCAGGCTGCGTGTTCTTTCAGAACTACCCACAAGTAGCCAATGATGACGCCTGAATTCTCTGAGGAATGAATGCACCATAACTTATTGGCTCTCGTGTGAACGCCCTGCGGTAGCGCAATATCGATCGATTGCGTGGCGATCGCCCTCGCCTTTTCCGCGTCATATCCCCGGGATTCTTGTAGATCCTGAGCATATTCAAGAATAAAAAACTGGCGATATTCGGGGTAATCCCCCTCAACCATATCCGTTAAATTTACCATTGTGTTCACTTTCCCAGTTCAGAGTAACGACCAGTCTCGCAACCGTGATTTATCACATCACTGATGATCAACGTAATCAATAGCGTGGAACAAATTGCGCGGTTCCGATAACACGAAACGGAACCGCGCAGAAACGTCAGGATGGGGTGTCAGATGCCGTTCTTGCCGAACGTTCACGGGCGGAAGACGAACAGATAAATGCCAAAATCACCATGACAAGTACCGGCAGCATGGCGATGCGTAACCCCGCAACCTCGCCAAGGAAGCCCAGTGCAGGCGGGCCGACGAGGAAAGCAAAGTAGCCCAGCGTTGCCGCAATCGTGACGCGAACGGCACTGTTTTCTCCGCTTCCTGCGGCAGAAATGGTGAGTGGGAAGCCGAGCGATGCACCGATACCCCAGAAGATAACCGCAGCGGCGGCCAACAGCGGCGCATTGGAGAAAATGACCAGCGTCAGCCCAAGTGCGGCGGAAGCGGCGCTGAAACGGAGCACATTGACCTTGCCGAAGCGATCGACAAAGTACCCGCCGGCAAAGCGCCCCAGCGTCATACCGGCAGTGAAGCCGACATAAACCAGCGTCCCTGACGTGTGACCAAAGTTGTGACCATCGATCATCAATAGTGGCAACCAGTCGTTGGCAGAACCTTCGGCAAGCGCCATCGCAAGAATAACCACGCCAAGAATCAGCAAACGGCTGTCTTTAAGTTCGTTGAAGACCTGCGTCTTGTAGTCGCCCTTTTCCTCTTGCTCAGAACGCGCCAAATCGCTCAGCCACGGCATTTGACGCATCAGCACAATCGCGGTAAGTATCGACAGTGCGACGGCCACCACAAAATGCAGCGTAGTATTGATGCCGAACGCCGTCATCGCCATCCCTGTCAGCGCGCCGACCAGCGTTCCCAGACTAAAAAAACCGTGCAGCGTGGTCATCAGGCTTTTATTCAGATGCTGTTCAAACGCCGCCCCTTCAATGTTGATAGCAATATCAACCAGGCCGACGCCCGCGCCGAAAATCAACAATCCCATAAAGGCGCTGAGCGTGCTTTGAATCGACAGCGACGCAGCAAGCATAAGTAGCCCAAGAAGCAGCAGCAGGAATCCTCCGGCCATGGTTTTACGGATGCCGAGGACATTAATGACTTTACCTGCCCCCAATACGCCGAGCATGGAACCACATGAAAAACCAAACAGAATCATGCCCATCGTTTCCGTTGAGGCATTCAGAACGTCACGCATCACAGGGGTTCTGGTCACCCAGGTTGCCCACGTAAAACCGGGAATGAACATCAGCCCGAACAGTGCAAATTTATTGATAGCGGGTTTTGTGGTCATAGCTCTCGTCGTCTTTATTTAAATGAGTTCGTACATATGTACGAATAACTATCGCACGAATATACACCGTTTTGCATCTGTTTCATTAGGTTCTTTTTTTAATCGGAAATGCCTGACAAGATCGCGCCAGGCGGAATCAGGAGGTCAGTTTAATTACCGTATTGAGGATGTCTTCACGGCTGACAGCTTCATTATTGAGATAGTTATGGATCGTATATCCTTCAATCATCGCATCCAGTGAACACGCGGTTGCAATGCTGAAATGGAGGTGAAGCGATTTTCTGCTGCGCGTCATCCACTCCTGCAATATCAGCCGATACTCTTCTTTTCGCGATGCCAGCGCGTACAGTTCAAAACTTAACGTCAGGTGACGCGGCGTTGCCCAGATGTCTCCACAGATCAGGTCAACCACGGCTTCACGCGCGCTGTCAATATCCTTTGCCTGCTTGAGGCGGACACGGAATGCATGTGAGATACCATCGACCATATAGATGAACGCGCTGCTCAACAGCAATTCGATACTGCTGTAGCGGTAGGTTAGCGTCCCCGGAGACAATCCGGCCTGCTGCGCTATTTTTCGGTAGGTTGCCCCTCTCACGCCGTGATCCAGTATGACTTCCAACGCAGCTTCAAGAATTCTGCTTTGTGTATCTTTGCCGTCATGCGTTGCATCGTGTGATGGTGACGTCATCCTGTTTCCCCTTAGCTGGCAATCCTGACTGTCATAACGTTTATAATAAAAAAAGCCGCCAGTGAATGCGATCCCACTGGCGGCTTTATGGTAAACGAAAAGCGACTTAGCCTCTCAATTTACTGTGGTATTCGCCTTTCAACGTGTTGATTTCAGCTAATATCGCTTTGGCTTCGCTCAATTTACCGGCATCCGCCAGAGCCTGTGCGCTGTCCACTTTTTGCAAAATCTTATCCAAACCTTCCACATAGGCTTTTCTGTCTGGGCCATCGGCAGGCTGTTTGGCGAAATCAGGCGGCACCTGCGTTTTAGCGTGCTCGACGTGCTCACGGAATGTGCTCAGCGCGGTTTTCAGCGCAGCGGCATCGTCCGCTTTAGTGGCGGCGGTATAACTTTTCTGCATACCACGCATGTCTTCCGACGTGGTGGCGTTTGCCAAAACAGGAGTCAGCAAACTACCGGCCAACAGCACAGAAAAACAGATCTTGGTCATTTTATTCATCTTGAACTCTCGCTTGTGTTCCACAGCACGACATACACAGAAAATCTGACCACCACAAACCGGTCAGCCCAATATTGCTCTTGTTATATTGCGTCCTACGCCATAGCCCGTATCACGCAGCGATGACAATGCTAATTTTATGGTTATTATCGTAAAGATGTTAAATTATTTTTAATCGTTTCGTTGTTTTTAATTGTACAAATGTAAAAAGGCTTACCGGCACGACGCCGGTAAGCCTTTTTATCAGCACAATTTTTATCGGAACAGCCTGGCTCAGCAGCGTGTTCTTAGTCCAACTACTCGTACTTAATTCAACTGATAGGCCAGCGTAATCTCGGCCTTGAGCACTTTGGATACCGGGCAGCCCGCTTTCGCTTTTTGGATGATGCTATCAAACGTCGCTTCATCAATACCCGGTAATTTCACCGTACTGTGCAGTGCGATTTTGGTGATGGCGAACCCGCCATCGACTTTATCCAGCGACACATCCGCCGTGGTATCTATCGACTCAGGTTTATGTCCTTCTTCGCCTAACATCAGCGAGAGCGCCATAGAGAAACAGGCCGCATGCGCCGCACCAATCAGTTCTTCCGGGTTTGTACCGGGCTTACCCTCAAAACGGGTATTGAAGCCGTAAGGCTGCTGTTGCAATGCACCACTTTCCGTTGAGACGGTACCTTTTCCCTGCTTGATATCCCCTTCCCAATGCGCTTGCCCTTTCTTATGAATGGTCATGCTGTCTCCTCTTCATCATAATAAATTAGCCATTCGCCGTTATCCGCGCTGAGGCGAAATAATATTATCGGCCTACCCTTTAAACCGTAGAACACATTCTGAATAAATCCAAATCAATTATTCATGCACATAATTATTTCACTCTATAGAAATAAACCCAGTGATATATTCACTGCTTTACTTTTTTAAGATAAAACCGATTTACCTTTTTATACAAAAGACCGATTATTCAGGTGCCAAAAAATGGATTTCCGTTTTGGCGTGTTTATTTTTACTACTCACCTATGTTATTAATCTTGAATCATATTGGATGTGAAACATGAATAAAATAACCTCATTAGCCTTGTCTGCATTATGCGTTATTCCCCTAATTAATACCGCTCACGCCCAGTGGGAGCTGGACGATATCTGTTACGGCTACGCCACCGCAACAGGCTCTGGCTATCAGGGCGGAGCTCTGTTGCTGGATCCGATCCCACAGAATATGGAGATCACGGCGTTAAACCGGAATCAACTGGATTACCGTGGCGTGAAGGCGTCGCTGGCTGGGGCCTACCTGAAAGTAAATGGCCCAAAAGGTAGTACGGTGGTTTATGTCACTGACCTCTATCCCGAAGGTGGCGATTGTGCACTGGATTTATCGTTTAACGCTTTTGAGAAAATAGGCGATCTGCGAGATGGGAAAATTAATATCGACTGGACGCTGATCGAAGCGCCAGTAAATGGCAACGTTATTTATCGTATAAAGGAAGGTTCAAATCCTTATTGGGCAGCGGTGCAATTCAGGAATGTAAAATATCCCGTTATTGAAATGAAATATATGCGCAATAACCAATGGATTGCTGCACAGAAAACCGATTATAACCACTTTATTGTTGAGCACGTTGGAATGAACGATATTCCCATTGAATTTACCGACGTAAAAGGTAATGTCCTCAGCGATACGCTGCCGCCGATGTCACAAAGCACCTCATCCGCTTACCTGATCACGGGTAACGTCCAGCTTTAATTCTCACGACCTTGAGGGAGGCTGACGTCGCGCAGCGTCCCTCGTTTCCGCAAATCACAACTGAAAGAGAATGCATCGTTTTTATCAGCGTTTTCATCATATTATCTAGACGTGGTCGGCTGCACGTGCGTACACTTCCCGTTTCCCACTTTTTCTATTGCTCAAATATTTGTTAGTTTTATCACTTCTTTAAGCGTTTGATTCGCCATCATTCGCACTACAGTATACCCTGTCGCAGATTACACTCTATTTTCTGCTTTAGGCATCATTAAAAAAGGTCTCTTTTGCGTGGCAAAATTATTTTTACGTAGTGGAAGTTTGGATGATTTTCTGGCGCTGGGTGAGAACGGGCAGCCAGTTTACGCATCAGCACTTCAATTGCGGGAAACGTTACGTCTCAGAAAACAACAGCAGATTGCCGATTGCCTGGCGATTCCCCAACCCAACGAGCATGGCGACCGCATTGACTGGTATTCGCCGGTTGACGGTAAAGTCACCTCCTGGATTGCCGCGAGCGAAGAAGAACGAGAAAAAGCGCTGGCGTTACTGGAAACCTATCAAGCTGCTGTTGCCGACATCAGCCAACGTGCGCAAAATGCAGAAAAAGCCGGACAGAAACTTTTCGGTGTCCTGCTGGCAAAAGCGATACAGTTCCCTGGTGCGAACCACGTCTATCTGGTTGATGGCAAGCCCGTCTTAACGTTCTGGGGCTTCGTCAATCTCGATAAAAAATCTCGTCTTGATGCGTTAGACTGCCTGCGACCTGTCATCAAGGAAGCGGAACCGCTTTTTGTTGCTCCCGCTCCCGCAGCAAGCACACCCACACTGCCGCTGGTTGAACCCGTTTCCGAGCCTGAACCTGAGCCACAGCCGGTCAGCCCACCGGAACCCGTCGAGCCAGCGCCAGCCGTCGCCGCGGCGGCACCAGCCCGCCCGCCGTTCTTCCGCCTGTGGTGGCTGTTACCTGCCGCCGCGCTGTTAGCGATTTTGTCATTGCAGATACGTGGCTGCGTGTCAGGACAAGACGACAAGCCAGCATCTGATTTAGCCGCGACGGTCAAGCCAGAAAAACGCGCCCTGCCATCTTCTACTCCGGCTGAACCTGCGCCGCAGCAAGAGAGCCCTCCTGTTCCACCTGTCGCAGAAAAAGAGGTCGTGAAAGCCGCTGAGCCATCAGTCGCTGCGGCACCGGTTGTTGCTGCACCTGTAGCAGAAGCGGTCAAACCGGAAGCGCCTGCGGCCACGGAACCAAAAGAACCTGTTGCGCCGCCAGTTGAGCCCGTTGTTGAGCAAGTGCCAGCGATTCCTGCGGGCAAAGACGATCTCGTCATGCCAGCCGACGCGGTGAAAATCGGCTCCATCAAATTCCTGAACGGCAACTGGCGCGTCATTGTTGATGGCAAAGCGCCGATTACCGGCAGGCCGCCTAGCCTGCGCTACCAGATTCAAAATGGAAAAGGCACGGCACGTATCACTCATGGTGACGGCGTCACGTGTCGAGCTAACGTTGAGGCAGGATTAATGAGCTCTGGCAATCTGATCATCAACAGCCGTTCCGGTGCCCGCTGTTCCGATAATTCTCGTTTCCAAATGCCAGAACTGGTCTGTAAACAAGGTGCTTCCGGCGCCGCTGCGGAGTGTATCGGTCGTTACGACGCAGACACCGTTTTCCCGATGACGATAAAGCGCGAGAGTAAATAATCATGCTGGCGACGATTACCGATTATAAACAACGCATTACGTTGATTCAGGACAGCGGAATTCAGTTTTTGGATTTTGCCTTAAAGCCGCAGTTTTCGGCTGAGCATCCTAACCGCTATGTGCGTAAAAGTGCCAACGGCCCTCTGCTGCACCTGCTGTACGATGAACACTCGGACAAATTCCTGCTGCCTTCTGCCACCGGGATGCCGCCGGAGGTAGTGAAGCCTGAACTGAGTATTTCGCTTGAACAATCGCTGAAGCTGCTGGAAAACATCTGGCTGCCGCTGCCTTTCTTCCGCTTTAATCCGCCGCGCACCTTCATGGGCGGGCCGGATAACTGGGCACGAATGCAGATTCTTGCGTTGGATAAGCCCGATCAGGACGGCAACACGCACCGTATTTGTCTGGCGTTCGATACCAAAACTTATCCGGAAGGCCACGAGTACGAGTCGCTGGCACCTAATGCCAATGACATCAAAACTGGCGGGAGTTTCGCGCTGGCTTATCACAGCGACGAACTGGGTGAATTCCTTGATGAAACCTGGGTCGACGGCTGGCTGCGCGAAGTCTTTACTCAGCGGGTTAAAGCGCTGGAAAACCGCGATAGCCACGATGTAAAAGTGGCGCTCAGAGGGTTTGAATATCAGGCACATTACCTGAATGTGTTGGATATGCTGGGAAATCAACTCGAAATACCGGAAATCCGCATCAATACCAGCACGCTGCAGGAACCGGCGGTCAACGTTGACCTGATTTTGGACGTCGGTAACTCGCATACCTGCGGCATTCTGGTTGAGGATCATGCAGACGAAAGCAACGGTCTGAAGCAGACCTATGAGCTGCAATTGCGCGATCTGAGTGAGCCGCATTATCTGTACAACGAACTGTTCGAGAGTCGCGTTGAGTTTTCACAGGCGAAGTTCGGTAAAGAAAACTTCTCGGTAGAAAGCGGCCGTGATGACGCCTTTATTTGGCCGTCAATCACTCGCGTCGGACGCGAAGCCAGCCACATGGCGCTACTGCGTCAGGGAACGGAAGGATCGAGCGGTATTTCCAGCCCGCGTCGCTATCTGTGGGACGAAGAAAGCTATGCGCCAGGCTGGCGTTTCAGCCAGACCGACGCGCATTCGCAGACCGAACCGTTAGCGACAGCCATGCCGTTGACCATCATGCTGAATGATGAAGGTCAGCCGCTCTACAACCAGCCGCTGGAAGAGCGTTTACCGGTGTTTTCACCGCACTACAGCCGCAGTTCGATCATGACCTTCATGCTCTCCGAATTGCTGGCACAGGCGCTGATGCAGATGAACAGCGCCGCTCAGCGCTTGAAGATGATCCACAGCAGCGCGCCGCGCCAGTTGCGAAATATTATTCTGACGCTGCCTTCCGCGATGCCGAAACCCGAGCGTGAAATTTTCCGTCGCCGTATGCATGAAGCCATCGCGCTGGTCTGGAAAGCGATGGACTGGCATCCGATGGATGAGGATTTCACTACACCAGCCGACAAGCAGCAGAGCCGAGTTCCGGTGCCTGACGTGCAAATCGAGTGGGATGAAGCCACCTGCGGACAGATGGTTTACCTGTATAACGAAGCGCAGGTGAACTTTGGCGGCCGTGCGGAAGATTTCTTCGCCAGTATGGCGCGCCCTGATAAGGAGCTTGATGAGGGCGAACCCGCGGGAAAAACGCTGCGCATTGCCTCAATCGACATCGGCGGCGGCACCACCGACCTCGCCATTACGCAATATCTGCTCGATGACGGCGTCGGCAACAACGTTAAAATCATTCCCCGCCTGCTGTTCCGTGAAGGCTTTAAGGTCGCTGGCGACGATATTCTGCTGGATGTGATTCAGCTTTATATCCTCCCCGCGCTACAGGCTGCGCTGAAAACCGCCGGAATGGCCAGCCCGGATGCGCTGATGGCGAAGCTGTTTGGCAATGAAGGTCGTATGGACGCACAGCTCACGCTGCGCCAGCAGGTGACGTTGCAGGTCTTCATCCCGATCGGCCGCGCGATTCTTGAAGCCTATGAGCGCTTTGATCCGCTGGACACCAGCGCCGAGATCGAATCCACCTTCGGCGAATTGCTAGAACAGGCACCAACGGAAAAAGTGCTGGAATACATCAATACAGAAGTGCAACGCGAGCTGCCAGTCAGCGACAAGGTCTTCGATATTTTGCAGGTGCCGCTGATTCTCAAACTGAGCAAGCTGCACGGCGAATTCCTGTCTAACAAGATGAACATCACGCAGAATCTGCGCCTGATGTCTGAAGTGGTGTCGCTCTATTCGTGCGATGTGCTGCTGCTGACCGGTCGCCCTTCGCGCTTCCCAGGAATTCAGGCGCTGTTCCGCCACCTGCAACCGCTGCCGATTAACCGGATGCTGTCGCTGGATGGCTATCACACCAATGACTGGTATCCGTTTAACAAACGTGGGCGTATCGATAACCCGAAATCCACCGCCGCCGTCGGCGCGATGCTGTGCCTGCTGGCGCTCGATCTGCGCCTGCCGGGCTTTTACTTTAAGGTCGGTGATTTCCAGCCTTATTCTACAGTGCGCTATCTCGGCATGATGGACAGCAGCAATGCACTGACGCTGGATAACGTTTACTACAGCGATATCGATCTGGATGCGCCGGATTTCGAACTTGACTCGAAACTCAGTTTTCAGGTGCGTGGCTCACTCTGCCTCGGCTTCCGCCAGTTGGACAACGAGCGCTGGCCTGCGTCCTCACTTTATATGCTCTCAATCGTCGATCAGGATTTGGCGCGTAAGGTCGTCGGCGATAGTAAGCTGCGTGTCCGACTGGCCGTAACGAAAGGCGACGATCAAGATAGCCCCGAACGCTTTGAGATTGCCGATGCGGTGCTGGAAGACGGCACCCGCGTTCCACCACAGCATTTACGACTCAAATTGAACACATTATCCGCTAACGGCTCAGGTGCGACCCATTATTGGATCGATAGTGGGAGTGTATTTAAAAAATGAAACGATTAACGCCAAAACAGCTCTCTACCCGACTTCACGGCCAGCTACAGGCCGTCGCGCAAGGTGTTGAACAGGCCATCGACTGGGTTGAAAGCACACGCCAGAACGCCCCGCGTCTGGATATCGAAGCCGACCGTCTGATCGTCAAACTGCGCCGTAATCACAATAAAGCGCAACACCTGTCCGACGTGGCGCAGAAAGAGATCGCCATCGGCTTTTTTGGCCTGTCTCAGGCGGGAAAATCTTACCTGATCGCGTCGCTGGCCGGGGGCGAAAACGGCAAGCTGGAAACCGCTTTTGAAGGGCAACAGCTGGATTTTATCGATCACATTAATCCGTCCGACCGCGCAACCGCGCTCGTCACGCGCTTTAGCCGACAGTCGGGCGTGAAGAACAAGTCGTTTCCCGTTCAGCTGCAACTGCTCAGCGAACTGGATATCGGTAAGATCATGGCCAACGCGTTTTTAAACGATCTCAATCAAGAGACCACGTTTGAAGAGTTGGACGAGCGCCATATTGCCGAACACATTAAAACGCTGTTGATGCACCGTCAGCCAGAACCCGTTGAGGGGATGAGCCGCGATGAAGTCGTCGAACTCTGGGATTATCTCGCGCGTCACGATGTTAAACGGCAAAAACAGCTGGAAGCCCACTTCTGGCCGGTTGCGATTGAATTAGCGCCTTACCTCACCGTTGACGATCGCGCCCAGCTCTTCTCCGTACTGTGGGGCGAGCTGAATTCACTGACCACCGCATATCGTCATTTCAGCCACACGCTGCAACACCTGTCCGGTACGCGCAAGCTGTTAGCGCCGCTGCGGATACTGGTGGATGATGAGTTAAATCCGGCAGACGGTCTGATAGACGGTTCTGCGCTGGAACGTTTGCACAGTGCCGACGATCCCGGCGTGTTAGTGCGGCCGGTTCAGAATGGCCGTGCGGGGAAAACGACAGAGCTTTCGCTGGCTGAATTAACGATGCTGACGGCGGAGCTGCTTATCCCACTGCACTTGCCGCCTAAAGAAGCGCTGTTCGAGCAGGTTGATGTGCTGGACTTCCCTGGCTTTGGTGAGATCCGCGAGGCGCGGAACGAGCCACCAGCAAGACAGCAAAGCACACAGCATCCACTGGCGCACACGCTATTGCGAGCGAAACGCGCCTATCTGCTGGAGCGCTATACCGATAATCAGGAAATGAACGTACTGATGGTATGCAGCGCCGCGGGCAACCGCGCTGACGTTAAAGTGGTCGGCAAGGCGCTGGACCACTGGGTTAAACAGACGCAAGGCGAAAACGCACAGGTTCGTAGCCACCGTAAACCGGGGCTGATTTGGGCGGTCACCCGTCACGATCGCCGTATTACGCACGGGCAAAACTATGATGCCGCGGTACAGCGCTATGTCGGTAACCCAGGCGACGCCTGGGGAACGATGCTGACGATGGATAAACGCGGCGTGGCGCGGATGGCAACGTGGCTGGGCGCGGAAGTTCACCGGGATGTAAAACTAGGGCGCATCAGCGAACAGCTGAGCGAACTCCAACGAGAACTCAGCGATAACCTGCTGGGTAATTGGTATCTGCCCGTTGATGTTGACGATCCGGCGGAAAAACAGCGCATCGCAGAAACCTTGCTCAAATCGCTCCAAACCCGCACCGGCGTGCACGGTGAACTGCTGGAACGGTTGCTGCCTTCACGTGATGAGCTGCGCCGTCTGTACCTGCAGCAGAAAGGGGCAAGCTATGGCGGTTTCCACGCTGATGCAGAAGACCTTTCCGCCCCGTCAGCGCATAGCGATCCGTTTGGTGTCGGGATCGAAATCGATCTGTTCGCTGATGAACCGATCGCTATCGATCAGCCAGCACCGCCGATTTTGACGATCGACCACGGTTATGAGGCAGACTACGCGCACAGCGTTTATCGCTACTGGATTAACTATCTACGTGGCCTGCCGGAAAATGCCCCGCTTCTCGATTTGCTGAACGTGCCGAAAGCGACGATCGAAATGCTGGTTGAAGAATTGATTACTGGCAGTATCCGTTTGCGGATAGAAGAGGCGCTGGTCGATATGCTGGTCGACGGCGAGCAGTTGGGCATCAACCGCGAGAATAAAGCTGACCGTCAGGTTTCACGCGTGCTGACCATTCTTGGTGACTTCGTTGCCTGGCTCGGCTTCCAGCAGCTCGATGAATCCTTGCGCCCTGCCAGCCGGATCAATCGTGGTCATAAAATTTTCGCTAAACCCGAAAAGCAGGCCGTCAGTTTTGGTGCCTCACAGCGCTTAACCAAGTTGTCGCTCACGCCGACCAACAATACCGCGTTTTATATCTATGACTGGCTGGTGGGTCTGAATGAGATGATCATCCAGAATGCGGGCTATTCCGCTGCGCGAGAAGTCAGCGATGAACAGCGTGAGCAGTTGGGCACGATTCTGGCGTTGATTAAGCCTGCTGAGAAATAGCGTTCAGTCTACCGTTGTCGACCAAAGAAACATGGCGTGACATTGTCACTAAATTTTACGCCATGTTTTCTTTTTCTCTGTAATACCTTCCCTCTACGTGCCTTTACCGCCCCCTATCGTTCTGAAAAATCTTATTGACGAACGGTGGATTCAATCTATACCTAAGTTGATATCTTTCAATCAATAAGCATGGGCGTCCCTCTGGTTGTACGCCATTTTCCCTGCGCGAAAATTGGCAACCTTAACAGGAGTGATCATGATGACAGAGCAAACAAGTGAGGAAGATGACATTTCGTTAGAAAGTAGTGAGTACGACTCTATTCTACTGAAAATAAAAACGTTTTATCGTTCGTTAACACGTGAGGGATTAACCGATCTGGGGGATATCTATCATCAGGATATTCACTTTATCGATCCCGTTTCCAGTCACAATGGGTTGAATGCGTTACATCGCTATTTTTCCCATGCCCTGAAACATCTGAGTTATTGCCAGTTAGAGATTACCGATATCCACACCTTCCGCGGTGGTGCAACGATGTTCTGGACGATGCACTATGCGCACCCGTCGTTAAAGCGTAACGCGCCGCTGACATTAGCAGGCTGTAGCCACCTGCTCTTCGCCGACAACAAAGTGATCTACCACCGTGACTATTACGATATGGGCGAGATGCTTTATCAGCATGTTCCCCTGCTTGGTTCGCTTATCCGCTACCTGAAATCAAGAATTCAGACATGAAACAGCACCAGCAGCAGCGTGAACGTAGTAATGGGCACAACCGCAACGGGTTTTGTGGTGCCTATGGGTACAAAAGTTTTCACAAAAATGGCGCCAGCCACCTCCATCAGAGCGTGCAAGATGAATAGCGCCTTATATGTTGGCAAGGTTCGTCATCGACGCTTCACGCCCGTCACGCATCGTTTCGACTATGCGTTATTCATGACGTTAATCGATTTAGATGAGATTCCCGCTTTGCCGCATGTCGGTATTGCGCTGGAGCGCTTTTCCCCTGCGTCATTTTGTCGTGGTGATTACCTCGGTGGCGGCGATATCAAAACCAAAGCGCAGGATCGGATTGCAGAACTGACCGGAGAACGCCTCACGGGGAAGGTGCTATTGCTGTGCCAGCTACGGTATCTGGGCTGCTATTTCAACCCGGTCAATTTCTATTATTTGTACGATGAGCATAACGAGCTACGCTGGTTATTGGCAGAAGTGCGTAATACGCCCTGGAACGAACGCCATACTTACGCCGTCGTTCCCGATGGTTCTACGCCGGTTTCCAAAGCGTTTCATGTGTCGCCTTTTAATCCGATGGATATGGTGTATCACTGGCGACTCACGCCGCCCGATGCGCGTCTGCGGATCCACATCGAGAACCACAGACAAGGACGCGAGTTTGACGCGACGCTGGTGCTGCATCGTCAGCCACTCACTCGTACCGCCCTGCGCGCTCAGCTTTGGTCTCTGCCGTTAATGACGATGAAAACCGCCTGCACCATATATTGGCAGGCTTTGAAACTGTGGATTAAACGCTCACCCATTTATCCCCATCCGCAGTCTGGAAAGAAGGACAGCCCATGAGTTCAACGGAAACACAGCTGGTACGTCATCCGAGCAATACCGCTCGCTATACGCGGGCCAAAAAAGTGGTCTTTCTTCTGCTTAGTCGAATCGAAGGCGGAGGGTTGCGCCTTCACGAACCAGAAGGCAATGAAACGTTATTCGGGGATCGGCACGCGGCACTGCAAGGTGAAATCACGATACATAACCACCGTGTTTATCGCCGTGTCTTGCTGGGTGGCAGCATCGCTGCGGGTGAAAGCTATATCGATGGCGACTGGAGCTCAAGCAACCTCACACTCGTTCTCCAGCTTTTGGCGCAGAATCAGGCGCTAGTCGATACGCTTGAAACGCGCTTTGGCTGGTTGATGGGGCCATTTCATCGTGTCATCCACTGGTGTCGTCGTAATCGTCCGCAGCAGGCACAGAAAAATATTGCCGCCCATTACGATCTGGGCAACCATTTTTACCGCAGCTTTCTCGATAGCGAGATGCTCTACTCCAGCGCCTGGTATCAGCACCCCGACATGACGCTGGAAGACGCACAGCGCGCCAAGCTGTGTCGCCTCTGCGAACAGTTGGTGCTCTGTGAAGCGGATCACTTACTGGAAATTGGCACGGGCTGGGGAGGATTAGCCGAGCTGGCCGCGCGTGAATATGGCTGCCATGTCACCACCACCACGCTGTCGCAACAGCAGTATGACTACGCGGTTGAGCGCATTCAACACGCGGGACTGAGCCATAAAGTCACAGTTCTGCTGCAGGATTACCGCGCCTTAACTGGTCAGTATGACAAACTGGTGTCGGTCGAAATGATTGAGGCGGTCGGAAAGGCTTATTTGCCCACCTTCTTCAAGCGCTGCCAGCAACTGTTGCGTCCACAAGGCCGCATGGTGCTTCAGGCGATCACGATTGCCGATCAGCGCTACCGTCACTACAGCCGCAATGTCGATTTTATCCAGCGTTATATTTTCCCCGGCGGTTTTCTGCCCTCGATTACTGCGATGACCACCACCATGACGCGGCATACCGACTTTATCACCCGCGACCTGTTTGATATCGGTCAGGACTATGCCCGCACCCTCAGCGAATGGCGGCAACGCTTTTATCAGCAGTGGCATATGCTGAGTGATCAGGGCTTTGATGAAACGTTCCAACGCCTGTGGGTGTTTTACCTTTGCTATTGTGAGGCGGGCTTTCGCGCACGCACTATTAGCACGGTACAGCTCACCGCAGAAAGACCATGAGCACAAAGCATCGCGACTGATTCTCTACACTCAACCCTAAGAGGCAAAAGACAATGAAACTGAAGGCACTTATCCTGACAGGCGTGTTCTTTTCCTGTTCCACCTTCGCGGCAAGCACCACGGTGACGCTGAATGAAGCACTGCCAACGGGCACGGGTGGAAGTATCGGTGAGGTATCCATTGCGGAAACGCCGTACGGCCTGCTTTTCACGCCGAATCTGAAGGGATTAGAAGCAGGTATTCATGGGTTCCATGTGCATGAAAATGCCAGCTGTGAACCTGCCGAGCAAGACGGCAAACCGGTTCCCGCTCTGGCGGCAGGTGGTCATCTCGATCCGAAAAAAACCGGCAAACACCTTGGCCCTTATAACGATCAGGGACATTTGGGCGACCTGCCCGGTCTGGTCGTGAATGCAGATGGCACGTCAACCTATCCGATTCTGGCTCCCCGGATAAAATCACTGTCTGAGGTGAAAAACCATGCGTTGATGGTTCACGTTGGCGGTGATAACTACGCGGACACGCCAGCAAAACTGGGCGGTGGCGGAGCCAGAATGGCGTGTGGTGTGATTAAGTAAGGCGTAACGTTTAAGACGTGCGATGCCATCTCGTTTCGACATGGCATCGCACATTAACAGCAGTGGTTAGCGGATAGCACGTTTTAATATACGGTTAGCGCTGTTCAGGAAATCATCGGCAACCTTATTCACCTCTCCGTTACCGTAATCCAGTTTTTGCAGACTGCTCGTCCACAGCTGAACCAATTCCTGATTTTCCATAAACGGTGAAACAGGTACCTTAGTCGCAGGCTGCTCCGCTGCCGCCCGATAGGCATTCGCTAACAGGTTACCAGGGTTGATCACGCCGATATCCTCCAGCAGTTTTTGCGCTTTCGGGTTAGCAGGCATCCCGTTTTGCAATCCTAATGCCTTCACGCCCTCCGGGTTACTCAGCATGAAACTCATCAGCATCGCCGCCTCTTTAGGATGCTTACTGTTCTTGCTGATGGCGAACAGTGAAGACGGTTTGGAGATCAGCCCCGAATCTTTGGCATTGGGCATGGTGAGGAACGGCCCGGTTTCCAGCACTGCATCCTTCGGCATATTGCTGGAGTAGGTATAGATGGCCGAATCCCATAAATACATCCCGGCTAATTCACCGTTAATCCAGGGGCGAATTTCATAGACGTTGGTACGGCCGAATGAGGAGAAATAGCGCTGATCGGGTATCACGTGGGAATCAACCAGCTTTTTATAGAAGCCGAAGAGTTCCCGTACCTGATCGCGGCTATAGGCAATGCTCTGCTTCTTCTCATCGATCATATCAATGCCGTATTTCTGTGCCATGTAACTACGGCCGAGCGTCAGAATATCCAGCACATCGCTTGAACCTTGAGCAACGCCAAGTGGGTAATAATTGTCGCCTAGTTTTTGTTTAAACACCGGACCAGCGGCAAACAGCTCATCCCAGGTTTGCGGATAGGCGATGCCTGCTTTATCCCAGGTGGTTTTATTGTAAATCATGCTGCGGGACGTCATCGAAATCGGGAGACCTTGTAGCTTCCCTTTTACGTCTGCCGTTTTCAGGGCGTTAGGCGGAAAATCTCCCAGCCCCAGAATATCTTTTTGCTTATTCAAATCATAAAAGCCGTCGCCATTGCGGGAAAACTGCGGCAGCCAGTTCCAGTCGATACGAATCACATCAGGTTCTTGCCCCCCTGCCATCTGGGTTGACAGACGGGAAAGGTAGCCATCCCAGCCAGCATATTCGGCTTTGACGGTAATCGTCGGGTTAGCTTTTTGGAACGCGTTAATTGCCGCGAGTGTCGCCTCATGCCGCTGATTGCCCCCCCACCAGGAGATACGGATCTCGGCGGCGTCAGCGGAGTGAGAAAATGCCGCGCCCACGGGCAGCGCAGCACAGAGCAGGAGTAGGTGAGATAATTTGTTCCGTGTTTTCGCCATAATAGAACCCTTATAATAGTATTCGGAGGTTTCCACCTGTCTGCCAGTATGCGGACAGACAGGTACTACGGATGCGGAAGCATGTTCTGCCTGAAATGGCAGGAACTCTGATTAATTCCCTCTTTTCAGGTTAACGGCCAGTTCGCTTATTTTCACTGGCAGTTCGGTGCGTAATGATCGATTGGCAGCGATGCCAGTTAAAATAGACATGGCCCCATCACGATAATCTGCTGCGCGATGTAATGGATCGGGTTCCGGTGTCCCAAACAGATCGTTCAACATGACCTGATCGCCGCCGCCGTGTCCGCCCGCTTTAAATTCAACCGGTACGACATAAGGCTCGTCAAACATCGGATAGATCTTTATTTCACATTCATTCAGCGCACCTTCATCCTCTTTTTGTCCGCCTCCGTTTACATAAGATTTTTCTACCAGTTTCATTTCTAACCGGCCCTTGCTGCCATTAAACACCACGTTCAGCCCTTCCCAGGGTAAATAGGCGTTTAATGAGTACGTCATGATAGCTTTGCTCTTATAGCGCACCATCACACCCAGTACATCTTCAATATTAATACCGTCATCGAACACGCTTTTATCACGGTAATAGCCGTCTTCATGTTCGGCGTCTAAATATAAGGCGGTTAGCTGTTCGCTTTTATTCATGTGCAGCGCAAACGGGTCGTTTTCTGCCGCCGCGCTATTATGTGAACGGGAATAAAATTCTGTGACACCGCGCGCTTCGGCATTCGCTTTACCGTAAAAACGTAAATCCCCCTGCGCATAGACCGTTTCCGGCTCGCTATTCAGCCAGAAATTCACCAGATCAAAATGGTGCGTGGATTTGTGTACCAACAACCCGCCACTATTGCGTTTGTCACGGTGCCAGCGACGGAAATAATCCGCTCCGTGCTCGGTATTTAGCAGCCACTCAAAGTGAACAGAATAGACTTCGCCAATCACCCCAGCGGCAATTAATTCACGGACTTTACTGTGATGCGGGGCGTAGCGGTAATTAAAGGTCACGCGCAATTTACGGCCAGTACGGTTAATCGCATCGATAATCGCCTGGCATTTCTCTTCATCAATCGTCATCGGTTTTTCACTGATGACATCACAGCCCAATTCCATTGCCCGGATAATATAGTGATGATGCGTCCGATCCAGAGACGTCACAATAACCACATCCGGCTTGGTTTCCGCGATCATCTGTTCAAACTGTTCGGCGCGGTACGTTGGCACATTATCGTGTCCATATTTATGGACAATCTGGTTGGCGTAATTCATTCGCGTCTGGTTTGTATCGCAAAAAGCAACAAACTGTCCCTGATCCTGATAATCCCTGGCGATCGACTCCAGATAAAGGCCCGCTCGGCCTCCCGTTCCCACTACGGCATATTTTTTTTTCATTCTGCGCATTTCCTCCAAATAACGTAGGACACATAGCTATTCGTACATCAAAACAGGACGCTAAAACGTTTACCGGATTGACTGGCAAGGGGCTGGCTGAGTGATTTTCATTATGACAAGCCATACCCACACGCTTATGCCTTTGCCATAAAAAAATAGAGCATCCCAACATCGTTCACCTTCATATTATTGCCATGTAGTGATGTTGTCTGGCACTAGGATGAAGATTGACATGTTCCATCTCTCATAAATACAAATTGAGCATTTCCTACATTAACGATTGATTTTATTGGCAATGTTAGAAGAAGTGTATCCCCATGCCTTATGTTGGATGTGCGTTGCCTCTCTTACGTGTTCGTACGTCAACGGGATTCGCTCTCACGTAGCGTGACCCAACACGAGTGACGAGCGTGACGGTTTTCTCTTTTTTCACCTTACCGCGTGACATATCTCGCATTTTATTTTCAATCCGTCGGAGGATGCCGGATAATCAGCACGTAACTTATGAGAGAAGCAAGAAAGCGATAAGCGCGTAAGGAATCACTATGCAGATTTTTTTTCAGGACACTATGGCAACTCCGCTTGGGGAGTTATTGATTATTGCGGATGAAAATAATCATTTGCGTGCCGTCGAGTGGCGCGAGTATGAAGATGATTTATTTCGCCTGCTCAATCGCAGTTATCGAAATGATCCCTTTTCGTTACAGCCGCGTCATAATCCCGGTGGCCTGACAGAAAGCCTGCAACGCTATTTTGATGGTGAATTAGCGATTATTGATACGCTGCCCGTTGCTTCTGTAGGGACCGAATTCCAACAGCAGGTCTGGAAGGAATTACGTCGAATCCCCTGTGGAGAAATTACCACGTACGGCGAACTCGCAACGCTACTGGGACGCACCGGTGCAGCGCGTGCGGTTGGCATGGCAAATGGCTCCAACCCTGTCAGCATCGTGGTTCCGTGCCATCGCGTCATCGGTACAGGCGGTGCGCTGACGGGCTATGCGGGTGGCATTCACCGTAAACAGTGGCTGCTCGCTCACGAAGGTTATTTACCTCGACAACTATTTACCTAGATTGAATAGTTTGCCGTTATAATTTTACGCTTCGCGACACGCGAACATGTCCTCCGAATTGCTTATCATCGTAAGCGATTCGGATTAATCAATGTGTTAACCGTACTGTAACGTAATAGACAAAAATATTACCTCCGCACGGATCTTATATATCGGAATATTTCCCAGAAAAATCGAAAAATTATAGTTAGTTCACTATTTATTGGTCTATTCCGGTGATTGCCGGTCTTATCAGAGCCGATAAAAGCTGTTAAAATTGACCAATATCAATTATTGCCTGAGCAAAGCCTATGATCCCGGAAAAGCGAATTATCCGACGCATCCAGTCTGGCGGTTGTGCAATCCACTGTCAGGATTGCAGTATCAGTCAGCTATGCATTCCTTTCACCCTGAATGAACACGAGCTCGATCAGCTCGACAACATCATTGAAAGGAAGAAGCCTATCCAGAAGGGGCAGGCGCTGTTTAAGGCTGGCGATGAACTGAGGTCGCTGTACGCTATCCGCTCCGGTACGATAAAAAGCTATACCATCACGGAGCAAGGTGACGAGCAGATTACCGGTTTTCATCTGGCGGGTGACCTGGTGGGCTTTGATGCTATCGGTACAGCCCAACACCCGAGCTTCGCACAGGCACTGGAAACCTCAATGGTTTGCGAAATTCCTTTCGAGACGCTGGACGATCTCTCAGGGAAAATGCCTAACCTGCGCCAACAGATGATGCGCCTGATGAGCGGCGAAATCCGTGGCGATCAGGACATGATTCTGCTGCTGTCGAAGAAGAATGCTGAAGAGCGTCTGGCGGCGTTTGTCTACAACCTTTCCCGCCGTTTCGCTCAACGTGGTTTCTCGCCGCGTGAGTTCCGTCTGACCATGACGCGCGGTGATATCGGCAACTATCTGGGGCTGACCGTTGAAACCATCAGCCGTCTGCTGGGGCGTTTCCAGAAAAGTGGTACGCTGGCGGTAAAAGGAAAATACATCACGATCGAGAATCTGGATGCGCTTTCCGAATTAGCAGGCTCTTCACGCAAGTAATCTTTCCAGCCTAACTATTTGACGTTGCCGCATTTTTACTGTAGCAACGTCAATGTTACCCTCCTCTTTTCCTCCCCATCCGTGATATTTCCTATTTTGTTATTCTGCGGCTTATCTCTGTTGTCCAAAACGATTCCATTGCGGTACTCTTGAATGACAGGCTGTGGAGTAACAGCTGTTTGGAGGAGCTATGGCAAAGTATCAGAACTTACTGGTAGCTATTGACCCAAATCAGGATGACCAACCAGCGCTGCGTCGGGCGGTTTACCTGGTTCAGCGACTTGGCGGCCGTATCAAGGCATTTCTGCCGATTTATGATTTCTCTTATGAAATGACAACCCTGCTTTCTCCCGATGAACGGGTTGAAATGCGTCAGGGCGTTATTCAGCAACGAACCGAGTGGATTGCGGAACAGTGCAAATACTACATCGAAGCGGGCGTTTCGATAGAAATCAAAGTGGTGTGGCACAACAAGCCCTTTGAAGCCATTATCCGGGAAGTGATTTCCGGTCAGCACGACCTGTTGTTGAAGATGGCGCATCAGCACGATCGTCTGGAAGCCGTTATCTTTACGCCAACCGACTGGCAGTTACTGCGTAAATGCCCTTGCCCCGTGTGGATGGTAAAAGACCAGCCTTGGCCAGTCGAAGGTCGCGCGTTAGTTGCCGTCAATCTGGCTAGCGAAGACCCATATCACGATCCGCTCAATATCAAACTGGTATCGGAAACGCTGGAGCTGGCACAGCATGTTGATCAGACTGAGGTCCATCTGGTCGGTGCCTACCCTGTTACCCCCATCAATATCGCCATTGAACTGCCTGATTTCGATCCCAGCGTCTACAACGATGCAATTCGAGGGCAGCACCTTATCGCCATGAAGTCGCTACGGCAGAAATTCGGCCTGGATGAACGCGTAACGCACGTGGAAAAAGGGTTGCCGGAAGAAGTGATACCCGATCTGGCGGAGCATCTGCAAGCGGGCGTCGTGGTGTTAGGGTCGCTGGGCAGAACCGGCCTGTCCGCTGCCTTTATCGGTAACACCGTCGAGCATGTTATCGATCACTTGAAGTGCGATTTACTTGCTATCAAACCCGATGACTTCGTGTCACCGATTACGCTCGAAGACGGTGATAACAGCTGATTGCTCGTGTCATCACGCTCAACATCAAATAATGCCAGCCTCAGTGCTGGCATTATTTTTTGGCGATGCTGCGCATCACTATATTTGAGACGTAAAAAAGGGGCGACTTCGCCCCTTTCGTTATCTACTTCTCGTCACGCTTACAGCGCTTTCAGAATCGCCTCAACGCTGTCTTTGGCATCGCCAAACAGCATCTGCGTGTTCTCTTTAAAGAACAGCGGATTCTGTACGCCAGCGTAACCGGTATTCATGGAGCGCTTGAACACGATAACATTCTGCGCTTTCCACACTTCCAGCACTGGCATGCCAGCGATTGGGCTATGTGGATCTTCTTGCGCCGCCGGGTTAACGGTGTCATTCGCGCCAATGACCAGTACAGTATCGGTATCGGTGAAATCATCATTAATTTCATCCATTTCCAATACGATGTCGTAAGGTACTTTTGCTTCAGCCAACAGCACGTTCATGTGACCAGGCAGA
Organism: Pectobacterium sp. CHL-2024; assembly: GCF_044751765.1. Classification (NCBI taxonomy): domain Bacteria; kingdom Pseudomonadati; phylum Pseudomonadota; class Gammaproteobacteria; order Enterobacterales; family Pectobacteriaceae; genus Pectobacterium; species Pectobacterium sp. CHL-2024. The sequence goes on along the minus strand of NZ_JBIXKO010000001.1, from coordinate 411,399 downwards.
CGCCCTGCAACTGGGTGAATACCAAAGCGAACGTTAATGCCACGTGCGCGCAGTTTTGCTGTGATGTCATGCACAGGATACTGCGCCTGCGCGACGGCCATACCGTATCCCGGTGTGATGATGACGGAAGTGGAGTTCTTGAGTAAATCAGCCACGTCTTCTGCTGAAGCCTCGCGGTATTCACCCACTTCTTCACTCTCACCAGAGGACACACCATCCGTACCAAAACCACCGGCAATCACGCTGATAAAGGAACGGTTCATCGCTTTACACATGATGTAAGACAGAATCGCACCCGAAGAACCTACCAGAGCACCGGTCACGATCAGCAGGTCATTGCTCAGCATGAAGCCCGCTGCCGCTGCCGCCCAACCGGAGTAGGAGTTCAGCATAGAAACGACGACCGGCATGTCCGCACCGCCAATCGATGCAACCAGATGCCAGCCAAATACCAGTGCAATCGCCGTCATCAGGATCAGCGCCAGCACCTGCAGCGCTACACTGCCCGTATTGACGAAAACCAGCAGCAGCAGGAAGGACACAACCATCGCCGCCAGATTCATTTTATGGCGATGAGGCAGCATCAACGGCTTAGAAGAGATCTTGCCGCGCAGCTTACCGAAAGCAACAACGGACCCCGTGAAAGTCACAGCACCGATGAAGATACCCAGAAAGACTTCCGTCAAATGGATATTGACCATCACCGGATCGGTAATTTCACCGTGATCGAGGAAGCTGTTAAAGCCAACCAGTACCGCAGCCAAGCCCACAAAGCTGTGGAGAATCGCGACCAGCTCGGGCATTTCGGTCATTTCGACCTTACGCGCCAGATAAATACCGATTGATCCACCGATCGCCATGGCGACGATGATCCAACCCACGTTGCCAGAATCCGGCCCCAGAATCGTCGCGATCAACGCAAGCGCCATCCCGCTGATACCAAAGATGTTCCCTTGTTGCGACGTTTCGTGCTTGGACAACCCAGCCAAACTGAAAATAAAGAGAATTGCGGCAACAATGTATGCAGCAGTTACTAATCCACCAGACATGTGTTACCCCTTAGTTTTTACGGAACATTTTCAGCATGCGCTGAGTCACGGTGAAACCACCGAAAATATTGATGCTGGCGATCAATACGGCAATGAATGAGAAGAACGACACCCATCCGCCGTGGCCGATCTGCAACAATGCTCCGACAACGATAATGCCTGATATGGCGTTAGTGACTGACATCAATGGCGTGTGCAAGGCGTGGCTGACATTCCAGACAACGTAATAACCCACCACGCAGGACAGCGCAAAAACGGTGAAGTGAGACAAGAACTCTTTAGGCGCAACATCGGCCAGCCAGCCAAACAGCAGGATGGCGATCACGAGGAACGCATATTTCTTCCACGGCGACGTCGGTTTGGCTTCTTCCTTCACCATTGCAGCGGCAGGTTTTGCCTGCTGTGGCTGTGCGGAAACCTGAATAGGCGGTGCCGGCCAGGTGATCTCACCTTCTTTAATGACGGTCACGCCACGAATCACGGTATCGTCAAAATCGACGTCGATCTCGCCGTCTTTCTCTTTGCAGAGTAATTTCAGCAGGTTAACCAGGTTCGTACCGTAAAGCTGTGAGGATTGCGTCGGCAGACGGCTAGGTAAATCGGTGTAACCGATAATTTTGACGCCGTTTTCCGTCACGGTGACGCGATCGGCTACGGTCAATTCACAGTTCCCGCCCGTTTGTGCCGCTAAATCGACAATCACGCTACCGGGCTTCATGCTGAGCACCATTTCTTTGGTGATCAGGCGCGGTGCCGGTTTTCCAGGGATCAGTGCGGTAGTGACGATAATATCGACTTCTTTTGCCTGAGCGGCAAACAGTTCCATTTCGGCTTTGATAAAGGCTTCAGACATGACTTTGGCGTAGCCGTCGCCGCTGCCTGCTTCTTCTTCAAAGTCGAGTTCGAGGAACTCAGCACCCATGCTCTTAACCTGCTCTTTTACTTCAGGGCGGGTATCAAAAGCACGAACGATAGCACCTAAGCTACCTGCGGCACCGATCGCAGCCAAACCGGCCACGCCAGCCCCGATAATCATAACCTTAGCAGGCGGAACCTTACCTGCGGCGGTAATCTGCCCGGTAAAGAAGCGGCCAAACTCGTGAGCAGCTTCAACGATGGCACGATAGCCCGCGATGTTAGCCATCGAGCTGAGCGCATCCAGTGACTGCGCGCGCGAAATACGCGGCACGGAATCCATCGCCATCACCGTCACCTGACGGGCAGCCAGCTTCGCCAGCAGCTCTGGGTTCTGCGCTGGCCAGATAAAGCTGACAACCGTACTGCCCGCTCGGGTCAGTTCGATTTCATCATCCTGCGGCGCATTCACCTTCAGGACGATATCGGCTTGCCAGACTTCCGAACTGTCAACAATCGACGCACCGGCTTCTTCGTATGCCGCATCGTCAAAACTTGCCAGTTTTCCCGCTTCACGTTCTATCGAGACCGTAAAGCCCAGTTTCAGCAGCTGTTCAACCGTTTTCGGCGTCGCTGCTACACGGGCTTCATTGGCCAACCGCTCTCTTGGTACACCAATACGCATGCTGATACCCTTTTCGCTTATTTTAACGAAGGTTATTATTCTCACCCTATTCTGTTATACGAATTCGCCGAGACCTACTGCACCCTATATCCCGCATTCACGCGGTAGGAAGAGGGTCTTATCATCTTCTTACCACTCGTTTTTTGAGGCGCCTCACTGTAGGCGAATTCATTTATAACGTACTGAAAATGTGATCGATGATCCATAAATAAAATGAATTTCACAGAAAAGCCGAGTTATCACAGGTTCTGTCAGCCTTTCTTGGTCGAAAATCATGCTCTTCTCTGCCTTTTGTAGCATTATTACAGAAGTATTTTTCTGGGCTGTTTCACAAAAACGATGTGTTACAAGGTTGTTAATGCGATAAATTGTATAAATATCCCTTATGATGTCAAAACAATCATTAACCGTTATTATTAGCACTTTTCTTGTTGCGAGCCGAAGTATCATGGCTTTTCAGCCCGCTGAAAATGCTAAAGCACAAGAATTTATTCCGTGCGATAATCAGCCCTATTCCGTTACAGGTTGATTGCTATACCTTAAATAATTCGAGTGGCAGGAAGGCGAAAGGATTTTTTATGAAGCTGAAGACTACTGTTATTGCATCTACATTGTTGTTATCACTCTCGGCATTTTCAGCGCAGGCTGCACAGGAACTGACGCCTGAGCAGGCAGAATCCCTGCAACCCTTTGAACGAATTACGTTTAAAGGACGTTTTAACGCGATCAATGAAGCGGTAGCCGCAGCCTCAAAACGCGCCGACAAGTTGGGCGCAGAGTCATTTTATGTACAAGCGATGGATGACGCTAATTCGAGCGGCAACTGGAATGTCACGGTCGACCTGTATCGCAAAGATGCGCCAAAGGCGAATCAGGATGTCCAATTCCGCACCTTCTACGGTGTGAAAGAGCTGCCGAAAGATGTGGCGTACGGGTTAGAACCCTATGACACCGTCACCGTTGGCGGATTCTTCCGCAGCCAACCGGACGTGAACGACGCCATTGCGAAAGCAGCAAAAGAGAAAAATGCCGATTCGTTCTACATCGTTCGTCAGGTTGATGTGAACTCGAATAGCGGTAACCAAAAAATTACTGCCTACATTTATAAAGCCGACGCACCGAAGCGCCAGACCCAGAGCACCGACGTCATCCCTGCGGATTCTGATGCAGGCCGTGCGGCGCTGGCTGCAGGTGGTGCAGAAGCCGCCAAGGTGGAAATCCCTGGTGTTGCCAGCTCTGGCAGCCCTAGCCGCAACGTAGGTAATTTCTTCGAAACACAATCGTCAAAAGGCGGACGTTACACGGTAACGCTAGCGGATGGTTCCAAAATTCAGGAACTGAACAATGCCACGGCAGCGCAGATGGTGCCTTTCGATTCGATTAAATTCCGCGGCAACTACACCAACATGACGCAGGTGTCTGAAGCCGTTGCTAAACGCGCAGGCGAGAAAGGTGCTAAGTACTACCACATTACCAGACAGTGGGAAGGTAAAGGCAACAACCTCACGATCAGCGCCGACCTTTATAAATAACAGCCATCGCGCTGTGTCGTAGAAAACGACGAACGTTATAAACACAAAAACCCGCGATATTGCGGGTTTTTTGTTTGAGTAAGATTACTTGCTGGTATCCAGTTCTGGGAAGCTTTTCACCAGATCGTCAATCGCTTTGATCTGTTGCAGGAACGGCTCCAGTTTATCCAGCGGCAGCGCAGACGGACCATCACATTTCGCATTCGCAGGATCCGGGTGAGCTTCAATAAATAGCCCTGCCAGACCGACGGCCATACCGGCACGCGCCAGCTCAGTTACCTGTCCACGACGGCCACCGGACGCCGCACCAAACGGGTCGCGGCACTGTAGCGCATGTGTAACGTCAAAAATCACCGGCGCACCGTTGGAAGCCTGCTTCATGACATTGAAGCCCAGCATATCGACAACCAGATTGTCGTAACCGAAGTTGCTGCCGCGATCGCACAGAATCACCTGATCGTTGCCACCTTCGATGAATTTATCGACGATGTTACCCATTTGACCCGGGCTGACGAATTGCGGTTTTTTCACGTTGATCACCGCACCGGTTTTCGCCATCGCTTCCACCAGATCGGTTTGGCGCGCCAAAAACGCAGGAAGCTGGATCACATCAACAACATCGGCAACGGGCTGAGCCTGATGCGATTCATGCACGTCAGTGATAATTTTTACGCCAAAGGTCTGTTTCAGTTCCTGGAAGATTTTCATCCCTTCTTCCAGACCAGGACCACGGTAAGAGTGAATAGAGGAACGATTAGCCTTATCGAATGACGCCTTGAACACGTATGGAATGCCCAACTTCTGCGTGACCGTGACGTAATGCTCACAAATGCGCATCGCCAGATCGCGTGATTCAAGAACATTCATGCCGCCAAACAGCACAAAAGGCAGATCGTTGGCGACGGGGATATCCCCTATCTTGACCACTTTATTCGTCATACTTTTACCTTCATGTCGGGAAATAAATTAACGTAGCATTACTGCAAAACGGGTTCTTAATGTAAGACTGTTTTTTTAATGCAAGACAATCTGTTTCTGCTCTATCGAGTGAATCTGCACTTTTATCATTTCACTCACCGGATCTTCCGGGCACTGTTCAACGAAATAGTTGAGATCGGACAGCGCAATATGGTCGCAGTCCAGTTGAGCATAAATCAGGCCGCGATCGCGGATTTCATAGGGATCGTCCGGGTCAAACTGCAACACCGCTTCGCTGGCTCTCAACGCCAGCTCCATCTGCTTTTCTTCCATCAGAGCGACTTTCAGCGTGTCGAGCATTTTACGTACGATCAGAACGTTTTCAGCTTCATCCAGATCTTCATCGAGCAGGCGGGTTGACGGACCGATATTACCTTTCAGCCAGACTTCCAGCACATGCTCGCTTAACGTATCGCCATTTAGCGGATTGATCAGCCACATCTCTTCGTCGAGCCAGTCGGCGCGCAGAATCAGCTGCGTCGGGAAAATCACCGGCATCAGCGGCAGGCCAAGCTCATTGGCGATATGCAGAAAGATAACGCCAAGCGATACAGGCATACCCTGACGAGATTCAAGCACCTGATCCAGCCACAGCGCATCAGAAAGACGATAAACACCGCCCGCACCGCCGAATCCCCAAGTGTGATAAAACAGCTCAATCAGCTTTTCAAGCTGAAGATCTTGCTCAAGGTCGTCAGGAATAGCAGCCCGAGCGTTCTCAACCAGCTGTTGCAGATTTTGCCGCACATCCTGAGCGGGAAAGTCGCGGCGAATCGCCTGTGAAACCAACACGACACCATCACTTAGCAGTGACTGGTTGAATTCAAAATCAGCAATAGCACTCATAATTATTCCATCAGCAACGGTGACTGCGTCAGTGCCAGCAGCACGACCACACCAAAGCATATTAAAGCAGATACAAACGCCAACCAGCGAACGTTCTGGCTACGGGGGCGTTTCCCCAAGGCGATAGCGCCAAGAAGGATATAAATGATAACGCCAAACAGTTTTTCCGTCAGCCAGCTTTGCTCGGGAGTAAACGGATACGTATGGCTAAGCGTGATTAAACCAATACCGCTGATTAATAACAAGGTGTCGTTAATATGCGGCAGGATTTTCACCCAGCGCTGTTGCAGCATAGCGGATTGTCGGCACAGCCAAAAAAAACGAATCACAAACAGGGAGATACTAATGCCAACCGTTGCCAGATGCAGATATATCGTGGCTGGATAAAGAGTTATCACGTCCATTGCTCCTAATAAATTGGGGTATCCGACCAGCGTCCTAACGACACACGGTCATTGCCACCATAGTCCTGACAGGTTTCTATTTGTGTAAATCCTCGGGCCTGCAATAGCTGACGCACCGCATCAGCCTGCTGCCAGCCATGTTCCAGCAGCAGCCAGCCACCGTCGTCCAAATAATGCGGCGCAGATTCAATAATGGTGCGTAAATCCGCCAGTCCGTTGTCGGCGGCAATCAGCGCGCTGGCAGGTTCAAAACGGACATCGCCCTGCGACAGATGCACATCATCGGCATCAATATACGGGGGATTACTGGCGATAAGCGCAAAGCGCGTATGATCAAGCGGTGAATACCAGCTTCCGGATAAGAAATGGGCGTTGTCGAGCCCCAATTGCTGGGCGTTTTTTGTCGCTAACGCAACGGCATCGGGTTGGACATCGACGCCAGTCACCCGGCAATCACGCCGTTCACTCGCCAGCGCCAGCGCAATCGCGCCGGTTCCCGTGCCCAGATCCAGCACAGCACACGGCGTTTGAGGTAGGCGTAGCAAGGCTTGTTCAACCAGACATTCGGTATCGGGACGAGGAATCAGCGTGGCGGGTGAAACGGCCAGCGGCAGTGACCAGAACTCGCGCACGCCGATCAAATAGGCGATAGGTTCCCCCTGTTCACGACGCAGCAGCAACTCAGTTAACTGCTGCTGTTCAGCCGCGTTCAGCTCAGTTTCACCAAACGCCAGCAGGAACGTGCGGGACTTGCCAGTCACAAATCCCAGCAAAATTTCCGCATCTCGCTTCGGACTTTCTCCCGCCGCGAGCTGCGCCGCGGCAGAGATTAACCAATCCTGATACGTCATTATTCCTGCTCGGACAACGCAGCAAGCTGATCGGCCTGGTATTCCTGCACAACTGGTTGAATTAGCGTGTCCAGCTTCCCTTCCATGACTTCATCCAGCCGGTACAGCGTCAGGTTAATGCGGTGATCGGTCACCCTTCCCTGTGGGAAGTTGTAGGTCCGGATACGGTCAGAACGATCGCCGCTGCCGAGCAGGTTACGACGAGTTGACGCTTCTTCCTGCTGACGTTTCTGCACTTCTGCGGCACGAATACGCGCCCCCAGCACCGACAGCGCTTTGGCTTTGTTTTTGTGCTGTGAACGCTCGTCCTGACACTCCACGACAATACCGGTTGGCAAGTGGGTAATACGGATAGCGGAATCGGTGGTGTTAACGTGCTGACCGCCCGCGCCAGAAGAGCGGAAGGTATCGATGCGTAAATCCGCCGGGTTGATGTCCGGCATCTCCGCTTCCGGCACTTCCGCCATCACGGCGACCGTACAGGCCGAGGTATGAATGCGTCCTTGAGATTCCGTTGCGGGAACGCGCTGAACGCGATGACCGCCGGATTCAAATTTGAGCTGACCGTACACACCGTCACCGGAGATTTTGGCGATAACTTCTTTATAGCCGCCATGTTCACCATCGCTGGCGCTTACCACCTCAACGCGCCAGCGGCGTGATTCAGCATAACGACTGTACATACGGAACAGGTCACCGGCAAAGATCGCCGCTTCGTCACCGCCCGTTCCGGCGCGCACTTCCAGAAAACAGCCGCGCTCATCGTCGGGATCTTTCGGCAACAACAGCACCTGAAGCTGCTGCTCCAGTGCTTCAATTGTCGCTTTGCTTTCTTTCAACTCTTCCTGCGCCATATCGCGCATTTCAGGATCGTCCAGCATCATTTCTGCGGTTTGCTGATCCTCTTGCGCCTGCTGCCATTGCTGGAAACAGCGGGTAATATCAGTGAGCTGCGCATATTCTCGCGACAACGTGCGAAAGCGATCCATATCAGCGATGACGCTGGGCTCACCGAGTAACGCCTGGACTTCTTCATGGCGTTCTTGTAACGCTTCCAGTTTAGCAACAATAGAAGGCTTCATGCGGGCGGTTAAATCCTGTAATAGAGATGAATGCTAGTCCAGCCCAAGGCTGTCACGTAAAATTTGTAACCGGTGTTGGTCGCCATCACGAGCGGCTTGCTGAAGGGATTTGGTCGGCGCGTGAATCAGACGGTTGGTTAAACGGTGTGTTAGTTCCTGAATCACCGCTTCAACGTCATTGCCTTGTTGGATGGCAGCCAGCGCCTTGGCCGTCATTTCCGCACGTAATTCATCGGCTTGAGCACGATAATCGCGAATGGTCTCCACCGCGGACTGCGCACGCAGCCACGCCATGAAGTCAGAGCTTTCCTGCTGCACGATAGATTCAGCCTGAACCGCCGCTGCTTTGCGCTGCGCAAGGTTATGCTGAATGATGGCGTGCAGATCGTCCACACTGTAGAGATAAACGTTCGGCAATTTGCCGACTTCCGGCTCAATATCGCGCGGAACCGCAATATCCACCATCAGCATTGGCTGATTCCGTCTCGCCTTCAGCGTCCGTTCCATCATCCCTTTTCCGATAATCGGCAACGTACTTGCCGTTGAACTGATCACGATATCGGCCTGAACGAGCTGTTCGTCCAGCTCTGCCAGCGTGATGACTTCTGCGCCCACTTCCGCTGCCAGCGCCTGCGCGCGTTCTCGGGTGCGGTTCGCAATCACCATTTTCTGTACTTTGTGCTCGCGAAGATAGCGGGCGACCAGTTCAATGGTTTCTCCGGCACCAACCAGCAGCACCGTGACATCCGACAGTGATTCAAAAATCTGCCGCGCCAGCGTACAGGCGGCAAATGCCACCGACACCGCGCTGGCACCGATATCCGTTTCCGTACGAACACGTTTGGCCACGGTAAAAGATTTCTGGAACAGGCGCTCCAGCTCGCTGGACAAGGAATGACCACGCTGTGATTCGGCAAACGCCTTCTTCACCTGCCCCAAAATCTGCGGTTCGCCTAACACCAGAGAATCCAGACCGCTGGCAACACGCATCAAATGGCTAACTGCCGCGTTATCCTGATGCCAGTACAGGCTGCCGTTGACCTCTTCCGGGCGCAGTTGATGATATTCACACAGCCAGCGAATCAGTTGCTCACGCTGGTTTTCCTGTTCGTCAACGCTAAGATAGAGTTCCGTGCGATTGCAGGTAGACAGCACAACGCCGCCCTGCACCAGCGGTTGCTGTAGCAGACTGTCGAGGGCCACCCCGAGTTTATCTGGTGAGAACACAACACGTTCACGCAGAGAAACCGGTGCGGTTTTGTGATTAATACCAAGCGCAAGCAGGGTCATTAGGCTGTTTCTGAGTAATACCGGTCTTAGTATGGATTTCGTTTGAATCGCATTCTACTTGATGCAGGAGTGCAAGAAAAGCGACAGCACGCGATACACCTCGTCTGAGGTAGTCACTTTTTGACAAAAAACAATAAACGCCATTAACGAATAACAATCATTGACGCTGAGCGGTAAGCCCGTTAGCGTGACGTATTTCACGGACTTCGTTCATTTACAGGATACGACCGACATGCCAACCAAAACCGTCCGATGCCTGCGTTTACTGCCTTTAGCCAGCGTATTGCTTGCCGCCTGTAGCATTAATCAACCGACCCAAACGGGTAAAAGCCCCACCTCGCCAGAGTGGCAACAGCATCAGCAAAAGGTCCAGCAGCTCAGCCAATATCAGACGCGCGGCGCTTTTGCCTATATCTCCGATAGTAAAAGAGTATCAGCCAATTTCTTCTGGCAGGACACACCGCCGCAGCGTTATCGACTGCTGCTGACCAACCCGCTCGGCAGCACCGAATTAGAACTGCGTGCTCAGCCTGACGGCGTGCAAATCACCGACAATCAGGGTAAGCGTTACGTGGGTAAAGATGCCGAATACATGATTCAGCAACTGACCGGCATGGCGATCCCGCTGAATAATCTGCGCCAGTGGATCCTCGGCATCCCAGGTGACGCCACCGAATTCACGCTGGATGAACGCTATCTGCTGAAAACCATCACCTATCGTCAGGGCAATCAAAACTGGAACGTCAGCTATCAGAGCTACAACACCGAGTTAACGCCTCCGCTGCCAACCAGTCTGGAGCTGGTTCAGGGTGAACAGCGTATTAAGCTGAAGATGAATAACTGGATGGTTAAATAAGCGATGCAACCGACGGTTATCGAGACATGGCCAGCCCCCGCCAAACTGAACCTGTTTCTTTATATTACCGGCCAGAGAAAAGACGGGTATCACCTGCTGCAAACGCTATTCCAGTTTCTGGATTACGGTGACACCTTGACGATTCGGCCGCGTGATGACGAGCAGATTAATCTGCTTACCCCTGTCGACGGTGTAGAGAACGAGCAAAACCTGATCGTCCGCGCCGCACGCTTATTACAACAGCACTGCGAACGCTACGATATTCGCCCTGATCAGTTCGGCGCAGACATCAGTATTGAGAAATGTCTTCCGATGGGCGGCGGGCTGGGCGGTGGTTCATCCAACGCAGCGACCGTGTTGGTCGCCCTTAACCATTTGTGGCAAAGCGGGCTGAGCGTGGATACGTTGGCCGAACTGGGGCTGCAATTGGGTGCAGATGTTCCCGTCTTTGTTCGTGGGCATTCTGCCTTTGCCGAAGGCATTGGCGAGCAGTTAACCCCCGCAAATCCGCCAGAAAAATGGTATCTGGTCGCTCACCCTGGCGTGAGTATTGCCACGCCGTTGATTTTCGGCGATCCTGAGTTGACGCGGAATTCGCCAATTCGTGATTTAGAAACTTTATTAAACCAGACCTTCGTCAATGATTGTGAAGCTATCGCAAGAAAACGTTTTCGTGAGGTTGAACAGCTACTTTCATGGCTGCTAGAATATGCCCCGGCGCGCCTGACTGGAACGGGGGCTTGTGTGTTTGCAGAGTTTGACACCGAGTTCGCAGCCCGTCAGGTGCTTGACCAGGCCCCGGAATGGTTAAACGGTTTCGTCGCGAGAGGTGTTAATATCTCTCCGCTACACCGTACGCTTTCTGGGCAACGTTAGGTTTTGCCACACACCGGCTGCCATGCGGCCAGTCTGTAGCAAACTTAATTCATACACCCGTATGCATGTTGTACCTGTTGTTCTTCCTTGCTTGGCAGGTGCAATATTTCTCTGGACGCAAGCCTGAGGTTCTTCTCGTGCCTGATATGAAGCTTTTTGCTGGTAACGCCATCCCGGAACTAGCACAACGTATTGCCAACCGTTTGTACACTAGCCTTGGCGACGCCGCTGTCGGTCGTTTTAGCGATGGCGAAGTCAGCGTGCAAATCAATGAAAATGTACGCGGTGGTGATATTTTCATCATCCAGTCCACCTGTGCACCCACCAATGACAACCTGATGGAACTGGTTGTGATGGTCGATGCTCTGCGTCGCGCTTCCGCGGGACGTATTACCGCCGTTATCCCCTACTTCGGCTATGCCCGTCAGGATCGTCGCGTGCGTTCCGCACGTGTGCCAATCACCGCGAAAGTCGTTGCTGACTTCCTGTCCAGCGTGGGTGTTGACCGTGTTCTGACTGTGGATCTGCACGCTGAGCAGATTCAGGGTTTCTTCGATGTCCCGGTAGATAACGTATTCGGTAGCCCGATCCTGCTGGAAGACATGTTGCAACAGAATCTGGAAAACCCGATCGTGGTTTCTCCAGATATCGGTGGCGTTGTGCGTGCCCGCGCAATCGCTAAACTGCTGAACGATACCGACATGGCGATCATCGACAAGCGCCGTCCGCGTGCCAACGTTTCTCAGGTGATGCACATCATCGGTGACGTCGCTGGCCGTGACTGTGTGCTGGTTGACGATATGATCGACACCGGCGGCACACTGTGCAAAGCGGCGGAAGCGCTGAAGGAACGTGGGGCTAAACGTGTATTCGCTTATGCCACACACCCGATCTTCTCAGGCAATGCTTACGAGAACATCAAGAACTCTGTAATTGATGAAGTGATTGTCTGCGATACCATTCCGCTGGCGGAAAACATTCGTTCACTGCCGAATGTTCGTACGTTGACGCTGTCCGGTATGTTGGCCGAAGCGATTCGTCGTATCAGCAACGAAGAATCCATTTCTGCAATGTTTGAACATTAATCGCCGCTGATCGAGTAATCGATCAAAAACGATAATGAGGGAGCCACCTGTAACAAGGTGGCTTTCTTATTTCTCTACACGTCATACTTCAAGTTGCATGTGCGTTGGCTTCGTTCAAATACTCGGCCCGTCGTGGGCCTCGCCCTGAAGGGCCGCTGCAAGCAGCGTTCAAATCTGCTCCCGGCAGATTTGTCACCCGAATCACTTACTTAAGTAAGTGATTCGGGATTCCTTCCCTTGCCGCCTGCCTGAAACTCGAATTATTTAGTGTATACGTGATAAAAAACAAAAAACCGCCATAGCGAGGCTACAGCGGCTCTATTGTTCATTTTCATTAATGCTTATAGCGTAGGGTAATTAACGGTTATTGATGGCGCTGGCGGCGACAACGCTTATCAAAGTGTTTAACCCACCAGTAACGATCCGCGACTTCTTCACGCCCGCTAATACGCGCCCCCGCCAACCAAAATATTGCGCCAGAAAAAATACTGACCAGATCAATGTAAGTCATATATTCAGGAACATTCAGTTTCGGGAACTGGCTGGCGATAGAAAAACCGATGCCGCCGATCATCATGATCATCCCGATACCCATCAATACATTACCTAGTACTGTCACGTTCTTGCGTTTCATCTGCCACCTCCAGATTAATTCTGTGGATGAATCGGAGTGCCATTACTGTTTACTGTCTTATTATTGATGTAATTATAGACAATAACGTACTTAGATGATTGCGGGAGGGATCACAGATAAGGGGAATGATTAATATTTTTTTACGTTTAAACAAATAAATAGACAAAAATCCGAATAATCACACCACTAAACAAATAACATTATTTTTACATTCCAACACCGATATTTGGCTATACCTCATGCGGTGTGTAAACTAACGCTTTCGTTTATCACGCTACCCTGCGTCAGTTTAAGCACGTAATTTGGAATATACCGTGAGCAGCATTAAATTAATTGTCGGCCTGGCGAATCCCGGCGCTGAATACGCCGCCACCCGCCATAATGCGGGTGCCTGGTTTGTCGATCGTCTGGCGGACGCTTACCGTCAGCCGCTGAAAGAAGAAAGCAAATTTTTTGGTTACACCTCCCGCCTGAATCTGGCTGGGCAAGATGTACGTCTGCTGGTTCCCACCACGTTCATGAACCTGAGCGGCAAAGCCGTCGCGGCAATGGCCACCTTCTACCGCATCCAGCCTGATGAAATTCTGGTTGCACACGATGAACTGGATTTATTACCGGGAATTGCCAAACTTAAGCTGGGCGGCGGACACGGCGGCCATAACGGTCTGAAAGACATCATCAGTAAATTGGGGAACAACCCAAACTTCCATCGTTTACGCATCGGTATCGGCCATCCGGGTGATAAAAGCAAAGTGACCGGTTTTGTGCTGGGCAAACCGCCGACGAGCGAACAGACGCTGATCGACGATGCCATTGACGAAGCCGTACGCTGCACAGAAATCCTGATGAAAGAAGACATGATCAAAGCGATGAACCGCTTGCATGCCTTCAAAGCGGCATAATCTGGTCAGAATGCGGATGGCAGATCGAGATAAATCGCCATTCCGTGTATAATCGGCCGAAATATTTCCATTCTGACAGGCAAGAGATAGTAATTGCCTGATTAATAAGTTATTTAAGGTGATATAAACATGGGATTCAAATGCGGTATCGTTGGGCTGCCTAACGTCGGTAAATCCACTCTGTTCAATGCGCTGACCAAAGCCGGCATCGAAGCGGCCAACTTCCCGTTTTGTACCATCGAGCCGAACACTGGCGTAGTACCGATGCCCGATCCACGTCTGGACAAGCTGGCTGAAATCGTTAAGCCACAGCGTATCCTCCCTACCACCATGGAATTTGTTGATATCGCCGGTCTGGTAAAAGGCGCATCCAAAGGTGAAGGTTTGGGTAACCAGTTCCTGACCAACATTCGTGAAACGGAAGCCATCGGCCACGTTGTACGCTGCTTCGAAAACGACAACATCATCCACGTCAACAACAAAGTTGATCCATCTGATGATATCGAAGTCATCAACACTGAATTAGCACTGTCTGACCTCGACACCTGTGAACGCGCCATTCATCGCGTGCAGAAGAGAGCCAAAGGCGGCGATAAAGATGCTAAAGCTGAGCTGGCCGCGCTGGAGAAATGTTTACCGCAGTTGGAAAACGCTGGCATGCTGCGCTCGCTGGATTTAAGCGATGAAGATAAAGCAGCCATCCGCTACCTGAGCTTCCTGACGCTGAAACCAACGATGTACATCGCCAACGTCAACGAAGACGGTTTCGAAAACAATCCATACCTCGATAAAGTGCGTGAAATCGCGGCCGCTGAAGGTTCTGTCGTTGTGGCCGTCTGCGCCGCCGTTGAATCGGATATTGCCGAGCTGGACGATGCTGACCGTGAAGAATTCATGGCTGAGTTAGGGTTAGAAGAACCGGGTCTGAACCGCGTAATCCGTGCGGGCTATGAGCTGCTGAATCTGCAAACTTACTTCACTGCTGGCGTGAAAGAAGTTCGTGCCTGGACCATCCCTGTCGGCGCTACCGCCCCGCAGGCCGCCGGTAAGATTCACACCGACTTCGAAAAAGGCTTCATCCGCGCCCAGACTATCGCCTATGAAGACTTCATCACCTACAAGGGTGAACAAGGCGCGAAAGAAGCCGGAAAAATGCGCTCAGAAGGCAAAGAATACATCGTTAAAGATGGCGATGTGATGAACTTCCTGTTCAACGTGTAATTTGATTTTGTTGTCTCATGCGATCTCACCGTATCTCTTGAAGATCAACAAATCCCATAAAATCCACGCATTTGCGTGGATTTTCTTTTCGTCGCGTCTCACGTGATATAGTGGCAACACAGTCAAAGATGATTTCATAGATAGGCATGATAATTTTCTGAACTGTAACAGATAAATACGTGTCTTTGTAAGCATCCCGGTAAAATGAAAAAAGACCGAATACGGTTTTCGGTCTTTTATTTCAGTAACTTACAATACGCCCAACTACAAATCACCTACCACAAAACCCCCATTAAATGGAAGAAGATAAAATAAAAATATAGAAAGGCTACCATTCATCTCAGTCTTCAACTTTTTTCTTCTCATTTTTTTTATCTTTATTAGTTAATTGATCCGCTAAATTAGTCAGTATTTGACTTTGAACTTCACCTAATAATTTCACTTCTTTACCAAAATGTTTTCTATCAAGCGAATCAAGTGGAGATTTTAATATTTCTTTCTGAACTGCCTTTATGAATGCGGATGTGTTTTTTTCGCCCGTTTTTTCAATTTCACTCTTAATTGACATTAACGATAAAGATAAAACTTTTTTATACGCATAATCTTCGATAATATTTTTCTGTTTGATATATTGACTCGCACAAAACCATGCGCCGACCAAAAATAGTGGAGCCACCAAAATTCTAGAAATAATGTATGGCACATTATCGCCATTAAACTTATGAGCACTCACCTCACCGCCAAAAATCCCAACATAAATTTCAGGAAAAACAGTCAGCAAACATATTGCTATTGCGCTCAAGAGAAATAAAGCTCCCAGTGATGGCCACAAAATGATGTAGCGCTTTGAACGGTCATATTGAATTTTAAAATGCTGCCCAACTGCTGCTGCAGTCGCATTTCCAACAATTCCTTTTACTGTTGCAATTAAACCACTTAAATCATCATTATTTTTCTTATAAATATCATTATGCTTCTGTACAAATAAAGTTAACGTTTTCACATCACTTACAGTTTTTGAAACTTCTTTTCTAAGATCAGACAAATCAGTATTAACATTTTGATACATCGTCAAAAACTCTGTTGCCTTTGCATGTCCAACATCCAGCTCAGCAAGTTTATTTTTATACTCCTCACTCCCTACCGTAAATTTGGAAAGTGCTTTCCGATAATTAATTTCAAGTGTTTCTATTTTTTCTTGCTGGAGATTTAACTTGGATAAATTTGTTTCTAATGAATTGTATTCATTATATATATCATCAACGAGTTTTTTTGCATTTACGTAAGTATGTTTCAAATCATCGATATATTCTTTAATCATAAATCCATTGGCATTAAAATTTAAACCCTCATGAATTTTATAGTCATTCAAATAATCAATAGCATCTCTTTGATAAGAGTCAAAATTTTTTTAAACCTTTTTAGAATTTCTAAATAATTCTCAACATAACCTACCCCCTCACGGCCATGAGCCTTACTCGCCTGTTGAGTATAGCTAATAAAATCATGGAGATGAGATGACAAGCCAGCCTTATCCCTAATAATATCTACTTTCTTATCGCTATTTTTTTTAATTATATTATTAAATTGATAAAGAGAAGCTTTTGTCTTCTGCAAAAGTCGTTTTAAATCTTTGCATGCACTCTCATCAGGCTCAATCAAAAGAGGAATTGCCGATGAGACTTGATAAACCAATCCATCAATTTCCATGATTGCAATGTCAATTATATCATTCATTTAATTTATATCCATTCCTAATTTAAACTCAAATTCCATTACTCGAAATTTAAAATATTGCTAGCTATTTGCAATTATCTTTCTGATAAGACCTATACATATACCACATCCGAAACAAGACATTGTAAATGAGACCATTTATAACTTATCTCAAGTTTATTACCAGATATTCTTGCAAGTTCATATACATCACAAACACCATCGACATCTATTAACCAGCGTTCACTTCCTTAGTTTTTTTGTTCAAAATATACAATCCAAGATTTATTGCTTTTTCAACAAAGCCACAGTTTTCTGGTAGAGAATTGATTATCGACTTATCACAAATCCATTCCCCGCTTTCCTCTAAAACGTCTGAACCAATATTGTACTTTTTGAGCTCTGAATAACTAGCCGATTTGCTTTGAGCAGCATCCCCCGATGATGTTCCCTTACCTATGGTAATCCATTCGAATGATACACCTGTATCTAAAGCACAGGTAACAACTACATCTCCAGGAAAGTAATCGCGCCGCACCCATTTACTAACTGTACCTGATGAGATACCCAGTAAGTCGCAAAGCTGCTTTTGAAGTGTAAAACCGTATGCGTCCATTATGCGGCGTAATACTGGCTTACCCCCGCTGGACAAGATCTCATCGTATAGAGCCTTAACTTGGCTTAATACACTTTTCTCTTTCAAATTTGCATTTGCAAATTTACCAGTAGTAAGCCAATAGAGAGCACTACCGGTATCAAGTGCGCATTTCACAAAGGCGCTGCCCGGAACGCTATCTTGATGTCCCCAATTACTGACGTTAACGGCTGGAACACCAATGCTTTCTGTGTTGTAACCCCATACGCAAAGCATAGACGCTCGACAATTTCTAAGGCAGTACCTTCGCTAAAATCCATAAACCACCAAATAAATAAACAGTTGTTTTTTTTACATAGATTCATTTGTTGATCTGTAATGTCTCACACCACATGTAATACCACAGAGCACAACCATTAATACGGAAATACTGCGTTATACATACTGAAAATGTAAACTCTCAGCTCACATCACAGATGCTGACCTACCCTGACTTCATTGCAAACATCGCTGCTCAATTAGTTCCGGTCATCAATACTGCTCTTGATCAGACTCTGGAAAAAGCAGCCGCGCCTGCTAACTTCCCTACAATGCCCAAAGAAAACTTCCGCGCTGCCAATGGTATCAGTAGTTCTGTACTCAAAAAGTGGATTGCAAATAGCGTGGTGCTTCTTGCGCCAACACCAACCTCTACAGTCACAAGAGCAGTTGCCTGTGAGGAGACCGGAAAATCACGTAAATACATGATGGAAAAACATGATGCCACATTGATTAACGTTGCTGTATGGCGTGAAAAGCATCGCCAGCATGTCGTCAAATATCGCTACATCAAACGATAACTTGATTATGCAAGTTAAAAGGTGAGCAACTATGTTTGATTATCAAGTTTCTAAACAGCCCCACTATGAAGATATCTGTCGTAATTTCACTACAAAGCACAACCTGGCTGAACTGGCGGTAAAATTCGGTATGCGCCCTCAAGTACTGCACAACAAGCTCAATCCTGAGTAACTGTAAGCATACCCGTTTTAGGCGCTTATTTATTATTTTTAATGACAAAATTATTACGCAATTTGAAGGCGATATCATCAGAAAAATGAACCGCAGCGGCTTCCTCTCCCATTTCAGTATCAGGAAAAAGCTTTCTGCAACCGCAGTTTCGTAACAGTTACCACCAAGGCTGATGCCCCCTAGCCTATTGATTTCATTGATCTCTTCCCTTTGTTCAGTACCGGCGTAAAGTAGAGTTTTCGGCCTTTCTTCTCCATCAAAAAGAGGTCATCCGGCATGAAAAAGACACATTATACCGAAGAGCAGATTGCGTTTGCCCTGAAGCAGGCCGAAACCGGCACACGGGTGGAGGAAGTCTGCAGAAAGATGGGGATTTCTGAAGCCACGTTTTACAACTGGAAGAAGAAATTTGGCGGTATGGGCGTGACGGAACTGCGCCGTCTGCGCCAACTGGAGGAAGAGAACCACCGCCTGAAGCGGCTGGTCGCCGACCTCAGCCTGGACAGACGTCATCCGAAAAAAGTTCTGAGGCCGGTGCAGAAGCTCGAAGCGGTGGAGTATCTGCGGATTTCCGCTGGTTAAGAATCATTACAATCAGATTGTTGACCCGATTGTTAAAGATCATATCGTTGAGAGCATTAAATCATTCGATCCTCTGGGCCTGAATGTGTCTTAGCCACGACATAAAATCTCCAGACAGGAAGGGAATAGAATGCCTCTACGTTCACTGCAAGCGCTTTGCCTGCTAAATTTTTTTATGGCCGACGTGCGTGACGGACTTGGCCCTTTTCTCGGTATTTTTCTTGCACAGCAGCACTGGCTCCCGGGGGAAATCGGTCTTGTCATGACATTAGGAGGCGTTGCAGGACTACTGGCTACGATTCCCGCGGGGTTGATCACGGATTCATCTCACCATAAACGACAGATGCTGTTGATTGGATGTGTGATGATCACATCGGCCACTTTACTCTTGTGGTTCAATCAAAAGCCCTGGGCTACAGGCCTATCTCAGATAACGAACGGTATTTCTGGGGCTTTTATCGGGCCGATTTTGACTGGCTTAACGTTGGGTCTTACCGGGCAAAACGGTTTTAAACAGCAGATGGGGAAAAATGAAGCCTTTAATCACGCAGGGAACATGGCTGCCGCAGTTATTGCAGGGGTTTCCGTATGGTACTGGGGCATGGGTGCAGTATTCATTCTTATGACAGCAATGGCTTTCCTGTCAGCGTTAGCGATAATGGGTATCCGTGAAAACGACATAAACCATAACGCGGCCCGTGGTATTGATTCCAATGTCACAAGAAAACCGATTTCATGGTCATCCCTATTGATAAGTCATTCGTCTCTTATGACAATCGGCGTCACTTTACTTCTTTTTCATCTTGGGAATGCGGCGTTGCTACCCATGCTCAGTATACGTGTCGCTTCAGAACCCAGCTCAGTGAATCCTGGTCTCTATGCAGCAGCGACAGTGATTATCTCTCAGGCCGTCATGATCCCCGTTGCGCTTTGGACGGCCAGTCGCGCAGAAAGATTAAGCTACCGCCAACTGATTATGATCGCATTACTGATACTTCCCATCCGTGCCGCGTTGGCTGCCACCTTCACGTCACCCTATTCCATCATGCCGGTTCAAATCCTGGATGGCGTCTCTGCGGGTATTCTTGGCGTCGCGGTTCCTGGCTATATCGTGAAGGAACTACAAGGAAGCGGCCATATCAACGCAGGACAGGGTATCGTTATGTTTATGCAAGGCGTTGGAGCCTCAGCCAGTCCGGCGCTTACCGGTATTGTGGTAGGGAAGTATTCATATAGCACAGCCTTCTCAGCGCTCGGTGCTATTGCCCTCCTTGCTTCGTTCATCTGGTGGCAGGCAAATCGGTCGATAGATTCATCCGTCACCCGTTGATGATAAAAAATTAAAAACAGCCACATCGGCTTCCATCTTAATATTTATTCCAGAGAGATATAATGCGCGAATTGCTGACTCCATTTATGCGTGACAAGTTTCTTCACGCTCTTGTGGTACTGGGGATCATACTCAGTTTCTTTGCTGTATTTAAAACAGACGAACTCACCGCTTCTGTTGACTGGAAAACCATTCTGACGCTGACAACATTACTTATGCTCACCAAAGGTATTGAACTCAGTGGGTATTTTGACAAGATGGGTTTGAAACTGGTGAATAAGTTCAGGAAACAGAAAACGCTGGCATTATTTATCGTGACGTTAGCAGCGTTATTATCAACGTTCCTCACGAATGATGTTGCGCTGTTCATTACGGTGCCACTCACGCTGTCGTTATCTAAATCCTCTGAGTTTCCCGTTGGACGATTAATTATCTTTGAAGCCCTCGCCGTTAATGCAGGCTCTTTACTCACGCCTATTGGCAATCCACAAAACATTCTTCTCTGGAGTAAGAGCGGATTAAGTTTTATGGAGTTTGTGATGACAATGCTCCCCCTGAGCGCTCTGCTGTTTATTGCATTACTGGCTTTAACCGCCTGTAGTTTCAGTAATAAGGAGATCGCGATACCGGATAACTCTCTCGGGGGAGATTATCGTCATGGCCTGCTTTTAGGTACGCTGGTGTTGTACGTGCTGTTTATCGTGGCACTTGAGTTGGACAGAACTCTACCGATACTGATTCTTGTCCCGCTGTTTTATCTGTTGTGCGCGCGACGTGTACTGCTACAGCTTGACTGGGGCTTACTGGCCGTGTTTGTTTTGATGTTTATTGATGTATTCCTCCTGACGAAATTGCCGGCCCTTAGCAACCTCATTGCATTAATACCGCATTGGAGTGATGGTGCGCATTTTCTGCTGGCGATAGGCCTTTCGCAAGTCATCAGTAACGTACCTGCGACCATATTTCTGCTTCATGCCGTCCCTTCATCGGTTCTACTGACATGGGCTGTGAATATCGGTGGTTTTGGATTACTTCAAGGTTCAATGGCTAACCTTATTGCGTTGCGTATGGCAAACGATCGCCGCATTTGGTGGCAATTTCATCTATTTTCGATACCCGCACTTTTTTTCGCGATGATTGCTGGCTGGCTAATGCTTTCTTGATGGCCTACCAAAAACAGCACGGACTCTGTCATGAATACCGCTGAATGGTGAAACCTCACATTAGTCCGCTGCCTGGTACTCGCACCTGCTGGCCGTTCACGCAGCAAAACGAATACCGGGCAGGCTGTCAGTGCAGCGATCCCTGCCAATACGTACAGGTTGATGGTGAGGGCGTCAGTCAGATAGAAAACCCATTAGTCTGGAGTTCTTTGCGCACCCAGTCAGTGAAAGCCTTTATCTTTGGCGTTCGTTCATTCACATGCGGCATGACGATATGATGTGCATTAACAGGAATGGCATAATCTTCAGGAAGGACAGGAACCAGGGAACCTTCGCGAAGGAAATCCGTGCCTAACATTTTACTTTCCAGAATAAAACCCAATCCCATTTTTGCGGCTTCAAAACTCATAAATGAACGGTCAAAGCTGAGGCTGTGATTGATATGTGATTTGGATAAATTATGGTAAGAAAACCATTTATCCCAATTAATCAGCGTGCTTGTTGAGCTAATGAGTTCATAGGTCAACAAATCCTCCGGGTTTATCACCGGATGCTGTTTTAAATATGCAGGGGATGCCATAACAATCATCGTGTCTTTCTTTATCGTCAATACCTTATAGGCATCCCAATCGGCTATACCATGCCTGATATCAATGTCGATATTGTCACGGGAGAACTGAAGATTCTCATAAGAACATGTCAAATTTAGCGTAATATCAGGATATTGATCTCTAAAATAACCTAACCGCCTCATGAGCCAGGTTAATCCAAACGTTGGCGAGGAGTGAACGCGAAGGATTTCCTTCCCGCCTTCATTAATGATTTGATCTGTTGCCCGCCCTATTTCGCTTATCGCGCCCGATACATCACGCAAATATTTCTCACCGGTTAACGTCAATTTAACGCCCTTGCCATTGCGAATAAATAATTTCTTCCCGATAAATCGCTCAAGCGTTGATATTTGATGACTAACGGCCGATGGCGTGATGTTAAGCTGTTCTGCGGCAGTATTTATACTGTTGCAATTGGCAACCTGAAGGAAAGATTGAATATTCCTCAAAGAGGGAATGGGCAGGTTCTCGTTATTCTCTTTTTTCATGGTGATAACTGGTTTTTATTTGAAGTAATAAACAGCAATAGTACCTATTTTTTATAAATGGCGAATTTCTTTAGCCATAGCTTTGTGATGGATATCACAATTTATCCTTTCCATGTGTTTTATTGCGGCTAAACAGAGCCATTTTTATGATCCAATTCATGATAAAAATTTTTCTCAACTACAAATGAGTTTTATTTAATTCCATTTTTTCATCCTGTCGTTATAGTCAGCGGTGAACCCACTTAGTGGTCCTAATAAAAATAGTTGTTCATACCATGAGGTAAAAAATGTCTCGTATAGAACAAAGCGTACCCTACTCAGAAATAAAGAAAACCAACTACCGCTTTGTGGTACTGGCATTGATTTTCATTGTCTATACAATAAATTATGCCGATCGTACAAACATTGGGGCTGTACTTCCTTTTATTATCCAAGAGTTTCACATTAGTAACTTTGAAGCCGGTGCCATAGCCAGTATGTTTTTCCTGGGTTATGCACTTAGCCAGATCCCAGCAGGTTTCTTTATCGCCAAACGGGGAACTCGCGGGCTCATCTCTGTATCCATTTTCGGGTTCTCAGCCTTTACCTGGTTGATGGGAACGGCAACGTCGATCCTCGGGCTTAAATTCATACGTCTGGGGCTCGGGCTTACAGAAGGCCCATGTCCTGTTGGGCTGGCGTCGACAATCAACAGTTGGTTCCCTAAAAAGGAAAAAGCAACGGCAACGGGCGTCTATATTGCTGCAACCATGTTCGCGCCAATACTGGTTCCGCCATTAGCGGTATGGATCGCTGTCACATGGGGCTGGCGCTGGGTATTCTTCTCATTCGCCATTCCAGGCGTCATTGCGGCAATCGCCTGGTATTTGCTGGTGAAATCGAAACCGTCCGAGAGTCGTTTTGTCTCAGAAGCCGAGCTCGATTATATCAATTCAGATAAACAGGAAACCTCACATCGGGAAAGCAATATTGTTCCTGATAAAAAATTCACAACGTTGGATAAAATAATCCGCGTAAAAGCGCTGGAACCTGTTTCGACAGTAAAAGGCCTTTTGACCTCAAAAAATATAATTGGAGATTCTCTGGCCTATTTTATGATGGTCAGTGTGTTATACGGGTTATTGACCTGGATACCGCTTTATCTTGTGAAAGAAAAAGGGTTTGATTTTATGAGCATGGGGTTTGTCGCAGCCATGCCCTGTATCGGCGGATTTATCGGGGCCATCTTTGGCGGATACGTTTCGGATAAAATATTAGGTCGCCGCAGAAAACCCACCATGATATTTACCGCGATAAGCACGGTGATTATGATGGTCATCATGCTGAACATACCGAGCAATACTTTAGCGGTATGCACAGGTTTATTTTTTGTCGGTCTCTCCTTGAATATTGGATGGCCTGCATTTACAGCCTACGGAATGGCCGTATCTGATACCAAAATCTATCCCATCGCCGCCTCCATCATTAATACTGGTGGTAACCTCGGAGGATTTGTTTCTCCTATGCTCGCAGGATTTATCCTGGACTCAACGGGAAATTTTAATACCGTATTCTCTTATTTTGGAATTTGCGCCGCACTGGGTTTGGTTTTTATATTAATGATCGACGAACCTAAATAACCTTCTGATTATCTCAACGAAAAATGGAGTAAATAATGTTATTAAAGAATAAAGTCGCTGTTATTACAGGGGCAGCCTCCCCACGTGGTTTGGGCTTCGCTACCGCAAAATTATTTGCAGAGAATGGTGCCCATGTTGTCATTATTGACCTCGATGAAGCGGCAAGTGAAAAAGCAGCAACGTCCCTTGGCGACAAACATTTAGGTTTGAAAGCTAACGTGTCTGATGAGCAGCAGGTACATGCAGCGATTGAACAAATCATTGCTAAGTTTGGACGTATAGACATTTTAGTAAACAACGCTGGCATTACACAGCCGATTAAGACGCTCGATATTAAGCGTGACAATTATGATGCAGTTTTAGATGTTAGCCTGCGCGGCACTTTATTGATGTCACAGGCCGTGATCCCTGCTATGCGGGCACAAAATAAAGGCAGCATCGTTTGTATTTCTTCCGTCTCGGCACAACGTGGCGGTGGCATTTTTGGCGGTCCACACTACAGCGCAGCAAAAGCAGGCGTTCTTGGCCTGGCTAAAGCAATGGCTCGTGAGTTCGGGCCTGATAATATTCGCGTGAACGCCATCACCCCCGGCCTGATTCAAACGGATATTACTGCCGGGAAATTAACCGATGAAATGAAAACCTCTATTCTGGCCGGGATTCCACTTAACCGACTCGGCGACGCGATTGATATTGCACAGGCCGCATTATTCCTGGCAAGCGATCTTTCCTCCTATTCCACCGGTATTACGCTTGATGTCAATGGCGGCATGCTCATCCATTAATGTGAGGACAGATAAATGTCAAAAACCGATTTTCAAAAAGTGGCGGCTGCCGCCTGGCGTATCCGCCGTTACGCCCTCTTGATGGGGGAAGTACAAGGCCAGGGTTATATCGGACAAGCATTGGGGTATGCCGATGTCCTCGCCACCGCATTCGCCCATATCATGAATTACCGCCCAGACGAACCAGAATGGGAAGAGCGCGACCGTTTTCTGCTCTCACACGGCCATTACGCTATCGCTTATTACGCGGCACTGATTGAAGCTGGCATTATTCCTCGGGAAGAACTGGAGACTTACGGTTCTGACGATAGCCGTTTACCGATGTCGGGGATGGCAACGTATACCCCGGGGATGGAGATTTCAGGCGGGTCGTTGGGGCAAGGACTGAGCATTGCTGTCGGCATGGCGCTGGGCCTTAAGCAGAAGCAAAATTCAGCGCTGGTCATCAACTCGATGTCCGATGGCGAACTGGATGAAGGCTCAACCTGGGAAGCGGCCATGTCTGCTGCCCACTACGGCCTGTCCAATCTCATCAATGTCGTGGATGTTAACAAACAACAGGCTGACGGCGATTCCCGGAAAATACTGGGCTTTGAGCCACTAGAAGACAAATGGTCTTCCTTCGGTTGGTATGTTCAGCGTATTGACGGAAACGATCTCGCTGCTGTGATTAAGGCGTTTGATAATGCGAAGAGTCACCCTGAAAACAAACCACGGGTCATCCTCTGCGACACACTGATGGGTAAAGGCGTACCGTTCCTGGAAACGCGAGATAAAAACCATTTCATTCGCGTTGATGCTGACGAATGGCAGAAAGCGCTCTCAGTACTTGACGAAAACAAACCTGAAGGAGTGTTGTAATGAGCCAGACAGCGCAGGTCAAACCTCGTTTAACGACATCCGCCATGATTGCCTCCATTGCCGATGAAGGTCAGGAAACGGTAGCGGCCCCCTTCGGTGTCGCACTGTCAAAACTCGCGGCAGAACGACGCGAAATCGTTGGCATGACGGCCGATTTGTCCAAATACACCGATCTACATATTTTTGCTAACGCATTCCCAGAGCGCTTCTTTCAGATGGGGATGGCAGAACAGCTGCTAATGGGGGCGGCTGGCGGAATGGCAAAAGAAGGATTCATTCCATTTGTGACCACCTATGCGGTCTTTGCGACGCGTCGTGCTTATGATTTTATCCATCAGGTCATTGCAGAAGAAAATCTGAATGTGAAGATTTGTGCCGCCCTGCCAGGCTTGACAACCGGATACGGCCCGAGCCATCAGGCTACTGAAGATCTGGCAATCATGCGCGGTATTCCGGGGATGACGATCATTGATCCGTGCGATGCGTTAGAGCTTGAGCAGGCCGTTCCAGCAATCGCAGAACATCAAGGCCCAGTCTACATGCGCTTACTGCGCGGAAAAGTTCCACTTGTACTGGACAAATACGACTACACGTTTGAGCTGGGTAAAGCAAAGCTTCTGGAGGACGGTAATGATGTGCTGATTATCTCTTCAGGACTGATGACAATGCGCGCGCTGGAGACAGCTGAAAAGCTACGTAAAGACAACGTCAGCGCGGCGGTACTCCACGTTCCCACGATCAAACCGTTGGATGAGAAGACGATTCTTGCTCAAGCCGCTAAGCCCGGACGGTTGGTCATCATCGCCGAAAACCACACTTGTGTAGGTGGGTTAAGCGAAGCCGTTGCCGCCCTGCTTATGCGCAAAGGCGTGCACTGTGAACTGGATGTCATCGCATTGCCCGACGAGTTCTTGCATGCGGGTGCACTACCAACCCTGCACGATCGCTATGGTATTTCCACTGCGGCGATGGTAGAAAAAATCAAAAAACGCCTCAGTTAATCCTACAACACCGTAATGATATAGGTTCCCCGGCTCTGTGCAGAGGAACCTATCAGGGACAGGAAATGTTTTCTGTCCCTGACGCTTGGGGTCCCCTCATGCCATTTAGGCATTCCACCACTGACTAAACGTCTGCTGCGGGTTATCGACCTGAACGCGTTCGCCAATGCGGGGCGTCATCAGTCGCCAGTCTTGATTTTCACTCGCCTGAGAAATACGCTCCAGCGGATCGTTCCAACGGTGGTGCGCCAGCTTAAATTTGCTGTTATGGCTCGGTAGAACCGCTTTAGCCTGCAAATCACTGGCCGCCTGCGCGCTCTCTTCCGGCGTCATATGAACGTGGGGCCAGTCCCGATCGTATTGTCCGCATTCCAGTATCGCGATATCGAATCCGCCCAGGCGCTCAGCGATCGCTTTGTAATGCGCACCATAGCCGCTGTCCCCGCCGAGATACAGACGATGTTGTTCCGTAATCAGCGCAAACGAACCCCACAGCGTTTGATTATGCTTGAGGAGTCGGCCTGAAAAATGCTGTGTCGGAAGCACATGGATGTCGACGCCGTTCTCTTTCAGACAACTGAACCAGCCGCCTTCCGTAATGTCTTTCTGCGGGAAACCCCATTTTACAAAATAGGACCCCACGCCCGTTGGCGTAATGATGCGGCGGATTTTCCCGCGTAACGCATTCAGCGTGGGATAATCCAGATGATCCCAATGATCGTGAGTGATCAGCAGATAGTCGATGGGGGGAACGTCATCCGATGAATACACATTGCTGCCTTTGAAGGCGACGTTGGTGCGTGGCACCGGCGAAGCGTTGTCGCTAAATACCGGATCCAGCAGGAACGTTTTCCCTTCCAGTTGAATGAAATAGCTGGAATGGCCCATCCAGATGATAACGTTATCCGTTTTACTCAACTGGTGCAGATCGGTTTTTTCCGACGGCAAACGGGTATCTGGCAACGCGCCAGCGTCCTTCTCGAAAAGAAAGCGGTACAGCAGCGCGAATCGGTTCTGGCTATCGACCGTCGGGCGAGCCACTGGGTTATGAAACGCGCCATCGCGAAAGAGTGGGTTTTCCGGCTGGGGCTTGACCTCTGGTGATACATACTGCGGCTGTTTTAACCAGCCGTAAACGGCGACTACAATCACAGCCAAAACGAGTAACAAAAGCATAGCGTTTATCCGGTGTCGTTTCGTGATGAATATATTTCGTGATGAATGTCATTTCGCCATACCTGATTTCAGGCATCGACCCTTTGGCATCGGCAGTTATGCACGAACGCTGAGAATCTGGCAAGGGAGAACCGGGGGATTTTTGGTGCAAAAAAAGCGAAGGTATTCGCCTTCGCTCAGGAATGTTGATGAGAAACCGTGGCGGCCTGTCACCGCTGACGTTTGCCTGCGGCGTCAGTACGGATTACTTTTTAAGCGCCAGCAGCGTTTTTCCCATCCCGATAACAAATTCATTTTGTTGCCCGATGACCTTATTCAGCCCGGCTTCATCCTGAATATTTTCAACTGTATTGATTGCCTGCACTTCCAGTACGCGCCCTTTAATCAGCGTCGAGCACAGTGAATGCAGAACCTTGTTATTCAGAATCGTTTGTAAGCAGCGAAAAGGCGTCGCATCATCAATTTTTCCTGCACGCTGGTCGGGTTTAATGCGCTGGCGCAGCATCTCTTTTTCGGTACTGGCAATCACTGCATCCAGATCGCTGGGCTTGGAGGCAATAGGGACATTCCCATCTTTATCAGGCGGCAGCATGAACAATGAAACCAACGCCTTATTGCCTGTCGTAGGGTCAACATACTCGGTCTGCACCATGTGGTTTGCCGCATCGACCACTTTGTCCCGCTGAATCATATTCAATAGCTCCGCAGGTAATGCGTCGGTAAGATCCTGCGTGGTATAGCCAACGAACAAATCTGGATCTTTTGTCTCTGCGACACCGTACAGCGGCAGCACCAGTAACAGACCCACAATCCCTTTTTTTATCACACTGATTTTCATCATATTCCCCTGCTATTCATTGTATGCATTCCCCTATCCCACCACTCGCTATTCTTATCACGCTAACGTCGATAGCCTCTGGCCTTTTTACCACGTTTACACGCGACAACGCATTCTACAACTACAGGAAAGAATAGCATTTTTTATACAAAAACTTGTTGTCGGAGAATTCCTTCGCTAGAATCGCGCCGTTTACTCACCCCCAATGTGTCATTTGGAGCCCTAAAGTGCCCTGTACGTCAGCCCCCCACTAACCGCCGACGACTGCATTAAGCAGCCTCGATTCGGCGCAGTCTGCGCCAGCGTTGGCTGCGGTACGAGTTCCCTGTTTTCCCCGCTATTGTGCGGAGCAGAAAACGAACCTCCCGCTTCCTCCCCCGCGACTCTGACCTCTGGAATGTCAGTGGACAGTCTATTGACTCGCGCCAGAACACGTTCGTCGGCCCTCTTTTTTACCGTAGATGGGCCTGGCTGTGCCAATAACGCAGCAGGCGAAAAACATGTATTTACATTCAATACCATTATTAAAGTATCCACGTACCCCGCATCTGGAAGGTTCGCGTTTACAGTCTGGCGATGATGCGTCGGACCAAATTGCACTGAAAGCGCTGGCAGGCCGTTACGTCGTGATCGAAGAAAAGATCGACGGCGCGAACAGCGGCGTGTCTTTCAATGAAACGGCGGAACTCCTGCTCCAGTCGCGCGGCCACTATCTGGCTGGTGGCTCACGGGAACGGCAGTTCAACCAGTTCAAGCTCTGGGCTACTGCGCACGAAATGCGTTTTCTTGAGCTGCTGGAAGACCGTTTCGTGATGTACGGCGAATGGGCGTACAGCAAGCATTCCGTGTTTTACGACCGGTTGCCGCACTACTTTCACGAATTTGATATTTACGATCGTCGTGACGGCATTTTTTTATCGACGGCGCGCCGGCACGCAATGCTGGCCGGTTCACCCGTGTTGTCCGTTCCGGTGCTTTACGCTGGGGAGATGCCAACAAATCCGGCATTGCTGTGGAAGCTGGTGTTCCGTTCGCTGGCGAAAAGCCAGAACTGGAAGACCGCGTTTGAATCCACCGTGCAGCGTGAAGGTTTGCCGCTCGCGCTGTGCTGGCAGCAAACCGATAAATCGGACCGTTCGGAAGGCCTTTATTTAAAAGTTGAAGATGATGAACAGGTACTGGCACGTTACAAGCTGGTACGCCATGACTTCATCCAGACCATTTTGGACAGCGGCTCGCATCATTCCCGGCGCCCGATTTTGCCGAACCAACTGGCTGACGGCGTTGATCTGTACGCGCCCTGTCCAACCGTATCTTGGGAAATGCTGGGGCTGAATACGCTGCGTTCTTTAGACGCGCTCGTCGCCGCGATGCCCGATAAGTAAGGAGTATGATTATCATGGATTGGAATACCATCAGGGGGTTGGTCCCCGCCTCTGGCGCACAGCCAGATTTTGCTGATTGTCTGGACGCGTTTCCAGTACTTCAACGCGCTAAAGAGACGCCGCAGGAACCGCGTTATCACGGT
This sequence comes from Pectobacterium sp. CHL-2024, assembly GCF_044751765.1. NCBI lineage: Bacteria > Pseudomonadati > Pseudomonadota > Gammaproteobacteria > Enterobacterales > Pectobacteriaceae > Pectobacterium > Pectobacterium sp. CHL-2024. The sequence goes on along the minus strand of NZ_JBIXKO010000001.1, from coordinate 380,949 downwards.
GAAGGTGATGTCTGGACACACACCATCATGGTGGTCGAGTCGCTCTTGCAGCTTCCTGATTACCAGACAGCCACGCGCGAACAGCAGGAAATCTTGTTTTTTGCCGCGTTGCTGCATGACGTTGCAAAATACCGCACGACGGTGATTGACCCGATAACGGGCCAGATAGGTCAGCCGGGACACTCGCGCAAAGGTGCTATCGACGCCCGGGTGCTGCTGTGGGATGCAGGCGTTCCGTTTGCGATTCGGGAAACGATTTGCCGATTAATTTCGGTGCATCAGGTGCCGTTTTACTGCCTTGAGGATGAACGCCGTCGGATGTCGCCGATCTTTACGATTCGCGAACTCTCTTGGCAGTTGAGCATTCCGCTGCTGGCAACGCTGGCGGAAGCCGATATGCGTGGTCGCATCTGTCAGGATCAAGCGCGCGTGCTCGACAGTATCGAGCTGTTTTGCGAGCTGGCGCGGGAAGAAGGCTGTTACGGCCAACCGAGATCGTTTGTCGATGCTCACACGCGCCTGAGCTATTTTCGCGGAGCCGATGTGCATCCAGATTATCCACTGTTTCAGGAGCCGGGTTCGAAAGTCACCGTGATGTGCGGTTTGCCCGCATCGGGAAAGGACACCTGGGTGCGGACGCATCGGCACGATTTACCCGTAGTTTCTTTCGACGATGCGCGAACCGAGTTGGGATTGAAACACGGCGAAAACGAAGGAAAAGCGGTGCATTGGGCGACCGACAAAGCACGCTCACTGCTGCGAACGCATGAATCGTTCGTGTGGAACGCCACGCATCTGAGCCAGCAAATGCGTACCCGCACGTTGGATCTGTGCTACGCCTACGGCGCAGAAGTGGAGATTGTCTATCTGGAGCGCCCGCGTCAGGAATTACTGCGCCGCAACGGGAAACGGGACACCACATTGAGCAATAAAACGCTGCAAGGTATGCTGACGAAATGGGAGCTTCCCGCACCGACAGAAGCGCATGCGGTTAGCTATGAAAGCTAACGCAGCCGCAACGTACTCCAGCGCGAAAGCGCGGTAAATGGGATCTCGTATTCCGTAGCACCGTTTATTTCTGCACCAAAATACTGTTTTTCATAGATCAGTTTATCGTCCTCGAAGCGCATGGGGACGATAAATCCCCCTGCAGCCTGAGAAACCTGACATTGCCTTTCTTCGAGTACATCAACACAGAGTAAAGCCGTTTGCGGGCCGTCGCGTTCCGCCGTAGAGAGCCATTCTTGCACCGCAAGATAACGCGAATCCGGCGACCACAGCATGTCCTTGCCGAAAACACGATCGTCCAGTGCTTTCCCGTCGATGGAGAGCGAAAAATAAGGCGGACCGAACCGAATTTCACCAGCGTAAATCAGCATCGCGGTATGTTGCCGATCAAATGAAGGCAGTTTGTGCAGCATACTATGCATTCCCCTATCCCAATTCAGGCAACGTCGAGTCATTAATAATACGGTTGCTCATATTCAGTCAGTGGCATCTGGCGACGCAAGCCATGTCGACATTTACTGTTATAAAACATTTCGATGTAATCAAAAACATCGGCAGGGATTTTTCCTGCGCTCAGTAGGTTTTTATTGGGTTGATTTTCATACCGTACTCAGCTTTTGCAGTAAAAGGCGTCGTAGATATTTACATTCATTAATGTAACGTTATAACATTTCAATTGTTGACGCTGAAATGGAACATTACTGAGATGACGGATTTTGCAGTACGGCTCGAAGAACTAGCCCTCGGTTACGATGGAAATCCAGCATTGAGCGCTGTCAGCGGTTCGGTACACACTGGCTCCCTGACGGCGGTCGTCGGACCAAACGGTTCAGGTAAATCAACACTCCTGAAAGGGATTGCCGGAATACTACAACCCCTATCGGGCTTCTGCCGTATCGCTTCGGGTGCACGCATCGCTTATCTGCCACAGCTGTCGGAACTGGATCGTAGCTTTCCTGCCAGCGTCCGCGATCTGGTATCGCTGGGACTCTGGCAAGATCGAGGTTTGCTACGCTGGCATCGCCGTGACGATCGAGTGCGTATATCCCAAGCGCTTGCCGCCGTCGGGCTGGCCGGTTTTGATAATAAGCCACTCAGCGCCCTGTCCGGGGGGCAGTTTCAGCGTGCTCTGTTTGCGCGGGTGATCGTCCAGAATGCCAGTATCATTTTGCTCGACGAGCCCTTTAATGCGATTGATACCGCGACCACACAAGAGATGCTGGCGCTGATTAAAAGCTGGCACGCCCAACAACGTACGGTCATCGTGGTGATCCACGATCCTGAACTGGTACTTCGCCATTTTCCTGAGACATTGATGGTCAACGGCACGGTGGTCGCCTGGGGAAAAACCGAAGAGGTGATGAAGCATAGCCTGCACTCACCCGTCTTCTGTCAGCATAATACCGCACGGTACGCGGCAGGAGGTCGATAATGCTCTGGCTTTACGACCTGCTTATTAATCCGTTTGTTGAATTCGGCTTCATGCGCCGAGCGTTAGTGGGCGCGCTATTACTGTCGCTCAGCGCGTGTCCGGTGGGCGTATTCCTAACCCTACGTCGTATGAGCCTGGTGGGGGATGCCATGTCCCACGCGGTGCTGCCCGGTGCCGCTATTGGTTTTCTGCTCTACGGACTGGAAATCATTCCGATGACACTCGGCGGCATGGTCGCCGGATTAGTGGTAGCAATAGGTGCCGGAGTGGTATCGCGGCTGACGGTACAAAAGGAAGATGCCTCTATGGCGGCGTTTTACCTTATTTCGCTGGCGCTCGGGGTACTTATCGTCTCGCTACGTGGATCGAGCGTTGACTTGATGCATGTTCTGTTTGGTTCCGTTTTGGCGCTGAATGCGGAGGCGTTGATTCTGATCGCCTCGGTGTCTGCTGTTTCTTTGCTGGCACTGACGCTGCTGTGGCGTGCGCTCATTGCCGAGTGCCTGGACCCGCTGTTCCTACGCGCCGTGTCCCGACTCGGCTCACCGGTTCATTTTCTATTTCTCACGCTGGTGGTGATAAACCTCGTGGCAGGCTATCAGGCGCTGGGCACGCTGCTGTCGGTAGGTTTGATGATCCTCCCTGCCGTCACCGCTCGCTTCTGGACTCGGCGCGTCATCACACTTTGTCTGGTTTCGGTGTTGATTGGCATGGTGGCCTGCATTTCCGGCCTGCTGTTCTCCTACCATTATTCGCTGCCATCAGGCCCAGCCATTATTCTCGCCAACGGCGTTTTCTATCTGGCCTCAACCGGCGTAGCGATGATGAAAAACGCCCGACGCCATCCTCACGCTTCCTTAGCTAACACGCGCCCTTCCCGCACGGAGTAAATCATCATGAGAATTATCACGACGCTTGGCGTCGCCGTTCTGCTTTCGCTGTCGTTGCCGCTACAGGCTAGCGCCAGGCTTAACGTCATCGCCAGCTTCTCCATCCTTGGCGATATGGCGAAGAATATCGGTCAGGATCGTATTGAACTGCGTACCCTCGTCGGCCCCGACAGCGATGCGCACGTCTATGAGCCATCCCCAGCGGATGCGATTGCCATGGCCAAAGCTGACGTGATCTTAATCAACGGATTACAGTTCGAGGGCTTTATCAACCGGCTCATTCAGGCCAGTGAGAGTAAAGCGCCGGTCATTGAAGCGACAAACGGTGCGGAAATTATTCGCGACCCTGCCGGTGGTCATTACCATTTCTACAATGGCAAAGCCGTGTTTCACGCCGCACCTTTCGATCCCCACGCCTGGCAGTCGTTGCCCAATGCGCATATCTACGTGAAAAACATTACCGCCGCGTTTTGCGCAGCGGATAAAAGCGGCTGCGAAACTTATCAGGCGAATGCTAAAACCTATGAGGAAAAACTGACCAAACTTAGCGTAAATATTAATAACGCGCTAGCCCGTATCCCGGAATCACGTCGTACCGTCGTGGTCGGTCACAATGCCTTTCGCTATTTCGAACACGAGCACGGCATTCACTTTTTATCCCCTCAGGGAGTATCGACCGAGTCTGAAGCCTCTGCCGCAGATGTCGCCGGTATTCTGCGCGAGATAAAGAAAAATCATGCCGCTGCGGTCTTCGCGGAGAATATCTCAAACCCACGTCTGGTGGAGCAAATTGCCTCCGAAGTCGGTTTATCCGTCGCGGGTGTGCTCTATTCCGACGCACTCTCCGGCCCTTCTGGCCCAGCCCCGACCTATATCGACATGATGCAGCACAACGTCAACACCATCGTGTCTGCGCTGACGGACGGCAAACACGTCCCCTAACCTCATCCAAATTCGGACTATTTTATAATGGAGAACTACATGAAAAAGCGTTTATTACCGCTGTCCATTTCAGCGCTTTTGCTGGGCTCAGTTGGCTCGGCAATGGCAGCAGAAGAGGACGTTACCGCCTGGCGTTTGTTCGTTGCCGATCACGATAAGCCTGTGGTGAATGTGATTGACGCCCTTGATGGCGACAAACTGACGTCCTTCGATCTGAAAGGGCCCGCGGCGCTCTATCGCAGTGAAAGTGGGGCTACGGTATATGCCGTTCAGGGCAGCGCAGGCTCCGTATCGATGATCGGCTCTGGGATCTCGTTTCACGATCACGGCGATCACGCTGATATTGACATCGATGAACCCAACCTACTGAAAACTCAGCTAACTGGCGGCAAACCGGGTCACTTCGTTGAGCGTCAGGGTAAGGTTGCTCAGTGGTTTGACGGCGAACGCTACACGATGGTCTATAGCGAAGCCGCCGCGCTGGATGGCGTCAATGATGCGAAACGCGTGTTCGTCAGCGCCCCGCATCATGGTGTTGCCGTGCCATATGACAACCATGCCGTTGTCTCTGTCCCGAATCCAGAAGACGCGTCCAAACGTCCGATTGGTGCCCGAGTGATTAGCCTGGATAGTAAAACTGTCGGCGACAATGTGGCCTGCCCAGGTCTGCATGGTTCTGCCGGTTCCGGTGACACTTACGCCCTGTCCTGCGAAACCGGTCTGCTGCTGATCACTCAGAAAGGTGATACGCCTGAAATACGCCATCTGCCTTACTCCAGCACATTACCGAAAGGCAGCGTCTCCACGCTTATCGGTGGCAAAGGTATGCAGTATTTCATCGGTAACTATGGTCCAGATCGCATTGTGCTTATCGACCCAACCGAAGCCCAAAGTTTCCGCCTGGTGCAACTACCGACCCGCCGCGTACATTTTGCCGTCGACCCGGTACGTCCGAAATTCGCCTACGTCTTTACGGAAGATGGCAAGTTAAATCAGGTTGATGTGCTGAAGGGGGAAATTACCAAATCAGTGCGCGTCACGGAGCCATACTCTATGGACGGTCACTGGAACGACCCGCGTCCACGTATCGCGGTTGCGGCTGACAATATCTATATTACCGACCCTCTGAAGAGCAAAATTCACGTGCTGAACGCGGTGGATTTGAAAGAAACCCGTGCGATTACAGTACAGGGACATCCTTTCAATATTGTTGCCGTTGGCGGTTCAGGCAAAGTGCATGAACACGGTCACTCCCACGACCATGAGCATGGCCATTCCCATCAGCATTAAGACTTAGACGGCCCCCCAGCTAAGCTGGGAGTTTCTAGACACCATGAAGAAAGCCCGCGAAATATGCGGGCTTTAGACGTTGTCACCGTTCTGAAAGGTTGCCGCATGGCTACGACCTTTTCATCACGTTTTCTTACTTAGAGACTTTACCTGTCACCTTCACGCCATACAACGCGAGGGATTTACCCGCTGTGCCCGCAGTGTTCCACGGATAGATCCGGATATACAAGGATTTGCCTGACGGCACCTGGATGGCAAGGTTGTCATACTCGACGTATGTCATCACATCTTTCGCTGAAGACAAGGGTTTGCTCCCATTGAGGCGCGTCCACTTGATGTTATCGGTCGAGTACTCCATATCGGCTTGCACTGTCGAACCGCCGCTTGTCGCGTAATACATTGATATTTTGTTCGCGTTCAACGAACCTGTCGGTGTCGCCATGAATTGCAGATATTTTGTATTGTCACGCGATGTCCAAGTATCCACGACATAGCGAACTACGCTCGTATCCTGACCATCGACTGCCATCACCTTGGCCGCTGTGGTCGTTAGATTGCTTACTGTGGCATCCGTTGCTGTCAGTATTCCATCTGTGGTAGGTGCCAGCGATGAACCCGAGCTAAGCCAGGACGCGTAAGAATCAAGACCTGCTCCCGCCGGTACTCCCTTGCCCGATACGGCTAGAGAACCGATGGTAGACGAACCAAGAGTAAACGAGATGACCTTGTTGTAATCTACGGCATCGGACGGCTTGAAACGGACATACACGGTTTTTGTAAAAGAACCATTCGTGTATGGAAGGTTGAGTGACGACTTCCACGCCGTTTGATCGAACGACAGTTCAAAATTCTTAGAAGGAGACTGAACCGTCACCGTGCCCACATCCGGGTTCAGATCGAAGGCGGAAACCGTCATCTCCTTAGTCGTCGCAACCCCAGTGTAGCGCGTACCCCATGCAAGAGGGTTCGGGCTGGCGATCAGCGAAGTAACAGACACCATGTAATTCTTCAAAATGCCCAACCTGGACATTCCCTCGACGGCGCGCTTGGCAATCAAATTGGCGAACAGAATTTGTGGGTGTGTACTATCCGCCGCAATATATAAATTTGCCTTGGCGGCAGCATCACCGTAAGCCTCTACGATAGTTTTGGTTTCCGTCGTGAGGTCGACGAGCGGCACATTGTATTTAGCGGCAACCTTTTTCATCGCTGCCGGGTAATTGCCACGTTCATAGATCTCGCCATTCTTGACACCCACATTGTGGAGGCCTTCTGGCTTGATCGTCGTGCCTGCAAAGTATTTGCGTACAATCGGCGTCATCAGAATAGGGTATGCGCCTTTCGCTTTAACCGCAGTGATATACCTTTTCAAAAATTGATAGTACGAGTGCTCCGATTTATCTACTGTCGGATCAATCGCATCCGGCGCGCCTGAACACTTCTCACCATCGGTTGTTCCATCGCTACAATATGCATAAGTACCGTATGCTGCATAGCTAGCGTCCGTTTTTTGGTCATTGTGCCCAAACTGTATAATGACATAATCGCCAGCCTTAATTTGAGGCAAGATCTCTGGCCAACGTGTGGCTTCGTAAAAGAAACTGCGCGAACTACGCCCGCCAAGCGCCCAGTTTTTAACGGTGACGTTTGAATTGAAGAATTGGGGCATCGCTTCACCCCATCCCATCTGCGGTCTACGGGCATCCGTATAGTGTGTCATTGTTGAGTCACCAAGCATATGGATCGTGACGGCTTTTTGATTGCTTGGTTTAGTGGCGCTCACGCTAGATTGCGAATTGGAATAACTCACTGTCGAGGAATCCCCATTACCGCCTGCTGCGTAGGCATTAACGAAAACACTCAGGGCTAATGCTCCAAATAAAGTAGGATACTTCATGTAATATTCTCTCCATTTTTTAATTGTATTGTCATCAATGACCACACTGGCTACCGCTATTAACGCGTTGCCAAAACCATTATGCTGATTCACTGGAGGTCATTCACCAGTATATTCGTGAGGCAAGAGTGCGCCATAATATTTCGCGATATAACTTATTATTATGTGGCGAACATCACTAAAAATAGATATCCCCTATTTCTTCATATTGTTGCAGAAGCATTTCATTAGATTGCTATCCAATGCATCGTGTTTTATGGCATTCACCGTGCTACCGCTTGCGTATGTAATGACTATCCTTGGTAGAAATGGGATATGGCTTGGGCAATTGGCTAATAATCACTGCAATCATTTCCGTATTTCAATGATGAGGTGGCGTTCTCGTATCGTTCGCCGTGCACGAAGGCGATAGTTTTATTTTTAAATAATCGTTATACAGACTGAACTAATAATAAAAACAATGATTTTTATTATTCAGCGGTAAATGTAATAAGTGACTTCATTATTAAGAAAATAAAACGACTATTTTCTTCCGAATTCAATCTGGAATGCACCTTACTCGTTGTGAAGAAGGGTTACTCTGGCACAGCCGCAGCGCGGTAAACGATATCTCGTATTCTGTGATATCGTTTTTTCTGCACCAAACTGCGGTTTTTTCATCGAAAAATTTATCGTCCTCGACACACACGGGGACGATAAATCTTCCACCACCTGAAGAATCAGGCCCTTTTTACCTTCCCCACACGTTTATGACGCAAACCATGGCTCTATCGGATCAGGATAAGATACCCACATCGCCAGACCTTCGGTCATTTCTTTGTCCGTCAGCAGTGCAGCATCCAGGCGGGCTCGCAGCGCCTGTTCATCCATATCGATACCGATAAACACCAGTTCCTGCCGCGCATCGCCCACGCCATCCACCCAAATGGAACGAATGTAATCCAGCGACTCGCTATCTGTTGGCCACCTTTCTTTTGGCGCACTGACCCACCATGAACCAGCCAGTCCTTGACGCGCTACGCCACCAGCCTGAGACCACGATCCGGCATATTCCGGACGGCTTGCCAACCAAAAATAGCCTTTAGATCTGACAACCCCGGTGAGCGAATTTTCCATAACCTGCGCGAAACGGGCAGGATGAAACGGCCGACGCGCGCGGAAAACAAAACTGGTGATGCCATATTCCTCCGTTTCAGGCGTATGCTCGCCGCGTAGCTCTTTCAACCATCCGGGAGCCTGCGCCGCCTTGTCGAAATCAAACAATCCCGTGTCGAGCACCTCGTTCAGCGGCACAGCGCCAAATTGTGCATGAAGTATTTTTGCTCCCGGATTCAGTGAGCGGATAATCGCAACCAGCTTCTGCTGTTGCGCCGCATCAATCAGGTCGGTTTTGTTGAGGATAATGACATTGCAGAACTCGATCTGGTCGATCAGCAAATCCACAACGCTGCGCTCGTCACCTTCTCCTAGCGATTCTCCGCGTGAATGGATGCTGTCAACCGACGTGTAATCTTTTAAGAAGTTATATCCGTCGACAACGGTCACCATCGTATCCAGCCGAGCCACTTCAGAGAGGCTTTCCCCATCGTCACCCGCAAACGTGAATGTCTCCGCGACCGGAAGTGGTTCCGCAATACCGGTTGATTCAATGACCAACTGATCAAAACGCCCTTCTTTCGCCAGCCGATTAACTTCGATCAGGAGATCTTCACGCAACGTGCAACAGATACAGCCGTTACTCATTTCAACCAGCTTTTCGTCCGTCCGTGAAAGCTCAGCGCCACCCTCTCTCACTAGTGCAGCATCAATATTCACTTCTGACATGTCGTTGACGATCACCGCGACGCGGCGGCCAGCACGATTATTCAGAATATGGTTAAGTAACGTGGTCTTTCCGGCGCCGAGAAAACCGGATAGTACGGTCACAGGTAGTCTTGCATCTGCTTTCTGTCGAGCTACAACGTCAGCCATATTTCACACTCTCTAATGATTTGCATTGTTACTTTTCTGCTTCGGAATGATTCATCACCACGAATGTTTCGCTTTTAAACACGCATTGCGATAATCTTTCTATGCGTTATTTGATATGTTATAACATAACAATTCAATCATGGAAAATCATTGAGGGTTTGATTTTGTCTAATAATATTAAGAAACTTGTACTCGCCTTGGGGGCGCTCTTCGTAACCGGTCAGGTCGCCGCGCATGGCGATCATTCGCATAACCATTCTCATGGTCATACTCACGCTCATTCACATGGTGCGCCCATGAGCGACATTGAAAAGAAAGCATCCAATGGCGTTTTCAATGACAGCGATGTAAAAGACAGAGCGCTTACCGACTGGGAAGGAATGTGGCAATCGGTCTACCCGATTATGCTATCGGGTGAGATGGATCCCGTGTTCAAAAAGAAAGCGGAAAATGATAAAAGCAAAACATTTGAACAGGTTAAAGATTATTACCGCAAAGGTTACGCCACCAATGTTTCAGAAATAAAAATCGACAATGGCGTAATGACGTTCTACAAAGATGGCGAAGTGACCTCATGCCATTACGACTATTCTGGGCATAAGATCCTGACCTATGTATCGGGTAAAAAAGGCGTTCGCTATCTGTTTGAATGTAAAGATGCCCAGTCAAAAGCACCGAAATACGTTCAGTTCAGCGATCACACCATTGCGCCGCGTAAATCCGCCCATTTCCATATTTTTATGGGCAATACGTCGCAAGAAGAGATTCTCAAAGAAATGGACAACTGGCCAACGTATTACCCCTATCAGCTCACCAGCGATCAGGTTGTTGATGAGCTGCTGCATCATTAACAGACGTTGAATCCCTTATCAGAAGGCAATGGTCCGTTTCAGGCTATGCCTTCTGACCCAACGCCAGAGGAATGAAGGCAGTTTATGCAGCATACGAAAACGTGCCGAATCAGTCTGAGGTTATCTCAATCAGATTACCATCTGGGTCGCTGACGATCGCTTCGTAAAATCCGTCTCCCGTCATTCGCGGTTGGGCAACCAGAATGCCGCGTTCCGCCGCTTTGCTGGCTAACGCTTCCACATCCGCTTTGCTCCCGACCGAAATCGCGACGTGCGCCCAGCCGCAGCCTTCTTTATTGGTTAGCGCTTCTGCCAGCACCGGCAGCGTCATCAGCTCAATAGATGCACCTTCACTCAGTTGAACAAAATGTGATTCAAAACCGGGGCGATTCCGGCTCACATACTTTTCCCCCACCTGAGCGGAGAAGAATTCTTGCCAAAATGCCGCCTGCGCGGCCAGATCGGCGGTCCATAACGCCACGTGTGCTACTTTCATCATGATTCCTTATTAGCCGTTGTCTTTTGCTGGTTTTACAAACAAGCGGTTATGACCGCGTTCTATTCAGAATGGCTAACACCTGTTGGTGTAGCTCGGGGTTACCAGTCGCGACTACCGTGCCGCCCGCTTCCGCTCGTTGTCCGTTGAGATCGGTAATGATGCCGCCCGCCTGCTCAATAATCGGGATCAGCGCAACAATGTCGTAGGGCTGCAATGCAAATTCCACACAGATATCAATCTGGCCTGCCGCCAGCATCGCCATCGCGTAACACTCACCGCCGTAGCGCGTCATGAGCGTGCTCTCTGCCAGATCTGCGAAGCGAACCGCGGGGTGCATAGCCAGCGCTTCCGGCGCGGTGGTGTGAAGAATCGCCTGTTCGAGCGACACGCCTTTGCGCGTGCTTAAACGCATTTCCCCATGCCAATCGCTGCGCCACGCCTGTGAACCATCGGCCCAGAAGCGCTCTCCGCTAAACGGCTGGCTCATCATCCCCATCACGGCGCGTTCATGGTGCAACAGGCCAATCAGCGTTCCCCACACGGGTAGTCCACATAAGAAAGGCCGGGTTCCATCGACGGGATCTAAAACCCAACGCACCGGACCTTCCCCGCTCAGGCCAAATTCTTCGCCCATGATCGCGTGATCGGGGTAATAGCACGTGATGTGCTCACGGATGACCCGCTCAGCCTCCCGGTCGGCTTCCGTGACCGGATCAAAGCGAAAGCCCTCTTTTGGCTTCGTATCGATTTGGTTGGCGGTAAGGGAACGAAAACGCGGTAACGTTTCCTGACTCGCCAGCGTGGCGAGTTCATGAAAAAAGGTAATATCGGGAAGCGACTGACTCATGGTGTTTTACCTTCCTATCGCGTTGGCATAACGGCGTTGTTGAGTACTGACGGTGATATACCGCAATGCTCACTATAGCTCGATTATGCGCTATTTTGCATAATTAACTCGCTCGATTATGCACAAAGAAGCAGACCACCACAATTCACGTTCTTCGCATTTTTGTAAAAAAATAGCCCCCAGACGTCTCCGTCAGGGGGCTATAGCAGGAATCGCTGAGTAACCTTATTACCTTTAGCTCAGGTCAGCACCGTTGCTGGCAATCACCTTCTTATACCAGTAGAACGATTTCTTTTTCTTTCTGGCTAATGTGCCTTCACCTCGGTCATCGCGATCGACATAGATAAAGCCGTAGCGTTTGCTCATTTCGCCGGTGGAGGCAGAGACCAGATCGATACAGCCCCATGAGGTATAGCCGATGACCGGAATACCGTCGCCGATGGCGTCCGCCATCGCGCTGATGTGCTCGCGCAGATAGCTGATGCGATAGTCATCATCAATCTCGCCCTGTGCGTTAATCTCGTCCTTCGCACCCAGCCCGTTCTCTACCAAAAACAGCGGCTTCTGATAGCGGTCATACATCATGTTCATGGTGATGCGCAGGCCCAGCGGGTCGATTCCCCAGCCCCATTCACTCGCCTTGATGTGCGGGTTCTTTAACGACTTCACGATGTTCGCCGCGCTGCTGTTGTGCTCGTTCATATCCGCCGAGGCGCAGCGGGAGGCGTAATAGCTGAAGGACACAAAGTCTACCGTGTTCTTGAGAATCTCATCATCGCCCGGCTCAGAGGCAATCGTGATGCCCTTCTCTTTAAACAGACGGCCGGTATACGCCGGATAGGTGCCGCGTGCCTGCACGTCGATAAAGAACAGGTTTTCCCGATCTTTATTCAGCGCCGCCCAGACATCTTCCGGTTTGCACGACCACGGATAGAAATTACCACCGGCCAGCATACAGCCGACCTGATTTTCTGGGTTAACTTCATGCGCAATCTTCGTTGCCAGCGCGCTCGCCACCAGTTCATGGTGCGCCGCCTGGTATTTCACCTGCTCCTGATTTTCCCCTTCGGCAAAGACCAGCCCCGCGCCAGAAAACGGGCTATGCAGCAAAATATTGATTTCATTGAACGTCAGCCAGTATTTCACCAGCCCGTCAAAGGCTTCAAAACAGGTACGAGCATAGCGGGCGAAGAACTCCACCATTTTCCGGTTACGCCATGAACCGTACTCGGTGACCAGATGCATCGGCACATCGAAATGGCACAGCGTCACCAGCGGCTCGATGTTGTACTTCTTGCACTCGGCAAACACATCACGATAAAAGGCGATGCCGTCCGCGTTGGGCGTCAGCTCATCGCCGTTCGGATAGAGTCGACTCCAGGCGATGGAGGTACGGAACACCGTGAACCCCATTTCCGCCATCAGCGCGATATCTTCTTTATAGCGATGATAGAAATCGATCGCCTGATGGCTGGGATAAAACTCATCCTCGCGCAGCGCGAAACGCGGCTCTTGCCCCAGTTTCACCGGCAGACGATTCACGCCGTGGGGAATCATATCTACCGTCGTCAGCCCTTTACCGCCTTCAAGGTACGCGCCTTCTGCCTGATTGGCCGCAATCGCGCCCCCCCATAAGAACCCATTGGGAAATGTTGATGCAGACATACGCTCTTCTCCTTCGTACTTCAGCTAATTAGTGCTTAATTTAATTCGTGTTCACTGCGTGCTGCGGCGCGGAAACCTCATCGCCCTGTACGCGTTTCTCTTCCGGTTTTTCTTCGACTGGGATGTCTTCAAAGCCCAACAGCAAGGTGACGAAGAAAGAAATCACGACGGACAGAAGCATGACACCGAATACCCAGGCAATGCTCATCGGGTTGGTCGGATCGAAGAATTGCACGCTGGTAAACAGCCCCGGCGACGCCATTGAATGGCTTGCCAGCCCGCCGATACCCGCAACGGCACCACAGATAAAACCAGTAATTAAACAGGCGATCAACGGACGCTTCAGACGCAAAGCCACACCGTACAGCGCCGGTTCAGAGATCCCGGCAACAATGGCCGAGGCGGCGGCCGCCAGCGCCGTCTGGCGCAGTTCCGGGTTTTTGGTGCGCCAGGCTACCGCCAGTGAAGAACCGCCAAGCGACAGGTTTGCGCCGATTTCAGACGGCATTACCATGCCTTCTTTACCCGTTTCAGCGATGGTTTGAATGATAGTCGGGGTAAACACGCGGTGCATACCGGTCATTACCAGCAGCGGCCAAATAGCGCCCATGATGGCAACGGACAGCCAGCCCAGATAGTCATGCACGGTATACACTACCGCAGAAATACCGCTACCGATCCAGATCCCAATCGGGCCGATCAGCATAATGGCAATCGGAGAGGCAATCAGCACGATTAACATCGGTTTCAGGAAGTTTTTGGTCACCGCTGGCGTGATGCGGTCTACCCATTTTTCAATGTAAGACAGAATCCAGGTCATACACAGCGCCGGAATCACGGTGTAGGTATACTTCACCGCCGTGACGGTTAGCCCCATAAACACTACCTGCTGACCCTGCGCCGCTTTTGCCATCAGATCGATAAACGTCGGATGAACCAGTACCCCGGCGATAGCAATCGCCAGCGACATATTGGTTTTGAATTTTACCGCTGCAGACGCCGCCACCATGATTGGCAGGAAGAAGAACGCGCCATCACCAATCACGTTCAGAATTGTTATCGTCGATGCACCCTTCTCAAACAGCCCGGTCATGTCGAGGATCATGGCAAGCAGTTTCACCATCGAGCCGCCGATAATCGCTGGAATGAGCGGTGACATCGTGCCAATCAGCGCATCCAGGATGCCCGCGCCGATGCGTCGCAGCGTAATTTTATTGTTCACCGGTACGGTTTTTTCAGCCCCAGCACCTTCTGGCAGCAGCTTCACCACCTCGGCGTACGCCTGAGAAACGGTGTTGCCGATGATAACCTGACACTGGTTATCATTTTTCACGACGCCCAACACGCCGCTTATCGCCTTCAATTCGGCCACATTCGCCGCATCATTATCTTTCAGCACAAAGCGCAAACGGGTCATACAGTGCGTCACGGCAGCGATGTTATCAGCACCACCGATGGCATCGACGATCGAACGGGATACAGCCGCATAATTCTTTGACATGGATAGACAATCTCTCGTAATCGCGCACGCTACACCCAATTCAACACGTCCAAAACGGCAATATCACTTGATGCACGCACATTTATTATTCAATTTCATACAGTTATGAAAGTATTCATGCCGGTATCCCTGCTCCATGCAACGTGATGAAACGCCGATGGGTAACCGGTTCCACATGATAGTGTTTATATATGAATGAAATTTCAATAATTTTGTTATGAATATTTTTCTTATGTGATCGCGATCGTCATGAATAGCGTGTTACTCCCCTCGATCGCTTCGGTTCTGCACTCATCATCCTGCTACCGATCCATATCCTAAATAATTCGAGTTTCAGGCAGGCGGCAAGCGAAGGCATCCCGATGAGCTTACTCAGGTAAGTGATTCGGGTGACTAAGCGCAGCCAACGCACATGCAACTTGAAGTATGACGGATATAAAGTGTGTAAAATGACGGGAGTACTCAACGTCTCAGGATGTCCCATGTCGACAATGCAGGAAGTGGCGAAGAAAGCAGGCGTATCGAAAGCGACGGTGTCGCGCGTGCTATCGGGCAAAGGCTATACCAGTGAAGAAACCAAAACGCTGGTCTATCAGGCCATTGAGGAGACGGGATATCGGCCAAATTTACTGGCGCGGAATCTGGCGACCAGCAAATCCGCCTGTATTGGTTTGGTGGTAACCAACACGCTCTATAACGGCAGCTATTTTAACGAGCTGCTGTCACAGGCCGCCAAGAAACTGGAAGACAACGGGCGCCAGCTAATTCTGGTCGATGGCAAACACAGCGCCGATGAAGAGCGCGCCGCAATTCAATTCCTGTTGGGGTTACGCTGTGATGCGATCATCATCTATCCCCGTTTTCTCACCGTGGATGAAATGGACGACATCATCGAGAAGCACAAACAGCCGATCATGGTGGTTAACCGTAAACTGCGGAAACACCAGAGCCACTGCATCTGTTGCGATCACAAGGGTTCCAGCTATAACGCCACGCAGCATCTGATTGCGCGCGGCCATAGAGATATCGCGTTTATCACCGGTTCGCTGGATTCGCCGACCGCTATCGAACGCCTTTCCGGCTATAAAGACGCCCTGACGGCGGCCAATATCGCGGTACGGGATGAATTGATTGTGAAAGGAAAATGGACGCCGCGCAGCGGGTCGCTTGCCATTAACGCCCTACGCGATAACCGGGTCTCGTTCAGCGCCGTTCTCGCCAGCAATGACGATATGGCGATTGGCGCAATAAAAGCGCTGGATGACGCTGGCGTTGCCGTGCCGCACGACGTTTCTGTCGTCGGGTTCGACGATATTCCCACCGCCCCGTTTTTGAAGCCGTCACTCTCCAGCGTCAAAGATCCGGTGAGCGATATGATCAACGAAGTGATTAACCGCCTGATCGCGATGCTGGATGGCGGCTATTTATCAAAAGACAATCTATTCTTGTCGGAGCTACAGGTCAGAGATTCCATTCAGAACGGGCCGTACAGTAATCAGCCCGTTTGAGTCCGCTACGGGGTCATTTCAGACCCCGTTTTTCACGGCAACAAACTTAGAATTGCCACTGTACACCCACGCTATAGCGCGTTTGATCGCCATCCCGATGACCGAAACGGCTACCGATTTCGGAATACAGATTCAGGTTCTCTGCCGCAAGCCACTGTACACCGACCGTCGCCTGACCAAAGTTCTTATCCTGTTTCCCTACCGCAATGCGGCGATTTGCACCATCGACGCGATCTTTCACCGTAAAGCTGGAATCAAGCCCGTCGGCCAATTCACGCACCCACGCCACCGTGGCATAAGGCTGCAACGACATTTTATTGCTGAATACCATGTTGCCGCGCACACGCCAACCCAGACTGGCTTCCAGCGAGTCGACATCCTGTTTTTCATACCGTACGCCAGTCCGCAGATTTCCTTTATCATCAAACGCATTGATGCGATAACGTGCATAATCCAGCCCGACAACTGGCCCGGTGCGCAGACTGCCCAGCGGGAAGTCATAACCGCCCGTGATGCGGGCACCGATGAACTGCGCTTCGGTGTTGCCATCCAGCGTGTTGTCCAACAGAACCGGACCGCCCGCAGATTGCAGATACACCGAACGGCGGGATTCAATAGCCGCTCGCCCTACCGTCATTTCGCTGCCCAACCAGGCTGGCCCGCCCTGATTCAACAAACCATAGATGCCAGCTTGCCAGGTATCGCTTTCAATATGCCCATTGCGTTCACGTTTATCTTTGCTGCGCAGCAGGCTCAGACTGCCACCAATAGTGACACCGTCACGTAATTGATAATCCACCAATGCGTAAGCCATCGCCTGACGGGAACGCTGCGACGGCGCGCGGTCAAAGCCCTTTGACGGAATCACATCGCCCTCAATCCCAATCGCGGTATCCAACGTACCCGCGCTGCGAGTGGTATTTTGCAGCAGCAGCCAGCGCTGATTGTGCAAATCGCTCAGCGACTGGCGCTGACGCTTCAGGCTTTCTTCCATCGCCTGTTGCATCGCGGCGGCGGAATACGCCGAATGCAATAAATCGGTATTGGAGATTTCCAGCAGCAGTCGTGTCACTACTCGCGAAACGTCACGCAGGCGCTGCTCGACACGTTCCTGCCCCAGTGCGCTGGTCAGAAAGGCTTCGTTATCAACCGTGGGGTCATGCCATGTCGCACCACCCGGCACCGCAGGATTTGTGGTTTGCGTATAGCCGTCCTGATCGCCGATATCCCAGTTGGTCGCCTCCATATAGAGCACGGGAATATCAAACGCCGCATTGAAGCTATCACCATCGCTGCAACAGCCCGTTCCCGCCGGATATCCCGCATTCAATCCCGGGTTGGTCAACAGTTCGATGCCCAGTTCATTCGCAATACGCAGCGTCTGTTCACGCAGACTTGCTAGTTCAGGATTCGCCACGCTGTTATCGCCAGCGTGAGCGTAGAGTTTGTCGCCAGTGATCATACTGTCCATATTAATCATGGCCTTAAGGTCGCCCGCAGTTCCCTGTGCAATCAGTTCGTTCACCATCGCACGCGAACCGCGCAATCCTTCTTCTTCTGCGCCAAACGCTGCAAAGACCAGCGTTTTTTCGGTCTGAATACCGCTAAAATTACGCGCGACTTCCGTCAGGATCGAGGCGCCGGACGCGTTGTCATCCAGTCCTTGTAGCGTTGGCCGCCCGAAGAAAGTATCAAAGTGCGCGCCAGTGATAATGTATTCGCTGCTCAGCCCGACATTAGAGGCAAGCACATTCTGTGACGAACGCGTCGTACCGCCTGCCGTCCAGGAGAAATCCTGCCTGACGGTGGTGTAACCGGGTGCCATACGCTGTGTCATCCAATCCGCCGCACCAGCAAAATTTGCCGTACCGCGATAGCGGCCCGGATAATCATTAATGAGCGTATCCACGGTCTCTTTCGCATAATCGCCGTAATCATAAGCCCAGGCCGGCACACATAAACACGCCATCCCTACCGCCACTGCCACTTGCTTAAACATGCACACCACTCCCTTTTCTCATTATTAACATTGGTCATTCTCGCCATTTATCATTCTTAACAACGGCACCAGAGGAACCTTATCCAGGTCATGTCTTTGTTAAAGAAAGGAAAATAGCAGCAATATTCATTCCAATGCTATGGCATAGAAGAAAATGTGATGAAATATGTCAATAAGCAACAATATGAAAGCAAGTGCTTGTGAGTGTGTATTTCTGATTAATCATAGGGTTAAGCATGTATGACATCGGGAGACGGTAAGTGGCTAACAGGGAAGAAAAAGAATGGAAACGCGACGGGTTTGGTGAGGATACTCTGATGAAGAGGCTTTAATGAAAAAAAGAAGGCAACCCACGCACTGAAAACGATCATTTACAGCACGTGATTGCCCATTTTATCCGTCTGATACCATCTTAAACGTAAACGTTAAGCTGGTTATTTTCCGTTGGGCGATTAACCCCATCGGCTATCGGTGGCTTAAAGACCGACGCGCTATTGTCGTACGTCGTCCGGGTTCGGGTAGACGCGTCCTGATTAGGGTAACCAGACAGCTGCGACGAGCGGGAAATGCCCTGAACATGATCAGGTTTGTCAGGCATGGTGCTATATGACACTGGAGAAACTAGGTTAAGACCAAGCATTTTTCTTCCCCCTATTTATCTCATCTGCCAGTAAAACTTATCTTGCTTACTACTGAGTATAGAACAATCAAGCAGGGGGAATATGTAAGGTTTTGTCTGAAAAAACACCGCTAGTGCGCCACTGACGAAGGGAAAGAGAAGACAAAGAATCAGCACTGTTTTTTATTTTCTATCAGTGGGTTATGCGTTCTTCTCCCACGCACGTAGCCGCCCAGCTGCATTTTTATAAGGCGAGGCGGTATTGAACTGAATCATCCGACCACGCGTCCACTTACCGTACCAGCATTCGGCATAGAGCTGTGCATCGGTATAGCGCTCCACCAGCGCGATAAGCGCCAGTTTATTCGCGACAAGCCGAGCGACCAGTTCAGACCAATCGGTAATGTGGGCGAAGTCCTGATAGAATTTTTGCGCCAGTAAACCAAGCTGATTCCATTGATAGCCCGTTTCTGGAAAATCGATGGCTTTACCCTGCTCTTCCTGCTGATGCCATTTCAGCACCAGATTGCCCCAGCCCAGCAAATACGCCACCAGATTTGCCGCGCTCATCTGCGTTCCCTGCGCATGCCCTGCCATTTCCGGCGAGAATGCGCGATCGGCGGGAACGGCCTCGATTCGCTTCATTAACAGCGCAAACTGACTGTTGATTGCCTTAATCAAGGCTTCCTTGCTTTCCGGTACTGCCATTATTTTCCCCGATTATGTTGATATAGACAAAATCAGGTTACTGCTCAAATGGCTATACCGCTTTGTCATCGCTCACGTTTTCAACGCTGCGCCAGCAGCCGAATCGACGCCTCACGCTCGCGGGGAGATGTCACGGGCGTATGGATGATGAACTCATCCACGCCAAAACGCTGATGGTAACTTTCCAGACGCTGATGAATGTGCTCTGGCGTACCGTAAAGCACATTGCGCGGCTCCTGCACAATACGGAAATCCGTCGCGCCCGCTTGCTGAACGAAGTTATCAGCCTGTTCCTGACTGCCTACCGTCAGCGGCGGTTTGTTCTCAATGTAAACTTTATAGTTATGCTGCGTGCTGGCCAGCGCCTCCGCATCCTCATGACGTTCGGCGGCAATCACCGACAGCGACAGCAGCGTCTGGGCGTTGGCCGGTTTCAACTCCCGATAACTCAAGAGAGATTCCGTCAGCAGCGTTTCACTGGCATTGATGAAACCGGCGAAGACAAAACTCCAGCCCAGCGAGGCAGCTAACCGCGCACTCTCCTGACTGGCACCCAACAGAAAGCGCTGCGGCGTATGTTCAGGTAATGGCGTCGCATTCAGGCGCTCGACCGTCTCGTCATGGCTGTCGAGAAAGCGGTTTAGCTGATGTAGCTTCTCCGTAAAGGCAACCCGCTGCGTCTCACCGATCTCCTGCTGTAGCGCCCGCGTCGCCAGCGGCAATCCGCCTGGCGCTTTGCCGATCCCCAAATCCACACGCCCGCCCGCCAGAGCGCTGATCACATGAAAATTCTCCGCGACCTTATACGGGCTGTAGTGCTGCAACATCACGCCGCCGGAGCCAATGCGCAGCGTTGTCGTATGTGCCAACAACCAGGTGATCAAGACCTCGGGAGACGATCCCGCTAATTCATCGGAATTATGGTGCTCGGAAACCCAAAAGCGGTAATAGCCAAGCGCTTCTGCCACTTTCGCCAGCGCCACGGTTTGCGCCAACGCCTGTGCCGCATTCATTCCTTCGGCGATCGGACTTTGATCTAATAAACTGAGCGTATATCCCACGATGTTTCCTTATTTTCAGCGACTATCCGTTAGCGCTATTTATTGCAAGGCTATGCATGTAAAAACCCGTCATTTCAAAACGTCGTTTAAATAAACGGGGCAATAAAAATCAGCAAGTGCAAAAGCAGAATAAGAAGAATGTTGCATAATAGTGTGAAATATAAATATCAATAATGGATTTTATTAGCAGATATTTTAATAAAGACGAAATTAACATCACGGGATAAAATAAATGACATCACTACGTCATTCGCGTCCCCTGCTGGCGACGTCACGGCTAACCCAGTAACGTAAAAGTAACAATACGGGACGTTTGAAATATGACGGGATAAAAAGGCATGAAATATAACCAGACGGTATTTATCCGTAGAGTAGCTATCGGCTACCTTTATCGTGTTTAAGTTTTGTTAAGGAGGTGTATTGATATGGCTGAATCTATCCCCTGTTGTGATACGTCATTCGAGCAGCAGTTAATTAACTGGCGACGGCACTTGCATCAGTATCCAGAACTGTCCAATCAGGAACACCAAACCACCGCGCACATTACCCGCTGGCTACAAGAGAAAGACATCCGCCTGTTGCCCCTTGCCTTAACCACGGGCGTCGTTGCCGAGATCGGTCACGGCAGCGGTCCAACGATTGCGCTGCGGGCCGATATTGATGCGCTACCGATTGAAGAGTTAGTCGATGTGCCATTTCGCTCTCAGCACGCTGGCGTCATGCATGCCTGCGGACACGATTTCCACACCGCCGTGATGTTGGGTGCTGCCTGTTTGCTGAAAAAACGCGAATCTGTCTTACCGGGTAAAATCAGGCTGTTTTTCCAACCCGCAGAAGAAGTTTCTACCGGCGCTAAACAACTCATCCGCGCCGGCGCACTCGCCGATGTCGCCGCCGTTTTCGGCCTGCACAACGCCCCTGAGCTTCCCGCTGGCACCTTCGCGACACGCAGCGGCCCGTTTTATGCCAACGTGGATCGCTTCGCTATTCATATTACGGGCAAAGGCGCACACGCGGCCAAACCCGAACAGGGCATCGACAGCATCGTCACCGCCTGCAATATCGTCAATGCGCTGCAAACGCTGCCCAGCCGCAGCTTCAGTTCGCTGGAGTCGCTGGTCATCAGCGTCACGCGCATTCAGGGCGGCAACACCTGGAACGTCCTGCCGCAAACGGTAGAATTGGAAGGCACGGTACGCACTTACAATGCCGCAATTCGCGCGGAAATCCCAGAGCGAATAGAGCAACTGATCGGCGGCATTGCCCTTGCGCTCGGCGCAAAAGCGGAGCTGAAATGGTATCCCGGCCCGCCTGCGGTTGTGAACACCAGCGAATGGGCGGATTTCAGCAAGCACATTGCCAGAGACGCGGGCTATCAGGTAGAAAACGCCGAACTGCAAATGAGCGGCGAGGATTTTGCCCTGTATCTTCAGGACGTGCCGGGCACGTTCGTCAGCATTGGCTCAAACAGCGAATTTGGCTTGCATCACCCTCAGTTCAATCCGGATGAAAGCGCGATTGCGCAAGCCTCACGCTATTTTGCTCAATTGGCGGAAGCCGCACTGCATCGCCTGCGCACCACGAAAGTTACCCCACCACAGGCGGTAATGCCGATCGTTTGACGAGCGAGATACCCGGAGCAACCACGGGGTGAGGCGTCCCTGCGGGAACCTCATCCCCGTGTCTCTCCTAATATCGGACTGACGTAATCAACTCATCACCTCCGCCAGATTGACCTGACGGAGGCAGCAATTTTTATAAATCAATTAATTACGATGAGGGCATTAGGTGAGAAAGTTATAAATATTAACCCCGAACCGCATGATAACGGCGGGAGAAATACACCAGACCATCGGTGCTTTCGCCCTGCTTAATCGCTAACACCCGGCAAATGAAAATATCGTGCGTCGCCGCGCTCACCACCTCTTCAACCACGCAGTCAAACGCCACTAACGCATCCCGCAACACCGGCGAGCCCGTATGTAACACGTCCCACTCCGCCGCCGCAAAGCGTTCTTCGGTAGACGAGCGACTGCCAAACAGCGACGACAGCGCTTCATGATGAGCGGTCAGCGTATTGATACACAAATGCGTATTCGCCTGAAACGTGGGATATACCGACGACCCGCGATTCAGACACACCAGCAACGTACCGGGCGAATCGCTGACGCTGGACACGGCGGATGCCGTAAATCCGGCCTTACCTGCCGGGCCATCCGTCGTAACGACATTGACCGCCGCGCTCAGCTTTGCCATCGCATCGCGAAACGCCTGCTGGTCAACGCTGGCAACCGCCGCAGAGAGAGCCGCGTCATTCGCGGTAACGAGTCGTTCAGCAACAAGATCAGACATTAAATGCTTCCTTTAAATACGGCGAGAGACACGATCATTAACATTATACTAACAAAATAAGCCGCGTCATCATCTGAAATTTTCGAATTTCATTATCCATTTTTGTTGTTTTACATCACGTCGCGCCTCATCAATAGTGAAAACACGCCATTAACGTCCTATTAACCTTTCATTGAATACGTGAATGCCTATTGATGGCTTGTTGATTGATAGCCGGTTTATTGACGGACTGTTTTCACTTTCATGGAAGTACGACCAATTAAGAATAAACATATTCAACTCATAACAAGCACATTAAATTAATAAAAGGTTCCTGATAATGAGTAAACAACAAACATCTTCAAACCGACAATTAAGACTGGGTTTAATATTACAAGGTGCAGCAGGAAATATGTCCGCGTGGCGACATAAAAACGTCGTACCCGACGCCAGCATTAATTTTGGTTTTGTTCTGGATGCGGTAAAAAAAGCCGAACAAGGGAAATTTGATTTTGTCTTCGTGGCCGACGGCCTGTATATCAATGAAAAATCGATCCCCCACTTTCTCAATCGCTTTGAACCGCTGACATTACTGTCTGCGCTGGCTACCGTCACCACCCATATTGGTCTGGTCGGTACGCTCTCGACGTCGTATTCCGAGCCTTTCACCACCGCCCGGCAGTTCGCCAGCCTTGACCACCTGAGCAACGGTCGCGCAGGCTGGAACGTGGTGACATCGCCGCTGGAAGGATCGGCGAAAAACTTTTCCCGTGCGCAGCATCCGGAACACGCGCTGCGCTACCGCATTGCCGATGAATTCCTTCAGGTAGCGAAAGGCCTGTGGGATTCCTGGGAAGACGATGCCTTTATTCGTGACAAAGCCAGCGGACAGTTTTTCGATCCCGAAAAGCTGCACACGCTGAACCATAAAGGGGAATTCTTCTCGGTACAGGGGCCGCTGAATATTGGCCGATCCGCGCAGGGTCGCCCTATTGTGTTTCAGGCCGGTGCGTCTGAAGACGGCCAAAAATTAGCCGCCAAACACGCCGATGCCATCTTCACCCATCAACACACGCTGGAAGAATCGCAACGTTATTACCGCGAGGTAAAACAGAAGCTGGAAGAAAACGGTCGCCGGGCCGATCAACTGCATGTTTTTCAGGGCGTCAGCGTGATTGTTGGCAACGACGCGGATGACGTCGAGCGTCAGTATCAGGAAACCGCACAGCTGGTCACCATTGAGGATGCCCTCAATTATCTGGGACGCTACTTTGAGCACTACGACTTCTCACAGCATCCGCTGGATGAACCGTTCCCCGATATCGGCGATCTGGGGAAAAACAGCTTCCGCAGCACCACCGATGAAATCAAACGCAACGCGCAGGAAAAAGGCTTAACGCTGCGGCAGGTCGCGCTGGAAGCCGCATCGCCGCGCCCCGTCTTCAGCGGTACGCCCGAACAGGTGGCGGATGGCTTACAACTCTGGTTTGAAAACGGAGCCGCTGACGGTTTCATCATTCAGGGCGGCACGCCGGATACGCTCAACCACTTTGTCGATCGGGTCGTTCCCCTGCTGCAACAGCGCGGCCTGTTCCGTCAGGAGTATCCCGGCTACACGCTGCGGGAAAATCTGGCGCTGGATTATCCGGTGAATCAATTCACGCGTTAATTCGCGCAACAGGAGATTCACCGTGAAGCGTTCCTCTTTTATCAGCGTGACCGGTCTGGCGACATTATTGAGCGCCACGCTGGTAGCCCATGCGCAGGCGCAAGATGCGGGATTCGTTAGCCGTATCGACCTGAAAGCCAACCAAACGCCTATTCGTACTGAGAAAAACGCTGAGGCTATCGCGCAGATCCCGGCTCATTTCAAATTCGTGACGCCGGGTAAGCTGACGATTGCCGTCTCGGCGCTCAGTTCACCGCCGCTGTCGCTGCTGGCTGATGATAACAAAACGCTTATCGGCAGCGATGCCGATATCGCACGACTGGTTGCCGACGGCCTCGGGCTGGAGCTGAAACTGGTGCCCGCCTCTTGGGAAGATTGGCCGCTGGGCATCACCGCGGGGAAATATGACGCCGCCATTTTTAATATCGCGGTGACAAAGCTCCGCAAAGAGAAGTTCGACTTCGCCACGTATCGCATTGATACGCTGGGTTTCTACGTGAAATCGACCAGCAAGATTACGTCGATTAACAAACCAGAGGACGTGGCGGGTCTGAAAGTGATTGTCGGTTCCGGCACCAATCAGGAAAACATTCTGCTGGGCTGGGATCGTCAAAACCGCGCCAACGGCCTTCCTCCCGTACAGCCTGTCTACGTCACCGATGATGCTGCCGCCAACCTGAGCATTCAGTCCGGACGCGTCGATGCGTTTTTCGGTCCCCATTCTATCGGAGCCTATAAAGCGGCGCTGACAGGCAAGACACGCATGGTAGGCAAAGGCCCGACGGTTGCTTATGTCGCGGTCACCACGCAGAAAGGTAACGGTCTGGCGCAGCCCATCAGCACCGCCATCAATGGCGCAATCCACAACGGCAGCTATGCACAAGTGCTGGATCGCTGGGGCGAAGACGATGAAAAAATTACACAGTCCGTCGTGAACCCGCCGGGTATCGGCGATTAAGTAAAATGGCACGCCACAAAGTGACACTGTCACAATTATAACAACTCACCTGCAAGGGAAAGACAAATGCAAAAAGAGATCGCCTATTCATCCAAGACGCATCGCGTACGCCCATGGCTGTTGACAAGGTTACTGACGGGATCGCTGCTGCTCGGCACATTTTCCGTCACGACAGCACAGGCGGCTATCGACCTGAAAGCCAATCAGCAGCCGATCCATGCCCCGAAAAATGCAGACGCTATCGCACAGATTCCGGCTGACTTTACCTTCGTCACACCGGGTAAATTCACTGTCGCGATTGCCGCGCTGGGATCGTCACCGCCGCTGGCGTTTCTGGCCGACGACAACAAAACCGTAGTAGGCAGCGAGCCAGATATCGCCCGACTGGTGGCCGATAGCCTCGGGTTAGAACTGAATATCGTCCCCACCTCATGGGAAGACTGGCCACTCGGCGTCGCTTCCGGTAAGTATGACGCCGCCATCATCAACATCACCGTCACCAAAGCGCGCAAGGAAAAGTTCGATTTCGCCACCTACCGCATCGACTCACTCGGCTTCTATGTGAAATCCACCAGTAAGATTCAGTCCATTAAGGAAGCGAAGGACATCGCTGGACTGAAGATTATTGTCGGCTCCGGCACCAATCAGGAAGCGGTGCTGCTGGCGTGGGATAAGCAGAATCGCGCTAACGGCCTGCCCGCTTTTCAGCCGATTTATGTCACGGACGATGCGGCCGCCAACCTGAGTCTGCAATCCGGTCGTTCCGATGCCTATTTCGGCCCCAACGTGATCGGTGCCTACAAAGCGGAGCTGACCGGCAAGGTTAAACATGTCGGTACGGTCAACGGTGGCTACCCCAACGTCGCACATATCGCGGTCACCACGCGCAAAGGCAGCGGGTTGGTGCAGCCGATTAATACCGCGCTGAACGGCGTAATTAAAAGCGGTGAGTACGACAAGGTGCTGAACCGCTGGGGAGAAAGCATCGAACGTATTGACCGTTCAGAAATCAATCCGCCAGGACTGGGCGATTAATATCGCCAATGGCTATCGGGACGCCACGCTCGACGCACAATAGCTACCGATAGCTCAAGTATGTTAACGAATCAGGAGCATCCCATGTCCGACGACATCTTCATTGTGACCCAGCCCGAGGACCCTATCGTGGCCCCCATTATCGACGGCCTGTTCGCGGAATATGAACAGCGCTATGGCGACTTTTTTGGTGAGCGGGAAAGCGATCCACCGGGAATCTACCAGCAGCCACACGGCATTTTTATTGCGCTGCTGCGTCGGGGCGTACCGATTGCCACCGGCGCGTTTAAACGCTACGACAGCACCACCGCTGAAATTAAACGGGTATGGACGGATAACTCACTGCGTCGTCAGGGGCTGGCGGGGAAAGTGATGCTGGAGCTGGAGCAGCACGCCCGTCGGTTAGGCTATCAGCACTTTTTCCTGACGACCGGTTTCCGCCAGCCAGAAGCGGTGAACCTCTATCTGAGCCACGGCTATACGCCTCAGTTCGATATCCGCGTCGATCCCGCAACTTACAGTATTCCGCCTTACGATGGACGGTTGCCGTTTAAGAAAACGCTGTTTGACGTAGCTGCGCCTCAGGCTGCCCGCCAAACGGAAGTCGAGCTTATCGCTCGCCATTTGAAAGTGTGTTGACCCCAGCACACCGAGACTCACCCTGTGCGGTGATTAAAAGCAAAAGGACGTTTTTCAGAATCACCTTCAAAGGGTATCGATTATGACGCAATCTCTACACTCGTCTTCTCAGCAAGCGCCGCTAGGTCAGACGCAGGAACCGCCGTTGCACGTTGTGCCCGCGCGTTATCCCTTTCGTGTTGTAGGGGCACTATTCTCCCTGTTTATTTTTGCCGGGGTTATTCAGTCAATCGCGCTGAACCCGCGCTGGGAATGGGCGGTCTTTGCCGAGTGGTTTTTCAATCCCGTCATTCTCGCCGGTCTGGGGCAAACGCTGCTGTTGACTGCGCTTGGCACATTATTCAGCATTATTTTCGGCACCGCTTTGGCGCTGGCTCGGCTTTCGCCGTCTTATCTGCTGTCCACGCTATCATGGCTCTATATCTGGCTATTCCGATCGCTGCCGCTGATTCTGGTGCTGATCATTCTCTACAATTTCTCGTATCTCTATGACGAGCTGGCGCTGGGAATTCCGTTTACCTCCGTGGTCTTCCTGCGCTATCCGACAATCGATTTACTGGATCAGTTTTCCGTCGCGGTACTCGGCCTGACGCTGGTGCAGTCCGCCTATACGGCAGAGATTATTCGCGGCGGTATTCTTGGCGTCGATGCTGGCCAGTTTGAAGCCTCCGCAGCACTTGGTCTGCCCGGCAGTCGCCGTACGGTGCGCATCATTCTGCCACAGGCACTGCGTTCGATTCTGCCGACCGGTTTCAATGAGATCATCAGTCTGGCAAAAGGCACGTCGATCGTTTACGTACTGGCGCTGCCAGAGCTGTTTTACACCGTGCAGGTTATCTACAACCGTACGCAGCAGGTTATTCCGCTGCTTATGGTCGCCACCATCTGGTATCTGCTGATCACCACGGTGCTATCCGTCGTCCAATACTACGTGGAACGCTATGTGTCCCGCGGTGCCGTGCGTGAAATGCCGCCAACACCGCGCCAGAGGCTCATCCGTTTCCTCACGCGCAAGCTCGCACGTTAATCTACCCGATTCTGGAGAGTCACTATGTCTGAAGCTATCGACTACTTTGCTCACGCGCGCACCACCGCAGAGCCACAGGCAGAAAGCGCTCGTGGGCTGATTGAGATCCGCAACGTGGCGAAACATTTTGGTCAGCACAAAGCGCTGGAGGATATCAATCTGACGCTGGCACCCGGTTCTGTCACGGTGATCCTAGGGCCGTCCGGTTCGGGAAAATCCACGCTGCTGCGTACCATTAATCACCTTGAACGCGTGGATGAAGGTTTTATCCGCATCGACGGCGACTACATCGGCTATCGGCGCAAAGGGAATACGCTCTATGAATTGAAAGAAAAGGAAGTACTACGCCAGCGCATCAACGTTGGGTATGTGTTCCAGAATTTCAATCTGTTCCCGCACCTTTCCGTATTGGAAAACATCATTGAAGCCCCGTTGGCGCATAAGCTGTATTCGCGTCAGGAAGCCGAAGACATCGCCTTTACCCTGCTGGAAAGCGTCGGCCTGCGCCATAAAGCACAGTCTTATCCCCGTCACCTGTCTGGCGGCCAGCAGCAGCGCGTCGCTATCGCCCGCGCGCTGGCACTTAAGCCGAAAGTGATGCTGTTTGATGAACCGACGTCCGCGCTCGATCCCGAGCTGGTTGGGGAAGTGTTGGATGTCATCAAATCACTCGCCCGATCCGGCGTAACGCTGGTTGTCGTCACACATGAAATCGGCTTTGCGCGCGAAGTCGCTGACCGTGTGGTGTTCATGGTAGACGGGAAAATTGTCGAAAGCGGCGATTCCTGGCAGGTGCTGAACCACCCTCGCCACCCGCGGACAATCAACTTTTTGAATAAGGTGCTGTGAGGAAAAGAGAAGGTGAGTTATCGATTGAATATTAATCAGGCCCACCGTAGTGAGCCTGATTAGATGATGCATGGATTACGTTTCAACCATATTTTCTGGCGAATTCTTCATCAGAATCGCACAGGTAAATAATAAATTCCACAAGCGCAATAAGCGTTGGGATAAACGTCCAGAAAAAAAGTAAATATAAAATCCCTTGTCCGACTTTTCCTAAATAGAATTTATGGGCACCAAAACCGCCGAGGAAAGCAGCAAATAGTGCGGCAGAGATTCTGTTTTTCTCGCCTTTACCGCTAGCTTGCGTGGCACCACACTGCGGGCACGCTTTCGCTGTGCTATGGATTTGCTTACCGCATCCTCGGCAAAACACCATGGAAGACATAATAATTAGACTCCTAATAATATTTTATACTAATTTTAACTTTATTTACTACTATACAACCCCACCCCAAGCAATCAACAGCGTGCTGCGTCGTGATTTATACACCACTGATTTTCAGTGTTCAATTTAAAACTATCATGTTAGCGGTATACATAGCGCGACAGCGCTCGTGAATCGATGGCGTTGAGTAAGAACGGTAAATGATAAAAATCACACAACTCAGGATAATATTGGGAGGATTCGGTTGTTTCATTAAGTACAGCGGACTATTTAATAGCTGGACACCGTTTTTAGTGGCAATGGCTCAGCATACGGACTGCTGTAAACCTGAACCATCACGCTTTTGTCCGTATCAAACGTCGCAACTGTCACAACGTCATGAGTACCCGCCGCTCGCCAACATTCAGCCTCAACATCGCAACGATCCTGCTTCTTATAACCCATCGACGTCAGATAAGTGTGAACCTTGCTGGTATCTTCAGTGCCATAGAAGTTCACTGTCCATACTTTAGCTTCCGGGCCGGTTACGTTCGAAAAATTGAAGTCATAGCGAGCGGTAATGCGCGGCATATTTTTCAGAATATCGGGGGTATAGAACGCATATTCCCTTTCATCCTGTTCGGTATAATGTGCACTGCTGGCAAAATCCATTTTGATATAAGGCCATATCGTACCGATCACAGAAGCAGCAACGATGATGCCGATAACAGCAAAAATCTTCAGCGGTTTACTCATCCTTAAGTTCCCTTTCCTTTTTAGCTGAAGATAAACAATGAGCTATCCTCTTAAGGTCGTATTTTACACAATTTATTCAAGCAGTAGAATCGCCATATCACTACCCTTCGCCTGTTGGCGAATCGCCAAGCCGAACTCTTTAATGACTGACGGCTATATTCCTTCTGTTGGTTCATCCCAAATCAGCAACTTTTTAACGCGGGCATTAAGTGTAATACAGTCTCAATCTGTTGAATAATTAATGCAAAAAAGCAAACTTTAGGAAATTATAAACAACCAATAGTCGACAAATTATATTGGAGAAAAACAATTAATTAATAGGTTAAAACATTGACTATTCCTTTAGTGTTATGCCTTAAGATAATAGCGGTTTTTAATGGATCGATTTATTGACTATTACATGCACTGCAAAATTGTATTAATTTACCAATAAATTACTTTTTCAGGAGATTTACTCATGCGCAATACATCCATCAGCATGTTCATGCTGGCTCTTTTTTCCTTCGCCGCAGACGCAGCAACGAGCATAGCTATCGATCCTCAGAAGAATTGTGTGAGTGCAGCGATAACGGATACCCTGGCAGGCACACCAGTCAAATTCACGTTAGAACAAGGGCGGTATGTTTTTTCTCTCGTTTCTAATAGCATGAATTGTGATGCCACTCCTAATAAATGCATTATCGATAGTGTTCTGTTACAAGGTGGATTTAAAACCACTCGATGGGGAGGCGTCGTCACCAGCACGCCAACGGTTGTGGATACCACAGGATCGCCTTTTATCGCCTATGTCAGTGACGATAATTGTTATGATAATATCGGCAAGGCAACATTATTAATACAAAAAGCAGAATAATTCGCTTCCAATTAACTTGATTTTCGGATTTGGATTTAATTTTAAACATCAAGAAAAATTGATAACTTTACATCCTAAATAATTCGAAATGATGGACAATACGTTAACGTTTCGAATAACGAAAACAGTTAGCCTGTTAGCGAACACTCTACTAAATAAAATTAGGCTGTCTCTCTCCATTCCGTAATATTTGGAATATATAGACGCAGCCTATCCCTCATTCTATACAAAATAATAAGCAACGCGTATTAAATTGCGACCAGCCCCCGCACGCCGTCCTGTTCCATCGTTTCGCCTCGCCCGCGCTGTATGATTTCCCCGCGTGACATCACCAGATAGCTGTCGGCCAGTTCGGCGGCGAAGTCGTAAAATTGCTCGACCAGCAGAATCGCCATGTCACCACGCTGCGCCAGTTGGCGGATGACTGCGCCGATCTCTTTGATCACCGATGGCTGTATGCCTTCCGTCGGCTCATCCAGAATCAACAACTGCGGTTTACAGGCCAGCGCACGTCCAATCGCCAGCTGTTGCTGTTGTCCACCGGACAAATCGCCGCCGCGCCGCTGCTTCATTTCATCCAGCACAGGAAAAAGTTGATAGATTTCATCCGGCACCTGCCGCGCCTGTTTGCCCGGAAAGCGTGACAGCCCCATCAGCAGGTTCTCTTCCACCGTTAGCCGAGGAAAAATCTCCCGTCCCTGCGGTACATAGGCAATGCCAGACTGCACGCGCTGATAGGGTTTACGCGAGTTAATTGCTTCACCCTGCCAGCGAATTGTGCCGGACTTCGCCGGAATCAACCCCATCAGGCATTTCAGCAACGTGGTTTTCCCCACGCCGTTGCGCCCTAACAGGCAGGTAATTTCGCCGGGTTTTACCTCAAACGACAGGCCGCGCAGGATGTGGCTGCCGCCGTAATATTGATTCAGTTCAGCAATCTCTAACATGTTAGCGCCCCAGATAAACGTCAATCACCTGCTCATTCGCCTGCACCTCGCGCAACGATCCCTCCGCCAGCACCTGCCCTTGATGCAGCACGGTCACGCGGTCAGCGATGCTCTCGACAAAGCCCATATCGTGTTCCACCACCATCAGCGAGTGTTTGCCCGCCAGACTGCGAAATAGCTCGGCGGTATAGGCCGTTTCGGCGTCCGTCATCCCCGCCGCAGGTTCATCAAGCAGCAGTAAATGCGGCTCTTGTACCAGCAGCATGCCAATCTCCAGAAACTGCTTTTGCCCGTGCGACAACAGCCCAGCAGGTCGCTGACGTTCGTGACCGAGCCGCAGCAGCGCCAGCGTTTCATCAATCCGGTCACGCTGCTCGCTGTTCAGTCTGGCACGCAGACTCGCCCACACCGATTTGTCGGTTTTCAGCGCGATATCGAGGTTTTCAAACACCGTCAGCGCTTCAAATACCGTCGGTTTTTGGAATTTCCGGCCAATTCCCGCACGGGCGATATCTACCGGCGACAGAGTCGTCAGATCGGTGTATTGATCGTAAAATGCCTTGCCGTTATCCGGTCGCGTTTTACCGGTGATGACATCCATCAACGTCGTTTTTCCCGCGCCGTTTGGACCGATGATGCAGCGCAGTTCCCCTACACCAATCTTCAACGACAGATCGGTAAGCGCACGGAAGCCGTCAAAACTCACGTTAATCTTGTCGAGTTGCAGCACCGGATCGGTCTGATGCCGATGGCGATCCGACGGATGCGGCTGCGCGAACTTTGGCTCCATCAATGCGGGCTGAGCCGCAACCGTTTGTGAAGACATAGCTTGTGCTGGAACCGATGGCACAGATAAAGACTCAGTCATGTTTCTTCCTCGTCAGCAATCCAATCACGCCGCGTGGCAAAAACAGCGTGACGAGAATAAACATCAGCCCCAAAAAGAACAGCCAGTATTCGGGAAAGGCGACGGTAAACCAGCTTTTCGCCCCGTTGACGATGCCCGCGCCGAGCAGCGGCCCAATCAGCGTGCCGCGCCCACCCAGCGCCACCCAAATGGCGGCTTCGATGGAGTTGGTCGGCGACATTTCACCAGGATTGATAATGCCGACCTGCGGCACATAGAGTGCGCCCGCCAGCCCACACAGCACGGCGGAAAGTGTCCAGACAAACAACTTGAAGCCTTTCGGATCGTAGCCGCAGAACATCAGACGATTTTCCGCATCACGCACCGCCGTGAGTACGCGGCCAAATTTACTGCGCGCCAGCGCAAATCCCACCAGCAGGCTGGCAATCAACAGCAGCACGGTAGCGACAAACAGCCCAATGCGCGTGCCGGTGGCCGTAATGGGGAAACCGAGCAGCGTCGTAAAACCGGTAAATCCGTTATTACCGCCAAAGCCGGTTTCGTTACGGAAGAACAGCAGCATGCCAGCGTAGGTCAGCGCCTGCGTCATGATTGAGAAATACACGCCTTTGATTTTGGAGCGGAACGCAAACCAGCCGAACACAAACGCCAGTATGCCCGGCACCAGCACAATCAGGCACAGCGCCCAGACGAAATGCTGGGTTCCGGCCCAGAACCACGGTAGTTCCGTCCACGACAGAAATGACATAAACGCAGGCATTCCTTCACCCGCCGCCTGCCGCATCAGGTACATGCCCATCGCGTAGCCACCCAACGCGAAAAACAGGCCGTGACCGAGCGACAGCAGACCGGCGTAGCCCCACACCAGATCCAGCGCGACGGCGACAATCGCATAGCACAGAATTTTGCCGATCAGCGTCAGCGTATAGGTCGAGATCGCTAGCGGATTCTCTGCTGGCAATAGCGCGAGAAACGGCAGGACCAGCAAAGCCAGGAAAGCGATCGAACCAAGCCCAAGCATGAGCCGCGGCGCGCGCTGCGTCAGGGTTATTGTCATGGGCTGTTTAATAGATTGCGTAATAGGTTGCGTCATCAGTCAATCACCCGTCCTTTGAATGCAAACAGCCCCTGTGGCCGTTTCTGAATAAACAGCACGATCAATATCAGAATGACGATTTTTCCCAGCACGGCACCAATCTGCGGTTCGAGCACTTTGTTGAGAATGCCGAGGCTAAAGGCGGCGACCACCGTCCCCGCCAGTTGCCCAACGCCGCCCAGCACGACGACGAGGAAGGAATCGATGATGTAACCTTGTCCCAATTCCGGCCCGACGTTGCCCAATTGCGACAACGCCACACCGCCAAGACCTGCGATGCCCGAGCCGAGACCAAAAGCCAGCATATCGACACGCCCGGTCGGCACGCCGCAGCAGTCCGCCATCGCCCGGTTTTGCGTCACCGCCCGCACATTCATGCCGAGCCGTGTTTTATTGAGTAATAGCCAGGTAAGCAACAGCACGCCGAGGACAAACAAGATCACCGCGATGCGGTTATACGGCAGCACCAGATTCGGCAGCAGGCGCAGCCCGCCAGACAGCCACGCGGGATTCGCGACTTCCAGATTTTGCGTGCCAAACAGCATCCGCACCAGTTGGATCAGCATTAGGCTAATCCCCCAGGTCGCCAGCAGCGTTTCCAGCGGTCGACCATAAAGATGACGAATCACCGTACGCTCCAGAACCATACCGACGCCAGCGGTGATAAAGAAGGCAACAGGCAGCGCCAGCAGCGGGTAATACGCCAGCCAGCTCGGCGCAAACTGCTGACACAGCGACTGCACCAGCCAGGTCGCGTACGCGCCCAGCATCAGCATTTCGCCGTGCGCCATGTTGATAACGCCCAGTAGCCCGTATGTGATCGCCAGTCCCAGCGCCGCCAGCAGCAGGATAGAGCCGAGCGATAGCCCGGTAAACGCCTGCCCCAGCAGATCGCCCACGATCAAACTTTGCTTAATCTGATCCAGACTCTCCTGCGCCGCCGCCCGCACGCCGGTATCCGGCTCGTTCTGCACCTGCGTCAACGGCTGTAAGCGCGCCTGCATCTGCGGGTCGCCGGTCTGCCCTAAGCGTTTGACCGCCTCAAGGCGTACCAACGGATTGGGATCGCTTAATTGCCGAGTCGCAATAGCGGTATTCAGCGCGTCATGTACCTGCGCATCTTTTTCTACCCCAAGACGTTGTACCAACAGCGGCAGTTGTTCCGCACTGCTGTCGCTCTGTAGCTGTCGTACGGCATTCAGGCGCGTTGCGGCATCATCGCTGACGAGTTGATGCGAAGCCAGCGCGGTAGCAACCAGCCCGCGCAGGCGGTTATTCATAAACAATTTTTTGGTCGCGCCCACTGGTTCCGCGCTCCCTTCCAGCGGGGTTAACGTGCCCTGCACGTCCATAAACGGTTGCTGGTTCCGATCAAGCACGACCGACTCGTCGCGCAACGCCTGTAACAACGGCAAGCGTGCAGGTTCCGGCGCAGCGGCCCATTGTTGCAACAGTTCGGCCTGCTGCGTGCGGCTGGCGGCGGCGAAATCGGCCGCAGGTCCGGCCTGCGCGAACAGGGGAAACATCAGACACAGCGACAGCACAAACGTAGATAATCGATGACTCATCATCGCAATGTCCGCCATATAAGAGAGGGAATATCCCCGTCCGACATACTGGACGGGGCGTATAGGACCGATACTTACTGTGCGGCTTTGATTGGATGATCGGGTTTCTTATCATTGCCGGCGATGTACGGGCTCCACGGCTGGGCACGGACCGGCTGATCGGTTTGCCAGACCACGTTGAACTGACCGTTTTCCTCAATCTCACCAATCATCACCGGCTTGTGCAGATGGTGGTTGGTCTTGTCCATCGTCAGCGTAAAACCATCCGGTGCAGCAAAGGTCTGTCCGGCCATCGCGGCACGGACTTTATCTACGTCCGTAGTACCCGCTTTCTCTACCGCCTGCGCCCACATATGAATGCCGACGTACGTGGCTTCCATCGGATCGTTAGTCACCACCGTGCCCGCGTTCGGCAGGTTTTTCGCTTTGGCATAGGCTTTATAGGCTTCCACGAAGTCAGCATTGGTTGGGTTATCGACCGACTCAAAGTAGTTCCACGCGGCTAAGTGGCCGACCAGCGGTTTGGTGTCGATCCCGCGTAGTTCTTCTTCACCGACAGAGAACGCGACAACCGGCACATCGGTGGCTTTGATGCCCTGATTCGCCAGCTCTTTATAGAACGGCACGTTGGAATCACCGTTGATGGTGGAAACCACTGCGGTCTTACCGCCCGTCGAGAACTTCTTGATGTTGGAAACGATGGTCTGATAATCGCTGTGGCCAAACGGCGTATACACTTCCTCAATATCTTTATCCTGCACGCCTTTGGAATGCAGGAACGCACGCAGGATCTTGTTGGTGGTACGCGGATACACATAGTCCGTACCCAACAGGAAGAAACGCTTCGCCGCCCCGCCGTCTTCACTCATCAGGTATTCCACCGCTGGGATAGCCTGTTGATTCGGTGCCGCGCCGGTGTAGAACACGTTCGGCGACATCTCTTCGCCTTCATACTGTACCGGGTAGAACAGCAGCCCGTTCAGTTCCTCAAACACCGGCAGGACCGACTTGCGCGACACCGATGTCCAGCAGCCGAACACCACCGCCGCTTTGTCCTGCGTCAGCAGTTGACGCGCTTTTTCAGCAAACAGCGGCCAGTTTGACGCCGGATCGACCACCACCGGCTCCAGTTTTTTACCCAACACGCCGCCTTTGGCGTTGATTTCATCAATGGTCATCAGCGCCACATCCTTCAGCGGCGTTTCCGAAATCGCCATCGTGCCGGACAGCGAATGCATAATGCCGACCTTGATGGTGTCCGCCGCCTGCACGCTCCAGGTCAACCCCATACCAACCACTGTCGCAGAAAGCGCAAAAACTTTTAGCAATGAACGTCTTTTCATTTATTAGCCCTTAAGTCGTGTTGAGTGAGAATGGAATCGTGTGAGGCGTCAGGTGGAACCACTTCCGTTGATACGGATTGCGCTGAAACAGATTGAGGCCGCGCCTGCTGTAACATGTGTAAGGTGATCTTCCTGACTTCGGCCTTACTGACGGCGATGTGGTCGGTCAGAATGCGCTGCGCCTCCTCGGTGTGCTGTTGCAATATCGCCAGCAGAATGCGGGCATGTTCTTTATAGGTCGCGTCGATACGATCCTCGCGGGTGAAATCGAGACGGCGAATAATGCGGATTTTCTCCGTCAGTTCGCCGTGAACCCGCGCCATTTCGCTGTTGCCCGCCGCTGTCACCAGCCCACGGTGAAACCCCTCGTCGTAGCGGGAGACGATCTTGCCGTCGTCCAGACGCGGATCCTCAATCCAGAAGCGTTTCAGGTCCGCCAATAGCTCGGTGCAGCGCCCCGGCGGCATCCCGCACAGCCGCCGAATGGCTTCGCGCTCCAGCACAATGCGGAAGTCATACAGTTCTTCGAAATATTCGAAATCAAACGGGCGAACCTGCCAGCCGCTGCGGAAATAGACTTCGACATAGCCTTCCCGCTCCAGCCAGAACAGCGCCTGACGCACCGGCGTGCGGCTGACCGACATCCGCTCGGCAATTTCATTTTCACTAAAGCGGTCACCCGGCATCAGACGAAAGTCGAAAATGTCGTTTTTCAGCGTTTGATAGACCCGCTCCGCCAGCGCTTCCGGGCGATCTTTACTGCTCTTTTGTGTGCCTGCTCGCATCGTGTTCTCCGCCTCGCCGTTTATTACCGTTGGTCCGTTTATTCAGGCTTTCACTTTCGTTTCAATCGGTTCTTACTCCAGCCACAGCAAGGCATCACCGGGGCTGACTGGTCGTCCCGGCTGGCAACCAATGCGTTTCACCCGACCAGACTGCGGCGCGCTAATCGTCAGCTCCATCTTCATCGCTTCGACGATAATCAGCGGCTGTCCGGCTTCGATGACATCCCCCACGTTCACCAACACTTTCCAGATGTTGCCGTTCATATCCGCGCTGACCTGAAACGCGCTCTCGTCGTTCTCCACGGGAGCGGCCGAAACCACGTCCTGCGGCGTGCTGTCATCCTCCTGCTGCCACAGCGCCACTTCCGTTTCAAACGCCGTGGCCTGACGCTGGCGGAACGCGGCAATATCGTCGGCCTGCGTCGTCAGGAAGCGCGAGTGTTCAGCAAAATCAAATTGGGTTTCTTCGATGCGGATCGCCGCGCGTCCTTCGCGGAAGTCATCACGCAGCGCCGTGAGTTCGGCTTCGCTGACCGGATAAAACCGCACCTGATCGAAGAAACGCAGCAGCCACGGTTCACCCGCAATGAATTGATCGTTTTTGAGGAATTTGTTCCAGATAGGCAGCGTGCGCCCCACCAGTTGATAGCCACCCGGCGAATCCATGCCATAGATGCACATGTACATCCCGCCGATACCGACGGTGCCTTCGGCGGTGAAAGTACGCGCCGGATTGTATTTGGAACTCAGCAAACGGTGGCGCGGATCGACCGGCACCGCACAGGGGGCACCGAGATAAACGTCACCCAGCCCCAGAATCAGGTAGCTGGCATCGAAAATGATGTCGCGCACATCATCACGGCTCGGCAAGCCGTTAATGCGCTGAATGAAATCGACGTTATTCGGCAGCCAGGGTGCGCTGGCGCGTACGGTTTCACGGTAGCGTTCCACCGCGCCGAGCGTAGCGCTGTCTTCAAACGCCATCGGCAAATAGACAATACGTGACGGCACTGTCATCTGGCTCACGTCGCCAAGCTGACTTTCCAGATGCAGTAACACGTCCAGCAGCGCACGCTGACGGATAATTCGGCTGTCGTAGCGCACCTGTAGCGACCGCACGCCGGGCGACAGTTCTTCGATCCCCGCCGTTTCTGAGGCACGGATCGCTACCATTAGCAGGTGAACGCGCAGCCGCAGTGCCAGATCGAGCACGTTCTCGCCGTATTCGATCAGAACGTAGTTATCCCCCGCCTGACGATACACGGCAGCGGGTGTCGTCGCCGTAGCGGATACCGCAGCCAGCACCGTGGCGGAGCCGTATTCCGTTGTCGCCAACGAAGGCACATCGAACGTGGGCGAATGCGCCGTACCCAGCGTGGACACGCAGGTAGACTGCGCCTGTTCCAGCGCCAGCGCTTCGTCCGCGCTAATGGGATGGAAACGGATACGGTCGCCCGGCTTAACCTGACCGACTTTCCACAGTTCCGCTTTGGCGATGGTGACCGGACAGACAAATCCGCCCAGACTCGGCCCGTCCCGCGTGAGGATCACCGGGAAATCGCCGGTAAAATTTACGGCGCCAATGGCGTATTCACAGTCGTGAACGTTGGAAGGATGCAGACCAGCCTCGCCACCGTTAGCCCGTGTCCAGGTGGGTTTCGGCCCGACCAGACGCACGCCCAGCCGGTTCGAGTTGTAGTGCACCTGCCATTCCGCTGCGAAGAATTCATCAATCGCCGCGTGGGTAAAGAAATCCGGTGCGCCGTGCGGACCATAGAGCACGCCAATGCGCCACTCATCGCCGTACTGCGGAATCAGTGCAGCATCTACAGCCTGCGGGGCGCTCACCGGCGCGGGCGTGGTGCAGGCGGGCAAGTCGGGTTGAGAAATCGCCAGCATATCCGCCACGCGCAGCGTTCTTCCGGCGTGACCACCAAACTCCCCCAGCGCGAACGTCGAGCGGCTGCCGAGATATTGCGGCACATCGATGCCGTTGCGTACCGCCAGATAGGTGCGACAGCCGGACTGCGCGCGCCCCAGCGTCAGCGTTTTCCCGGCCGTTACCGTCACCGGTTGCCAATACGGCACCGTTTCGCCATCCAGCGTCGCCGGACAGTCTGCTCCCGTCAGCGCAATCACCGCCTCGCGGTGAAAACGCAGCGTCGGGCCTTGCAGCGTAAACTCCAGCCCTGCCGCGGCTTCATCGTTACCGACAATACGGTTCGCCAGCCGGAACGCGAAGTCGTCCATCGGGCCAGACGGCGGCACGCCGATATCCCAATAGCCAAGGCGTCCGGGATAGTCCTGCACGCTGCTCCAGGTACCGGGTTGAATCACTTCAATCACCGAGGCAGATGGTGTAAAGCTGTCGAGCATCCGCGTCCACACGGTTCCATTACGGAATGCGTCGGTAGCGACAATCTGACGCAGGTAATCGAGGTTAGTGGCAATACCGTGCAAACGCGTGGCATTCAGCGCCTGTTGCATCTTCTCCAGCGCCAGTTCACGGGTTTCCGCGTGAACGATCAGCTTGGCGATCATCGGATCGTAATACGCCGATACCTCGGTGCCAGTGCTCACCCAGCCGTCAACCCGCACGTCATCGGGAAAAGCTACTTCGGTCAGCACGCCGGGGCTAGGCTGGAAGTTTTTCAGCGGATCTTCCGCATAAATACGCACCTCAATCGCGGCGCCACGCGGAGCCTGCATCAGTTGCGCCCAGTCCAATGGTTCATCCGCCGCGACGTGCAGCATGCATTCGACCAAATCCAGCCCGGTGACGCACTCCGTCACCGGATGTTCAACCTGCAAACGGGTATTCACTTCGAGGAAAAAAAACGCATCGCGCTCGGCGTCGTAGATAAACTCCACCGTTCCCGCACTGCGGTAGTTAACCAACTCGCCCAGTTTCACCGCTGAGGCTAGCAGCGCCGCGCGCGTGGCATCCGGCAAATGCGGTGCTGGGGTTTCTTCCACGACTTTCTGGTTACGGCGTTGCAGTGAACAATCGCGTTCGCCCAGCGCGACTACGCGGCCTTTGCCATCGCCAAAAATCTGTACTTCGACGTGACGCGCCCGATCGATGCAGCGTTCGAGAAAAACGCCTGCATCGCTAAAGAACTGTTCGCCCAACCGGCGCACGCTTTCCCACGCAGCCTGTAGCGCTTCTGCATCCGCGCAGCGCGTCAGGCCAATACCGCCGCCCCCCGCGGTACTTTTCAGCATCACCGGATAGCCGATGTCTTCGGCGGCGACCAGCGCGTCCTCCAGCGAGGCCAGCAGCGGCGTCCCCGGCGTCATCGGCACACCAGCGGCAGCGGCCAATTCACGGGCGCGGTGTTTCAGGCCAAACTCGCCAATTTGCTGCGCGGTTGGCCCGACAAACGCGATGCCGGCCTTTTCACACGCAGCGGCAAACGGCAGGCTCTCTGACAGAAAACCGTAGCCCGGCCAGACAGCCTCGGCCCCTGTCTGCTGTGCGGCAGCCAGTACCTTATCGATACACAGATAGCTGTCGCTGGCCTTCTCGCCGCCAATCGGTACGGCAATATCTGCGTCTTTCACATGCTGCGCGTTTTTATCCGCATCGGAATAAACCGCCACGCTGGTTATTCCCAGACGTTTCAGCGTGCGTATGGCGCGACAGGCAATTTCACCGCGGTTAGCGATCAATACCGTCTTAAACATGGGACGCCTCCTGACGGGCAAGCCAGTGACGCCAGCCGCCAAATTCGGTGATATCCACGGCATCGCTCAGCGCAGCCGGTTCGCAGATAAAGCCTTTAACCTGTCGCCCGTCGATTAACGTCAGCGTACCAATGCCTAACGGCGCGGGAATTTCTGCGACAAACTCACCAAAGCGTGCCAGCGGGATGTCCCACAGCTCGACGATAATCGCCGCGCCGTCGGTGCTTTTCGCTAAACCGGGCTTGGCCGGTTGCGTGTTCGCCAGCGCATAAAGGCGATAGTTCTCCGCTGTGCGCGTCTCTTCTACCCGCACGGCATCGCGGCTGGTCAGTTGGTGATTGAGCGGCATACCCGTCAGGTGTGCGCCAACAACGGCGAGGCGAACGTGCAATGCCGAAGGCGGCAAGGTGGCCGGTCCCACAGGCAGCGTTTTTCCTGTTGCTCCCAGCGTGAGCGCCAGCTGTGCCTGCCAGCGCAGGCCGAAGCTCGCCAATGCACGGTCGTGCCAGGCGGGCGCAATCAGCGTGATACCCGCCGGTAAACCATCGGTGCGGAAAGGTGCCGGTAGCGCCAGCGCCGAGAGATCGGCCAGATTGGTAAAGTTGGTGTAAGTGCCCAACTGAGAGTTGTAGCGCACCGGCTCTTGCTTCATCGCCTCACGCGTGTGGATCGTCGGTGAGGTCGGTACGACTAATGCATCGAACGACGCCAGCGTCTGCTGAATCTGACGCGCCAGTTCGGCACGCAGGTACTCAGCTTTAAAGGCCTCTACCGCGCTGAAGCGCTCACCGTTCGCCACAATACCGTGAACCACCGGATCCATATTTTCTGGCTGTTGCAGCATGTCACCCACCGCGACCGTGCGTTCCGCCACCCAGGGGCCCTGATAAAGTTGATCGGCTAGCTGCGTGAAGATACTGAAATCGATCGGGTGCAGCGTCGCGCCCGCTGCTTCCAATTCCACCAGCGCGTGCTGCCATGCCGCCTGCGCGACAGCATCAGAAAAGAAAGTGGGATCGCTGGGAATAGCAAAGCGCGGATTCGCTGGCAGCGCCGCAGGTGTACTGGCGGGATGGTTACGCGAATAGGCATCCGTTGCATCGTACCCGCCAGCTAGTTCAGCAACGGTAAATGCATCGTCGACGGTCAGCGCAAACACGGAAATCGTATCATTCAGGCGACAGGCCGGTACGACACCGCTTGCCGATAGCCACCCTTTCGTCGGCTTCAGGCCGACAATATTGTTAAACCCGGCAGGAACGCGCCCCGACCCGGCGGTATCGGTTCCCAGTGCGAAAGCAACCAGCCCGCGCGCCAGTACCGAAGCCGAACCTGAACTGGAACCGCCGCTGATGTATTCCGCATTAAAGGTGTTTGGCACCGTACCGAACGGTGAGCGCGTGCCGACCAGACCGGTCGCAAACTGATCGAGGTTGGTTTTGCCAATGGCAATTGCCCCCGCCGCTTTCAGTTTGGCAACGGCAGTCGCGTCCTTATCAGCCAGATAGGTAAATGCCGGACAAGCCGCACTTGTTGGAAAGCCCGCAACATCAATATTATCTTTTACGGCAAAAGGAATGCCGAACAGCGGCAGTGCGTCTGGATTGTCACGGTACCGAGGCAATAGCGCCGCAATCTGAGCCTGAAGCAGTTCAGGTGTCGCTAACGCGATCCACGCCGGATCGTCCGGCGACAAGCTGGCGAGCAGCGCGCCTAGCGTTTCAGCAACGCGATCGGCCTGCTGTTGATAATGCTGTTTCCATTCCTGAAGCGTGAGCCCTGTCATTCTTGGCATGATGTGAATCCCATCTGGTATACAAGATTGAATTCACTAAAGCGAAAACCATGCCAGCTTTTACCCTATTGATTTTTATGAAATTAGATTGGGGCGATCAATTTCCATGCACAAAAAAGGAACAACCGTGCGCCATCGCGGAGCACGGTTGCTGTGGTTAATGCGCAGGGAAAGCGTTCGCTTAAACGATCTTCTTCGCAGCCTGCTGCACCAGAATCGACAATTCCGTCGCTTTGAAGATATGCGCTTGCGACATCGCGCTTTCGGTGCGTTCACGACAGTCACGAAGGAAATCCGGGAAAAAGATGCGTTCGACGCTGCCTGCGGGAGTAAAGCGCTGTTCGCCCTCGCCATTCACCAGATAAACAACGTTGCTTTCGCCGCGCGTCAGATCGACATATTTCCTGATTTCGATATAGCCTTCCGTTCCCAGTATCGTCAGGCGACCATCGCCCCAAACGCTCAGCCCATCCGGCGTAAACCAGTCACAGCGGAAATAGCCGGTTGCCCCATTGTCGCCCAGCAGCATGGCATCGCCAAAATCCTCAAACTCTGGCTGGTGCGGGTGGTGATAATTCGCCGTCTGGCTGGTCACCACTCGCGCGTTGGTATTGCCGGTAAAATAGAGAAACTGTTCGATCTGGTGGATGCCGATATCGCAGAGGATCCCGCCGTACTGACGCTTTTGATAAAACCAGTCGGGCCGCGCGCCGCGTTCACGATGGGGACCAACGCCGATCGTCTGAATCACTCGGCCGATCTCACCCCGTTGCACAAGTTCACCGGCAAACAGTGCGCTATCCACATTGATTCGCTCATTAAAGTACACGGCAAACTTGCGGCCGGTTTCGGCCACCCGACGCTGGACGGCATCCAACTGCTCCAGCGTGGTCAGCGGCGGTTTGGCGGTGAAGAAATCTTTACCGGCATCCAGCGTGCGCAGCGCCAGTTCGGCTCGGTCACAGGGAACCACCGCACAGGCAATAAGATCGATAGATACGTCGGCAATCAGCTGTTCCGCAGAATCAGCAAAAGGAACGGCGGGGAACAGTGAGATGAATTTTTCCCGATTATTTAGATCGGACTCGAACACGCCGACCAGTTCCGCGCCCGCAGCAACCAGTTGCCGACACATGTCATAAATGTGGTTGTGCGCTAACCCAATCGCCGCAAATCGAATCTTTTTCATCTCCACCTCTGCCGATATCGTCATGCCGAGCCACTACAATAAGGCGGAAACCGAGCGGGCTAAAGACAAAAGCCGCGCAACGCGTTAGAATTTTTCCTGTTTTTTTAACATATCCACATTTTCCGCAACGCAACTAAAGATAATCATGAAAAGAAAACGTATTCTGATCCCTCTCATCATTCTGATCCTGTTTGTACT
Organism: Pectobacterium sp. CHL-2024; assembly: GCF_044751765.1. Lineage (NCBI taxonomy): Bacteria > Pseudomonadati > Pseudomonadota > Gammaproteobacteria > Enterobacterales > Pectobacteriaceae > Pectobacterium > Pectobacterium sp. CHL-2024. The sequence goes on along the minus strand of NZ_JBIXKO010000001.1, from coordinate 336,307 downwards.
CTATCTAAATCGCGATGCGCTGAATCCTTTTGCACCTGACTGTAAAAACCTCCCGGCGAATCAACCCAAGCCCGAAGAGTGTAAAAAACCAGTGAAAGAAGTCGCCCCGGGTTTTGAAATTTAAGCTTTCGAAATTTAAGTCTTCGAGATTTAAAATTTAAGCAGGCGTATTAGCGCGGCTTGGGAATGTTGAACTGTTCCAGCGCGGGATTCACCGTTTTGGCAAAATCTTCCCGTCGGTTCTGGAGCTTGCTTTTGGCATTGAAGAAATTCACCAGCTCCGCAATCCCCATACCTATGCTGAGCGCCCCACTGACCGCCCAACCCACCGGACCTGCGGCCGCACCAACGGCAGAGGCAGCAGCCGCACCGGCGGCTTCACCCGCAATGGCACCCACCACCTTTCCGGCAATCGCTGCGCCCGCTTTGCCAGCCAGCCCAATGGCCGTTTTGCTCCCCGCCGCCTTGGTTAAATCCTCTGCGTGTAGCGACGATTTAGCAAAATTCATTACGCTGCGTCCGGCCTCTTTCACCGCTTGTGCATCGCTTTTTGCTCCGACTCCCGAAGGTGTTGCAGCCGAGGGCGAGGCATCCAGCCCAACAGACCGCGGTGTGGCCGGTGACGCCGTAGAGAAACGTTGGCTCATCGCAGCCTGCGCCAGCGACGGATCGGACAGCAAAATGGTGTTGATCTCGCGCGGTACCGCCTGCTCAAAATGCTGAATCACATCTCCGTCTTTCTGTAGCGTTTCAATACGTTGATTCAGCACCTTTTCCGTTTCTTCGGTATTCCGATACTCACGCCCCGCGACCACCTGCTCCAACGTCTGTTGCAGTTTGACCAGCGCCGCCGATTTTTGCGCCCCGCTGTACTGCTGCGGTTGAGTAAAAACCGCGTCATTCAGCTTGCTGATATCGGTTTTTGCCGCCAGCCCCAATGACGCCGCGTTATGTAGCGTATCCGCCGCGTCCTGGCTGTTCGCCGGTGCCTGCTCGCGAATCCAACTTTTCATATCTTTCATCATCAGTTTGCCATCATGCGGGACTCGTGCCAGCTTCTCCCCTTTGACATCCGCATGTTCCAGAATCCCAAATAATCCAGGATGCGACCAGATCCTCGCAGCCGCTTTTAGCTGGGGCGCTAGCGTCGGGTTATCGGTGACGATCGCGTTTAGATCGGCCAGGGTGCTGGTGCGATCGTTCTTTTGCGGCGGAGAATGCGTATAGGATTTTTTGGCATCGGCGGCATTCAGCAGCGGCTCGTTAGCCAGCAACAGCGCGGATGATTGCACTAACCGCAGCGACTGTGCATCGGCTGCCGGATTTTTCTCCCTATAGTCCTTCACGGCGTGGCTGGCATCGTTGGCGCGCCGCTCCATATTTTTAATAAAGGATTTGGTATCGCGATTCGAGATATGTCCGTCGGCCCTGCCGCCATCTTTTGCCGTATCCATTGCCGTATAGATCGCAGGATTTTCGCGCAGATAGACAAGCGCTTTTTCCGCGTTCGTCCCGCCATCCTGTAGCATTTTCGCCGCCGCCAACGGGCGATTCAGCGCCTTTGCCGCCTTCTCGCGTTCATTTTCTGGCAGATCGCTCAGAAGCGCCGACCACTTTTCCAATGCCTTCGCGTTACTGTATTCCGAGCTATCTATCGCCTGAAGATCGACGATCGGTTTCGGCTCCGCAATCAGCGAACTGTCTGCAATCTGCATGGTTGGCAGCGCGCGCGTGGGTGCCATCGTTCTCAAATCAGAGGGAACCCGCGGTATGTTCGGCGACGCGTCGCCAAAATCGATTGAACGTGAACCCGACCGCATAGCTGGCGATGCTGCCTGCTGTCCACCCAGACTGCTAGCCTCTGTATTATGTTGCGCAGGCAAAGGCGCGGCACTTTCCCAACGGCTTCCACCCTCAATACGATTGATCATTCACGTCCCCATTCTGCTGTCGTCAGGATTAACAAACGGATCTCCCGCATCATGCAAACACAGAAAGGCCTGCAAACGTGCCGATCGCAGCATGACGGAGATAACTAAGCGTTGAGTGGCATAAAACTACGATAAGTTCCTGACGATATTTAGGAGCATTTGATGGCTATTGATCGCTTATTCATTTTTATGGAAATCGCTTTCCACAGAATATTCTCGGAATGATGGCGGGGAAATAAGGCAGTTCACAGGTTAAGTGTTGTTCAATTACATATCACTATCATCATTAACATTCAAGAGACACCTCTTCTTCTCTGACAACCATTTTCTCCGTTACGTCTATTCCTGACGCTTACAATAACCAGACTAAATGATTACAAAAAATTTCAAAGAGTAACTAAATGTGTGATCCACATAAATGAAACAACGTTTCCTTTTCACCATAATGCCACTCACCCTAATTATCAAGTCTGCTGATAATTAGACTAACCGGTAAACGGTGGGAATTATCAACATTCACTCATCAGCATAAGCCATTTCGCTGATTGAAATACGCATAAGCTACGTCGTATATAAGGAGTCATCAATGCATTGATAGCAACCTGATTTACCAGGGAGAAAGCCCTGTCTGACATTATAAATGGCGTCATCATCATTCCTGGTGATTCTATTTTTACGCCCAAAAAATGACATCAACTGTCTGGTTTTAAAGATAGAGACTGCGCTCGCCAATAATATTATTTATTCATCAAAAAAGAGAAAGACAGAATGAAAATATACACACGTAACCTACTCATCGTTTGTGCCGGATTCACGCCGTTCCTCGTCCAGGCAGAAACCGACGGCAAAACCACCTTCCAGTATGAACACAACTGGAAGACGGAAGACCGCCGCCACTCAGACTCTATCAAGCTGATTCATAAGAAAACTAACGGCTGGTCGTACGAAGTCAAATTCAGTACGTCAGCGGGCGGGAACAGCAACTACGACGTTGCCTATGACGATATGCAGGGCGGCTCTGGCGGCATGGTGATCGGCAAAGACTTCAAGTTAAGCAAGGCCGCCACCTTAACGCCGAGCTTCGAATTCTCCATCGGCAATTCAACCATGATGTACCAGCCGGGGCTGAAATATAACTACCGAATTAACAGCGACTGGTCCACTTATGGCCGCTACCGCTATGAATATAAAAAGCCCTCTCGCAGTTCGCGTTATTCGACCATTTCCGCATCTGACAAATATGGTTACGCAGGGGAATCTTATTTGTCAAAATCGGACACCGGACGTCATCGCCTGGATGCGGGGGTAACGTATTCAGGTTTGGATAAAATTAATCTGACTTACGTCTTTAACTACTACATCGGTGATAACACCACAAAATCGTATAAATACAGCAAGGGTGAATTCACGGAAAGAGAATACGCGGTTTACGATAATGGGAAAACAGATTATGAACATCAGTTCAAAGTTCAATATAAGTTAAACAAACAGCTAACTCCTTACATTGAGTATGATGATATTAGCCAATCCAGCACATCATCAAGCCGTCAGGGGAAAATCAAAGTTGGTTTCAACTACGTTTTCTAACAAACACAGAATTTTATAAAGGAAATACACCGTATTTCGTGCCGTGTTGATGAAGAAAATGAATTCATGAATGAATTTTGTCTATCAGCGCACAATTTTCATAATTAACGAACAATATTAATGGTGCCCATAATGAAAAAACGCTACCTTGTGGCCGGTATTCTCTTTGCCCAAATTTATGCTATTTCCGCGTCTGCCTCTGATACCAAACTCAGCTATGAACATAGCTGGGGAACAATGAATCGCTATCACGGTGATGAAATCGGTATGCGGCATTTTATGGATAATGGCCTGTACGTTGGCGTTGAGCTGAATTTTTATAATAAGAATAAAGATCTGACCATCGATGATGTCGTCTCAAATTCTTATGCTTTTTATACTGGCTATGCCTACAACTTAACGCCTGAGTTAACCCTGACGCCGAATCTGGAAGCGCGCTTCTATTCTGGCGGCACCAGCGGCGAAGGCACCGTGGGTGATATCGGCGCTAGCCAGAGTTCCGGCGCACGCTATACGCCAGGTTTGAAATTGACCTGGGCTGTGACTGATAAGACGGATCTTCATGCGCAATATCGCTATGACCTCAGAAAAATCACCCGCAGCAAACGTACCAGCACGGATGATGACACTCACCGTCACCGCTATGAAGCGGGCGTGGCCTACAAAGGTTTCGACAATTTCACGCTGGCGTACACCGCTTATTACTATCACGCGGATTACGTGCTGCAAAACAACAAAAAGCATGACTATCAACAGGATTTCGACGTGTCTTACACCATCAACGACAACTGGACTGCACACGTTGGCGTTGAAGATGTCGCCAGCGGACGCGATGTGAAATCGCGTGAAGGGAAAGGAAAAGTCGGCTTCACCTATACGTTCTAACCACGGCTTACCTTTCTAACAACAGCTTACTGCTATGCCATCTTTCTCGGGGATCCTGTTCATCAAGTGGGATCCCTTTATTACAGCTCTGGATGAATCATCGTTACAGGTAGATAACATGAAAAGATTTGCGCTGTCGCTCCTTGCGGGTCTGGTCGCTTTACAGGCCAGCGCCGCTACGCCTGACCGTCTCACCATCGTCAATCAGTATGTTGATAACGTGCTGACCAAAGCTGGCGACCACTATCACGGTCAGTCGCCGACGCCATTACTTGCGGATGGTGTCGATCCGCGTACGGGCAAACAGATGGAGTGGATTTTCCCTGATGGTCGTCAGGCCGTGCTCTCCAACTTCTCCGCACAACAGAACCTGATGCGCGTACTGGTCGGGCTCAGCAACCTGAGCGGCAACCCTAGCTATAAGCAGCGTGCCGAAGCGATAGTGAAGTATCACTTTCAGCACTATCAAGATGAGAGCGGCCTGCTGATTTGGGGCGGCCACCGTTTTGTGGATCTAAAAACGCTACAGCCGGAAGGTCCGAGCGAAAAAGAGATGGTGCATGAACTGAAAAATGCCTATCCCTACTACGATTTGATGTTCAGCGTCGATAAAGATGCAACCGCACGCTTTATTCGCGGTTTCTGGAATGCGCACGTTTATGACTGGAAGATCATGGAAACCAGTCGCCACGGTAAATACGGACAAAAAATGGGTGCGCTCTGGCAAAGCCCGTTTGAGCAACAGCCGCCCTTCTTCGCCACCAAAGGCCTCAGCTTCCTGAATGCGGGTAACGATCTGATCTATTCCGCCTCGCTGCTGTACAAATACAATAAAGAAGACGGCGCGCTGGTCTGGGCAAAACGTCTGGCACAGCAGTATGTGCTGCCGCGGGATAAAGCGACTGGACTCGGCGTGTATCAGTTTACGCAGGCGCTGAAGCGCGATGAAACCACCGACGATGCTGATACGCATTCCAAATATGGCGATCGCGCCCAGCGTCAGTTCGGCCCGGAATTCGGTCCTACCGCGCTGGAAGGCAATATGATGCTGAAAGGACGCACCAGTACGATCTATTCCGAAAATGCGCTCATGCAACTCCAGTTGGGTAAAGATTTAGGTGCGGAAGGCAAGGAACTTCTGACGTGGACAACCGATGGCCTGAAAGCCTTTGCCAAGTATGCCTACAACGAGTCCGATAACACGTTCCGCCCGATGCTCGCTAACGGCAAAGATCTTTCCAATTACGTTCTGCCACGTGATGGCTACTACGGCAAAAAAGGCACCGTGATCAAGCCTTATCCTGCGGATAATTCATTCCTGCTTTCGTATTCTCGTGCCTATACCGTTTTACCGGACGCCGAGCTGTGGCGTGTCGCACGCGGCATCGCTCGCGCACAGGGGCTGGGTGAGTTAGGTTCAGCGCCGGGTAAAGATGTCAAAGTGGATCTCGCTACCAAGAACAACGATCCTTACGCCCTGTTCGCGCTGCTGGATCTGTATCAGGCGAGTAAAGTGAAAGACTATTTGTCGCTGGCGGAAAAAGTGGGCGATAACATTATCAGTACGCGTTATCAAAACGGTTTCTTCATGGCCGATCCCAACCGACAATATGCCGATGTCGATACCATCGAGCCTTACGCTTTGTTAGCGCTGGAAGCGGCGGTACGCAATAAGCCACAGTCCGTTGCACCGTTCCTGAATGGTGCGGGCTTCACCGAAGGCGGCTACCGCATGGAAGATGGCTCAACCCGCGTGTCCACTCGCGATAACGAGATCTTCCTGTTGAACGTTGGCGAAACCTTGAAACCCAACAACAAGAAGTAAGCGTTAACCCTCAACATGCCAATGGTGGTTCGCTGCCATTGGCAATCCCCTCTTGTTATCCTGCTCAATTATTCACCGAACAAGATCGTCATTATCAGGTGTGATTTTTTAATCATATGCTGCTTAACATGTGGAGCTTACAGAACGTAATGCCGGCCACGATGAACGTGACCAGCATGAAGTAACGCAATAATTTTAAGCGTTAGTTAACCAGAGGGACTTCTGGGTGCACGCCGAGCCATCCCGGAGTCGGTTCGCCTTTCGCTTCCCCCACATACAAACTCAGCTGTGCGCGAAAACGTTCTACTGCCCCACGATCGTACATGAAATCAGCAAACGCCTGAGGACGGGTATTACGGTATTCCCAGATATGTTTGTAGCCCACTGGCGGCTCAACGTCAGTACGCACCGACCACATACGTGAGACCTGAGTTTGCGTTTGTGGATCCAGCACCCAGCTTAGGTACAGCTTGGCACTTTCCGGGTGTTTAGCCTGTTTGAAGATAGCGGCACGTTGCGCCCAGGAGACAAAAGGATCGGACTTCGGCAGAACAAAGCGAGTCACAGCATCGGCTGCCGGAACGAGCGCACCGGAACTGGTAAACGTCGCGCTATATTTTCCTGTCGCGATCTCAGCACCGGGTACGTTGGTGCCGCGCACGTAGACGGGATCCTGCTCCTGCAATTTTTTAACAAAATCCCAGCCATATTTATCCACGGCCAGCTTGTACCAGAACAGCACCGCATCGTCGTCGTTCGGATAGGCCAGAATCAAATTACCTCTCAGATTGGGACGAAGGTAATCATTAACCTCACGCGGCCAGGATTTTTCATCGAGAAGCTGGGTGTTGACCAAATTACTGAATGCGATGACATAGGCACCAGTCCAGGCACCATCTGCATCACGAAATTCCGGGTAGATTTTGTCCCAGCCACGCGCTTTGTAGTTCAGCAGCACGCCTTCTTTTTTCCAGCGCGGGAAATTCTGCACCGTTTGCAGTTGCACCACATCAGGAATCAGTGTGCCGGTCGCCAGTTGGTTATCGATACGGGCATCATGGTATTTGCTGTAATCGACAATCACATTCAGTTTCATGCCAGGAAAACGCGTCTCAAATGCCCGCTTGAAGCCAGCCTGCTGTGACTGCACATCGCCACCGGCATATACGGTGACCGTACCGCCTTCTCTCAACGCACTCTGATAGATTTGATCCAGCGAACGCGTCTCAATTTCGACGCCCGCCTGACTTTGTCCGACGCTGAGACCGGCCATCATGGCTAGCATCAGCACTGTTTTCTTCAGGTACTTCCCAGTGTATTGCATTGTGATTTCCTTCACTTAATGAATAAAACCCGTACCGACAAACGACAGATAGCAGCCGTTAAAACGGCAACGGTGTAGCCAGCGAATCGCGGGTCAGCGACGCGCAGGATTGGATCGACGTTAGAGGATCGTCAAAAATAAATCAGAATAGAAAGCGCATAGTCCTTCATTTATATATCTCCCATCCGAGGATCATCTCCCCGTTTCCATTGGGGTATTTAGCCTTGAGTTTACAGGATTAAATAAAAACACATACGAAGAAAAAGCGAACAATATAGTTAAAAATATTGAACAGCTAAAATGATATGACACTTTCAGGTGGGGATAGATGCAATATAAAAATATAGAATTGAATTATTTATATAATAAAATAATTACAATTTAAATGATATTAATTAATACCATATCGATATGGAAACATTAGGGTTGAAATTTATTTTTACACAGAGGGAAAAACATCACCGGAGAATACATTTTCTGGCATAACGTCAAGATAATCCGGGAGAAGACCATATTCATCCAGAAACACCCGATGCTGTGCAATAATTGCGAACGCTTGCTGCAACGGCGCTTTTATTTGTTCTGCACCGGCAATCCACTGCTGATTATACCGTAAAAACTCCGCCGTTTTTTCCAGTTCCGCTAACGACCATTGATCGACGGGATCGTAAGCCAGTTCAAGCTCGGCGATATAGGTTCGAAGCTCAGATAAATAATGCTGAAACAGATCAAAATCAGCCACGGTGGCACAGGCAGCTCGATTAAAAAAAGCGTTAAATGCCTGCTGAACCAATCCCCTATTCATATAATGCACATCCCTAATCTGTCTGATTTTCGCCACATATTCTATATCAACTTATTGCGCGTACGGCACCGAATACACTGCAAATATTCTGCATGGCCCCGGCTCGCAGCCGTGGAAAACGCCACTTTCCAGATGTTTTTTCGCTTCATCAAAAGACGCTAGCAGGCAATGCGCATTAACATCCAACTCTTGCGCCATATGGTTGCAGGATAAATAGGAACACTCTGGTGATTGCTCAAGGTGGAAAGAGACAATATCAAAACCCTGCAACACTTTTTGCTGTGGTATCTTCACATCGGTATCAAAAGATGCTTCCGGCTCAAACAGGCTCCATTCTACTGTATCTTCATCATACTGATACTCGTATGCCTCATAATAAAACATCGTAGTATCGGCCAGATCAATTCCTTCTTCTTTCGCCAGAGAACAAATCACCTCCGGCGAATCAAACAGCCAGTAGCCGTTATGACGCCAAAACTGAATATATTCACAAAAGGCATCAGAGACACAGCAGCTCACCGAGTAAATGTCCTTTACCTGATCGGCGTTAAGCCAGTCCGGTTTTAACGCGACTCTTTTAGCTAAATATCCGATGGGGATCATATTATTTCCATCCTTCGACTGAAGAGAACCATACCTATAGAAAACTATAAAAATGATGGCCAATTAGGATATTTTAGCCATTTTTAGCGAATGACCTTTTTATATATAGAATTACTTATCCAATATTTCAGGATCATACAAAGGTGATGCCTGCATTTTGGGCTTGATTTCTTCATGCCAAGCCTTAAAAATCCAGTCTTGTGGACGATTATTTATCACAGGATTGGCCTTAAGATCGATTTCTATTGCTTTTTCTATATTCCTATAGCATTGCATATAGTCAGGTTTCGATAGTTTAGAGAAATCTAAGGTTTGATCGTATAAATCATATGTTTCATAGATTTCCTCCATAATCTCTTTGCTTATCTGGCTGATGTAGGAGCGTAAATATTCAGCAATAACATCAATTGCTGAAGACCCCAATGACACACCGTTATTTTTTGAAAAATACAAAAATCCAGCCATTTTTACCTCAAGATAACAATCTTTGCCTTATCTGCCTGAGACAAGGTTAACCTTCTGTACGCACGACATTCATCACCTGCGCACCGATGTGCCTGTTCAGGCGTTTTTGCTCTTTCTCTTTGTTAAAACACGTTTTTCACGTGCTCAACTTCACGGCTCAGCGTGGTGATATCCTGCACATTACCGGCCACTGAGCAGGAAAATTTGAAAATTTAGAACTTAGATGTAATAACCACAAACAGGATTCTTACTGTCACACACATTAGCTTAGCCAATTTTATATTTCATACAGATGTCATTTGCTGTTAACTCACCATTAACCAACTGATTATATTCACTCTCTATAATTTTCACTTTCTGTTCTCCAACTCCCTGAGCTCCTGACAAACAGGAAAAAATATATTGATGTTCATTTAATTTTTTGACTCTCCACCAATCAGCGGTTGAGAATTCATCATCTCCCAGTGGCGCGTTGTCGGGATATGAAAATAGTTTCTCTGTATAATATTTACTCATATCGTTAATTCACTACCATCATTATATTTATTTAAATCAATAAGCTGGACCTTTGATTTATGTGAGAAATCCACTACAGATTCAGAAATACCATCAAATGTCTGTCCTCCAAGCAATCAAAATTGATTTGCGTCGATCCCTGCTTCACCGTATCCCGCAACAACAGACTGCCGCCGCCATGCCAATCGTCATGATATGAAGCGCTATTACATGAAGGCAACGGACTGGCAGTTGCGGGGTTTAATACCGATACACAAGTCACCATTACCGTTGAGCACGGTCAACTGCTGATCCGTGTCGTGGCTGAATGACCGAAAAAAATCCCGGCATTTTTAGGGAGCAGTGATCGTTGAATTTATTTTGGATATGAGATTGCGATCTTATATTCATCACAGATAAATCCCTCATCTGCTTTATTGTGAGGGGTTCTATCCGTTGAAAAATATCTCAATTTAGGCTCTTCTTTCTTTATTTTCAGTTGTAATTCTTGTGACATTTCCTTAGAAAGGTATATCACTTGATCCATGTTAGACCATCCATCTGATATCTCCTTTACTGAGTTACCCTCAGCAAGCGATAATTCAATGACATGATTTATATGAGGTGAGCTTGTCATTTTACATCCTAATTTTATTTACCTATAAAATAAAGAAAAATCACATGAATTTATAAAACCAAAAACATCATTAGTTATATTTAAAAGAAATTATTTGTGATAAAATCATGATGTTATTTATCCCCAAAAAATTTCCACGATAATGCATGCTTTTTTGATTCAGTATGGAGATAACTTTCAATTTTTTTCCACATAGACTCGTCTTCATCAGAAGCTGTAACTAATGCTTCAATAAGTCCACTTGCCACCGCAGTTGATAAATCAGCATTTTCTGAAAGCATTCCAGTTTCGATATGCTGGAAAAACTCTAACTTATCTGATTCTCTTAAAAAATCCAATTGGTTTACTAATGTCTTACCCACCAATGAGAACAATAAAATAGTCGGGGAGTTATCTGGAAGCCAATATTTGACACCCTTATTTACTTCATTTTTTATGTACTCTGATTTCTGGGTGAAAACACTAAGGTATTCATTAATATATTTTTCCATTACTACTCACCTTTAAGGTAACTGGTTGGAAGTCGCCGAGTTTGACACAGATATATCAGTCGTCATCACCGTTGAGCACGGCCAACTGCTGATCTGCATATGTCTGAATGACAGAAAAAAACTCCCGACTTGTTTTAGGGGCCGGGATTACATCATTTAAGAGTTGGATAATTTTTCTATTTTCTCTATGTCCATAATTATCTGACTATCAATATCATTTTTATCCAGTTGATTTAAGAAAAAACCAATTCTCCGAAAACAAGGTAATGCAACTTTTATCGCATCACTATTTAAAGAGGATATAGACGATATTAATTGCCCATCATAATCCTCTCCAGCCAGAGGGTCTTGCTTTAAAATAGTTTCAGCTTTTGGCAAGACATCGACTAAAAACAGATCTTGCCTTATTGCGCGAGCAATATCACCAACATCTAATTCATCAAGAGAAACATCTATAATACTACTAAACCATTTATCCAAAGATGAATTTTCATTTGGTTCATAATTGCTATTACTAATCAGTAATAACTCTCTAAATGTTGTCATATTCCGTGTCCTTTTACCGCTAATTCAAGTTTATTAATAGCATCAGTTGCTCCGCCGTAAGCTGCCTGCGCCTCAGGATTATTAACATTTTAGTGTATTAGAATGATTTTAAGACCATTAAGAGTGTCTTTCATTTCCTTCATATGGTTCCAATACTTACGACTACCATCAGCCTTTTCTCCATTTAATCGCGTAGCCCACGACCGATAGTATTCCTAAACTCAGCAGCAAGTGGCTGGAAGGCCTTGGCTTCAACACCGGACAGTCCGTTGTCGTCACCGTCGAACGCGGTAAACAACTCATTGAGACAGAACTCCGGTTCTGACAGGCAGATATAAAAATCCCGGCCTTTTTAGGGCCAGGATTTAGTTTTAATAAAAATCCGGATCTATTCGCTCTTCACTTTTCAATATCTCAAGAAAACGTTTATAAGCCTTTTCATCACCCTCAACTAAATCATCAAGCAATTTTTCTTCTATTAGAGGTTTGAAAAAAACACCATCTTCAAAAAAGACAAAATCACCACAAAGCGTTGATTCAATCACCTTTACTTTTTTAGAATCGTAAGCAACCAGCCCATTATAACTCTTAGAAAAACCGTAAAAATAGGTTTTATCGCCCATCCAATAAATAGCAAAAACTTCAATTATTTCATATTGATCTTTTATTATCATTTTACTTTATCCTTTATTGAATCAATGACTTTGGATGGATCTGTTGAAAATCTCTGCGGTGTTGTAATTTTCATATCGTATGCTTTACCAGTATATGAATTATACTGGTAGTGAACAGTTATGCTTGTGCCATCAGAAAGTTTTTGGATAACTTGCATTTTCTGAAAGCCAGCAGTTTTAGGAAATCGAGGGTCTTTATTCATACCTTGAAGCATTTCGCCACTCGAAGGACTTTTCTTAATTTGATTCCATAATACTTGCTCATTCAGATCCCTCGGGAACGGATTCTGTATCCCCTTTGCTGTTGATATAGACTCAGCCTTTCTGATTAATTCCTGTTGCTCTCTTGTCAGCGGCGATGCATTAGAGCTTCCGCCGATAGGTCTTTCGAGCGTCAGACCAGATATAACTGCAGCCAATATTCCTTTGTTAATATTATCCTGATGCAATTGAGGGTTGTTAACCACTGGTTCGAGCTGGGAAATCGAGTAACTTACTAACTCCTGACATTGACCGACACAATCCGCTGAAACAGCAAGCAACTTCAGTTTTTCCAGTTCTGCTTTTTGTTCCTTCAACGGGATACCGGTCGATAAGGCTTGATGCTGTTTATCTTTATCTAACTGGCTAAGTTCAGCTTTAAGTTGATCTCTTTCCTCATCTGTCTTCGCATTCGCATATTTCTCAGTGAAGGTCGTGATGTCCTTATCACTCAGATAGTTATTCTCCACCGCGTTGCGCCCGGACTGCGCGCCGCTGGCGGCGGAAGCGGTGCTGTCGCCGGCCAGACCGGATACCAGCCCGGAGGCCAGCGTGGAAAGCGCGCTGACTGACTGCTTTTCCGCTTCCGTCAGGTCGTTCGCCGTCTTGCCGGGATATTGTGCGGCCATAATCGCACGGGCGGCCAGTTCGCCGCTGGAGGCACCAATCGCCCCCGCTGCCGCATCCTGACCTGACAGCTGCGCGACTACTGCACCCACCACCGCGTGCGCCATCGCGTTGGCCGCGATATCCGACGCCGTGATTTTGCTTTCGTCCTTCGGTATCGTGACGTCTTTCACCAGTTGCGCCAGATACGGTGATGCACCGCTGGCAATCGCTTTCTGAATGTCCCCGCCCGCCAGTGCCTGGATCGCCGCCGTGGCTGCCTGTGCCGCACGCTGGAAATCACTGCCTGTGCCGTATTTCTGCATCTCGGCCTTGTAGGTCGGCGATTCCGTCAGCGCCTTTTTATAGACTTCCCATTCCTGCGCCGAATCACCGTCTTGCGGACGTTTGACTTTGGCGTCGCCCTTAGCTTCCGCCGCTTTCTGCGCTTTCAGTTCGCCTTCCGTGCGCACGATATCCATCACCTGCGCGCCGATTTCACCAATCAGCTGCGCCTGTTTCAGGCGTTTCTGCTCTTTCTCTTTGTTAAAGATCGGGCTGAGCGCGTTGTTCGCGTGCTCAACGTCACGGCTCAGCGTAGCGATATCCTGCACCTGCTTCGCCGTATCCCGCAACAACAAGGTGCCATCGCCATGCAGACCGCAACGATATGACGCGCTATTACCGCCGCAGCCCCAGCCTGCACCTCTAGGGGAACTGGCAGGAAGCCGCGGGGGCTGGGACGGATACACCGGTCACTATCACCGTTGAGCACGGCCAGTTGCTGATACGAATTGTGGCTGAATGACTGGCAACAAAAAATCCCGGCCTGTTTAGGGCCGGGATTAACTTTATTTCGACAAATGCTCCAGATTAAGAAGGTGAACCTTCGCTTTTTCTATCACATCTAAAAAATCATCATACTTAAACTCAAGAACACTATTTTCATCAGGATAAATAATAATATTCACTGATTTTTTATCCTCAGATAACGATATTTCACCCCATTGAACTCGATTAAAAGATAACTCAGCATAGAGATCTTCACGTTCAAAAGAGCTACCTACACTATATTCCAACATATCATTCTCACTTATTTGCTGGGTGGCTCACGGAATCCAATCAATCGAGTTCCATCTGCATTAAATCTCAAAGCACGCCCATCAGGAGCTGTTGCTTCAACCACAGTAATTTTCTGCTTATTTTCAAAAACAACTCTGGACTCAATCTTAGTATTTGTATTATTCAGGATTTCGTTAACTACTGTCTGAGCCTCTTGGTTTAAAACTGAAGCTTTTTGGCTGGAGTATGAATATACAGACCCCTCTCTGCCACCATGCTTCTGTAATGCTCGACCAGCATCCGTCATGCCATTTCGATTAGAAGCTGAAGCTGCTTGGTTAAGCTTATCTCTCGATGGAATATTTGAAGATACATCATCATTCCTCCGTGCATTCTCTTCGTCCTCCGGCCCCCAGCCGTCCGGCGTACCGGAGCCTGTGCCACCCAGTTCAGCTTTCTCACCTTCACTCAGGTTTTTACCCACATTCGGCTGGTCACTATCCTGTTCGGATTTATCCTTGTCACCGTTCAGGGCTTCACCTATAACCGCACCGGCTCCCGCCGCTGACACTCCGCCTGCCAGACCTCCGGGGCCTGCGCCCCCTTCCAGCCACGGATTCTTCGCACAAGCCATCGGCTCATGCGCACAGCTTATCGCCAGCGAGTTATTCTCAACCGCATTGCGCCCAGACTGCGCGCCGCTGGCGGCGGAAGCAGTGCTGTTGCTCGCCAGACCGGATACCAGCCCGGAGGCCAGCGTGGAAAGCGCGCTGACTGACTGCTTTTCCTCTTCCGTCAGGTCGTTCGCCGTCTTGCCGGGGTATTGCGCGGTCATAATCGCACGGGCGGCCAGTTCGCCGCTGGAGGCACCAATCGCCCCCGCGGCCGCATCCTGTCCCGACAGCTGCGCGACTACTGCACCCACCACCGCGTGCGCCATCGCGTTGGCCGCGATATCCGACGCCGTGATTTTGCTTTCGTCCTTCGGTATCGTGACGTCTTTCACCAGTTGCGCCAGATACGGTGATGCACCGCTGGCAATCGCTTTCTGAATGTCCCCGCCGGCCAGTGCCTGGATCGCCGCCGTGGCCGCCTGCGCCGCACGCTGGAAATCACTGCCTGTACCGTATTTCTGCATCTCGGCTTTATAGGTCGGCGATTCCGTCAGCGCCTTTTTATAGACCTCCCATTCCTTGGCCGAGTCACCGTCTTGCGGACGTTTGACTTTGGCGTCGCCCTTGGCTTCCGCCGCTTTCTGCGCTTTCAGTTCGCCTTCCGTGCGCACGATATCCATCACCTGCGCGCCGATTTCACCAATCAGCTGCGCCTGTTTCAGGCGTTTCTGCTCTTTCTCTTTGTTAAAGATCGGGCTGAGCGCGTTGTTCGCGTGCTCAACGTCACGGCTCAGCGTAGCGATATCCTGCACCTGCTTCGCCGTATCCCGCAACAACAAGGTGCCATCGCTCACCGCCGCATAGGTGGTGCTGGCGGCACTGCCGCTGTTACCCAGCGACATCAGCGCCGACGGGACCGTCATCGCCAGCGTCGAGAGCATACTGCCACTCATCGAGGGGCTGGCGCTGAGGCCGATGCCACTGTGCTCGACCTTGAACTCGGCTTTGTTGTTGAGCCCGCTCCAGCCGAGCGTCCCCGTTTCCAGCCGGTTTTTCTCTGCGCTGGCGGTGGAGCCAATCACTGCGGCGTCAAGCTGGGTGTGCTCACCGGTTTTTATACCAAATCCGTCTTTACCGGCAAAGAACCCGGTCTGCTGCTGCACGCTGTCATAGTTGCTGTGGATCTTGTCTTTGCTGGCACTGAGGTAACCACTGCCACTCATCGATCCCCAGGTGAAGCTGCCGCCGGCGGCCACGCTGGTCTGTTTGGAATCATAACGTTCGCTGTCCTGCTGACTTTGCAGCAGCAGATGACGCCCGGCATCAACATCAATGCGCTCGCCGTTCACCTGCGCCCCAGTCAGCCGCGTGTCGCGCTCGCTTTTCAGCGTAACGTGGTTACCCGCATCCACCGTCGTTTCTGACCAGCTATTGCCCGTCCCGGTTTCGCGCCCTTTCGCCGCATTAACGTTGGCGAAAATACTGAGCCCCGCGCTCCCGTTGCTTAAGCCCAGGCTGATGCCGATATTTCCGCCGCTGCTGCTGTTTTTACCACTGATGTCCTCGCTGTTACGCGCCGAGAGCAGGTGGATGTCCTGCGCCGCGTTCATCAGGACATCACCGCCCGCCTTAAGCTGGCTGCCCGCGACCGTGATATCCCCGGTGCGTGATTCAATGCCAATATCCCCCGCCGCATTGAGCGTCGAGCCAAAGCTCTGCTTCTGCTCGCTGGTCTGGCTGGAGCGTGAGTTTTGCGCCCCGAGAGAGATACTGACGCCGACAAAAGCCGCTTCCCCTTTGTTGTTCAGCTCGGACTGGCTACCCTGATAGGCCTGATACCCGGACAGCCCGGCCTTCATGCCCTGAAGCAGCGCCAGCCGGCCATCGCTTTCACTTTTCGCCGCCTGAAGGCTCTGCACCGCGCTGTTAAGCGCCGAGCCCACCACGCCGGACAGCGCCACGGTCAGACCCGCGGTTTTCTGCTGAAACTCCTGCTGCTGTTTGCGCGTGTCATAGCCCGGATCGATTGTGACATTGTTGCCTTGCAGGAAGATGTCTTTTCCGGCCACCATATCGGTACCGCTGATCGTGACATCGTTCCCGGCCTTCACCGTCACCGAGTCGGTCGTACTGCCGAGGGTGCTGATGCTCTGGCTTTGTGTCGCGGCCTGATCGCGCAGTTTCTGGCTCGTCGAGGTTGAACCGATGGTAAAACCAATGCCGCCGCCGCTGAACAGACCGCTTTTTTTCTTGCTGTACTCTTCATAGTTCTGGTAGTTCTCGATGCTGGCAGCGGTGTTGACGTCATTATTCGCCAGCAGCGTGACCTGTTTGTCACCGACCACGGAGGAGCCTTGCAGGTTGATATCCTGATTGGCCGCCATGGTGACACTGTCACCCGACAGCAGACTGCCTTTCTCGTTGGTCTGCAACGTTTCCTGCAGCGTATGCGTCACCGTCTTCGAGAAGGCCTTTTTCTTGACCTTCGTTTCTTCAAAGAAGGTGTGCTGCGTTTCGGTGGCCGACAGCAGGTTGATGTTGTTGCCCGCCTGTGCCGTCACCGCGCCGCTCGCCACACCCTGTGCCGCCTGCAGGTTGATATCTCTGCCCGCCTGCAGGTTCAGGCCCTTGCCCGTCGTTAATTCAGTACTCTGCTGGGTGATGTTTTGCTGCCAGTCGGCGTGGCGGTTCCACCAGTTGCCGCTGTAGGTCTCTTCCTCTTGAGACAGCAGGTTGAGATCGCGTCCGGCGGCCAGTGTCGCAGTGCCTTTGGCGTTCAGGCTGGCGGCTTCGGACAACACATCCCGTCCCGCCACCAGATTCAGATCGCCGCCGGTCAGAAGCTGGCTGTTTGCCACCTCCTGCGTGCGACGCTGTGCGGTGCTGCCACCCTGATACAGCGTCTCTTTCAGCGTATCCTGTGCCGTCAGGCGAATATCATTACCCGCTGCCAGCGTCAGCGCCGTGCCACCGGAAAGCGCGCTGGCATCAATCTGAATATCCTGACCCGCGACGGCTTTCAGCGTACCGCCCGCCGTGACGGTGCTGCCCTGTACGACCGTATTCAGCGCAGTGTTGCTGCTGCCCCAGCCGATATCGACGCGATTATTAGTCAGCGTCAGCGCCTCCATCGCCACATTGCCTTTGGCGTTCAGTGCCATGTCCTGCCCGGCGTTGAGCGTGGCCGCCACGTTGCGGATATCCTTGCCCGCACTGAGCGTCAGGCTGTTGCCCGCGACGATTTCGGCGGTTTTGCCCAGTTCGGTGAAGACCAGCGAGCCGGTGCCGCTGCGCGATGAGGTCGGCTGCGCGGTCTGGAAGTTGCGGCTTTCGGTGCGGTTGATGATGTCGCCGTTGATGCTGGCGAGCTGCAGCGTATTGCCCTCAATCCGGCTGCCGCTGTTGGTGATATTGTTGAGCGCCACCAGATTCAGGCCGCCGTCTGACTTGATCAGGCCGCCTTCGTGGTTATCAATCCTGTCGCCGCTGGCGATCGCCAGCACGTCGACCGCTCTGAGCGTGCCGCTGTTGGTGACGCTGCCGCCGGCGTTCAGTTCGACCTTGTTCGCGACAATCACGCTGCCCTGCAGGTTGCTTTTATCCGCCTGCGCCAGATACAGCTTCGGTGCCAGTACGGTCTGCCCGTTGACCTCGATATTTTCCCACCAGACCAGGCTCTGGCTGAGATTTGCGACCTGATCCGGCGTCAGACTGACGCCCAGTTGCAGGTTCATGCCTTTCTGCGCCGCCGCCGCGTTATCCAGCAGCGTCTGCATTTGTTGCAGATCGGAGCCGGTGCCGTTCAGGTAACGCTGCCCGCTCTGTTTCAATACCGCCTGGCTGATGTAGCGGGTATCAAACTCCGCATCCCCGAGGAAGCGGTAATCGTGATCCGCATCCAGATTCAGCTTATCGAGCAGATAGGACGAGCCCAGCACCCGGTCAGCCTGCGTCCACTGCGAGCGCGTCTCAACCGGCACCACCGTTGACGGCTGTTGCCCCAGCAGCGTCTGCAGATCGCTGAACAGCGCATTGTCGACCTGTCCCAGCTGTTCCAGTTTCGGGTTGGTGTGGATCAGGTAGCGGCTGTCGGCATTCGGGTCGACAACCAGCAGCCCGTTATTGCCGGTCGGCAGCGGGTACTCGGCAAGCGGGTTGGTGCTCAGGTTTTGCAGGCCGTTGCCGATGGCGCTCAGCAAGTCTGCGGCAGAAAGCAGTGGTGGCGCAGAAGGCGCAGTTCCGCCCGGCGGGGTGTCTGCACTGACCGTCGGCTTCGGTGCATCAATCGCGGCCATGCCCGGTGTAGTCAATGTGGCGGGAGTACCTACCGTGCCTGCTATCGTTACACCCGTTTCGGTATTGTCCACGTTAACCGGCGTCAGGCTCTTGCCCGCATCAGGCCGCTGGCCTGTTGACGTCAGCACAACGGCATCGGGGTTGCTGACATGGCCGGAGGTTGAAGGCTGTAACACCACCGCGTCGCCGGCGTTCAGCGTCAGCGGCCCAGCGGCATTCGGTGTCGTAATAGTCGCCGTGATGTTGTCCGCCTGCGCGCCGGTTTGCAGCGCAGTACCAGACTGTGGCGTCAGCGTGACCGCATCGGGGTTGCTGATATGACCGGAAGCAGAAGGCGATAACACCACCGCGTCGCCGGTGTTCAGCGTCAGCGGCCCTGCGGCAGTCGGCGCCGCGATGGCCGCCGTGATGTTGTCCGCCTGTGCCCCCGCTTGCAGCGCGGTACCCGCCTGCTGCGTCAGCGTCACGGTTTTGCCCGTCGCCGCCACGCCTGCGGCATTGCCCGCCAGCGTCGCCGGTCCGTTCCCTGCTTTGGTGACGTCGACCGCGCCCGCGTTAAACGACGAATCCTGACTGACCAGCTGGCGCGTGGTCTGTTTCTGCAACGGTGACAACGTGGTAATGGCATCCAGCACCGGTTTGGTGGACGCAGGCATAAACCCGCCGCTGCCCGGCTGCAGCGTGGTATTACTGATATCCTGTTTGAAATCGGCGGTAATGGTGCCGCCCGCCTGAATTAACGCGTTATAGCTTTCACCAACGGTTTTTTCAGTGGTTGGGGTGCCGTCTAGCGTATATGCTATATGATAATTGGTAGCGTAAAAAACATTCCCATATTGCTCTCTATCCTGATCCCCACCTTTTATAGAGATGACAGGTGCAGGCCCTTTGTAGCTATAGGTTAAATACTCAGTTACCTTTCCCGTTTGATAAGATTTATTATTTAATACACTGCCTATCAGAAGTAGGTCATCGGTTGAAATAACATTGGATGATATATTATTAAAATAGTCAGATTTTATATACGCTGCTTTGCCCGAAGAGATAACTGACTGAGTATTTACAACACCACCGATCGCCACTTCCTTTTGGTTAACAATGAATTTTTTCAAAGAATATGTATTATAAGGAGCATAATGCAAAGTATATTCGTCCCAAGATGTCTCATCAGCATGACCTGGGAAATATTCATGGGTGTAATAATATCCGAATTTATTTTCATCTATGTTATAGACATCAATATATTCAAAAATAGAAGAACCACCGACACCGCTAGGTAAATCAACGGGTCTTGATTCACTCTCCGTCACAACCAGTCCCTCACGCTGATTGGTCAGCGTACCGGTGTTAATAGTGATATCCCCGGATTGCGTTTCAATAGTGCCGGAGCTGTTGAGCAGCGAGGTACTGGCATTGCCCTGCGCATCGCGCTGCACCCACAGATTATTGCCCGCCAGAATAGTGCCGAACACGTTGGTCAGCGAGTCGGACAGCAGACGCATATTGCCGCCCGCATACAGCATACTGCTGTTGTGTAACACGCCGCCGGCCTGCACCAGCAGGTCACCCGTGGTGCCAATCAGTCCCTTGTTATTTAGCGTATTGTCGCTCACCAGCGTCAGATTACCACCCGCCTGAATGCTGCCCGCCTCCAGTTGCACGATGTCTTTCGCGCTGATACGCGACTCCCCGCCACCCGCCAGAATATTGCCCTGATGGGTCAGCGTACCGGTACTGGTCAGCTGGACGGATTGCCCCTGCAGGGTGCCGCGCTGGTCGAGGTCGCCCGCCACGTTCAGCGTCAGCTGTTTCCCGGCGGCCATGCTCTGGGTAAAGGTCAGCGGCCCGGTAATGTCGGCACTCAGGTTACCCAGAGCCACCAGTTGTCCGTCCTGCTGCAGCTCTTGCGTTTTCAGGCGCAAATCCTGTGCGCTGTAGAGCTTCGCCCCTTGCCGGTTAATCAGCCGCTGCGTCTGCAGCGCCAGCTGTGTCAGGCCCAGCAGCGTGCCGTGGTTGTCCAGTTCATCGGCGATAATCTCCAGTTCGCCCGCCTGCACCAGTCCGTTATTCACCCACTGCGGAATTTTCAGCGTCAGTTTATCCTGCGCCATCAGGCTGCCCTGCTGGGTCAACTGCGCGGTGTTCACCGCCAGCCCGCGCCCCTGCAGCCAGCCGAGGTTCTCGACCGCCGCCGCGTTGAGCGTCGTGGTGCCGTCGGATAACAGCTGTCCGCCCTGCTGGTTGACGATGCGGTCTGTCGCGTCCAGTTGCAATGCCGCGATGCCCTGCACCGTGCCGCCGTTGGTGATGGTATTCCCCGTCAGCGTGGTGGTGGTGGCTTTGATGTCGCCCTGATTAGCCAGCGTCGCCGCCTGCACGCTCAGCGTGCCGTCGCTGCTTAAACGCGCCTGCGGCGCATTGCTGAACTGGCCGACAACGGTGGCATTAAGCGCACGGTCGCCGCGCAGGGAGCCGTGATTGTCGAGCGTCTCCGCCCCTAGCGTCAGTGTGCTGCCCTGTATCTGCCCGCGATTGAGGATGTCATGCGCCGTCAGACTCAGGTCACCGCCGCTGACCAGCTGACTGCCCTGCGCGCCCTGATAGGTCCCGCTCAGCTGCAGCGTCCCGCGCTGTACGCCCAGCAGATTGCCCTGCTGTTCCAGGTCACGGGCGGTCAGGTGTAACGCGTCCGACTGCCACAGCCCCTGATTGTTCAGCACATCCGTCGTCAGTTCCCCGGTACCGCCGCTCAGCAATCGTCCCGTTGCCAGGTTATCCACGCGGTCGGTGAGCTGCAGCGTAAAGCCGCCGACGCCCGTCAGCGTGCCGCCGTTCTCCAGCGTCGTGCCGGTTAACGTCACCGCCCCCTGCGAGAACAGTTCGCCCTGATTGTTGAGTGCGTCGCCGTTGAGCGACAGACCGTTCAGCCCCGCCACCGTGCCGCTATTGCGGAACGTGTCACCGTCCAGCGTCAGCGTGCCCGCCTGCCATAACCCGGCGTTGTCCGCCTGTTTAGCCTGGAGCGTGGCCGCACCCTTGCTGAGCAACTGACTGCTTTTATCGCCGACATAGCGCAGTACGTCGAGCAGACGCAGCGCATCGGTGCCCTGAATACGACCCTGATTGTCGATTTCACCCGCGCGCAGTTGCAGGTCGTTCGCCTGCAGCGTACCGGCATTGCGCAGCGAACCGCTGTCGAGGCGGCCTGCGCCGTTGGTCAGCAATTCCCCACCGGCGTGGTTAATCAGTTCATCACGGTTGGTGACCGTCAGGCCGCTGCTGCCCAGCACGCGTCCGCCGTTATCCAGCGTCCCCGTGCTCAGATTCAGCGTGCCCGCGGCTATCTCACCGCTCTGCGTCAGACGGCCAGCCGTGATAACGGCCTCACCGTCGCTCAGCAAACGAGATCGTGCATTCCCCTGATAAGTGCCCGGCAAATCAAGACGCAGCCCGTCCTGACCGAGCAGCGTGCCGCCGTTTGTCAGGTCGTTTGCGGACAGTTCCAGCGTCTTGCCCTGCCAGAACCCGTCGTTAATGACCGCACCCGCCTGCGCCTGCAGGGCCCCGTTGGTCAGCAACTGACCGGTACTGCCAACCGTCAGGCCGTCACGCAGCTCTAGCGTGATACCGCGCTCACCGATAACCGTGCCGGTGTTGCTGAATGCCCCCCCGTTCAGCGCCAGTGCCCGGCTTTCCCAGCGTCCGCTGTTGTTGAACTGATTACCGCGCAGCGTCAGCGTATCGGCGGTATGCAGCAGGCCTGCGCCCTGATAGTCGCCAGTGAGCGTCAGCGCCCCGTCGGCAATCACGCTGCCAGTGTTGTTTATCGCACCGCTGTCAAGCGTCAGCGTACCCACGCCGGACACGGTGCCCTGATTGTCGAGCTGGCTGGCACTCAGCCAGCCGTCACCGCCGGAGAGCAGTGTGCCCTGATTGGTTAATCGGCTGGTCGGATGGGTACGGTCCAGCGTGATGGCTAACCCGTTATCCCCCTGCATCCGCCCGCGGTTGGTCAGTTGCTGGGCGTCAACCGTCAGGCGGTCTGCCTGTGCGTCGCCATCGTTTGCCACCGCCGCCGCGCGCAGTACCGCGATGCCCTGCGACAGGAGTTTCCCGTTTTGCTGATTCGTCAGGCCGTTGTCGGCGCTCAGCGACAACGCATCAATACCAAAAATCTGTCCGCTGTTAGTCAGCTCGCTGGCCTGCAGCGTGAGGTCGCCCGCCTGCCACTGACCGTGATTATCGACCCGATCCGCCGTCAGCGTGCTGGTACCCTGACTCAGCCAGTTGCCCTGATTGCGTGCCGTCCCCGCAATCGCCAGCGTCAGCGCATCGACACCCAGCATCTTTCCGTGGTTATCCAGCGTCTGCGCGTCCACCGTCAGCGTGCGCGCTTCCAGCGTCCCCTGCTGGTCGATATGATTCGCGACGATACCCAATGTGGTGCTGCCGCTGATTAAACCGCGGTTATCCAGTGTATTACGCAGATCGAGTTGCAGATCGTCCGAGCCCAGCACCTGTCCGTGGTTGAGCACGTCCTTCGCGGTGATACCGATGCGCTGGCTGGAGAGGTCACCGGTGTTGGTCAGGGTGCCGTCCAGCGTCAGTTGCAAACTACTCGTGCCATTAAGCAGTCCGCCGTTGGTCACGTCGCGGGCGGCAATGGCAAGCGCCTGGCTGTTCAGCGCGCCCTGATTATCCAGCTGATTGCCAAGCTCTAGCGTCAGCCCGTTCACGCCCGTCAGAGTACCGTGGTTGAATACGTCATTGGCTTTGAGCGTCAGCGCATTGCTGCTGATGTCACGCGTGTTATTCAGCGTTCCGTTTAGGTTGAAAGCCAGGCTGTCCACGCCCGTCATCGTACCGCTGTTGGTCAGGTCGGTCGCGTTCAACGCCAGGACCGCCCCGTACAACGAGCCCTGATTATCAAGGTTATTGCCAACGGTCAGTTCGAGCTGGTCGAGGCCGTTGATTTTCCCGCGGTTGTCCAGCCTGTCGGCCTGCGCGGTCAGGTGATAACTGCTCAACGCCCCCTGATTGGTTAAGGCGTCATCCAGCGTCAGTTGCAGACCGTCAACGCCGGTGATGTTGCCCGCGTTGGTCAGCGTGTGGGCAGCAATCGTAGCGAGCGTGCTCCACAGTGTGCCCTGATTAGCGACATCACCGTTTGCCAGCGTCAGCTTCAGTGAGTGGTCGCCCTGAATATGACCGGTGTTGGTCAGTTGCTGCGCGTCCAGCGTCAGGCTGTCCGCCTGCCATTCACCCTCGTTGCTTGCCTCGGCCGCGTTCAGCACAGCCAGCCCCTGAGTGAGCAGTTGGCCGGTTTTCGCATTGTCCAGACGGTTTTTCGCCGTCAGCGTCAGCGCCGACAGCCCCAGCAGCTGGCCGACATTCCCGACGTCATCGGCCGTCAGCGTCAGCGTGTTGCCCTGCCAGCGCCCGTCGTTCATGACCGTGCCCGCCTGCGCCTGCAGGGCCCCGTTGGTCAGCAACTGGCCGGAGCTGCCGACCGTCAGGCCGTCACGCAGTTCTAGCGTGATACCGCGCTCACCGATAACCGAGCCAGCGTTGTTGAACGCCCCCCCGTTCAGCGCCAGCGCCCGGCTTTCCCAGCGTCCGCTGTTGTTGAACTGATTGCCGCGCAGCGTCAGCGTGTCGGCGGTATGCAGCAGGCCAGCGCCCTGATAGTCGCCAGTGAGCGACAGCGCCCCGTCGGCGATAACATTACCCGCGTTATTTATCGCACCGCTGTCGAGCGTCAGCGTACCCACGCCGGATACGCTGCCCTGATTGTCGAGCAGGCTGGCGCTCAGCCAGCTGTCGCCGCCGGAGAGCAGCGTGCCCTGATTGGTTAACCGGCTGGCCGGATTAGCGCGGTCCAGCGTAACGGCTAACCCGTTGTCCCCCTGCATTCGCCCGCGGTTGGTCAACTGCTGTGCCTCAAACGTCAGGCGGTCTGCCTGTGCGTCGCCGTCGTTTGTCACGCTCGCCGCGCGCAGTACCGCGATGCCCTGCGACAGGAGTTTCCCGTTTTGCTGATTCGTCAGGCCGTTGTCGGCGCTCAGCGACAACGCATCAATACCAAAAATCTGTCCACGGTTGGTCAGCTCGCTGGCCTGCAGCGTGAGGTCACCCGCCTGCCACTGACCGTGATTGTCAACCCGATCCGCCGTCAGCGTGCTGGTACCCTGACTCAGCCATTTGCCCTGATTGCGTGCCGTCCCCGTAATCGCCAGCGTCAGCGCATCCACGCCCAGCATTTTTCCGTGGTTATCCAGCGTCTGTGCGTCCACCGTCAGCGCGCGGGCTTCCAGCGTCCCCTGCTGGTCGATATGGTTCGCAACGATACCCAATGTGGTGCTGCCGCTGATTAAACCGCGGTTATCCAGTGTATTACGCAGATCGAGTTGCAGATTGTCCGCGCCCAGCACCTGCCCGTGGTTGAGCACGTCCTTCGCGGTAATATCGATGCGCTGGCTGGTGAGGTCACCGGTGTTCGTCAGGGTGCCGTCCAGCGTCAGTTGCAGGTCGCGCGTGCCATTAAGCAGTCCGCCGTTGGTCACGTCGCGGGCGGCAATGGCAAGTGCCTGGCTGTTCAGCGCCCCCTGATTATCCAGCTGATTGCCGAGCTCCAGCGTCAGCCCGTTCACGCCCGTCATCGTACCGCTGTTGGTCAGGTCGTTTGCGTTCAGCGCCAGCGCCGCGCCGTACAGCGAGCCCTGATTATCAAGGCTATTGCCAACGGTCAGTTCAAGCCGGTCAAGGCCGTTGATTTTCCCGCGGTTGTCCAGTTTGTTGGCCTGCGCGGTCAGGTGATAGCTGCTCAGCGTACCCTGATTGGTTAAGGCGTCATCCAGTGTCAGTTGCAGACCGTTAACGCCGGTCACCTCACCCGCGTTGGTCAGCGTGCGGGCGGCAATATCGGCGTACTTGCTCCACAACGTACCTTTATTGTCTACATCACCGTTTGCCAGCGTCAGCTTCAGTGACTGGTCGCCCTGAAGGTGCCCGCGGTTAATCAGGTTCTGCGCGTCGAGCGTCAGGCTGTCTGCCTGCCATTCACCGTCATTGCTCGCCTCGGCCGCGTTCAGCACTGCCAGCCCCTGAGTGAGCAGTTGGCCGGTTTTCGCATTGTCCAGACGGTTTTTCGCCGTCAGCGTCAGCG
Source organism: Pectobacterium sp. CHL-2024 (assembly GCF_044751765.1). NCBI lineage: Bacteria > Pseudomonadati > Pseudomonadota > Gammaproteobacteria > Enterobacterales > Pectobacteriaceae > Pectobacterium > Pectobacterium sp. CHL-2024. The sequence goes on along the minus strand of NZ_JBIXKO010000001.1, from coordinate 310,035 downwards.
CCGACAGTCCCAACAGCTGGCCGGCATTCCCGACCTCATCGGCCGTCAGCGTCAGCGTCTTCGCCTGCCATTGCCCACGGTTTTCCAGTCGGCTGGCGGTCAGCGTACTGTCGCCCTGACTCAGCCATTTTCCGCTGTTGCGCGCCGTGGTGTTAATCGCCAGCGTCAGCGCATCGACACCCAGCATCGTGCCCTGATTGTCCAGTGCGTTCGCCTGCACCTGCAACTGGCGGCTTTCCAGTGAACCCAACTGGTCGACCTGACTCGCCTCCAGTTGTACCCGCTGGCTGCCGCTAATCAGGCCGCTATTGCGAGCCGTCTCCTGCAGCGTCAGGTGCAACGTATCACCGGAGAGCTCCCCCTGATTGAACAGGTCTGTCGCCGACAGCCCCAGCGTCGCCCCATAGATCTGCCCCTGATTGGTCAGGCTATCGGCAACAGTCAGTTGCAGTGCCTCAACCCCGGCGATTTCGCCGCCGTTAAACAGGCTATCGACCGTGATGTCGGTGCGCTGCCCCAGCAGCGTGCCCTGATTGTCCAGCGCGTGTCCCTGCAACTGAATGGCATTCGCCTGCCAGCGCCCGCGGTTGGTGAGCGTGGTGCCGGACCAGTCCAGCAGGCCGTCAGTCTGCAGCGACCCGCGGCCCTGATAATGGCCCGCAAGTGACAGTCCGGTGACGGCCACGATATCGCCGTCATTCTCCACCGTCTCCCCGATAAGGGTTGCCGTGCCGTTGCTGGCGAGGGAGCCCTGATTGGCCAGTTGCGTGGCGCGCAGCTGGATGTCGCCCCCGGAGACCAGCGTGCCGCGGTTGTCCAGTTTGCCGGCGGCGGGGAATGCATTCTGAGGGGAAGGCTGCGCGTTGAGTTGCTGGATATCCGCCGCCAGCGACAGCGCCATTGGCAGGAATGAACGTTGATGAGGGGCACCCACGGGTTCTATGGCGATGTCCATATTACCTTCGGTCTGAACCCGTCCTGCGTTGGTGAAGCGAGCAGCCCGCAGCGACAGGCTATCTGCCCGCCACTCGCCGTGGTTCGCTGCCTGCGCAGCCTGTAACACCGCCGCGCCCTGCGTCAGCAGTGTGCCGGTTTGCTGGTTGGTCAGCCCGTGCTGTGCGGTGATGGACAGCGCGTCAATCCCCAGCAGTTGCCCGGCATTCACGATATCGTCGGCCTGCAGCGTCAGACTCCCCGCCTGCATCAGCCCGCTATTGTCCACCTGCTGAGCGGCAACAGAACCGTTGCCCTGCGTCAGCACATTCCCACTGTTTGTGACCGTGCCCACGATGGCGAGCGTCAGCGCATCCACGCCCAGTATCTTGCCCTGATTGGCCAGCGAGGCGACGTCCAGCGTGACGGTTTTTCCTTCCAGCGTGCCGCGCTGTTTGACGTCACCGGCTGCCACCGCCACAGACTGGCTGCCGCTGATGACGCCCGCGTTATCCAGCAGCCCGGTGGTGTTCAGTTGCAGAGTATTGATGCCCTGCATGTCGCCGCGGTTATTCACCTCTGCCGCCGCAACCGACAGGCTGTCGCTGCGCAACGTGCCGATATTATTCAGGCTGTCGCCGAGCGACAGCGTTAGCGTGTCGACACCGGTGATGTCGCCGTGGTTTGTCAGTTGTTCCAGAGACAGCGCGACCGTGTTCCCCAGCACCGTGCCCTGATTGGTCAAGTGCTTCCCTTGCAGGGACAGCGCCCGGCTTTCCCAGTGCCCGCCGTTAACCAGCGTGTCGCCGTGCAGCGTCAGTGTGCCCGCCGTGTTCAGCAGGCCGCGGCCCTGATAGTCGCCGCGCAGCGACAGCCCCGTCGCCGCCACCACTCGCCCGTCGTTCATCAACGACACACCGGTCAGCTCAGTACGCCCTAGACTGGAGAGCGTGCCCTGATTCTCCATCAGGCGTGCGAACAGCGTGGCATCCCCGCCCGAGGTCAGCGTGCCGCGGTTGATTAACGTCCCTTTGCCATCTGTCGCGGGCAGCGTCAGGGATAAGGCGTCATCGCCCTGGATCTGGCCGTCATTGGTGAGATTATTCGCCATCAGCGTCAGCGTTTTCGCCTGCCAGTCTCCGGCATTGACGACCTCTGCTGCGGTGAGCGTCGCCGTTCCCTGAGACAGCAGCTTGCCCGTCTGCCGGTTGGTGAGCCCGTTGGCCGCCGTCAGCGTCAGCGAGGACACGCCGAGGATGTTTCCCGCGTTGTCGAGTTCATCCACCTGCAGCGTGACGTTTTTCGCCTGCAAGGTACCGTGATTGATAAATCGTTGCGCTGACGTGGTGCTGTCACCCTCGCTCAGCAGCTCGCCCTGACTGGACAGGTTGCCGGTTATCGCCAGCGTCAACGCATCCGTGCCCCGCAGCGTGCCCTGATTATCGAGCTGTGCCGCGTCCACATGAAGCGCATTACCCTGTAGCGTACCGGCGTTATCCAGATGGCCGGTCAGGAAGAGCGACAGACTATTGATACCGCTGACCGTACCGCGGTTGTCGAAAGACGCGCCCTCTGTCGTCACGGTTAACGCCTGCAGCGTGCCCCGGTTCTCGGTCTTCGCCGCCTGAAGACGCAGCGTCTCCCCGCTGAGCCAGTCGCCGCGATTGGTAAAGGTATCGGCGACGGTCAGGTTCACCGCCCCCTTCGCCTGTGCCTGTCCGCTATTCGTGAGGGTATTGGCCTGAATCGTCAGGGCATTGCCCAGCAACGCACCCGCATTGCTGGCGACATCGCTGTGAATGGTCCAGTTGCCTGCCGTCAACAGGCTGCCGCGGTTGTCCAGTTGCCCGGCGGTAATCTGTCCGTCGCCGGTAAGACTGGTTTTTCCCGTATTGAGCCAGCGTTCGGCATTCAGCAGGAACTGCTGCGCCTGAATCGCACCGTCGGTCTCCGCCTGTCCCGCGTTTATCGTCAGGTCGGTGCCCGCCAGCAGCGTACCGCGGGCGGACTGCGTCAGTGAACGCGTGGCGTCCAGCTGCAGTGCGTTGTCAGCCTGCAACGTGCCCTGATTGGCGAGCGTGTCGGTGTGCAGCTGTAAGTCAGGGGCGGTGAGCGTGCCATCATTGCTGAGACGGTCAGCGGTTATCTGCAGGGTGTTGCCCGCCTGTATCAGGCTGCGGTTATCCAGTGAGTCACCCAGCGTCAGCGCCAGTTTTTCACCCGCGCTGAGCGTGCCGCGGTTCACCAGACTGCCGCCGTGCAGCGCCAGCATCTGCCGGGCGTTGATAACGCCGTGGTTTTCGCTCGTCTGGCTGGTCAGGTCAAGTGCGTTTGCGGTCACCTCGCCCTGACTGGTGAAGCTGTCAGCCTGTGCGGTCAGCGTGGCGGCCTGCAGCGTGCCGCCATTGGTGATGCTGTCGGCCAGCAAAAACAGCTGATTATCGGTCAGAATGTTGCCCTGATTGTTCAGCACCGCCTGCAGTTCAAGTTTTACCTCGTACCGGGCGCTGAGCAATCCGCGGTTGTCCAGGCGCTGCGCGTTAACCGTCAATCGCTCGGCCGCCGCTAATGTGCCGCGGTTCGTTATGTCACCGCCGCTGAACGTCAGCGCCTGCCGCGCAGCGATATCGCCCTGATTATCCAGCGTATCTAACGTCAGCGTGAGGGTTTTCCCCGCCAGCGTACCTCGCTGTACCAGACGTCCGCCCTCAACACTCAGCGTATTGCCCGCAGTTACATTCCCCTGCCAGTCGCCCTGCTGCGTGACGCGCACCATGGCGTTGTTCTTCGCCTGAAGCTGGGCGCTGCCGGCACCGTTAAGGGTCTTTGCTTCCAGTCGCACGTTTTCCGCGCCCGCGCTGCCCGCCAGCGACACCGTGTCGCCGCGCATCTCAAGCGCCGATTCTGCCTTGATGCCGCTTTGCGCATCCTGCTGCAGCGATTGCCCCGCCTCGACCGCCACCTTGCCGGCGGCAAGCTGGGTCGCGTTAAGAGTGACATTGTCACCTTTGAGAGAGAGTTGATTGGCAGAGTTGACCGTGCCCTGTGCATCCACACCGGCACTGATGAGACTGTTTTGTGCGTTCAGCGTCCCGTCTGACCGGAGAGCGATATCCTTCCCTGCTCGCAGCGTGGCGTCCTGCACCGTGATGTCCTGCTTCGCGTTCAGCGTGAGCGCATCACCCGCCTGCTGCTTGCCCCGCAATGCCAGCGCGTCCGCATCCGCCTGAATATTCCCTTTCCCCACCGCATCGCCGAGGCTGAGCTTGCCGTTGGCCGACAGTGTGATATCCCCGCTGCGCGCGCTCAGATTGCCGACGTTAACGCCCACACCCTTATCGCTGGAAACCAGTTTGATGCGGTTGGTGTACATTCCGCCCAGCGCGCCCGTATCCAGCGCGACTTTTACATTACTACCAGCCACGTCGCTGTCCGCCGCCTGCGCGGTGACCGTGCCATTGGCATCGACCTGATTAGCCCCCAGCACAATCCGGGTATCGTTGGCATTCAGCCCGGCATCAATCTGCGCGGTACGGGCAATCAGGCTGAGGTAGTCACTCTTGCTCGCATCCAGCCCCTGCCCGGTCAGCGTGATATCGCCACGCTTCACGTCGATATGTTGCAGATTTCCCTGCGCGTCCAGCTGCGGTTTACCGGTGGTCAGCGTCACCTGCGGGGCATTGATAAAGCCGCAGCCGTCGCAGGTAATGCCGTTCGGGTTGGCAACAATCACGCTGGCCTGCTTGCCACCGACTTCCAGATAGCCCGCCAGCGTACTGCGGTTGGTGGACACCACTTCGTTGATGATGGCGTCGGCGGCCTTGCCCTTCAGGTTAGGGTTGTTCTGGATCAGCCCGCCGAGCTGCGTGGGATTGAGCTGTTCTGTGCCGTTATTCAGGATCAGACCGGGCTTGTCGACGTTAAAATCGCGGTACTGGTTGTGGGAGATCCCCGCGCTGTTTGGCGTGGCGATATTGATGACCGGGACGCCGTTGCCGGCCTGATCCAGCGCGGTATTGCCCGTCGCCACCTGCACCCCCGCCGCCATGGCTGGCAGCAGCGGCTGAAATGCAATCAGGTGGATCAGCGTATACGCCAGCAGGCGCTGTGTGATTTTTATTGGTTTCATCCCTGATCCCCGGTCTCAACAATTAACAACGAAAAATGAAAAATAGTTAAAAAGACAGCCCAACGCGGTAATACACCACGGCACTATCCGGTTTTAGCCAGTCAGGATGTGCCAATGGCCAGCCAACCGTGATTTGTTGTGATAGATATTGATTCGCGACACCTGCCCCTACCGCCGCGCCCCACAGAGTGCCCGCCGATTCGCTTTCGGCCTGATGTGAGAAAAGATGCCCACCGTCCACCGCCGCCGTCAGGGTGACGCTGCCCAACAGCGGCAGCTGCGCCGCCCGCCAGTTGAGTTCGTTGCGCCAGTAACCACCGCGATTGCCTGAGATATACTGTTCCTTGAAACCCCGTACGGAGGTTTCCCCGCCCAGCGTGACCTGTTCGCTGCCATACAGGCGCTGCGGTGAGTACTGGCCATAGAGGTTGGTGAGGTAATGGAGGTTGTCTGCGATCGGGTAGTAATAACTGGCCGCCAGCGTTACCTTGTTGAACTCAGCGCGGAACGCATCGTCAGATTTCCCTTCATCGCTTTCTGCACCGAACCAGCGCGTTCCCCGGCTATAAGCCGGATTCAGCGTCGCCAGCCCGCCCCACAGCTTCTGGCTATGATTGATGCCAATAATCGCACTGCTGAGTTTACGGCTGCTGATTTGCAGTAATACATCGTTCAGGTAATTCTTTCCGATACGGTGCGACAGGCCCGCCGAGAGGCTGGTTTTCATGTCGCCGTTGCGAAACACCACGCGTGACAGCGTGGCGCGGTGCGTCTGACTGTCGCCGGTTGAATGCCAGAGAAAATCCCGGTTGATGAAGTCATTGCGATAGCGGCTTTGCGAGTAGTCGTAGCTGAGCGTCCAGTAACCATAGGGCAACGACACGCCCGCCTGTAAGCTCTCGACATTGCGGCTATCGCGAAACTCGCTGCTGTGCCCGCCGTTGACAAACCACTGGTCGGCCAGCCCCAGCACGTTATCCGCCCACAGACCGCCGCTTAGCTGCCGCTCTCCGGTGCTTTTCTGCCCGCTATTATCAAAACCGATGTTTGCCGTCAGCGGAATCTGTTTCTTACTGGTCAGGTTGACGATGGAATAGCCGGGCTGGCTGCCAGGCTGAATTTCGATGCTCACCTGCTGCGTCGGCATGCGGTTGAGCTGTTCCATGCCCTGTTCGATATCCCGGAGATTGAGAATTTTGCCTTCCAGCCCCGGAAAAACCTGTTTTAATGCCCACGTTGATTGGTTATTAAGATTAATAGATTCGAGACGGCCTTCCAGAATATCGATCTGTAATACGCCGCCAGAAAGATCTTGCTCAGCAATAAAGGCGCGACTGGTGATATAACCCCGTTCGATATACCAATTACTGACGTCATGAATCAGCTGATTTATATCATTAACATTGAGACAACGATTAATATAATCTTTATTTAACCTATTTTTATCTTTTTCACGCAGCAGGGAGCTATTGTGATAAGTAATATCCTTAATGAAAAAGCAGTGCCCGGCATCGCTTCTGTCATTGGGATTTATCGTCGTTTGAGGTTGATTTAATTGTAATAAGGCATCGCGCTGCTGCCGAGACTGGTCGATCACTTCGGCCTGCCGCTGCTGAATGTCATTTCGGTCTGCCGGATTAAGCGACGCGGAAAATACGGTATAAGAAAATAGCGCAGGCATGATAAAAATCAGCCTGAAAAAACCACGCATGGCTTCATCCCTGATAATAATTTTTTTGGCATAGTAGAACCGTTAATTACCAAGCTCAATATGTCAGGTAATATATAATTTTATGACAATGGGTTTGCGTTAAGTCGCGATAAAATACTTCCTTAACCAATAATTTTAGGTTGGTTACACCTCGTCATACCCTACTGCGCATTTCATGACCTTTTCTTGTCGATTCTTCACCCGTGCGATCTCTCACCCCATAGCCTCGTTGATGCATCATATTGTATATTAACGCCTCATCGCCGCGAGCCGTTGCGGTGCGAACTCATGTTTATCTCATCACGTTGCGTGGCGCTTCTCTCTGGGGGAACAGTGAATTATCCAATTGGGCAGATCAATCACAGCTATCTGGGTTCCAGCGTTTATACCATGCTGCGTGAGGCATTAATTACCGGCCAACTCAAACCGGACGATCGCCTGAGAATACGGGAACTCGCCGCACAGGTTGGTACCAGCGTCACGCCGGTGCGAGATGCGATCCTGCAACTGGCGAAAGAACAGGCGCTGGTGCTCAAGACGCCGCGCGATATCCGCGTCCCTCAATTGACCGAGGCCCAGTTTATCGAGATCCGCACATTGCGGCTGGCGCTGGAAGGCACGGGAGCCGAGCAGGCTGCTGCGCACATTACGCCGAAGATGCTGGCGCAGATTGAAGAGAATATTCGCCAGAATCGTCTGGCGATTGACGAGAAAAATCTACGCGAAGCGCTGCGGTTAAATAGCGAATTTCACCTGTTTCTGGCGCAGGCGGCGCGTATGCCGCTGCTGACGCAGTTTATCGGTAGCCTGTGGATGCGCACCGGCCCGCTAATTGCGCAGGCCTATGCGCATTTTTCCGTGCAAATGGCGATCGAACATCACGAAGAGGTCTTCGCGGCACTACAGCAGCGCGATGCCAGCGCCGCTCGACAGGCCATCCAATCCGATATTCTGGACGGCAGTGAAACGATGCTGGCCTTTATTGCCATCGATCAATAGCATGACGTGGCTCAACCGCGCTACGCCGCCATGAGTCGTGGCAACAAGCCTCGAATCAGCAGTCGGGTTTCTTTTGCCTGACTGATAAACGCGGGCAGCAGCGCGGTAAAGCTGGGTTCATCGAGCGATTCAACGGTGTGCTGAGTGCACAAACGCAGCGTCGTATTCTCATCCAGCGCCAGCCAGCAGCCTTTCATCGCCGCCATTTCAAAGTTAAGCATCAGCATGAACTGATACACCGCCGTGCTAACATCCCCCTGAAATCGCATCACATCGCTGTGTAATAGCAGTACGCCGCTGCTGGCGGGGACTTCCAACACCACCGCCTCCTGACCGTCAGGTTCGCGTAGTGCACAGATACCGTCCTGCAAGCCCAGTTGGGTACGGCTGAGCGCGCCGTAATGACGTAATAACCGAGTAATATGCTGTTGTGTGGGTGTCATTCTGTTCTCCTGTAATCACCGCATGATATTTACGATTAGCTGTTTAGCTGCAAGCCTTCCTGCTGGAGCTGCTGCAACGCATTGGCGGTCGCGGGATTGGCTTTTGCAATCTCGCCGCTCAGTTTGTAACTTTGCGGTACGGTTTGATCCTGCCCGTAGCTAAAGCTGACGTTGCCGAGCAGTTTATTCATGCTAACGCCCGCGCTGCTTGACGCATTGATGATGACCGCTGGGGTATTGAACCCTTCGCTCTTCTTCACCGCCTTCGAGACTTCAATGCTGGCGAGACGCAAATTATTGCCGTCTTTAAATAGCGCGATGACGTCATCCTTGCCGTGCGTCTTGTTCTGAATGCCCTTCTCGATCTTTTCCCGCACATCGTCTTTCAGTTCCAACGAGACCGTCACCGACGCTCTGTCGTTATCCTGCAAGCGGCTCACGATATCCTTCAGCGCCGGATTGTCCGCGATCAGTTGATTGATGCGATCGGCATTGCTCGGCGGCAGCGAAGAAAACAAATGGTTGCCGATCACCTGAAACAGCCCGTTTTCCGTCAATTTGCTGAGGTTGGTATAGGACGTCGTGTGCTTGACGCTATCCAGCGTTGCCCCGTCGCGCTGTGCAACATCCTGCTGCACGTTCAGCTTTTTCAAACTCATTAATCCCTGATGCTGATCGTCGGTTTTTGCCGGTTTATCCGCAAAATGCGCATTCAGGATAGCCAGTTGATCGCCCGGTTCCGCCATGCCTTTCACGCTGTCGATCAACAACTGACTGGCCGGATCGCTAAAGGCGGAAGCCAGCGTCTTGGTCACCGCTTCAATGTCTTTGTTCTCCAGCGGTTCAGCCTTTTTCATGCCCAGACTAATTGACTGGTTAGTACGCGAATCGGTCGCCACATTCACCCCAACGCTGGCCGCAGTGAAGAACGGGACAGTACCATCCGGTGTCGTTCTGGCCGCCCCGGCACTGATAGTGGCATTGAGCCCCGCAGTGGCCTGATTCATAAAGCGCAGACGGTTGTCGGATTCCGTATAGGTGGTGGATTTCTCCCCTTGTGAAACACTGGATGAACTGGTGCCAGACAACACATTAGCGCTCGCCGTCACGCCAAGCGACCCGCGCAGCGTCGCGCTGGTTGGCGCCGCACCTTTTTCCGTCAGGTTGATTCCGCCACGCAGCTCCAGCGCTGCATTGCCATCCAGATTAAAACTGACCGTTTTCCCCGCCTTCACGCTGTGCTGTTCCCCTTTATCCAGCAGGGCAAGTGGGTTGATCGTGCCGCTCGACAGGCCGTCAATAAAGCCGGGCAGTTCTTCTTCGCTGAGGGTAAAGTTCAAGGCGTTTTGCTGCGCCATTTGCAGGCTGGCGGATACGCCGAAGGAGGCACGAACGTCCGGTGTGAAGCTGTGCTTGCTGTTGATGTTTTGCGTCATCTGCGCCGACGTTTTTCCTGTCAGATACTGGCTGACGTCATACCCGCCGGAGTAACTCACTTTCCCAGTAATTCCGCCTGAACGCTCGAAGGCAACGTTGATGCCATTTTCACCGCGAGAAAAGCTCAGATTGTAATTGCGCTCGCCGCTGACGCCGCCGCCCGGCACCGGAGGGAAAGGTAATGGCGTGCCGCTGACCACAAACGACATAGATGCCCCGCCGCCATAGGTCCGGTTAAACGCGATGCTTTCGTTGCTGTCCAATGACAGGACGGTCGCCTTCATTTTATCGATCATGTCCGTCTGGCTGGCCGCCTGCATCACGGTTTTCGAGGTGACGCTGATGGCGTTGTCCTCTTTCCTGAACGCCTTCATAAAGGTTTTAACCGAATCGTAATCCGCCTCCAGCGACTTATGATTGGTGAACCCCATATCAGTCATCTTCTTCACCGGGTTTTCGCCGTAATCTCCCTGTCGCAGCGCGTTAAGCTCCTTCATCATCGAGGCCAGTTCCGCCTCACCCGGTGACGTGCCGGATAGCGTATCGATGCGATCGGTCAGCTTATGCAAGTCTCCCAGCACCAGGGTATCCAGCACCAGCCGCGTTTTCGCCAGTGACAGTGCATCGCTGGTATCTCGCTGCTGCCCAAATGATTCGCTATTCGGCTTTTGGGCTATCGGCGTTTTGCTGTCGACAAAGGCTTTGATCAACGTACCAGCCGTACTCGTTTTCGATGACGGATGACTTTCCATCGCAGCCAGCAGCACCGGGGCCAGATCTTTTTCTCTGCCATGCAGGCTGGCGGGCTTGCCTTCCGTGTTCATGACTCCGTTATCGTTCACCACGCCCTGCTGCCTGCCGATCAGCAGCGCCGCTTTGGCCGAGCTGCTTTCCAGTTCGGTATGGAACTGTTTTAGCAGGTTCACCAGTGGTTTCCCTTTTTCCCCCAGATCCAGCTTGTCTAGCTTACTTGCCAGATCCATCGCCGCACCCTGCGGTTGACCCGTTGTGGCATCCAGCTTTTTCAGCAATTCGGTTTGCATGTCATACACAGGCTTCAGGCCTTCACGTCCGCTGACCTGATGCTGCACATGGTCGGCAAAGGTTTTTAACGGCCGCGGCACGTCCAGGGTGAATGAGACCAGATGGGCTCGCAGCAGATCTGACAGTTTGCTTTTCACCTGCTGCGACTCTTCGCCCGTTTTACCGAGAACCTGAACATCGGCTTTAAATGTAACCCCGGTTAACGGTATTTTTCCCCCTTTGGTCGCCACATCCAGCCGACCAAACACCGTTTCTGCGGCACGTGGCTCTGCGGGTAACGGCGCTTCCCCTTTTGGCACCGTCGTTTTCCACGCGCTCCCTTGCAGGGTATGGAGTTCATGCTCGTCATGCGCCACCTGCACATGATGCTGCGCATTCGTGCCCAGTGAATTCACTTTGCCCTCTGCCGGCGTCTTCACCGGCTGCCAGTGTGCGCTGTCGTGATTCGCCGAATTTTGCCAGTCGGCTTTCGGCAGTTGGAAAAGCTGCCCGTCTTTATTCAGGGCAAAGAGCGTCTGCTGGTGATCCAGCGCGATGTCCTGTATCTCACCGGACAAGCCATTTTTAGGCAGCGCCAGCGGCGGCGCAGCGAGCTTATCTGTGCCCGGCTTGATTTGGTGGAAATGCAGATCGCCCTGCTTATCGACGGCAATAAATTTATTACGGTTGATCACCGCCATCGACGAAACGTCATCGTCCTTGGCAATTCCCGGGAGTGCGGTGCCCGCAGACGGCGTCATACGCACCTGCGGCAGCGTAAACACGGTATTGTCACCGTGCGTAAACGAGTCTGATTTCTGGTTAATGGACAGCGGCTTGATTTCACCGTCTTTTAGCGTGTAAGCCTGATTGTCCAGCCCGCGCTTGAGCTGGCTAGCTTCAACGCTGGATGCCTCCCAGCTTTTGGTATTGCCGTTGTAAAAATGAACTTTGCCTTCCTGTAGACCAACTTGCCCCAATCGTCCCAGATCTAAGGTGTCTTTCGCCTCGGGTGCTGCCGTGGTCAGACCCAGCTTATTATCCACCACCAGACTGTCGCTCAGGTTCCACCCCGGCGTGGGGGACAACCCATTCTGCCCCAGAGGCGCGACGTGCTTTTGTCCCTGACGATCGGTGGCGAGAGCCTGCGTCTGGCCGTGTTCATCGTGGGCAAATCCGGTAATACGATGGTCGTCACCCAGCACCGCATTCAGTTCCGGCGTGCTGACCGGGGTTAATGTGGCGTGCGACGCCCCCGCCTCGGGCAGCGGTGCGTGGTAAAGTTTTCCGTCATTGTCGGCAATCAGCAGGTGTTCTGCGGTTAACCCCACTGCTTTCGCATACACCGGTTCGCCATTGTCAAGCTTGAGATCCACCGGCTGCGGCGCAGCATCCAACGTGCTCATCAGATGCAACTGCGTAAGGTGATCCTGCTCGGTCAGCACGGCAGATTGCCCGTTTTGATTGGCGGAAAACGCCGTAATTTTATCGCCGAAGGCTGATGACTCCGTGCCTGACGACAAATTGCTCAGCGTGTGGTCATCTTTGACCGCATACAGTTGACCATCGCCCTGCCGGGATAACTGGCTGTGGGCGACATCGCTGCTTTGCTGCCAGACGCCAAACTCGGTATTCAGTGCAAAGAGCTTGCCGTCATGAAGGCGCAGTTGCTCACCCGCGCCTGAAGCTGAATCGGGCTGTCGGTGGACACCGGTTAACAGCTCGTGGTTCATGCGTCCAGAGAGCGGCACGCTCGTAGATTCGCCCGAGGTTGCTTTCAGAGAAATACGTTCCGGCGTGGAGCCCAGCTGTACGTTACTCGCGCTCAGCTTGCCCGCTGGCATCGCGCTGCGGCCGCTGCTGTGAAGCGCAATATGCTGATTGTCATCGCTTTGAATCACGAACAGCCGCCCTGATTTGTCGGCTAGCGCGTGCTGCTGTGCATCCTGATTTTCATGATGAGCCACGAACGGCTGGCTATTCTTCCCGATGGTCTGTTGTAACAGCGTGCTCAGCGCCTCCGGCAAACCTTTCCCAAACTGAAGCTTACCGTGGCTGTCCAGCGCGATATCGGGTTTCGCGACAGGTGTAGCGGTATGACTGCCACTTATTTTGATCTCAGCCGCTTCGGTGGAGGCAAAACGCGGCAGGCTCTGGATCGGCCCACCCGATGCCAGCGAATCACGCGGCGCGCGCGCTACGCTCTGACTCACGCCTTCCGCTGAAAATAGTTCGCGCAAGGTCGTCGAGCGCGAATCCTGACTCTTCACTGAACTGCCGCTTCCCTGCTCCAGTTCGGGCGGTTTGTTTTTATCATGCAAACCTTGCTGAATCAGGGATTGCGCGCCTTTTTGGCTCGCGCTGGTGCTACTGCCCTGCGATAGCGATGTGTTAGCTAGCGTAGCGGGCGCAATTTCCGACACGGATAGACCGGGCTGAACATGCTGGATTTTCTGCATAACAGGTTCCAAGAGTGATGAAGTGATCGTATCGGTTAAGTGGTCAGTTTCGCCTTCCGGTTCCCGACATCTTTCTCTTCCCTGAACGGGAACCGCATCACACCTTCCCTCACTTAATACGCAACAGACGTAAGCCTGTTAATGACCTACATTATTCACTTTCAAGGAGATGTTATGGCTGATATGACGATCACGCTCAGCATACAACCCGGCGCAGGCCTGTCATCAACAGGTCTGAATTCCCCGCTGTCAGGCAGCAACGGCGGGGCATCGCCACGCTCTGCACAGCAAGATAGCCAGCTCATGGAGGTGCTGGGCACCTTACTTAGCGCGCTCTTGCCTAATGTGCAGGGCAATACGCCGTCATCAACCGATGGCAGTCCACTGGGCCAGACTGGCTCAGGCAACGGTGGTAGCTCGCCATTAGGACAAAATGGCAACCCTGCCGATATGCTGATGAAACTGTTGGAAACGCTGATTCCGGGCAAAAATGGGCAGGAAGCGGGGAACCCACTCTCTTCCGGTTCGTCAGGCGCGGCAGGCGGCAGTGGCGGTGCCTCACCGATGGCGGGCCCATCCGGCATGGGTGGCGCAGGCGGTGCGCAAAATCCAGAAAATTTAAGCCGTTCTCTCCTGCAAGATTCGGCAGGCAGCGCATTAGATAACGCCATCAGCCCAACCGCAGACGGCGGTGGCCAACTGAGTGGCAACGCCCTGTTGAAAGCGCTGATGGAATTGATCGGCAATCTGATGGATTCACAGAAAGGTGAATTCGGTCAGCCGCAAGAAAAAGGACAGTCACAAGGTGGCGGATCGCCATCGGTGGGTGCGCCGCAGGCTTCCTCCGGCGGTGGCGGTGGATCGCCTGCCGCGCTGTCTGCACCTTCTGCCGGTGGTGGTGGTTCACCTGCTGCACCATCAGCGTCGTCTTCACCCGTTGGTGGTAACGGCGGCGGCGCATCTGCTCCACTAACAGCCGCACCAATCGGTGTTGATGGCGGTTCGGCAGCATCGCCGACAACGTCAACAGCAGGTGCTGGTCCAGTTGCCTTCCCGAAAGCCAGCGGTGATGCCACCGTGGTCAATGACACCATCAAAGTCGGCCCCGGCGAAGTCTTTGATGGCGGTGGAAAAACCTTCACTGCCGGTAGCAAGTTAGGCGACGGTGGTCAGGCTGAAGGCCAGAAACCGGTCTTTGAACTGGCTCCAGGCGCAACGCTGAAAAACGTGGTGTTTGGTGATAATGCGGCGGATGGCGTACACGTTCGCGGCGATGCCAAAATTGATAACGTACACTGGACCAACGTGGGTGAAGATGCGCTGACGGTAAAATCGAATAACGGTAAGCCAGCCAACGTTGAAATCACCGACAGTAGCGCTCAGGGCGCTTCCGATAAGATTTTCCAATTGAACGCGGATGCCAACCTGACCATCGATAATTTCAAAGCGAAAGATTTCGGTACGTTTGTCCGCACCAACGGTGGGCAACAAGGTAACTGGAACTTGAATCTGAGCAACATTGATGCAGAAAACGGCAAGTTCTCGTTCGTGAAAAGCGACAGTGAAGGGTTGAACGTCAAAGGCAGCAACATCAACCTGACGAACGTCAATAATCACTACAAAGTGCCAGATTCCGCCAACTTACAGGTGAAGTAAGATGCCAACCACAATGACATCTCCCGCACCGACACGCTGGGCGGATCTTGCCAGACAAGGTGGATACATTACGCCGGCACAACGTGAATCGTTCACGCAGGCTATCCATCTGGTGAGAACACAGTTGAACACGGTACTCAGCCAGTCAGGATCGCTGCGACGGGGTGAGTTCGAGTTCGATGCGTTTGTGGATTCGCTGGAGCAGGATTTTCTACATCAGGCCGACATCCATACGAAAAACGGGCTACACAGCGACGTGGCGCAGACCTCGTTCTGGGTCGCCCGCCTGATCGCCGATCGTTTTATTGCGGTGCGTCAACTGTAATACGTGCGCCATTACCGCACCGGGGAAAAGCCAGCCAGGGAAACCTGTGCTGGCTTTTTTAGTTCAGTTCGATAGACGTCAGGCGTGAATGTGAATAAGTCATCACCCAATGGTGACCGTTCCCCCACCAATCACCACGCCACCACAACTCACACCATCCCCCGTTCGTGCCGCGGGTTTACCGTCAATAAATACACTCGATGAACCACCGCTAATGCTCCGAGCATGACCGTGGGGAACCAAAGGATCGCCTTGTCGAGCCAACGGCATACCATCAACCTTAACCGTCGATGACCCCACCGCGACGGGCGTCGGCGGATGACTACCGTGACCGGTATCGCTATCGCCTAATTTAACTGCGTTACCCATTTTTATCCCTTGTTAATACATCCGTTACAATATCGGCATCAGCAAGCTATTTGCTTCAGCAACATTATCCAAAACGATCTCTCATAGAGTGTGCGAGTCGTTCTTGAATAAGATCTTTTTAGTCAGTCAATTTAAATGTTGGAGCAAACCAATTTATTACTTCAACATTTTCTGGCATTTAATTTCATATGACTGGAATTACTTTTCCATCAACAAAAGCAAATATTGGGGAGTAGTATCCCAAACTATCATCCCCATCCTCATCTTTGACTGAATAAGAAAGAGGGGATATAGTGGGATCTGATTTATTAATAAAAAGAACCATTCTATTTTTATTTATAACTTCAATTTCATAATCGTTCCAGTTTATGGGGATCATTTTAAATGATTTACTTTTAAAATCATCTATGAAATTTCGGTCATTATATATTTCATCAATGGAACTGCCCGTTGTCATTGCCCATGTTTGTAAAGATTCATTAAGATATTTTTTTATTTCCACATCATTTTTTTCAGCCAACAGATGCCAGAGATCGAGATAGGCAATTTTTAACGCCTGAATCTGCTCGGTTTTTTCCGGTGAAAGGTGTGGCTTTTGTCCATTTCCACTCAGGGATATTCTTAAGATGGACTTTTTTAGTAAACTGATAGAGTTCCATACCAGCAGGGAAATAGTTATCGATCAGATAATTCGAAGGAAAATGCCCCATCTCAACCTGCTGCGCAGTGACTTTTTTTACGGTAACTTTTTCAGTTTTAGCGCTGTCCGTTTCTCCTCCAGATGATACGTAAGGAAGACCATCTTGACCGATAGCGATAGTAAACTGACTCAATACCTTGGACTGCTCGCCTTTAAACGCGGTTAAAGCCACTTTACATCTTGCATCCGGTTTAAACACCTTGCGGGTTTCATTATCGATAGCCTCTTTTGAGAACCAGCCCAGCGCACCTATTTCAACCGTAATCTCATTTTCGCCATTTTCCAGAAATAACAACGCATTGGTGCTGGAAGTGCCAAACCCTCTCCCGGCCACCGCTGAATCTCGGTTATCCATCCCCAGTACACCGTTGGTCTTGATGGCGCAAAACGCCGAGTTAATATCAAATACGCTGCGAATTCGTAACGGTTCCTCAGTAGCATTAGCGGTAGACATCATGATTAGCCCCACAAAAACCACGTGCATACATTTACGCCATTTTCCCCTCATGATTTCTCCCGACTTTTTCTCTATACCGCGTTCAGAATTGGTAGCCTGATTTACCGAATTTTTATAAGCTATCACACACATTAGTAATAAAGTAAAATATTGATAAAAATTATTCTGCCAATCGTTAAGGATACTCATCACTGACTTTTCCATTACTTAGATTAATAACATGAATCACTGGAGTAAGTTATTCACTCACTCCAGATATTAGCGAATTTAACCTTCCCTAAAATTAGATAACAGGAATAAACTTACCATCAATGAAGGAAAAAATTGG
Source organism: Pectobacterium sp. CHL-2024 (assembly GCF_044751765.1). Lineage (NCBI taxonomy): Bacteria > Pseudomonadati > Pseudomonadota > Gammaproteobacteria > Enterobacterales > Pectobacteriaceae > Pectobacterium > Pectobacterium sp. CHL-2024. The sequence continues at coordinate 293,066 of NZ_JBIXKO010000001.1, read as the reverse complement.
TGAATATCCTCTAAGCCGCTTACTGCCATTTTCATTTACTATAAAATAACTTAATGGAGAGAAACTTGGATCAGATTTATTTATAAAACGAACCATTCTATGATTATTCATCACCTCAACTTCATAATCATTCCAGTTGATGTTAATCATTTTAAAATTATTACTTTTTAAATCATCTACAAATGTATTACTCTTGTAAACATCATCAATATTATCCCCAGTAGTCATTGCCCATGCTTTCAAAGACTCATTAAGATATCTCTTTATTTTTATATCATTCTTTTCTGCTAAAAGGTGCCAGAGATCGAGATAAGCAATCTTTAGCGCCTGAATCTGTTCTGGCTTGCCCGTGAACGGGGTTGCTTTTGTCCATTTCCACTCAGGGATATTCTTAAGATGGACTTTTTTAGTAAACTGATAGAGCTCCATACCAGCAGGGAAATAGTTATCGATCAGATAATCCGAGGAGAGATGTCCCATTTCAACCTGCTGTGCTGTGATTTTCTTTACCATCACTTTTTCAGGTTTAGCACTGTCCACTTCCCCGCCTGATTGCGCATAAGGAATACCGTCTTTACCGATAGCGATTGCGAGCTGGCTCAATATCTTCGACTGTTCACCTTTAAACGCAGTGAGGGCCACTTTACACCCTGCATCCGACTTAAATGCCTTGCGTCCATTATCATCACTAATATTTTCCTGTGAGAACCAGCCCAGCGCTCCTATTTCAACCGTAATCTCATTTTCGCCATTTTCCAGCGCAAGCAATGCGTTAGTGCTGGATGTACCAAACCCTCTCCCAGCCACCGCTGAATCTCGGTTATCCATCCCCAGCACACCGTTAGTCTTGATGGCGCAGAATGCCGAGTTAATATCGAATACACTACGGATTCTTAACGGTTCATTAGCTGCGTTGGCGGTAGACATCATCACTCCTGACAGTATTAGGCATTTCCATTGAAAAAACTTCCCCATCATGCGCTTTCCTTGTATTCCTAGCGTTTTGGATTGGATCCCATGGCCCAGGGTTCCTGACTCGTTTTTTGCACTGCATTATATTTGGGATTCGATCCCATTGCCCACGGCTGGGCAGGTATCACTTCCGGCTTAGTAATGACTCTCTCTTTACCAAACAAATTAATTCTCATCGCAGACTCATCCGCTTTTAGTGGCCCAGCCAGTTCGGTTGTTGATTTGTATGAATATTCATCGTCCGTACTGCCTTTCATACCACGGTCTGGTGATGATTTAAAATCAGCCATTAATGCTACTTCAGCCGTAATACCATCGTGGTACCCCACCAAATCGATACCATCATCATGCGGATCAAGCTTCATTCCGGCTTCTGTTTTGAGTACGCCTAGGGCCTTTAGCGCAATTTCTAAAAATAGCACTTTTGTTTCAAATGATTGGCTGACAACCCCTTCTAGAACAAAAGCCAGCTTATTGTTGTCGTCCTCTGGCGCGAAGGTCCATTGTGCTTGCTTATAGGCCGCGCCGACAGAAAAATGCAGCTCTGCCGTCAATTTTATATAACACTCGAGGGAACTGCCGCCCTTCGCGATATATTCCCGGCACTTCGCGGCAATACGTTCTACTTTACAGTAGGCCGCCAGAAGCTGTATCAGGTCTATTTTCATACTCATGCTAAGGAAGGGTGCCGCGTAAAGCCCCATAAAATGCGTGGCATCATCAACACGGTCTTTGCACTGATACGCGTAGGATACCCCCAGATTAATTGGCTCAACGGAGAAATCAAACAGGCGATACTCGCGCGTTCCCTTTTTTTCGGGGTCGGGCTCAGGCAGGAGATATTTGTTGATATTCGATAAAAAGCGCTCTACTTTGCCAATCTGTTCCAGTGTCTTGACCGTTTTGACTTTATTACGCGTCATCTCAGCAAACTTAGCCGAATATTCCGTACCACCGATTTTCAGCCCGTACTCAATATTCAGCTTCTGCTCCTGCGTGATTTGAAACTGATCGGTCTGCAATGTCCAGCCACTCCGCAGTTTATTGCCGTTTTTAGGCTGGGTATTCTCCATCTTTTTTCTGGCCGCCGCCTGTTCATCCCGCCGCTCTTTCCAGGTGCGTTCTTTTCCCATTAGTTCATAGCTGAAACCAATAATAGCCCGTAGCTCCACTTCAGGATAAACATCTATTTGTGCATAACTCGCTTTCCCCGTACAGCCCTGCGTAATCAACTGATAACGATGGGGAGCGGCAATGGCATCAGAGGGCAAATGAATACGATTGAAATAGGACCATATCGGATCGACGGGCGGATCATCCTGCTCACTATCAGCAGGTTTCTTGTAATAGAGCGTGATGGGGTTTGGCGTTCCGTTCTTTAACGCAATTTTCTCATTTCCACTTTCCAACGTGGCCTGCGGACAAGTTGGCTTCTCGCACTTCCCTTCTATTTTTATCGTTCCCTGACTGCCGGTTCCATCATCCAGAACTTTGAGATGAATGTTCTGCTCCACAGGCCAGGCATGCGTTTTCTCATCGAATGCATCGAGCGTTATCTCATAAGTACAGGGATCGGGATTATTGCAATTTGCGCAGGCACTGCCCGCCGCAAGTGAGACTTTTCCTTCAGACATACGCTTTTCCTTTAGCGGGGAATATATCCCAATGTATCTTTAAGCAAACGTTCAACCCGGTAATGGCCGGGAAAGCTTTCATTACTTAATAAGTCCTGCCATACCGCAGGGAGTTTTTTTATTGAATACATCTCTTTTTCTATTAACAAATGCAGTAATCCGCGAATAGCGCGATCGTCTTCAATGCCTTTTGCCTTACAAAAATGATAACACTCGCTCACAGCCTCTTTGACTGTGAAGCGCTCTGGCTCATCTCGTGAGTCATGATAGCTCTCATCCGTCTGGCTCATTTTCCATTCGGGAGTATGCGGTACAACATATTGTATTTTTTCTGCGTATTGAGTAATCGTTTTAGTCGTTAACCCCCCGATGTATTTCATTTCAGCACAGTGATTCAGTAAATCAAGTTGTGGCTGGCTGATTCTGAGCAACTTCATTCGGCTTTTAGCCGTTGGCGGAAACTGGGCACGGATGGGCTGGAAATGCTCTTCCCGGATTATTTCATTATGGACAGTCATCATTTTTTCAATCGGGCCCATAAAACAATGCAATTCCCATTCACTCAGAACATGGCATAAATCCCAAATATTTCGTGGATCATAAAAGCGGAAAAACACGGGTTTATCTTCTGAGGGAAGAAGTACCTGTAAATATTTACGCAAATGTTGGCGTAAATCCTTCATACTCACCGACGTAAATAAATATATTCCCCACGGAGAAGTTTTATTCACCAACCAGGATGAAACCTCATGCGTGACTTCAACTAAATAGGGAGCCAACGGGACTAACTCCTGCTGTAATGGCTCTGCATATAAGCAACAATGCGGCGGATCGTATTCAGCCAAAAAATCCAGTAGTCCCTCTTCAATGGAACCGTCGATAACGGCATATTGTACGATTTCACTCACTGTTTTCTTTCTCCTTTACCGGACAGTGCGCTACAAACATCGTCCCTGCGGCGGCGGCCGCTTTCAATATCGCCGGATCGGCAGGGAGTGTAACATCGCCCGGGCTGCCACCTGAATTCAGGTTAATCGCCGGTCCTTTGATGTCCACCCCGCCAGCGTGGATGACCACAAAACTGCCCCCGACTCTGAGTGTCAGTTTGCTGCCGCTTTGCAGCGTCAGATCGCCATTGCTGTCCACGCTGAATACGCCGTTGATTTTCTGCGTCAGATCGCCCTTAACCTGTATACCCTGATCGCCTTCGGTCAGCGATAAATGATGGCCTGTGGTTTTGTGATCCTGACTGCCTTCCACCGTGACTTTACGATTGTTGGCGACCACCAGTTCTTCATCATGTCCGATACTCGTTGTGCGGTTATAGTCCACGCGCTCATCTTTAGCATTGAGCACCCGCACCGCCATATTCTTCTGGGCGTGAAGGAAGATCTCTTCGTTATCGGTCGCATCCTCAAAGCTGAGTTCGTTAAAACCTTTGCCTTTATGGGTTTTGGAGCGAAGCGTGGTACGCGTTTTGTTAGCAGGCAGCGGATACGGCGAGGGATTGGTGGCGTGGAAAGTACGCCCGGTGACAATCGGCTGGTCCGGATCGCCTTCAAGGAAACTGACGATCACTTCATGGCCGATACGCGGGATGGCAATCATGCCGTACTGGCCGCCCGCCCAGCCCTGGCTGACGCGCACCCAGCAGGAACTCTGGTCATTGCTCAGGCCGTAGCGATCCCACGGGAATTGCAGTTTCACCCGACCATACGGGTCACAGTAAATCTCTTCCCCCGTTGGGCCGACGACGGTAGCGATTTGCGGGCCGTCCACCATCGGTTTGTAGGGCATGCCAGCACGCCACGTCGTCGTGCCTTTCACCACGGCAAAACTGTTGCTCATGGTCGTCGGTTCGCCGCCGCTTTCCTCTTCCAGCGCCTGCGGCTGTTGTCCGACGTGCGTCACGCTCACCGTCTGCCATACCGTATTCAGTGCCGCATTCGGGTGCTCCGTCAGCGTAAAGGTGTTGCCCGGCATCAGCCCCGCACAGTTGGATTCCCCTTCGCTCGTCACCGCCCCTGAGCGCAGCGCATCCAGCCGGTAGCCGCTGAACGCCTTGCCGCTCGGGTCTTGCTTATAGCGCCCCGGATAGTCGTAATGCTGATAGCTTTCGCGCTGGTGCGCCAGCTCGCAGCTCATTTTCTTGTGCGACAGCCCGTAAGCCGGGGTCTTGAAGCTGTAGTCTTTCAGCTCGACTTCGGCCGTACTCACCCGCTCCGCGTAGTGGAAGCGCCGGACATATTCGCCCTCACTCAGCCCCTGCGTCGCCAGATTGAAGAACAGCTCGGGGCCTTTGGTCAGTGCACCCGCATCGTCAGCAAACACCACCCGGTGTTTACCCTCTTCGTATTCGTGGAAGAAATACAGGCCCTCCTCGGCGGCCAGCCGGGTGATAAAGGCTAAATCGCTTTCCCGATACTGCACGCAATATTCGCGCACCGCATGCTCGTTACGCAGCGCAAAGGCGTAGTCGGTGATGCCCGCTTCCTCCAGTAGCGCCCCGATAATCGCCTCCGGCTTCTGCGCCTGAAAGATGCGGGCGTTGGTGCGTAATCCCAGTCGCCACAGCGCAGGACGGACTTCTATCTGATAGCGCGTGCGCCGGAATCCGGTGTCACCCTGCGTGAAGCCACTGATAATCCCGCTGACCCGACGTTTCAGTTCGCCTTCATACCAAATCATCAGCTCGCACGGCTGGTCCAGCACCGCGCCGAAATCGACATCTGGTAACGTGCTCGCCAGACTCAGCGACAGGCTGAAAGGCCGGTTCAGACCTTCATCCAGCCTGAAATCCACCACCGCGAAAGTGCCTGCTTCCAGGGCACCGACCTTTACGGTGAACTGTAATCCTGTACTGTTTGCCATCGGCTTTCTCCTTATTTTTATTCTTGCTCTGCCGCCACGGCTACCGCATACACCGATGCGTTCCGCCGCTCCCCTGATGAAAAGCAAAATGCTTAAACTGTGGTCTGAGTCTGCTCACACCACAGTTCACGTTGATAGAGCATCACATTGATAAAACAAGACGTTATAAAGACGCCATAGTGGCTAAAAACGCTGCGTGGGTGAAAAGCGCAAAACATTTAAGCCGAGCAGAGAGTCGGTGTGTTCACGTCGTGGAAAACAAGAAGGTCGCAGGGTTGAAGCAGTGTGAAGAGTGATGAAAGTGTTCCATGTGGCATCCTTGACGCTATTCCTTTTAAGAAAATACGCGTAAAGGATAACAAGATGTTCATAGTGCTAATAGCGCAAAAAAAGGACTAAAATCGAGTAAACCAATTGATTTGAATTGAAATAATCACATTAAAACTCATAACAAGAGAGCAGTGCTTCCGCCCTGCTCCCTGTCGTTTTTTCGCTTTAGCTGGAGAGCTTTTGCAGCCCCATATTGACGATGCGGTCACCAATCATCGCCGCATCAATGCCCAGAGACGAACCGCCATTGCCACGAGCGTGCAGGTTAGTATTGCCGGTGTCACCCGCCACCGCGCTCTTGATCATGCCGACCGCCTTCATGAATTTATCCATGCTGCCTTTGGTCATGCCGTCATCATCCGGCTTGCTCAGCGCTTTCGCCCAGGATTTGTCATCCTGCTTCGCCGTCTGCCAGTTATCTTTCTGGTATTCCGGCTTACCGAAGACTTCAGGATATTGATCCATAAACTGACCAATTTCTTTCGCCATCGCCCGGTCTTCTTTATCGACGAAGTAACGCGTCGGGCTGTCGTTGTGCGTGCTGATGTTGTTCAGTTCCTGCAAACCGGCTTTTTGCCCAACGTTCATCCCCAGCGTGCTACCCAGTTGATTGAACGCACCCGCACCGCTCAGGCCTTGCAGACCGTTATTGCCCAGTTGCAGCGGTGGCGTTTGCCCTTTCGTCTGGCTCAGGCCGTTGCTCAGAATAGCGGATAGCGCGTCATTAACGCCTTGGGTATAGGCAGAAATTTCCGGCGACGACGGCTGTTTGTTGCCGAAAAGTCCCCCCTGCTGCTGCGACATGCCGCCGCCCAGCAAATCTTCCAGCGCGCTAAACAGCAAGCTACCCATCATGGCCGATGGATTCATGGCATTCATACCGGCACCCAGCGCCCCGCCTAATCCACCGCCGAGCGCACTGCCCAGCCCGCTGCCAAGGCTACTACCGAGACCGCCCCCCAGGCCACCACCCAGCAAACCGCCGCCGAGCCCGCCCAGGCTGCTGCCTAAACCACCGAGCCCACCGCCCATGCCGCCGCCCATCATGCTGCCCATGAACATCATGGTTGTCATGATATCGGACAGTTTTTCTGCGATGTTGCTACGCTGGCCACCAAACGCTGACTGCGATGGCGATCCGCCATTTTGTGAAGACTGAGATTGAAATAAACCGCCGTTACCGCCCGCCTTGATCGTGATTTGCAGAGAGGTTCCGCCACCAAGAGAATTAAGCATAATGTTTCCTCAATGAGTAAATGGGTTATGAAAGCGCCAATGATGTGCGGTCAACCCGCGTGATTGTGACACTCCCCCATTAAGTGATTTCCTTGCGTGCTCAGTTCCCGTCTTATGCACGAAAACGCATGACTTTTTCAGTATTCAGCGCGGCGGCAGACCGGCCAAACGCCACAGTTCGTCGATTGCCGCAACCGACTCAGCCAATGTGGATAACGCGCGACGTAACCGCAAATGTTGCTGTTCATCCAGGCTCAGGCCGCAGGCAAACAGCGCATCGGCCTCCAGAAAGCGGCGTTGTAAAATTTGCCGCAACATACCGGGGTAATGTCGGGCGGGAGCCAGCGTTAAGGTGAGCATGGACTTATCCGCCGACACCGCCGTAAACCACAGCGTGACGCCCGACTGTACCGGCCAACAGGCCGTCGTCGCGGTTTTCAGCGCAGTGAGGAAATCATGCTGATTATCGAATACCGCCACGGGTTCATTCATCCACGCTAACTCTGCTGTAATCCGCCGGGCTGCTGCGCAGATCGGGCTGCCACCAGATGATGAGCTGCCGCGTTTCCGGCTGCGGACGACAAGTCACCGAGGCGCAGTTGGCGAGCTGTCGGGGGGTATTGCAGGCGCTCAGCAAGAGTGCGATCAGCGCGACGAACAGTGCTTTATGATTCATGACCATTTCCTGTTTTAATTGGAATCGCTACTGAGATGTCAGCAGGTTACGTCGGGCGGGCTGAGGCGTTAGCGCGGGCTGCAACGCAAGGAATACCTCGCTGGACTCCCCCGGAGCCAGCGTCGTTTTCGGCCACACCGCCACCGCTAACGTACGGCTACTGGCACAGGCGGCTTCATCAAAACGCTGCGGCTGTGTGCCGCCGTTACGCACGACGCCAACGCTCAGGCGCACCTGACCATTGCTATACCACTGATAGCGCGAACTGTCGTAGATCAGGCCCGACTGCGAGCGGCATACCTCTCCCAATCGCGTACCTTTACCGTCTGCCTGAAACCCAGCGGGCAGTTGGCGGCTGGCGAGATCGCGAAACGCGCCTTCAATCAGGCTATAGAGATCCGTTTTACCGTTGCGCTGCGCGACGCGGTTCATGGCGCCGTTCAACTGCTGACGATTGGCGGAGGACACATAGCGCGTGGGATCGGTTTGATCGCCGACCAGATGCGGCGTCAGGATAAACAGGCGCTCACGGCGCGAGACTTCATGGCGCGTCGAGGTAAACAGTTGCCCCAGCAGCGGGATATCCCCGAGGATCGGAATGCGGCGATCGCGGTCACCGCTCTCTTCAACGTGAAAACCGCCCAGCACCAGCGCACGGTTCTCACCAATCAGCGCCTGCGTGCTAACCGTGCCGCGTTTCACGCCCGATGCTTCACCTTCACGGCCTGTCTCCACCTGACCGTCTTCGATATCGATAACCAGTTGGATGCTGCGCTGCGCCCCTTCGCCGATCACGCGCGGCGTCACCTGCAGGCTGGTGCCCGCCGTTACAGGTTGAATGTCCGCGACGCGTTCGCCCGTCGCCGTGATGAACGCCGTCCGGCTGAAATCAACAATCGCGGGCTGATTTTCCAGCGTCAGCACGGAAGGATTGGCGACGATGGACGCCGTTCCTTCCCCCTCCAGCGCCTGAATATCGGCGAAGAAGCGTTTGAAATCGCTGACAAACAGGGTGCTCCGCCCCATCATCATGGTGCTGCCTGCGCTCACATTGCCGAGCTGCGCCTGCCAGTTCGCTTCCAGCCGCGACAGTGCGGTTCGGTCCACATCCAGAATAATGGCATCAATGTTGACCAGATTTTGCGGTACGTCGATATGGTCGACGAGCTGCTGATACTCCGCACGGCGTTTTTCATCGTCCCGAATCAACAGCGCGTTATTACGCACATCGGCGGAAATCTTGCCACTTAGCGTCACACGGCCTGACGCCTCACCGTTGCGACCTGGGTTGTTGCGGGTTGCCAGCCGGGTCATCAGCGAACGCGTACTCTCCCGCATCGCTTCCATGCCGTTATCCGGCTGCACGGGCATCGGGCCGGATGCACCTGCCGGTGCCGCACGCTGACCATCCATCAACTCATTGAGAATGGTCGCGACGCCGGGAATGGTGACTTTTTGATCGCGATATTGCAGCGTCCGGTCGGATACCGAGGCATAGCGCAACGGAAAAATCATCACCTTGCGCCGTTCGTCCTGTTTTTCCCGCTGCTGGCTGAAATTACGAATCAGATCGATATACGCCTGCGGGCCGGTGACCAGCACCACGCCCTCTTCCGGCAGTTCCCCCCAGCCGAAGCGCGCATCAAGCAGCCCGATACCGCTGAGCGCCTGTTTGATATCGGGCGCGGCATCCGGGGAAATCTCCAGCCGCACCGACGCCTGTTCATCCTGCGGGCTGACATACAGCGCATTGTTATACACGAACCACTGAAAGCGATGCTCCAGCGCCAGCCTGTCGAGGAATAGCGTGGGGTTATCCGCGCGGATTTTCGCCGTAACCTCATTGTCCGCAATATTGCCCAGCACCAAATCCACGCCGTGGCTGTTGGCAAAATCCGTCAGAATCGCAGACAGCGGTGTTTGCTCGGCAGAATAGGCATACGCGCCCTTGTTCCAGTCAGCTGGCGTGGCAGCATGCGCCAGCGAAATCATCCCATTCACCGGGATAATCCCCATCAGCACTACCGCCCAGCAAAACCAGCGATAGACCGCCAGAAAAATGCTATACGATCGATGACGTATCAGTCCCTTACGCATGTCGTTCTCCTTGCAAAAAAGCCAGCGTGTTCAGATTCAGTGGAGCGGAAACGGGCGTTTTCGCCCGCGGCGTGAGCAGGCTCAGCCAGACGTCCCGTTGGTTAAGTAAGGTTTCCAGGCTGCGGCACAGCTGCATGACGTCATCGGCATCGGGCCGCATCCATAGCCAGAGCTGTTCATCCTGCGGGGAGAGCGACAGGATGGCTGTGTCATCCTGAAACTGGGTGCGGGCGGCATCGGCCAGCTGTAAGGCGCGCGCCAGCATCGGCTCATCGGGCAACGTACACAGCGGAATGGCCGCGCTGCACGCCACGCCCGACGACTGCCGCACAAGCGCCACCGCCCCGCCATCAATGTCCAGCTTCAGCGTCGGCGTTCCGCCATTTAGCCAACGCTCCAGCATCGCGGCCAACTCAGTTGAAGTCATTGATGATGGCCTTTGCCAGACCGTGCTTCACGCTCAGCAGCTGTCCGACCGCCCAACTGGCATTGGAATAGTCCATGCTGGCTTCAAAAAAGGCATAACTGTCGGCCTGGCTGGCTCCGCCTTCGGCAACGTTCAGCGCAATATCATCCAGTTGTTGCTGCGAATCGACCAGGTGTGCGTCAAGGCGACGCTGAATGGGGTTAAGGGACATAGCACGCTCTCCTCATAGGGTATTTTCCTCACAACACGGTTTGGGTCGTTAACGAGAACGTTGGTCGTAAACCTGAGCGTTCTCGTCATTGACTCAATAGTGAGTGGTTAACCCCGGCGTGCAGTTCCCTTTCGCGGGCAGTGATTTCACATCGCAGCGGGATATTCAGGAGGAATCAGCTGTGCCGTCGCCTGCCGCCAGCTCAGCGACATCACGCCATGCGCCGTAATCAGCTTCATGGCATCGCTATCCAGCGCGTCATCGCTGGCCAGACGCCACTCAAGATGCGCATGTGCATCCAACCAGTGCTGTACATCGGCAAGCTGGGCGGGATGGCAATACAGTGTTCCCCGACTTTCTCCCTGCTGTTGCTTCAGCAGTTGCCGCAGTAAAGCATGATGGCGCGACGGCGCAGGCGTTTTATCCAGCAAATGCGCCAGCGCATCGCGCAGCAGCTGTCCGGCTTGCGTAATCATGATCTTTTCCAGATCCATTCGGTCTTGTCGAACACCCTGTAAGAGCGCGTTTGCCTGCTGCCAGAATTCCGCTTCTGCCTGTTCGACCGCCTGCTCACCGAGCATTCGGGCACGTTCATGCGCCTGTGCCACAATGTTATCGGCCTGCGCATTGGCTTCTTCCCAGAGTGTCCGGCTGCGCCGATGCGCCGCGACGCGCTCCGCCGGAATAATCACCGTTTCATCCCGACTGCCGCCGGGTAATGTCGCAAACGTCTTCGTCGTCAGCATGCTTCGTCCTTAGCAAAATGAATAGAAATGAGGAGGGTTATGTGGGGGTCGATGCCTTCCAGATCAGGGCATCGCACAGCGCATTCAGCCGGGCGGCAGGCAATAACATCGACGGGGCATGGCAAGAGTTATCCCCACCACAGGACCAATCGCGTGGAAAAAGCAGCCGCAAACGCGGCCAGCACGTTTCACCATAGCGAATGCGCAGCAGCGTCACCGCATCCTGATGTCTCGCAGCAGGTGGCGCCGATGATGAGGCAGAAAAGGTGACCGCTGACGGCAGCCATAAGCCCGGCCGCAGCGCCTTTGCCAGCCGCTCGCACCATATGTCCTCCGCGTCCGAGCGATCCGGATGGCGTACGGGCTGACACACCCGCGCCATCAGGCGCAATACCGTTTCTCGCTGTGCCGTATCCAGCGCCCCCATTTGCATCAGTGAGGCCAGCGGATCTGGCGGCAAAACCGACGGCAGAGAAAAATGGCGATGAAGCTGCACGGCATTCACATGCAGCCAATCGCGACGCAGCGGTGAATCAGGCAGCCTCACCTTCCCGTCCCACCAACTGGGATCGGCTTGTAACAGGCAATCCTCTGCCCACCAGGTCAGCCAGACAAGCGGGATGAGATCGCCCGACTCATGCCGCTGGCGTTGCGCTTGTGTGATCATGGTGACGACGACTCCCCCGCTTTTTTCTGCTGCCATTGTCGCAGGTAAGGGGTGCCAATGCGCCAGCCTAATAGCCCAGCCAGCATTAGGCCAAATAGCCCTGCGCCCCACTGCCAGCGGCGCATCTCATCCGGCGTAAGCGTAAACGGCCCCAGCGTGACCACGGGGATCGTGTCCTGATACGGTTCCGCCGGAACAAAGACGATCGCCAGTTCTTTATCATCCTTGCCAGACAGGCCGGGGATGCTGCTGGCGACCATACGACGGATGCGCTGCTCCATCCCATCGGGCTCCAGCTCGGCACGGTATTTGATAAACACCGCCGCCGAGGCTGGCTGAACTGGCTCACCGGGAGCAATACGTTCGGGCAGCACCACATGCACCCGCGCCACCAGCACGCCGTCGATCTGCGCCAGCGTCGCCTCCACTTCCTGCGACAGGGCGTAGATATAGCGGGCGCGCTCTTCCAGCGGCGTCGAGATCACACCGCTTTTCTGAAACACTTCACCCAGATTGGTACGCGATTGCTTCGGTAAACCCGCCGCATTCAGAATATTGACGGCACGTTCCATGTTTTTTGCATCGATCACCAGCGTGACGCCGGTTTTGTCCACCCGTTTCTCCGCGCCGATCTGATAGCGGCCGAGCATCGAAATCGCTTCGTTGGCATCGTTCTCCGACAGCCCGCGATTCAGCTCAATCGGCTCGCCGCAGCCAGTCAATAGCCCGATCAGCAGAAGAAACACTCGCTTATCGATTTTCATAGGCCGCTACTGTAAGTTGGTGAGTTTTTCCAGACTTTGCACACTTTTCGCCACCAGTTTGGCGCTCAGCAAACTTTCCAGATAGAACGACGACAGCGTTCGGGTCGCATCCAGTACATCTTTCGGATTATTGGAGCGCATCGACTGGCTCACATCGCGTTCAGCGGATTTAAAAACGCCGTTCAGTCCCTGAGATTTTTCCGCCAGTGCACCCAGCCACTGACTGTTGCCGCTTTCTGCCGTCATCGGTGCCGACGACATCGCTGCGCTAAACCAGGACACATCCTGATTGGTCGCAGAAGAGGAAAAAGACGTGCCGTTGTCCGCCAGCGGGGCATCCCCCGGCTGGGGCAGCGTAGTAGCGTGGTTGATTTTCATGGTGTGGATTCCATCGCGGACGGGGTAAAAATAAAGCCGGAGCAAGGCTCCGGCTCGTTTCATCACGATCAGAACTGGATAGCTTTCGCCGCTTTCTGCCCGGAGTTCAGTGATTTAGACGCGGAATCCATCTGACCATCCAGAATGGAGTTTTCCGTATCTATCGCCATTTTCTGTGCCTGAGCGCCTGCTGCACGTGTCAGAGAGCCAGCCATCGCGGTGTCCAGAGTCTGAGAAGCCGCCTGAGATGCAATCTGGGAAAGTCCAAAGCTCATGATATATCTCCAAATATAATGAATGTTTACGGTAGTGAACTGTCATGCTGTACATACAGTCATCTTGTTCATTCATTAAGTGGGAGAGCGGGTCAGTGAGTTCCAACGAAAAGGAAATTCTTTCAGTAATGACTATGCGAGGGGAAGAACTAGCCTAGTTTTCTCTGTGTTTCCGGCCGTTAGTTATCATAGATTTTCTTTTAGAATAATAAAAAGCGTTATTACCTGACCGAAAGGCCATACGTTGTTTCTGATTTGCAGGGACGTTTTTATGCTGTCCAACTGGCAAGGATGCGATATTTGAACCCATGCCGTACTATTCTCGTCACGCTGCCAAATGGTCGCTATGCTCACCTTAACTACCAATACCGGATTGTGGTTCAGACTTATTTTGATTTCGTTTGCCAGCGCATTGCTGGCGCTGTTTATTGGTCAGGGAATTTTAGCCAGGCTGGAACAAACGCAGTTGCAGCACTATAGCCAGGACGTGCTCGAACAAGGCACCGCCGTCGCCCGTGAAAGCCGGGAAACCATAGACCGCGTGCTGACGCTCAATAACACGCCTTGCTCCAGCGCCGATCTGAAAGAATTACGCCTGCTCTCTTTTTACTCCGTCTATCTGCGTGATATTGGGCGAATCAAAAACAACTATCTCATCTGTTCTGCGGGCTGGGGCATCCTCAACCCACCGATTTATCTGCTGCCGCCAAACCTGACGACCGATGAGGGCGTGCAACTGTGGACCGCGATGAAAGATGTGGTGGATCCGCGTATTACCGCCGATATGGCGAGCCTCAACGATGTCGTCACTGTCACCGCCGCCGCCGCATTTCGTCATTTCACTCAGCCCCCCGCCGAATACAGCGCGATGCTGCTCACGCGTAATCTGGGGCATATCTATCAGACCTTTGGCGACATCGACCTCCCGATGTTCAAGGAGAAACGGCATGAGAGTAACGGGTGGCTGACCATGGGAAAACGCCAGACGTTTTTCTGCGCGACGACCCTGAATGTCTGCGTGCTGGCTCAGTTGGATTCTGCCGGCATCCTGTATCGCCCGTGGTATATCATCGCTGCGCTGTTTTCTGTCGGGGCGCTCCTCGGGACCAGTTTTGCCCTGTCCTACCAGCTCTATGACGATCGGCACCATGCTTTACCATCACAGCTAAAACGCGCGATTAAACACCAGCGGTTTCAGGTCTATTACCAGCCGCTGATCAGCCTGCCACAGCGTACCATTATTGGTGTAGAGGCGCTGGCACGTTGGAAAAACGAGCGTGGCGACAACGTTTCGCCAGAATTTTTTATCAGCGCGGCTGAAAAAATGGGCTACTCAGACGAGCTAACCCGCATCATTACACGCCAGGCGCTGCGTGACATGCAGCCGTACCTCACGCAGGACACGCCCTTTCTTCTGAGTATTAATCTGTCCGTCTCCGACATTATTTCGCCGGATTATCATCACTTCCTGCAGCAAATGTGTGATGAATTGGCGATCGATAAAACACGCGTCATGCTGGAACTCACCGAGCGGTCGAGCACGTCCCACAAGACGCTGGCTGATGGCCTTGAGACCCTACGGCACTCGGGCTATAAGATCGCGCTTGATGATTTCGGCACGGGCTATTCCAACCTCGATTATCTGAGCCATTTACCGTTCGATATGATCAAGATCGACAAGATTTTTGTCGACGCTATCGGCACAGACACGGTTAATGCCGCCATGGCCGATCTGTTATTTACCCTTATCAAAAAGCTCGACGTCCCGGTGATCATCGAAGGGGTAGAAACACGCGAGCAAGCCGCCTACATCCTGCAACAGTGCCCGTCGGCGATTATGCAAGGATGGTATTTCAGTAAGGCCGTGGCATTGCACGATCTACCGGATATCCATCGCTATCCATGCCCGCCGATAGAAAAAATGCCGACAGAAACGATGTAAATAGAATCGGCATAACCTGAAAGCAGGCCTACTGGCAACAGTCGGCCTGCCGTCATTGGATACCGTATCCCGATCGGTAAACGGCGGAGAGTCTACCCTCATGCCTGACAAGCTTCCCCGCCCCCTGCGCACATCTCTCGCGCCGTCACGTTCAGCACTTTCAGGCGGTGATAAAGCGTCCGCTTGGGGATCCCCAGCTCCACAATCACATCGTCAATGCAGTGGTCGTGGCGGCGCAGCGCATCCTGAATCAGAAATTTTTCAATCCGCTTCAAGCGGTCTTTCAACTGCAAAGGACGTGGATGCAGCAGCGGCTGAATTTCAGCCAAAGGCGACAGTCCCAGCGCCCAGCGATCCGCTGCGGCTTTCAGCTCGCGGATATTACCCGGCCAGCTGTGAGTCAACAGCTGTTCGTGAATTTCCGCCGTCATCGGTGGCAGCGTCATTTTCAGGCGCACAGCGGCTTCCTGACTAAAACGCTGAAACAGCGGCAGAATGAGATCGCTGCGGGAACGCAGCGTCGGCAGTTGAATCTTTACGGTATCCAGACGGAAATAAAGATCGCGGCGAAACAGCCCTTTTTCCACCAGTTGCAGCAGCGGCGTTTGCGTCGCCACAATCACACGCATATCCACGGGCGTGAACTGGGTGCTTCCCAGCCGCTTTACGCCGCGGCTTTCCAGCACGCGCAGCATCTTGGCCTGCAATGTCATGGGCATACTGTCGATCTCATCAAGAAACAGAATGCCTTTATCTGCACTTTCCAGATAGCCAGCGCGGGAGCGGTTCGCGCCAGTATAGGCACCCGAAACCACGCCAAACAGTTCACTTTCGGCCAAATTTTCCGGCACGGCGGCGCAGTTCACCGCCACCAGCGGGCCGCTGCATCGAGAAAGTTGATGAATGCGGTTCGCCAGCGTGTCTTTCCCCGTACCGGTTTCACCTTCCAGCACGATGTCGACATTGAGAGGCGCAATAACATTGATGATGGGGGCGAGCGATGAATGAATATCATCAGCTGTGTGTGTGGAATGTCCCGACGATGGCGGGAAATAGTCTACTGACGAGCGAGCTTTTTCTAATGATGGCTTTTCTAATGACGAATGTTCCGATAACGAATGCGCTAATAACGAATCGTGCTGTCTGTCCTGACGATAATAATGATTCATTAACTACTCCTGAAGCCCAAACGGGCTAACTGACTGCCTTCCATAACGTGGTGCCCTACCGTGCATCTGCCGCGTTTCTCCGCATAACGTCGACCCATACCTCTCCGGTAGAACGATAATAAGCATTACCGCCATTGAATAATGAAACCATCAGGCATCGCTGAACATCAGGTAGGAATTCCAGAGGAATTTGTAGGGAAATGCCTACAAAAAACGGCCAAAACAAGTAAAAACAGTCTGTTACCTTCCTGAACAATTAGCAGGAAAACGAAAAGATATCGTCAGGAAAGCGTAAAGCTCAGCAAAGGGATTCACCGACTGTTGAATCCCTTTTATCTGTTATTTCTCGCACAGCGGATTTCCGCTACTATTCCGCAACTAGGGAATGAGCTTCTTACTCACGACATACTTCACAATTTCCACATTGGTACTGAACTGCATTTTCTCCATCAGACGCGCTTTATGGGTGCTGACCGTTTTGTTGCTGATGGCCAGCTCATTGGCGATGGCGTTGATGCCCATCCCCTGCGCAAACATAATCATAATTTGGTGCTCTCTGGCCGTCAGCACATCGTGCGCGGCTCGGTCACCCTCCGTGTAATTGGAAAACACCAGCTGCTCGGCAATCGTATGATCGATATAGCGAGCGCCCTGCGCCACGCGTCGGATCGCCGACAGCAGCGCTTCCGGGTCTTTATCTTTGGTGATGTAACCTCTGGCGCCACTCTTCAGCGCATGCTGCGCAATTTGCGCTTCGCTGTACATACTGAGCACCAGAATAGGCAGACGCGGATATTGCGCCACTACGCGTGAAATCAGCGCTTCACCGCTGATGCCAGGCATCGACATATCCAGCAGCAGCAAATCAGGGGTCACGCTGCGCAACTGCGCCAGCACCTGTGCGCCATTTCCCGCTTCGGCGACGACGCTCAGCGAGTCATCCAGCGCAAAGATCTGCTTGAGACCTTCACGCATGATGACGTGATCGTCGGCGATCATTAAACGTATTGGTTTGCCCATCGCTCATTTCTTCCTTTTGTTATTCTTATCCCGCGGTTAGCGGGTATGGCCATTTTTAGGAAACGTTAGCTGCACCAACGTGCCTTTGCCGGGCGCGCTGTCAATAACCACTTCGCCTCCCAGCATCCGTCCGCGTTCTTTCATGCTCATGAGTCCGAAAGCGTTTTTATTTTTAGCGCGGGAATCAAAACCTTTACCGTTGTCCTTGGTGCACAGCACCACGCAGTCCTGCTGGTTATCCAGCGTAATGATGACCTGCGTGGCAGCGGCGTAGCGCGCCACGTTAGTCAACGACTCCTGCACGACGCGGAAGGCCGCCGTGGTGCTCTCGTCATTGAGCACCAGCGGTTCCCCCGACGTTCGCAGCAGACAGGTTGCGCTGTAGTGCCGGTTAAATTCGTCACACAGCCATTCCAGCGCGGGCGTCAGCCCCATATTCAATACATTCGGCCGGAGCCGGGTCGACACGTTACGCACCACCTGGATCGTTTGGTCAGTCAGCTGCATCAGCTTTTGCAAATGCGCCTGCATGTCTGGGTTTTCCTTGGCAAAACACATGCGCATGAGCGACAGGCTCATGCGGATCGTGGTCAGGTGCTGCCCCAGCTCATCGTGGATTTCCTGAGCAATATGCTTACGCTCTTCTTCGCGCGAAATCTCACGCTGGCGCGCCAATAAACGCAGTTGCATGTGCGAATCGGCCAGTTTCTTCTCCGCATAGCGAATCGCCGTAATATCCCGTCCGACGGTCAGAATAGACACCAGCGCGCCATGCTGATCGAACTCAGGCACGCAGCGAATATGGTGAATATGATGATGACGCTGCTCGCCTCTCCCCAGCTCTTCCATGACTTCACCCTCTGCACTGCTGCGGGTATCGACAACCAGCCGCACCAGCTGTTCTATGCGGATCGCACAGCCCACGCCGGGCATCAGTTCCGTAATCATACGGCCCCGAAGTTGCTCTATAGTGAAATCCAGATGTTTCAGACTGGCGGGGTTGGCGTACAGGCAGTTCAGGTTGGCATCGAAGCGGATAATCAAATCCGGCGTGTTCTCAACCAGCGCGCGAAATTCCTGTTCTCGCGCGTAAGCCAACTGCTCGATATGTTTACGTTCCCTGATATCTCTGACGACACACATGTTGTAGCTACGTCCTCTGTGTTGGAAATGCGTGAGATTGACCTCGACCGGAATCGTCATGCCATGGCGGGTGAGGTGCTTGGTTTCAAACGTGGTGCCGACGCCCAATGCGTATTCATGAAACCAGTCGGGCGAGCTATGCTCAGCGACCCATTCGGGATCGATATCGGCAACGCTCAAATGCATGAATTCCGTAATGCTGTAGCCCAGCGTCTGGCTGGCCGCTTCATTGACGTAACAAAAACGCTGATCTTCGTTGACGATATAAATCGCATCCTTGATGCGGCCAAATGCAAAATCCACCAGTTCAAGCTCGGGGGCTTTGGTTTTCTCATCGGAACGAAAAGGTTGGGTGAACATCATTGCCATCTCCTTATTTGAATTAAGACTGTTGTGCAGCCACCCGCCGTGCAGGTAGCGCAATACGGCGTCTCAACATTCCAGAAGATGGACAGGGAACCCTGCAACGGCATCAATGCGACCTGATATCACGGCGTGCGACCACGAACTGAACGGCAACCGCCATCATTAAATAAAGCGGTCACCACCTCAGTCAGTGAAAAACGGCGGGTGCAGGCGCGTCCTTTCGTCCCGTGAAATGCCGTCAGGATTCAACAGCCTGACGAATCACACCTCGGGCACGAGACAGCCGCGACCGCACCGTACCGATCGGGATCTCCAACTGCAATGCGAGATCCTGATAGCTGGCATCGGTATCCAGCAATTGCATCAGCATCTGACGGGTATCTTCAGGCAGTGAGACGATGGCATCCATCGCGCGCTTCAAGGACCGCTGACTTTCGGTGATAGCACCGGGATCGAGTTCTATCGCGATATGTTCCAGCATCTCATCGCCCATTTCCTGAGCGCGCTGGCGTGCCTGCTTGAAATAATTGCGAACCAGGTTGAGGGCAATACCGAATACCCACGTCTCCGGCCGCGATGCTCCCGCAAATTTATCCTGATGTTTGAGCACTTCCAGATAGGTCATTTGCTGTAAATCCTCCACGTCGTCATGGTTGCTGACGCGCTTGCGGATAAAGTTATGCAATTTCTTTCCGTGTTGACGAAACACCTGTTCCCAATCGACAGATAACGCCGGGTAAAGCGAAGGGGTCTGTTCGATGTGTTTCAGGGTAGACATTTCCATTTGCTGACTCTCCGTTGTTGTGCCCCATTGGCAAAAACGGAAGAGCAAGCCTTGTGCCAGCCCGAAAAGATTTTTATCACACTGATTTTTAATCAGTTATTTTTCATTTTACCTATTATGGTGCCATTTTTTGCCAGCGCCCACAGCACGAAATTGCAAGTTATTGCAATCCGTAATTGCAATAAGTAACGGCATTTAATCCAATCCGCCATCAAATTCGGCCTGCTCCGATGACTTCACGTCGGGGAACCCATCCTTTTCTGCATCCACATAGCAATACATTCATACCGCTGCACGTTCACACCACGACACGTAGCCGATTTATTCAGGATGACATCATGATCAAAATGCCGACGGTTCTTCCCTCCAGTAGCGCCCTGCCGCGCCCTGTCGTGATGGATGACGATCCCACGCCGCAGGCTGCGGTGCAGCAGACGAGTTCTCACCACGCCCCTCCCGGTTCGCCGCTATCCACCTCGATGGAGGAAGTGGCGATGGCGTTTGGCGAGCAGGCCGAACGAAGAAGCAAATCGCTGAACCGACGCCACATCGCCCAGCAGCCGGACGCGCGCGCCACCGCCAATGTCGAACGGATTGAGAAACTGACCGAACTGTTCAGGATGCTGGAAAACCCGTCGCAAAGTACGCTCGATCAGCAGTTAAGCCGGATGCGCGACCTGCTGATGCAGCAAGGCTCGCCGTCTCTTGAGGCGGTGCTGGAAGCCGCAGGCAACGATCCGGCGCGCGGCGATATCCTGCTGCGCCACATCCAGCAGCAATCTCCCCGACAGCCTGAGCTGACCGCGGCGGCGGAAAGTGCGTTACAGCAGCTGCATCAGGAGAAAGGGCCGGAAGTCCGGGCCGGTCTGAATACGGCAACGGCCATTGCGCTGTTCAGCACCCAGCCGGAACAAAAACAGGCGATGCGCGATCTGTACTACCAGAAAATCGTGCATCAGCAGTCGGCCAGTGCGCTATTGGATTCCCTGCTGGAACGCTTTGACGCCGCGACGTTTTCCATTGGGCTGCGCACGTTGCAGCGGGCGCTGGCGGCGGATATTGCCTCGCTGACGCCGTCGATTTCGAAAGCCGTTCTCAGCAAGATGCTGAGCAACCTCAATGATTCTCGCCACCTGAGCCATACGCTGTCATCCAGCCAGACGCTGCTTACTCGGTTAGCAAACAAAGTGCCCGCCTTTACGCTCGGTGCCGTGGAGCTAACCCGCCGCCTGATTGGTTTGAGCGCCAACGGTGCCTATGCCCGCGACCTGCATAATCTCGGACGGGAAGTCGCCGGTACGCAGGTGCAGCATCAAGCGATGTTTTTCAGCGCCCTGCTACCGCTCGTCAGCGACTTGCCGCATCCGCTGTGGCGTGACAGTAAAAACCGCCAAACGGCGCTCCAGCTGATACGTGGGATGATTGGCGATATCGCCCAATATGAGAAACAGCAGGCCAAAGGCACTCAGCATGATGACCTGACGCAGCGTGATACGGCATCGCGGCAAAAACAGAGTGCGCGCGATTCGGATAAGGAGCAGCCATGAATCTGCTGATTATCTGGCTGAACCGCATTGCGCTGAGCGCGATGCAGCGCTCGGAAGTCGTTGGCGCGGTCATCGTGATGTCTATCGTCTTCATGATGATCATTCCGCTGCCCACCGGGCTAATCGATGTGCTGATCGCACTCAATATCTGTGTCTCTTCCCTGCTGATCGTGCTGGCAATGTACTTACCCAAACCGCTGGCCTTTTCGACGTTTCCGGCGGTGCTGCTGCTGACCACCATGTTTCGACTGGCGATCTCCATTTCCACCACGCGCCAGATTCTGCTCCAGCAGGACGGTGGCCATATCGTTGAGGCCTTCGGTAACTACGTGGTGGGCGGGAATCTGGCGGTCGGTCTGGTTATTTTCCTGATTCTGACGGTGGTGAACTTTCTGGTGATCACCAAAGGCTCCGAACGCGTGGCTGAGGTAGCGGCACGCTTTACGCTCGATGCGATGCCCGGTAAACAGATGTCCATCGACAGCGATCTGCGTGCTGGGTTAATCGAAGCCCATCAGGCACGGCAGCGGCGGGAAAATCTGGCGAAAGAAAGTCAGCTGTTCGGGGCGATGGACGGCGCGATGAAGTTCGTTAAGGGCGACGCCATTGCATCGCTGGTGATCGTGTTCATCAACATGATCGGCGGTTTCGCCATCGGCGTGTTGCAGCACAACATGGCCGCGTCCGATGCGATGCACGTCTACTCGGTATTGACCATCGGCGACGGGCTGATCGCCCAGATTCCGGCTCTGCTGATCTCGCTGACCGCCGGGATGATCATCACCCGCGTCTCGGCAGACGGGCAAAAAGTGGATGCCAATATTGGCCGCGAAATTGCCGAACAGCTTACCAGCCAGCCCAAAGCGTGGATTATCTCCTCCATCGGCATGTTTGGTTTTGCGCTGCTGCCGGGGATGCCGACGCTGGTGTTTGTCACCATCAGTCTGGCGTCGCTCGGCAGCGGTCTGTTCCAGCTCTGGCGCATCAAGCAACAGGGGCAGTTAGATGCCAGCCAGTCGGAAGCGGACAACATACCCGCTGAACAGAACGGCTATCAGGATCTGCGGCGCTTCAACCCCACACGCGCCTATTTGCTGCTGTTTCATCCGGTCTGGCAAGAGCAGCCAACGGCAACGGCGCTGGTGCAGAATATTCGCCGCCTGCGTAACAAACTGGTCTACCGCTTCGGCTTTACGCTGCCATCCTTTGATATCGAATTCAGCGATCGGCTAGCGGAAGATGAATTTCAGTTTTGCGTCTACGAAATCCCCTACGTGAAAGCCACGTTTGTCACCGACCGGCTGGCCGTTGCCAGCGGTGCCATCGAACCGACGGATGCTGACCTCGCCACGCCCGGTCCAACGCTGCGGGATGAAAGCCACTGGCTCTGGTTACCGCTCGCACAGGTCGCGCAACAGCCGGACGACGTGCCGCGCTGGAGCGCGGATGAGCTGATTCTGGCGCGCATGGAACAGGCCATCCACCGCACCGGCTCACAATTCATTGGCTTGCAGGAAACCAAATCCATTCTGGCCTGGCTGGAGAGCGAGCAGCCGGAATTGGCGCAGGAGCTTCAGCGCATCATGCCGCTTTCGCGTTTCGCCAGCGTGCTGCAACGGCTGGCTTCCGAACGCGTGCCGCTGCGATCGGTGCGCCCCATCGCCGAAGCGCTGATTGAAGTCGGTCAGCACGAACGGGACACGCTGGCGCTGACCGACTACGTGCGTCTGGCGCTTAAATCGCAAATCTGCCACCAGTACAGCGACGAAAACAACCTTGCCGTCTGGCTACTGACGCCAGAAAGCGAAGAGCTGCTGCGCGATGCACTGCGCCAGACGCAGAACGAAACCTTCTTCGCCCTGACGCAGGACTACGCCTCCACGCTGCTCGCTCAGCTGCGACAGGCGTTTCCGCCGCTTTCGTCGCAGCGCAGTCTGGTGCTGGTGGCACAGGATTTACGCAGCCCGCTGCGCACGCTGTTGCAGGACGAATTTCACCACGTTCCGGTGCTGTCTTTCACCGAGCTGGAATCCACCCTGTCGATCAACGTCATTGGACGTCTCGATCTTTACGACTCCCCCGACCCCTTTAGCGCATAGGAACACACCATGTTTGAATTACGCGTGCTGACTGGTTTACATCGCGGTGCAGCGCTGCCGCTCTGTGGAAACGCCTGGCGTATCGGTGCAGCCGATGATGCCGATCTCGTGCTCTACGATCCCGGCATTGCGCCTTATCACGGCCAGTTGGAGAAGACCGCTGGCGGCTGGGCGCTCAGCGCACAGGATGGCGCGTTGTGCAACGCGGAAGGCCATACCGTCGAGCAGATTGACGCCCTACCGCCCGGTACGCCGTTTGCGCTGGGGCAGATTTGGCTCTGCATCGTCGCAGCCGATACGCCCTGGCCTGACGACAACGAAACACCTCCGACTGCGGAAGAGCATGTTCTTCCTGGGGAGATGCCTGTCGAGGAACCGCCGCACCATACCGCTACGCCGATTCCTGCGCCTGCCCCCGCACCGCGTCTGCCGCTGTGGGCCAAAGCCAGTTACCTGCTGCTTGGCGCGTTGCTGCTGGTGATGGTGGGCAGTTGGCAGCTACAGGAGAGCGTCGCGATGCCTGCCGCCCCACCGCCGCAGGATACCCGCAAACCGCTCAGCACGCTGCCACAGCTAGAAAGCACGCTGCGCATCATGTTGCAGGAGCGGGAACTGAGCACGGCCGTGAAAGTGGCGGCGTATCAGGATCGCGTCACACTCACCGGACAATTAACGCCGGACGATCAAAAAAAGCTGGAACGGATGCTCGCCCAACTCCACCAACGTTATAGAACCGCGCTGTCCGTGGATAACCGCACACAGCTGAAAACGGAGCAACTGCCGTTTCAGATCGTTCAGGTAACCAGCGGGTCGCGTGCCAACGTCGTCACGGCGGACGGTCAGCGCTTTTTCATCGGCGATGAGATCGACAACCTGCGTCTGGTGAGAATTGACGAGCACCAGATTGAATTCAGCGGCAGACAACAGATAACGGTGAACTGGTAATGCAGACACAACTTTCTTCTTTTCCGCTGCTCGATCAGTGGGTCACGCAGCAGCGCCAGCATCTGGCAGCCTATGCGCCCGTGGAGAAAAAAGGCCGCGTCATGGCCGTCAGCGGCATCCTGCTGGAGTGCAGCCTGCCGCAGGCACGCATTGGCGATCTGTGCTGGGTGGCCCGTCAGGATGACAGCCAGATGATGGCCGAAGTCGTGGGATTTAGCCCAGACAACACTTTCCTCTCCGCACTCGGGGCGCTGGATGGTATCGCACAGGGAGCCGCCGTAACGCCGCTGTATCAGCCGCACTGCATTCAGGTGTCTGAACGTTTGCTAGGCAGCGTACTGGACGGGTTTGGCCGGGCGCTGGAGGACGGCGGCGAGAGCGCGTTTGTCGAACCCGGTCATGCTTCCGGTCGCACACAGCCCGTGCTGGGCGATGCCCCACCACCGACCTCCCGGCCTCGCATCAGCCAGCCGCTCCCCACGGGATTACGCGCCGTCGATGGCCTGCTGACCATCGGTCAGGGGCAGCGCGTCGGCATTTTTGCTGGTGCGGGCTGCGGTAAAACCACGCTGCTGGCCGAACTGGCACGTAATACGCCATGCGACGCCATCGTTTTCGGGCTGATTGGTGAACGTGGGCGCGAGCTGCGCGAGTTTCTCGATCACGAACTGGACGATGAACTGCGCAGCCGCACCGTGCTGGTGTGTTCCACCTCCGACCGCAGCAGCATGGAACGCGCCCGTGCGGCGTTCACCGCCACCGCTATCGCCGAGGCTTACCGTGCCGAAGGCCGTCAGGTGCTGCTGATTATTGATTCCCTGACGCGTTTCGCCCGCGCCCAGCGCGAAATCGGTCTGGCGCTCGGAGAACCGCAGGGGCGCGGCGGGTTGCCGCCGTCAGTCTATACGCTGCTGCCGCGTCTGGTCGAACGCGCCGGGCAAACGGAAGACGGCGCCATCACCGCGCTCTATTCCGTGCTGATCGAACAGGATTCCATGAACGATCCGGTTGCCGACGAAGTGCGTTCGCTGATTGACGGGCACATCGTGCTCGCCCGACGGCTGGCGGAACAGGGGCACTATCCGGCTATCGACGTGCTGGCCAGCCTGAGCCGCACCATGAGCAACGTCGTGGACACCGATCACACCCGCAACGCGGGCGGTGTACGGCGTCTGATGGCAGCGTACAAGCAGGTCGAGATGCTGATTCGCCTGGGCGAATACCAGCCCGGCCATGACGTGCTGACCGATTCTGCGGTCAACGCCCAGGCAGAAATCACCCAGTTTCTGCGTCAGTCAATGCGTGAACCGATGCCGTATGGCGTGATTCAACAACAGCTCGCCGGAGTCAGCCGCTATGCCCCATAACACCGAACGCGATGCCGAATTACAGACCGTGTTGAACCTGCTGATGCCGATACGCCGTCAGCGCTTAAGCCGCAGCGAGCGCCAACAGCGGCAGGAAGAACAACAGTTGATCCGCATTGCGGAACAGCAGCGGCATCATCAGCAGCAGGTCGAGGCGCTGCGACAGGCCAGTCAGACGCAGCGCGACCAGTTTGCCCGGGACACTCAGGGGCAATGCCAAACGCTGGAAAACCTGAAAAAAAACCTTGCTGCCGAACAGCGTTTACTCGGCGAAATCGCGACAGAAACGCAGCAGGTACAGGCCACACAGCAGCAGCACCGCGATCAACAGCGTCAGGTTGATCACGCCCGAGATGCCACCCGCCAATGTCAGAAGGCGGTGGAGAAACTGGAATATCTGCTTACGTTACCTCAGGAGCACGTATGAATAACCGACAGATTGCGTCATCCGAATCCAAGGCGACGCAGAACGCGCAGGCCGTGCTGCACGGCAAGTCCTCGCGCACAGACCATTCGCAACCCGATCCACAACATAGGGATTTCTGGGAAGCCTTCACGTTTTCGGACGGCTTTGAAGACGCGTTCTATCAGGACGCGTCTGTCGCCTTAGCACCGGGCGGCTCCGTCAATGCCCCGCTGCCGTTGCAGAGTGAGACACCGGACAGCCCACAATATGTGACACCGTCACAGTGGCAGCCGCTGCAATGTGAGCTGATTGAAGCGATGGACAACATCTGCGCCCCGCCGTTTGCCTTCAGCCTTCAACTGCCGCAGTTGGGCGATATCGATGCACGGTTAGCCGCGCTGGTACCGCGCGGCTGGGATATTTCCCTGCGTTTCAGCCGGGAAAGTTACCACCAGTTAAAAGATCGGCGTGAAGCCTGCCGTCATTCGCTCTCCAGTGCGTTGGACTGCCCGATAAACCTGCGTTTTGACGCCAGAGAGTATGAGCGATGAGCCCGAATTCACCCGACGTCCATTCACCGCACGTCAGGCCACTGACGCTGCCGATCCTGCGCGCGCAGCACGCCCGTATCCGATCGACGCTGACCACTGGGCTCGCGCTGCCGTTTATCCGCGACGGACTGGCTGGCCGCCTGCACCTTCAACTGGCGAACGAATGCGAGTTGGCAGAGGAATCGTCCACCGCGCAGGCCAGCAGTTGGCGTAGCGACATCGGTGATATCTCACTGACCGATCCGTTTCCCGTGCTCAGCCTGCTGTCGGACTGCCCGCTGCTACCGCTCTCTGAAGACGATGACGCGGCACAGGCGTGGTACTGGACGCTCTACAACCAGTCGCTCAATCCCGTGCTGCAGGCACTGGTCGGGGAAATTTACCCGCTGGACCGTTCTCAGAAAGAACAGGATTCAAGAGAGCAGAATCACAATGCTGTCTGGCTCAGCGTGAGCTGGAACGGCATGAGCGTGCGCAGCCGGATGCAGGCCGCTGACGACGTCTGGCTGGCGCTGTTTTCCCGTGCTGACTGGCACCGCCAGCGTCGCACGCTACCCGCGGGAATGGCTATCGCTATTCCGCTCACGCTGGCTGATGCCGTGCTGCCGCTGTCCGCGTTGTGCCGTTTGCGCACGGGCGATCTTATTCTGCCCAATCGTCCGTGGTTTACCCCCTCTGGCGAGGGAACGCTGTCAGTCGGCACGCTGCGCCTGCGCGGCACGCTACAGCTCACGGAAGCCGCCCCCTACACCTTTACCGTTACCGACATGGAGACTGTCTCAATGCCCCCGTCCGCTACCGACACGATGCTCGCCGATCCCCACTCAGAGACCTCAGTCCTTGAACCTACACCGATAAGTGACAATGTCACCGAAAATTTACCACCGCTGCCGGTCACCTTACACCTTCGCTGCGGCAGCCTGACGATGACGCTGGCTGAATTGCAGCACCTTGCCAGCGGGAGCGTGCTGACGCTGCGCGATATAGTGCCGGGGCAAGCCTGGCTGTATTACGGCGATATCGCACTGGCGAGCGGCGATCTGGTCGATGTGGAAGGCCGACTGGGGCTACAGATTACCCAGCGTTTTTCCTCGCCGACGCCAATACTGCCGATAGCGGATGAAGAACACGCCGCCGAACCGGAGCTGGCACCATGACGTCCGGCGCGTTCGATCCCTTGATGTTTGCGCTCTTTCTGGGCGCACTCTCCCTGATTCCGCTGATGATGATTGTCTGCACCTGCTTTCTGAAGATTGCGATTGTGCTGCTGATCACCCGCAACGCCATCGGGGTACAACAAGTGCCGCCTAATATGGCGCTGTACGGCATCGCGCTTGCGGCAACGCTGTTTGTGATGGCACCGGTGTTTCAGGACATCAGCAAACGCGTGCAGGAAAAGCCGCTGGATATGACCGACATCACGTCGCTTCAGGCCAGCGTGACCTATGGGCTGGAACCGCTGCAAACCTTTATGTCGCGCAACGTTGACCCCGATATCCTCACCCACCTGCATGAGAACAGCCTGCAAATGTGGCCTGCATCGCTATCCGAAAAGGTGAACACGCAAAATCTGCTGCTGGTGATTCCGGCTTTTGTGCTGTCGGAGCTACAGGCCGGATTCAAAATCGGCTTCCTGATCTATATCCCGTTTATCGTCATCGACCTCATCGTCTCCAACGTGCTGCTGGCGCTGGGAATGCAGATGGTCGCGCCGATGACGCTCTCGCTGCCGTTAAAGCTGCTGCTGTTCGTGCTGGTCAACGGCTGGACGCGGCTGCTGGATGGCCTGTTCTACAGCTACCTGTGAGGCCGTGATGGAAATAATTACGCTTTTCCGTCAGGCCATGGTGATGGTCGTGCTGCTCTCTGCCCCGCCGCTGCTGGTTGCAGTGATTGTCGGCGTGCTGATTTCGCTGCTACAGGCGGTGATGCAGTTGCAGGATCAGACGCTACCTTTTGCCGTCAAACTGATTTCCGTCGGGCTGGCGCTGGCGCTCTGCGGACGCTGGATTGGCGTAGAGCTGATGCAGTTGGCTATCACCGCATTCAACATGATTGCGCACACCGGAGTATAAATCCGCATGATCGCCACCATTCAGCACGTTTACGACTTTATCATCGCCATTACGCTCGGCATCGCCCGGCTGTATCCCTGTTTCATTCTGGTGCCGGTTTTTTCACTCAACGTGCTGAAAGGCATGACGCGCAACGCTGTGGTGATTTCCCTGACGCTGCTGCCCGCTCCCATCGTGCAGCAGCAGCTTCTGTTGACGCCACTGTCCTGGCCGATGCTGCCCGGCCTGTTGCTGAAAGAGGTTATTGTCGGGTTACTCATCGCGTTGATTTTGGCGATGCCGTTCTGGCTGTTTGAATCCGTCGGCGCCCTATTTGATAACCAGCGCGGTGCGCTCATGGGCGGCCAACTCAACCCCGCGCTGGGTTCGGACGCCACGCCGCTCGGCCATCTGCTGAAACAGACGCTGATTCTGCTATTGATTATCGGTATCGGCCTGAAAGGGCTGACACAGCTAATTTGGGACAGCTACCAAATCTGGCCGGTGCTGTCGTGGCTGCCCGCGCCGGGCGAACAAGGCTTTGAGGTGTATCTCAGCCTGCTGGCCGACACCTTCACCCATCTGGTGGTGTACGCGGGGCCGCTGGTCGCGCTGCTGCTGCTGTTGGAATTCAGCATTGCGCTACTCAGCCTGTATAGCCCGCAGCTTCAGGTGTTCGTTCTGTCCATTCCAGCCAAGTGTCTGGTGGGAATGGCATTTTTCATCATCTATCTGCCCGTGCTGCAATATTTAGGTGACCATAAACTTCAGGGGCTACCGGATCTCAAGCACCTGCTCCCGCTGCTTTTTGCGGCATCGAACAGCGAATAAGGCAGAAGCGATGAGCGAGAAAACGGAAGAACCCACAGAGAAAAAGCTCGAAGACGCGCGCCGTAAAGGGGAAGTCGGGCAAAGTCAGGATGTGCCCAAACTGCTGATCTGCGTCGGCCTGCTGGAGTGCGTACTGGCGCTGGCGGACGGCACGATGGGGAAATTGCAAACGCTGGTGCAACTACCGCTGCAAAGGCTGGATGCCCCGTTTGCGCAGGTGGCGAAAGAAGTGTTCCACGATGCCGCCGTGCTGGCGGGCACGCTCTGCCTGTTAGCCGCCGCCATTGCCGTGCTGCTGCGCGTGGTCGGCGGCTGGCTCCAGTATGGTCCGCTGTTTGCACCCGAAGCGCTGAACCTCGATCTCAACCGCCTGAATCCGATCAACCAGTTCAAGCAGATGTTTTCGATGCGCAAGCTGGTAGAAATGCTGACCAATATCCTGAAAGCCGTGGTGATCGGTACCGTCTTTTATAAAGTGGTGGTGCCGGAGCTGGAAGCGCTGGTCGAATTGGCCTATGGCGATCTACACGGCTTCTGGCAAGGGGTTAAAGCGCTGCTGATGCGCGTTGCCCGCACCACGTTGACGGCACTGCTGGTGCTGTCCGCACTGGATTTCGGTCTGCAAAAGTATTTCTTTCTCAAGCAGCAACGGATGAGCCACGAGGATTTACGCAACGAGCACAAGGATTCCGAAGGCGATCCGCATATGAAAGGCCATCGTAAATCGCTGGCGCATGAACTGATGAATGAACCTGCCGCGCCGCGCCCCAACGCCAAGGTTGAAGACGCCGATATGCTGCTGGTTAACCCGACGCACTATGCGGTGGGGCTTTACTATCGCCCCGGTAAAACGCCGCTGCCGCGCATTTTATTCAAGGGGGAAGACCGCGCGGCGCAGGAACTTATTGCGCAGGCGCAAAAAGCAGATATTCCGGTGATTCGCTTTATCTGGCTGACCCGCACGCTGTATCGCACCACGCCGGAAGGCCACTACATTCCGCGCGAAACGCTTCAGGCCGTGGCGCAGGTGTATCGCATCCTGCGCCAGCTCGAAGACGAGCAAAAACGCGACATTATTGAGATGGAGTAACGGCGGATAGTTAGCTTTCCGCGATCTGACTCAGATAATACGCCTCTCCCTGACGCAGCTCCGCCATCATGAAATCAAGGAAAGCCTGTTGCTGCGGCGCGTGCGCTTTGCCTGCCAGCGTTTGGATTTGAAGCGAGCGCTGGTCAAGCTGCTTAATATTCAGCGGTTTAAGCCGCATCGGCTGCTGTAAGCACTTGTACATCACGGAGTAGAAACTACAGGCGGTGACCGCCCCCGGCGTGCTCATCGCATAGTAATAAAGCGTGGTGAAGTTGTTGCAGCACAGCGTCGGTTCCAGAAAGGTGCCGTTCATGCGGCATGAGAGGTCAAACAGCTGCCGCAGCGTGGTCGAGGATTCCGGCAAGGCCAGCGGGAAAGGATGCAGATCCGCCAGCTGAATAGACTGCTGCGCCAACGGATGATCGTCAGACATCAGCAGCATCAGCGGCGCAGGCAGCGCCAGTTCCACATTCACGCCCTGTTCAGGTGCCAGCGCAAACTGGAGCGCGATATCCACTTCACCATTGCGGATCATCTGGGACACCTGCATCGCCGAGTCCACTTTCAGCGCAAAGGTGGTATCCGGGTCATGCTGGCGAAAGCGTGCAAATAGCGTCGGCAGCAGATCAAATGCCATCCCCTCAGTGCAGCCGATCCGCAGCAGCGCCCGCCGGCTGGCTTTCAGCCCCTGAATCTCCGCCACGGCGGCATCCATGTCCATCATGCTCTTACGCACGTGATTTTCCAGAATGCGTCCCGCATCGTTTAACACCATACCGCGCGCATGGCGCTCGAACAGCGGCACGCCGATGCGTTCTTCCAGCCGCTGGATTTGGCGACTGATCGCAGAAACGGCAACAAACAGGTGCTGACTGGCGGCGCTGAGCGAACCGGTGGTGGCAACCACCAGAAAATAACGAATCTCGGAGCTGTGCATGGCGGCGTTCCTTTCAGACATCGCGGGGGATTCGCAGGTTTATATTAAAAGCAAAGCTTAATTGCAATTTTTATTATTGTTGCAAAGCTCGTTTTTTCTTTAAATATCGGTAACTTCGGCACATTATCCAGCAAGGAAAGGCATGACCAGCGCAGACCTTATTCGTATCGCCTGTGAACGTTTCGATCGCGGAGAATTTAAACAGACGCTGGCCCGGCGTATTGCCCACGCCAGTGAGAGCCAGAAAGCCGGTAATCATCCCGCGCTGAACCGCTATCTGACCGACGAGATCCAGCCCGCCTTGCAGGCGATGGGATTCAGCGTAAGGCTGATTGCCTCGCCAGATGAACGTCATCCCCCTTTTCTGCTGGCCGAACGCATTGAAGATCCCAGCCTGCCGACCGTGCTGTCTTACGGCCACGGCGACGTGGTTTTTGGTGATGAAGAAAACTGGCGCGATGGGCTCAAACCGTGGGAATTGGTGGAAGAAGGCGACCACTGGTATGGACGCGGCAGCGCCGATAACAAAGGTCAGCACAGCATCAATCTGATGGCGCTGGAGCAGGTGTTTCAGGCTCGTGGGCAGCGTTTAGGCTTCAACTGCAAACTGCTGTTCGAGATGGGTGAAGAAATTGGCTCACCGGGGCTGGCCGAGCTGTGCCAACAGCACAAGCAGGCGCTGGCGGCCGATATCTTTATCGCCTCCGACGGGCCGCGCCTCAGCGCAGCGCGCCCGACGCTGTTCCTCGGTTCTCGCGGCTGCATCAATTTCCGTTTGCGCATCAAAGCACGCGATCAGGCATACCACTCTGGCAACTGGGGCGGACTGCTGAGCAATCCGGGCACTCAGTTGGCGAACGCCGTAGCGAGTCTGGTTGATGGACAAGGACGGATGAAGATCGACGCCCTGCTGCCACCTCAGCTAACGCCGGCGCTGCGCGAAATCCTCAGCACGATTGACCCCGCCGGCAGTGAAGGCGATCCGGCGATTGATGAAAACTGGGGCGAAGACGGTCTCACACCAGCCGAACGGCTATTTGGCTGGAACACGTTGGAAGTACTGTCGTTTATTACCGGTAACCCGAACAAACCGGTGAACGCGATTCCCGCCGATGCCACGGCGATTTGCCAGCTGCGCTTTGTGGTCGGCACCGACTGGCAGCATCTGGCGCAACATGTGCGTCAACACCTCGACCAGCACGGCTTTACGCAGGTGGACGTTGAGGTACTTAACACGTCTCCGGCGACGCGCTTTAACCCCGAAGATCCGCTGGTGAACTGGACGCTGGCACTGATGCAGCACATCAGCGGCAAACAGCCTGCGCTGCTACCGAATCTGGGCGGTTCGCTACCTAATGACGTTTTCGCCGATATCCTCGGCCTGCCGACGCTGTGGATCCCCCACTCCTATCCGGCATGCGGCCAGCACGCGGTCAACGAGCACCTGCTGAAATCCGTCGCCCGCGAAGGGTTAGCAATCATGACCGGCCTGTTCTGGGAACTGGGGGAGCAAGGCCATACGCTATTAGAAGAACACAGAGTGTACGTGCATCAGAAGTGATGTTTATAACCTGAACACAATGCTTATAAACGCTTAGTGGCCGTACTAGACGGCCACTAAGCGCAATGAAACAACCAGTTATCTTTCTTAACCGCATCATCAAAGAATAGCACTTAAGCCTTTTCTCTCGATGACCTCCAGTATTCGTAACGCCGCACCCGTTGGTGCGCTTACTCCACGTTCCCATTTCTGAACGCTGTTGGCCGACATATTAATGATGCCAGCCAGTTGGCTTTGACTAATTTTTTCACGCTCACGGATGGCCCGCACTCTGCTCGCGTCCATACTGGCGCGTGATTCCGTTTTTTGACTTTCCGCTACCAGGCGATTGATAGCGTCAAGATCGACGTCACTGGCCGTACCTGCGGCATGTTGACGCTGAATCATGCTCTGTATATTTAATAATCGCTTATCAACCATTTATCACCTCAACAAGCTCTTTGTTTTTAAGGTCTGTTTCGAGATCGGCATCAGATTTATTTTTAAACACCGTTGACGCAATTTTAAAAGCCGCCAATACATCATCGGGAATTTCTTTCCCACGCGTTGATACCGTGTTTTTCTCCCATCCTTCAAAGAAAAACACCTTACCTTCTCGATGATAAGCCACTATTGTCCGGGCACCGCCACGTTTACCCAGACTGGTAGCAACGCGCTTTTTATAAACACCACCACCGAGACCTCCTTTATCGGGATGATCAATAATGTCTGCCGCAATATCACGTAACTGTTGATCGGTTATGCCTGATTTTCTACGAGATTTATTGTAGTGACGCTCAACAAAAATCCTTTTTTGTCCCATAAAAGAATGCCCGATATTACTATGGTAATAACTACCATAGTAATATCGGGCAATAGCGTCAACCGGTTCGGGAGTCGTTTATTCGGATTGCGTACCTTTCTTCTTCATCCACTCCGGCTTCTGGAACGCGTGGAACATGGAGTTTTTGTCCTCAAAGAACGCTGCGAATTCCGGGGATTGAACGGCGGCTTTCAGATCCTGAGCGAACGGTTTGTCGGCATCTTCCGCACGCACAACGATCATGTTTTTCAGGTCTTCCGGCAGCACATCCAGTTGAATCGCGTCAGACAGGTTCAGGCCAGCAGAAATCGCGAAATTGGCGTTAATCAGCGAGCCCGTTACGCCGCCCAAAGCACGCGGCAGCTGTGCGGCTTCCAGCGGTTTAAAGACCAGCCCTTTCGGGTTTTCCGTGATATCACGCAGCGAGGCTTTGGTCGGCGTAATCTCTGGATTGATCTTGATCAGCCCGTATTTTTGCAGGAAATCCAGCGAACGTGCCAGATTGGACGGATCGTTTGGCAGCGTGACGATATCGCCCGCTTTCAGCTCATCCAGCGAGCGTACTTTGTTGGAGTAAAAGCCCATGCTGGCCGTCGGCACGGTGATCACTTCCGCCAGTTTCAACCCTTTATCCGCGCTGAAACGATCGAGATAGCGGCGGTTTTGGAACAGGTTGGCGTCGATACTCTTGTTCGACAGCGCCAGATTCGGCTGGATGTAGTCGCTGAATTCGCGCACTTTTACCTCGTAGCCTTTTTTCACCATTTCCGGCTTGATCGCTTTCGTGACCATATCGCCATACGGCCCCGGCGAGACGCCGATGGTGATTTCTTTGCCTGAATCTGCTGCGTAAGCCTGAGAGATGCCCAATGCCAGCATGAGTGGAATGAGTTTTTTCAATCGCATCGTCGCGTTCCTGTCTGTCCGATTTAGTCAGTCTTCGCCGTTTTGCTAACGGCATTCTCGTTATGTTGGGCGTCTGTAACCACGGTTAAGATCGAGATACCGGGAGCGACCACGGTGTGAGGCATCCCTGCGGGAACCTCATCACCGTGTTTCTCCCTAAATCTATCCCCTTACGCGCGATGCAACATCGCTCATTATTTTTCTCTATTTTTATAACGTTATTCCCTGGTGTTGGATAACGTTTTACTGCTCACATGCCTTACTAAAAAAGGCTTACTCAAGAATCAGTTAAAACAAAAAGGTTTCCTGCCCGTAGCAATATTTGTCGTACAGTTCAGGGTTAATCTCGAAGCCGATTCCCGGTTTATTTGGCACTGCGACGCAGCTGTCTTTGTCTAATTCGACAAACGGCAGCATGAAGTCTTCATGCCAATAGCGGGAAGATGGCGGAATATCGTGCGCATAGATAAAGTTTGGCAGCGTAGATACCGCGATGTTGTGTGCTTTACCGACCGCCGTATCCAGCATACCGCCGCACCACACCGGAATATTGTGGGCCTGACAGTAGTCATGAATCAGCTTGGTTTCAGTAATGCCGCCCACGCGCGCGACTTTAATATTGATAATTTTGGCGCTGCCCAACTCGATCGCCTTACGTGCATCCTCTACCGACGCAATGCTTTCATCCAGACAGATAGGCGTATTTACCGCCGCCTGCAGTTTGCGGTGGTCGATAATATCGTCGTGCGCCAGCGGCTGTTCAATCATCAGCAAATTGAATGGATCAATGCGCTTAAAGAAATCGATATCGTCCAGTGTGTAGGCAGAATTGGCATCCACCATCAGTGTGATATCACCAAATGCCTGACGCAGCGCCAGAATATAGTCGTAATCTTTTCCCGGCTTGATCTTTATTTTGATGCGCTTGTAGCCTTCCTTCAGGAAATTATCGACCACGCTGACTAATTTATCGGGCGTTTCCTGAATACCAATACTCACGCCCGCTTCGACTTTATCCCGTACGCCACCCAGTAATTGATGCAGCGGTACGCCTTTTATCTTCGCGTAGGCATCCCAAATACCGCCTTCGATGGCCGCTTTGGCGCAGTTATTACGCTTTACCGGGGCGAAAATATCGCGCACCTGCGAAGGATGTTCAATATCCCCAGCCTGCTTAATCATCGGGATCAGGAAGTCACGCATAATATGCCAAGCGGTGACGTTGGTTTCTTCGTTATAAAACGGCAGCGAAATTGCCGAGCAATCACCGTAACCAATCTGTCCGCCAGCATGCACTTCCGCGATGGAAAAATGTTTCTCCGTCTGCGTCGCAAAGCTGGTCGTAAATGGCGTTTTCAGCGCCATTTTCATTTTTCTTAATACAATTTTGTCTATTTTCATGACATCTCTCTGCTGCCCTGAATACCCTATTCTGTCGTGGTTTAGCGGCGTTCGCGCTTATTCGCCCGACGCGATAATATATCGCCCAGCGTTTGCACGACCTGCACCAACACCACCAGCGCAATCACGGTCACCACCATCACTTCGGTTTCATAACGGTAATAGCCGAAGCGGATCGCCAGATCGCCGACACCACCGCCGCCAACAATCCCGGCCATTGCCGAATAACCAATCAGGCTGACCAGCGTGATCGTCAGGCCGCGTAATAATCCAGCCAGCGCTTCCGGTAACAGCACGGTGGCGATGATACGCGTCGGGCTAGCACCAAAGGCTTCCGCCGCTTCCACAATACCCGGATCGACTTCACGCAGTGCGGAATCCACCAGACGCGCATAAAAGGCAATCGCCGCGACTGACATCGGCACCGCCGCCGCAACCGGCCCAATCGTGTTACCCAGCAGCAGCTGTGTTAATGGCAACAGCAGCACCAACAGGATCACAAACGGGATCGAGCGGATGATATTCACCAGAATGGTCGACACCAGATAGATAAAACGGTTCTGCCAGAATAAATGACGATCGGTCACATAAATCGCGATACCTAACGGCAGCCCGAATATCACCGCACAGAGCGTTGAAATACACACCATCGTGAAGGTTTCACCGAAGGCGAAGATTAATTCACCGAATAACTCAGTCATTGATGACCTCCACCCCAAAGGTATTCTGTCGAATATAAGCAATAGCAGCAGCTAAATTATCTGCCGCAGGATCGTCACGGTATGAAATCTGAGCGATAATATGCCCCAGTGCGCGATCGTTAATGTATTCAATATTGCCGTGCAGAATATTGACCGATACCTGAAACTGCTGTGCCACGTCGGATAATATCGGTTGTTCTACCGAATCATCGGCGAAGAGTATTTTCAGCAAGACGCCTTTATTATTCTGCTTAAAGCGTTCAGGTAATTCGACCGGGCTGGTATGGCTAACCAGCTGTTTGGTATAGGCGTGCTGCGGCGAGGAGAAGATCGTAAAGACGTCGCCCTCTTCCACAATATTTCCGCCCGTCATCACCGCCATGCGCTGACAAATACTTTTAATCACGCTCATCTCATGGGAAATAAGCACGATCGTGATACCTAACCGGACATTGATGCTTTTCAATAGCGCCAGAATAGACGCCGACGTTTCCAAATCCAGCGCCGAGGTAGGTTCATCACACAACAGCACTTCGGGATGGTTAGCGATGGCGCGGGCAATGCCCACACGCTGCTTCTGCCCGCCGCTCAGCTGCGCCGGATAGGCAGCCCCTTTGTCCTGCAACCCGACCAGCGCCAGAATTTCCGGCACGCGTGAGGCAATCTCTTCTTTACTCTTCCCCGCAGCACGCAGGCTGAACGCCACGTTGTCATACACATTGCGGGTATGCATCAGATTAAAATGCTGGAATATCATTCCGATACGCTGCCGATGCTGACGCAGCTCGCGGCCAGACGCATCGCTAATCAGCGTATC
This sequence comes from Pectobacterium sp. CHL-2024, assembly GCF_044751765.1. Classification (NCBI taxonomy): domain Bacteria; kingdom Pseudomonadati; phylum Pseudomonadota; class Gammaproteobacteria; order Enterobacterales; family Pectobacteriaceae; genus Pectobacterium; species Pectobacterium sp. CHL-2024. Next base: position 255,343 of record NZ_JBIXKO010000001.1, on the reverse strand, counting down.
GCCCAAAAACACGCGCCCTTCGGTTGGGCGCTGCAATAAATTGATCGTCCGCAGCAGCGTACTTTTTCCTGCACCGCTGGTGCCGACAATCCCAAACACTTCACCCTGTTGAATGGTCAGGTTGACGTTGTTTACCGCCCTGGACTGTGCTGCTTTACCGGCGGGAAAATCAACGCTCACGTTTTCTAACCGAATCATTACCTGACTCACTCCTGCTGTTACTGACTATTTTATTGGCATACGCAAACGTATGCCTGTTTGATGTAGGGAAATCATTATTCGTGGGTAAAATCATTTCGCATTAGTTGACGTTGAACCTATCCCACAGGACTGTTTCACTTGCCATTTTTAACAGGGGTAGGCTCGCCATCGCCTTTTTGCGTTGAGGAATAACCGGGCTATTTATGTCTGTCATTTTTGTTATAATTAGATTAATTACTTATAAATCAATGAAATATTAAAAAATAATCGTCTGTTTAAAGTAGAGAGAAATGAGCTTTGCGTCAATGATAAAAAAAGCAAATCACCTTTCTGTTTTTTAGAAACTCTTTTATGTCTTTTTCTTCTATATAGGTAACTACCGTCCTCAGTCACCCTTGTGAGGTTCACGGCATCACCAAACATAACAAATCATGATAATGCGTTGATAAGCATCTCAAAATATATCCTGAAACATTACCATCACAATCAGCGCCTAGCCTGATCCCGCACCGACAAACGTTTATCCTCCCAATTAAGGATGCCACCATGCGTTATCGCTCTATGCTGCTGCCTGTTGTCAGTCTTTTCTTATTACCGCTTTCTGAGTTTGCAACGGCGTCTGAGCCGGACAGCGCGACGATCGGCGCCATTGTCGATACCACTACGCAAGCCAGTAACCGCCCTCAGGTTATTGAACTGGAACAAGCCATTCAGTCCGCGCTGCGCAAAGCGATCCAGGGCAATGCACCGCAGCTTACCCGGGCTCAGTTGGAGCAAGCGAGAGAAACGCCACAAATGGCGGACATCGACTGGCTCAATAACAGCGGTTATGACTTCGCCGTGAAAGCCAACCAGCAAGCCGGCATTGCGCTACTGGAATCTTTCTCACACCTTTCCACCGATGTGTTACAGCAAAACATGGCTATCGTGACGCGCATTAATCGCGAAGCGACCACCGGGCAGCGCGAACAGGCGCTGATCGATGCCGAAGGTCAGGGGTATCTCTACTATCTGGCGGATGCATTGGGTCCGCGGTTGGGCAAGGTCTTTATTAACGCGTATAACCACGGTGAAATACGCAAGGCTGCCGTCTTACTCAAGTTATCCGCCGTCAGTACCTCCGCGGCTAAGCAACATTTCGACTACCCTCGCCCTTTCCTACAGCCGAATAACACTATTCATCTGGTGCCGGATACCGCCGTGATTGGTGATAAGAAACCCTACACCGCTTCCGGTGGCGCATTTCCGAGCGGGCATACCAACACCGGCTACACCGACGCGCTGCTATTAGCGGAAATGATCCCTGAGCGTTTCGTCCCACTGATCGATCGCGGCGCGCGCTACGGCTATTCACGCATCGTGCTGGGCGTACATTATCCATTAGATGTGATCGGGTCGCGGATGCTTGCTGAACGCAACGTGGCGCACTACCTCAACGACCCACAGTACCGTCGGCTGTTTGAACAGGCGAAGACGGAACTACGCAGCGCGTTAGAGAAAGCCTGTGGTACAACGTTGAGCGCCTGTGCCAAGAGTGATCCACAGGACGATCCTTACGCCGCACCGGAAATGAAGACATTTTATCGTTACACGATGACCTACGGCCTGCCGGCGCAACCCGGTAAAGCGCTCCCGGTTAGCGTTCCAGAAGGTGCGGAAGTCCTGCTTGACCCCGTGCTTCCGCATCTCTCCGTTACCGAACGCAGAAACCTGATGGTGAAAACCGCGCTGGCTGACGGGTACCCGCTCTCCGGCGCACCGGGCGATAAAGGCCCGCAGAATTTCTGGCAGCGCCTCAATCTGCATGACGCCGTGCAGTTAGCTCAGCATCGGTAACGGCTCTCCTCTTCCCCCCGTATTTTCCTGCGTGGGGAAGAAGAACGTCACGCGGGGGGATAGTATTTAATAACGGAAAATTAATAACGGAAATTTATTATCCGAATGATTATCCTCACCGTGGTTTTGTTTCATTATTTTTAAAAATTCACGCTTCTGGTTTTTTAGAAATCGGCAATTATGGCGTTACCTTAACGATTATCTCCGTCAGTTAGCTGTAACGGTAACTTTCCGGTCAGGATAATATTTTAATGACTATTTCCCAGACAGCATAGAATGCCAATTGGTTTGTAAATCAATGTAAATCGATGCTGTCACAAGTCCCCTGATGCCATTTTTTAATTTTAGTTAGTCTCAACATAAACATTCTCTTTCTTCCGTCGATATAGGAATACCGCTCCTTATCTGGGAGTAATTTAGAGGTACTTATGAGCATTAAACTTAAATTAATTTCGGTTATGTTGTTAATGGCATTATTGCTTTTGGTTGTCTCTCTTATCGGGCTGTTTGGCATGAACAACACCAACCAATCGATGAAAACCCTGTATCAGGATCGGCTGATAGCACTGGGTTATCTGGACAACATCACCCGACAGGTGAACACCGTGATGTTTGAAGTCGCCAGCGTTGATCTCTCACAACCAGGCGATGTTAAGACCGGACTGGAGCACATTGCAGAAGCACAAAAAATTTATGATGCGCAATGGGATTTATACAGCAAGACGTATTTAACGGGCGACGAGAAATTATTAGAAGAACAGTTTGCAATGTTATACAAGCAGTACAACGATAAAGTCGTTACTCCCGCCATTAATGCAATTAAGAAGAATGATAAAGACGCATTAGAATATATTATTAATCACACCTTAAAAAGCGAATACGCACCGCTGCAAAAGACTGCCGATCAGTTGATTAAATTACAATCTGATGTGGGCCAGGAACTCTATTCTGAATCACAAAGTAGTTTCAGTAATATATTATTTTTCGTAGTGATTACCCTTCTGATCGGGATAGCTATCGTTGCCTTATCCGGTTGGCGATTGATTCTATCGATTGCCGTACCGATAAAAAATGCCGTGGATTTAGCCAGAAAAGTGGCAGATGGCGATCTGACGCACCGCATCGCGATTACGTCGAACGATGAAATGGGACAGCTACAAACCGCACTGCGGGAAATGGTGCTGAACCTGACGGATATCGTTGAGCGCGTACACAGCAACGCCGACATTATTGCGACCGCATCCAGCCAGATTAACAGCGGCAATATCGATCTCTCCTCTCGAACCGAGCAGCAGGCCAGTTCACTGGAAGAAACCGCGGCATCAATGGAACAGATGACCTCCTCGGTCAAACAGAATGCCACCCATGCCGCTCACGCCAGCCAGTTGGCAACCACCGCCTCACAACGCGCGGTTGACGGCGGCAAGATGATGGGCGATGTGACCAATGCCATGCAACAGATGGTGTCATCCGCAGAGAAAATCACCAATATTATCGGCGTGATCGACGGCATCGCCTTCCAGACCAACATCCTCGCGCTGAACGCCGCCGTGGAAGCCGCCCGAGCGGGCGAACAGGGCCGAGGCTTTGCGGTCGTCGCGGGCGAAGTGCGAACGCTGGCACAGCGCAGCGCCAACGCGGCGAAAGAGATCAAAGAACTGATCGGGACGTCCGTGGAACAGGCAAATCATGGACACCATGCCGTCATCGACGCGGGCAGCATGATTCAAAGCGTGGTGGAAGACATTAAACGCGTGGCCTCGATCGTGACCGAAATTTCTACCGCCAGCAATGAACAAAGTCTGGGCATTGGGCAGATTAATACCGCGATTTCACAGATGGAAACGGTCACGCAGCAAAACGCCGCGCTGGTAAACGAAGCCGCCGCGGCCGCTGGTTCACTGTCCGAACGTGCGGGTGAACTCAGCCATGCCGTTGCGGCGTTCCGTATCTAATCACCTTGCCTTTTCACGTCACCCGCACGATTGATTATTCCCATGTGCGGGTGTCGATGACCTTTAACACGTCGCTCAACGTGGTTAAAAACACATCGGCGTGCTCTTCCTGAAACACCAGCGGCGGGCGAACTTTCAGCACGTTCGCCGCTGGCCCCGTCGCGCTGATCAGCACGCCGCGCTGACGCATAGCATTCACGACCTGTAATGCGGATTCAGTTGTCGGCGCTTTGCTTTCGCGATCGCTAACCAGATCTACACCGATAAACAGACCGTAAGCCCGAATATCGCCAATCAGCGGGAAATCCTGCGCTAACTGCTGTAAGCCGTGCCGCAGATAATCACCAACCCGCTGGGCATTCTGCTGTAACTGTTCTTCCCGAATCACTCGCAGCACCGCGTGCGCCGCCTGACAGGACACCGGATTGCCGCCGAACGTATTGAAATAGCGAACATCTCGCCCGAATGCATCGAACAGCGCGGAACGCCCAACCAATCCAGCAATCGGATGTCCATTGCCCATCGGTTTCCCTAAACTCACCAGATCGGGGACAACACCGTGACGCGCAAAGCCCCACATTGATTCCCCGGTGCGCCCAAAGCCCGGCTGCACTTCATCTGCGATAAACAGCCCGCCCGCCTGACGAATCAGCGCGGCCGCCTGCGCCATCTCACCTTCAGGTGCGCAAAACACGCCATCACTGGAAAAAATCGTATCGATCAGCAGCGCGGCAGGACGAATGCCTTCCTGCTGCATCTGCGCCAGCGCCTCACGAATACTGCGAAGAAATGCACCGGGCTGGCGATAGGTATCCGGCGGCTCGATCAGTTTCACGTGACTGCCACGCGCCACACCATCCCCCAGCGACGGCGACAGTTCTGCCAGCGCGCTGGTCACGCCGTGATACGCCCAGCGCGTTACCAACACGCCCGTTCCCCCCGTCGCATGTCGGGCAATGCGTAATGCCAGATCGTTGGCTTCACTGCCGGTACAGGTCAGCATCACGTTGTTCAACTCGGCAGGAAACTCACTCAGCAGATCTTCCGCGAAATCAACAATTGCAGGGTGCAGGTATCGCGTGTGGGTATTGAGCTGTGCGCTCTGTCGCGCCATCGCCTCAACCACTGCCGGATGGCAATGCCCAACCGAGGCCACATTGTTATACACATCCAGATAGCGTTTCCCCTGATGATCGACCAGCCACACGCCCTCACCGCGAACAACGTGCAGGGGTTCTTCATAAAACAGGCGGTAGCCGCTGCCCAATACTCGCTGACGGCGCGCCAGCAACGCCTCTGTCGTGGTCATTTCAGGCGTGATTTCTCTCTGATTCATCGCGCGTTCTCCGGGCAAACCTGCTGTAGGCGAGTCACAAACTGGGGATGGGAATAGGTCGCGATGCGCTGCAAACTGTGCCAGCAGCGCGGCACATTGCGAAGCAGATACGCCCGATTGTCGGGATAGCGTGATGCCCGCCACTGCGCAATCGTCAGGGTCAGCGCCATGCGGGTCGCAATCAAATCCGGTAACAGTGCGATCTCCGCCGATGTCAGCGGTCTGTGCTGATGATAGGCAGCAACAAACGGCACAACCTGTTCCAGCAGGTCCGCGCCATCGCCAATCTGGTACGCCAGCGCCGTCGCCACTTCGCAGATTAGCGGGGCAAAGACGGCATCGCCAAAATCGATAATGCCGGTGACCCGCGTCGGCGATGAACCGTCTACCAGCACGTTATGCGGGTTCAGATCGTTATGAATGACCTGGCGGCGTAGCATCGTCAATTCAGGCGCGACGTGGCTGTCATAACGATCAAAAGTTCGCTGAAGATGCTGATACTGCTGTCGCTCAGGAACGAAATCGAGATAAGGACGCACCTGCTCTGCGCGGCTGATATCCCACAGTAGAGAACGGTTCGCTGCCGGATGCGTAAAGCCGTGAAGCGCGTTGTCTAACTGCGCCAGCGTGCCCCCCAGTTGCGGCATCAGTGCCGTTGAAGGAGAAGCCAGATAGTGCGGCATTCCTGCGAGATAGCTCACCAGCCGCACGCGCAGCGGTACGCCATCAATTTCAACGCACGTTTCTGGCAGACCCGCTGTTGTCGGCCTGATGCGCGGTACGGGCAATTCGGGTGCCTGCTGAGCAAGATGCAGTAGCAACGCGGTCTGAAAATCGCTGACGTCGGGAGGCTCCGCCGCGTTGATGACTTTCAGCATGTAGCGTTCATCTGGCGTGACCGTCAGGCAGAAATTCATATCACGCTCGCCCTGAAGCAGCGCCATCTGCCCAGACAAGCCATATTCTTGCTGCGCGATAGCCAATGCCTGCTGACAGGAAACCTGCGGGACCGCCTGCGTCATCAGCTCATCGCCATGCGATGCAACGTCGGCAAAAATCGGCTGATTGGACGCTTCAGGGGGAAACGTGGGAAAAAGTACAGTGCGTCGTCCGTCAGACATGCTGCCCTCCGTTAACGTGGATTTCCGCGCCGTTAACATAAGAAGCCCCGGAAGTGCAGAGAAAATAGATCAGGCTTGCTACCTCTTCGGGTTTACCTAAACGCTGCATCGGCACCTGCCGCTCAATAATGTCGTCCGTCCCCGGTGACAGAATCGACGTTTCAATTTCCCCCGGCGCAATTGCATTGACGCGAACGCCGTGTGGACCAAAATCAAAGGCCATTTCCCGCGTCAGCGCGGACAGCGCCGCTTTTGACGTGGCGTAAGCTACGCCGGCAAAGGGATGAACGCGCGATCCGGCAATCGAGGTCACATTAATCACGCAGCCCTGTGACGCTTTTAGCTCGTCGAACAAGCCGTTTGCCAGCAGCGCGCAGGAAAACAGATTGACGTTGAAGACCCGCAGCCAGGTCGCATAATCCGTGTCGCGCACGCCCAGACGCTGCCCGTCGACACCCTTTGGTGAAATTCCCGCGTTATCGACCAGCGCATCTAATCGCCCGCTCAGCTTTTCTTTAATCAGCGGCAGCGTCTGTTGCAGGCTGTCGATATCTTCCAGATCGAGATGAATGTGATTAAGCAATTTTTCCGCCCACGGGCACTCTTCCGCCCAGTTTTGGCGCGACGCGGTAAAGATTCGCCACCCCGCCGCATGAAAATGCTTAACGGTGGCATGCCCGATACCCCGGCTAGCGCCGGTCAGCAAGAGTGTTTTTTGCACTGTCATACCGAATCTCCTGAGCCTTTGTACACGACGCATCAAAATGGTGTTTGATGCATCAAAAATTGGGTTTTAAAAAAAGCTGAAGGAATTTTCAGCAAAAAAGCGATTTTTCTCCTTGGCGTAGAATGATGCTGAAGAGAAAACGTTTTTCAGGATGAGCAGCATGGATGCTGCGAAAGCCAGTGCCGCGTCGGGAACGCGTCACTGGCGGTCCGTCAGGAAAACGTTATCTCTGAAGGCACCGCGTAGCGGCATCATGTACCGCCAAAAAGCCAGGGTTCCAAGGGCGACGGCAACTGAGCCGCCCTTGGTCGTGCGCTCTCCTATGCAAAGGGAGAAATAAGCTATCAACGCGCACGAAACAAACCACCAATACTAAACAAGGATTACGAGGCACATCCTAGCGTGGTGCGGTTATCCACCTTAACCCCCACTCCGTAAACGCTCCGAGCGGCGGCGTAAAATCTCCATCACGATGAGCAGGACGAGCGCAGCACCGACCATCATGGTGGCGGCGGCGGCTATCGTCGGGTCGAGATTTTCGCGGATACCGGCAAACATCTGTAGCGGCAGCGTGCGCTGGCGCGGGCTGGCGAGGAACAGCGTGACGATCACCTCATCAAACGAGGTCGCGAAAGCAAAGAGCGCACCGGAGAACACGCCGGGCGCAATCAGCGGGAACGTTACCTTGCGAAAAGCCAGTAACGGCGAAGCACCCAGGCTAGCGGCAGCACGCGTCAGGTTGTGATCGTAGTTCTTCAATACTGCGGTGACCGTAATCACCACGAACGGCACACCCAGCATCGCATGTGCCAACACCAATCCCAGATAGCTGTTCAGCAGCGACAGCTTGGCGAAGAAGAAAAACATCCCTACCGCGACAATCACCACTGGCGCAATCATCGGCGAAATCAGCACGGCCATCACGAGCGACTTCCCGCGAAACTCACCGCGTACCAGCCCGACCGATGCCAGCACGCCGAGCACCGTGGCCAGCAGTGTGGCAAGCGGCGCAATCAGCAGGCTGTTGCCCAGCGCCCCCAGCCATTCGCTGGAGTTGAAAAACTCGCGATACCAGCGCAGGGAAAATCCCGTCAGTGGATAGCTCAGAAACGAACCGGCATTAAATGAGAGCGGAACAATCACCAGCACGGGCACGATTAAAAACAACAGCATCGCCGCCCCGTAAAAATTAAAGAACGTGTTCCACAGACGGATCATCACTTCACCCTGCTGTCTCATTTATTATCTCCCCAATATAAGGTGTGCTTAGTGCGCCGCGGCTTCTGCATTGGTGCGCGTGACACGGATGTACACGACGTACAGCAGCGTCACGATGATCAGCAACTGCGTCCCCAGCGCGGCCGCCATTCCCCAGTTCATCGTGCTATTGGTGAAGAACGCGACAAAATAGCTCAGCATTTGGTCACTCGGCCCGCCCAGCAGCGCTGGCGTAATGTAGTAGCCAATCGCCATCATAAAGACCAGCAGCGCCCCTGCCGTCACGCCCGCGTACGTTTGCGGCACGTAAACCCGCCAGAAGGCGATAAACGGATGCGCCCCCAGCGAAATCGCCGCGCGTACATAGTTCGGGGAAATACCTTTCATCACCGCATACAGCGGCAAAATGAAGAACGGCAGCAGGATGTGGGTCATTGAGATGTAGACACCGATGCGGTTAAACACCAGCACCAGCGGTTCATCGATAATGCCGATGTGAATCAGCGAGCGGTTGATCAAGCCGCCCGACTGCAACAGCACAATCCAACTCGCGGTGCGCACGATCAGCGATGTCCAGAACGGCAACAGCACCAGAATCAGCAGCAGATTGGCGCGGTTAGACGGCTGTTTTGCCAGCCAATAGGCCAGCGGATATCCCAGCCCCACGCACAGCAGCGTCACCACGCCCGCCATGAGCAGCGTACGCAGCAGCACGTCGACGTACAGCGCCTGATCGGCAGGCTGCGGGACAATCTGCTGCGTGGTGGCATCGATTTTGTGGTCAAACACCGCCAGCAGGTAATAGCTGGTGAAAGGCCGCGCCGCCCGGTCGAACGTTTGCCAGGTCGCCAATTCACCCCACATTGGCTGCTCACGTATCAGTTGAGCGCATATGTCGCTGCTGCCCTCGGCGGGCAGCTTACGCAGTGTGCGGGTAATCAGCGTACGGTATTCCGATCCTTCATACCCTAACCGTTTGGTGATCGTGCTTAGCTTACCGCTGCTGCGGGCATCACGCAGATCGCCAACCAGCGCCCGAAAGACGGCTTCATCCGGTACATCGTTGCCCGACCAAAGCCGCATCGCGGCAATGGTCTGTGGCATATTGTCACGCAATTCCGGGTTGGAGACGCTTTTCCCCAAAATCGAGGTGATCGGGAAGAGAAAACTCACCACGATAAACAGAAACAGCGGCGCAATCAGCAGCAGAGAGCGTTTCTTATAGGCTTTCTGCGCCAGCCACAGTTGCTGCTTCAAGGTTGAATTTTCTTCGTTTCCGCCAGACGCTACAGCGGCGACGACATCGCTCTGGGACATAGGCTCTTTCTCCATCATCACGTACGGTCACTCACTGCGGCTTTATTGCGCGGCCCAGGCATTAAAACGTTGCTCCAGCTCTTCGCCGTGATCGATCCAAAACTCCGTATCGACTTGCAACGCCTGTGCCAGATTATCCGGTGCGGTCGGCAGATTAGCCGCGACGGCGGGTGCCAGCAGGCTAGTGGTTTTGACGTGCGTCGGGCCGTACGGAATGTTTTCGGCGAATACCTTCTGGTTTTCCGGCTGGTTGGCAAACGCAATAAACTGCTCCGCCAATGCCTTGTGTTTGGAGCCTTTGACGATCGCCCAGCTATCCAGATCGTAAATACTGTCGGCCCAGACAATCTTGAAGTCATGCCCTTCTTTCTGCGCCGCTGAGACGCGGCCGTTATACGCGGAGGTCATCACCACATCGCCCGACACCAGCCATTGCAGAGGCTGTGCGCCGGATTCCCACCACTGGATATTCGATTTGATCTGATTCAGTTTCTTGAAGGCGCGCTCGACACCTTCTGGCGTCGCCAACACCGTGTAGAGATCCTCACGCTTCACGCCATCGGCCAGCAGCGCGATTTCCAGCGTAAATTTGGCGCTTTTACGCAGCGCACGCTTGCCGGGATAATCCTTCACATTCCAGAAATCAGCCCAGCTTTTCGGTGCCTGTTTCAGCTTCTGCGCGTTATAGGTCAGTACGGTAGACCACAGGAAGATCCCCGCACCGCACTCGCTGACTGCGCCTTTAACAAACTGAGACTGATCGCCCAGTTTTGACCAGTCCAGCGGTTCAAACAGCCCTTCGTTACAGCCGCGCATCAGTTCTGGACCTTCAACTTCCACGACGTCCCAGCCTACCTGTCCGGTTTCCACCATCGCCCGGATACGCGCCATTTCACCGTTGTACTCACCGGCTTCCACCGTGCCTTTGCCCGCTGCGGCGAACGGTTTGTAAAATGCCTTATCCTGCGCATCCTTGTTTAACCCGCCGAATGAGATCACCGTGACGGACTCCGCCTGCGCCTGACAGGCCATCGTCACCAGAAAAGCCGTGGCCGCTATTTTCTTCAGTACCGGACGGTTGAAGAGGCCTTTCGCTTTGGATGTGTTGTTGAGTTTGGACATCTTTTCGCTCCTGGAGTGTTAGCCAACGTAATAAGGTCAAATACGAACCACAATTTTTGTGCGCTGAATTTTTGATGCATCATGTATCATGATAATCACGCAAAAAAATATGAGCATAAATTGTGCCAATTCAAAAATTTTATTGATGTTTTACTATTGCGGCGGCGGGAACGGTGAGGAGAAGCATCAGGGAGACACAACCCCACTCTCCACCTGATGCCATTTCACCCTTTTTGCCATGTTGTGGTGCAAACCAGTATTGTTTTGCACCACCCAGACACATTGCGCGTCTGGTGTTCGCGTGCCGATACGGGCTATCGACACGCGTTTCTTACCGACGATCTACCGGGAAAGATCGACGCAGAGGTATTTCATTTCCAGATAGTCTTCGATCCCGAAACGTGACCCTTCACGGCCCAACCCCGACTGCTTCACCCCGCCAAACGGCGCGACTTCATTCGAAATCAGTCCGGTATTAATGCCGACCATGCCGTAGTCCAATGCTTCCGGTACCGTCCACTGACGCACGGCGTCACGCGTGTAGACATAGGCTGCCAGCCCAAACTCGGTATCGTTCGCCATCGCAATCGCCTCTGCTTCATCGCTGAAGCGGAACAGCGGTGCCACGGGCCCGAATGTCTCTTCGCGGGCAAAGCGCATCTCGCGTGTCACCCCGCCGACGATGGTTGGCGTGAAGAACGTGCCGCCCCGTTCGTGGCGTTTCCCACCCAGCAGCAGCGTTGCCCCGTGCGATAGCGCATCCGCAATGTGCTGCTCAACCTTGCTGACCGCATCGGCATCAATCAGCGGCCCCTGCGTCACGCCCGGCTGCGTACCGTCGCCGACCTTCAACTTGCGCACTTCCTCAACCAGCCGTTCGACAAGCGCTGGATAAATACCCTCTTGCACGTAGATTCGGTTAGCGCAGACGCAGGTCTGCCCGCTGTTGCGGAACTTGGAGGCCAGAATGCCTCTCACCGCCTGATCCACATCGGCATCATCGAATACGATAAACGGCGCGTTACCGCCCAGCTCCAGCGACAGCTTTTTCACCGTCGGCGCACTCTGCGCCATCAGAATGCGGCCTACTTCCGTCGAACCCGTGAAGCTCAGCTTGCGCACCACCGGGCTATCGCACAGCACTTTACCGACCGACTGCGCATCGCCAACGATGACCTGCAACACGCCGTGCGGAATCCCCGCCTGCTGCGCCAGTTCCGCTAACGCCAGTGCGGTAAACGGTGTCTGCTCGGCAGGTTTAACGATCATCGTGCAACCGGCCGCCAGCGCAGGCCCGACCTTACGCGTGATCATCGCCGCAGGGAAATTCCACGGCGTAATCGCCGCACACACACCAATCGGCTGCTTGATGACCAGCAGGCGCTGTTGCCCCTGTGGGGATTGCAGCACGCTGCCTTCAATGCGCTTGGCTTCTTCCGCAAACCAGTCGATAAAGCTGGTCGCGTAGGCGATTTCGCCCCGCGCTTCCGCCAGCGGTTTTCCCTGTTCCGCCGTCAACAGCGCAGCCAGATCCTCCTGATTGTCCATAATCAGGCGTGCCCATGCCTGCAATAGCGCGGCACGTTCTTTTCCCGTCTTCTTACGCCACTCAACCAGCGCCTGTTCAGCGGCGGTAATCGCCTGCTGAGTTTGTGACACCGTCACTAGCGGTACGCTACCCAGTACCTCGCCCGTCGCCGGGTTGGTGACGTCCAGACGCTCACCGTTTTGGCTGTCTTGCCACTCGCCGTCAATCAGGCAGTGTTGACGGAATAAGGCTTGTTGTTTCAGTAACTGTTCCAGTTGCATAGCTTCTCTTCTATCGTGTTAATACGCGCGTCAGGATACTCATCGCCTTGCTGAACTGATCGTCAGGCACCGTTAACGGATACAGGAAACGAATCACGTTGCCATGCACGCCGCAGGTCAGGAGCAGCAGACCCGCTTCCAACGCGCTTTTCTGAAATTGACGGGTAATCTCTGCCGAGGGTTTACCAGTCTGCGGATCGTTAAATTCGGCCGCTACCATCGATCCCTGTGCACGAATCGCCACCAGTGCCGGACACTGCGCTTTGATCTTCTCCAGCGTTTCCACCAGCGCAGCACCCAGACGCTGTGCTCGTTGGCACAATTTCTCTTCTTCAATCACATCCAATACCGCCAGCGCCGAAGCAACCGACAGCGGGTTACCCGCATAGGTGCCGCCCAACCCGCCCGGCGAAGGGGCATCCATGACGTCAGCGCGACCGACGACGCCGGAGATCGGGAAGCCACCGCCCAGGCTTTTCGCCATGGTGATCAGGTCCGCTTTCTCCGCGTAATATTCCATCGCAAACAGCTTACCGGTACGGGCAAAGCCGGTCTGCACTTCATCGGCAATCAGCAGAATGCCATGCTCGTCGCACAGTTTACGCAGCCCGCTGATAAAGGCTGGCGGCGCGACGTGGAAACCGCCTTCGCCCTGTACTGGCTCCAGAATAATCGCGGCGACCTGATCGGCGGCGATGTCGGTATGCATCAGGCGTTCGACGCTTTCCAACGCCAACTCAACGGTGATGCCTTGTTTCTCATTCGGATAAAGCGCGTGAAAAATGGAGCCGGGGAACGGCCCGAATCCTGTGGAGTATGGTGCCACTTTGCCCGTCAGCGTCATGGTCAACAGCGTACGGCCGTGAAACGCCGCGTTGAAGGCGATCACGCCGGGGCGTTTGGTGTACGCGCGGGCAATTTTCACCGCGTTTTCTACCGCTTCGGCGCCGGTGGTAAAGAACGTGGTCTTTGCCGCGCCTTCAATCGGTGCCAGCGCGTTGATGCGCTCGGCCAACGTGACATAGCTGCTGTAAGGTACAATCTGGTAGGCCGTATGGGTAAAGCGATCCAACTGCTCGCGCACCGCCGCGACAATCTTCGGGTGGCGGTGGCCAGTGTTCAGTACCGCAATCCCAGCGGCGAAATCGATAAATTCTCGACCTTCCACATCCCACAGCGTGCTGTTTTCCGCACGCTCGGCATAGAAATCACACATGACGCCCACACCACGCGGTGTGGCGGCCAGACGGCGTTGATTCAGTTCGCTATTCTTCATGGTCTGCTCCGGTATCCCAAACACATCGGTTAGTCGTTGAACGATGATGAGTCGAACGGTAACGATTAGTGTAGTTGCAAGATGATGATGTCATTTAGACGCGAGATGGTTCTATAATCCAGTGCCAGTTTTGAATATTTGAAGGATCCACTTTTGCGCTCACTTCTGACCGACTTATTGCTTCAGCGTTTAGCCAACCAGCAAGACGGCGCGCTGAACAAGCGTTTGTACGACAGCATTCGTCTGGCGATTCTTGATGGCGCGATTGCCGCTGGCGAGCGTCTGCCATCGTCGCGCGATCTGGCGCAGCAGCTGTCGCTGTCGCGCAATACCGTGCTGACGGCTTACGAACAGCTACTGGCGGAAGGCTATATTGAAGCGCGTAAAGGAAGCGGGACTTTCGTCACGGAACAGCTCCCCGATGGCAACATGCAGCCGGTGAGCAGCGACAATGCCGGAGAGATACGCGAACCTAAGCATGAGCTGTCGCGGCGCGGTATGCATCTGCTGGGGTATGCCGGTGCCTCCGCCCGACAATGGGGTGCATTTATGCCGGGCATCCCGGATATCGCCAGTTTTCCCCACGATTTATGGCGACGGATTCAGACGCGCCTGACGCGGCGCGTTCGCCCTGAGCAGCTTTCCTATTCGCCGGTTGGCGGCTGCCCCGAACTGCAATTGGCGCTGGTAGATTACCTGCGCGTCGCCCGTTCGGTGGAGTGTACGCCGGAGCAAATTCTGATTACCGAAGGCACCCATCAGGCGATGGATCTGCTGGCTAAAATGCTGTGCAACCCCGGCGATCTGGCCTGGATTGAAGATCCCTGCTATTGGGGCATTCGTAATGTCCTGACGATTAACGGCCTGCGCGTTGCCCCCGTCGATGTGGATGAACAGGGGCTGGTACCGCCGGAAACGCTCTCGCCCGACGCTACCCCACGCCTGATATGCGTGACACCGTCACATCAGTATCCGCTGGGTGCGGTGATGAGTCTGGCGCGACGTCAACGTCTACTGGCACTGGCGCAGGAGCACGGCTGCTGGGTCGTTGAGGATGATTACGACAGCGAGTTTCGTTTTTCCGGCAGCCCGATCCCTGCGTTGCAAGGATTACAGACGCAATCGCCGGTGATCTACATTGGCACATTCAGTAAAACGCTCTACCCCGGCCTGCGCGTCAGCTACATGGTGCTGCCGCCGTTGCTGGCGCAGTCGCTGAAGACGGCACATTCCGAACTCTATCGCGGCGGGCACTGGCTCACGCAGGCGACGCTCGCGCAGTTTATCCGCGAAGGCCACTACGCTGCGCATATCCGCCGCATGCGCCTGCTGTATGCCAAACGCCGCGCGCTATTGACGTCACTGATCGAACAACATCTGGGCGCAGATTACGTCGGGGACAACAGCAACGCCGGGCTGCATATGCTGCTCAGCCTGCCTTCCCACATCGACGATGTTGTATTGAGCGCCGCGATTTTGCGCCGCGGCGTGATGGTCAAACCACTTTCCAGCTACTATCTGCAACCGACACAGCAGCGCGGTTTATTACTGGGCTACGCCAGCGTGGAAGAGAGCCACATGACGCAGGCATTTTCCGTGATTGTGGCCTGTATTCAGGCGCTGAATCCCCCTCATTCTGACGCCTGACAGCTCCCGTTTTTTATGCGTCCCTTCGCACCGTTACGGTGCCACCCTCCATCGGCGCGCCCTATTACGGCGCATCCGTTATGATGAACGACGGCGTTATGACGCATTGCAACAAGGTATTTTCTGCTCACTACGCATTCGGCATGGTTTATGCATTCTTATGAATAACAGTGACTGCCGGAGAGTGAAAAATGAGAAATTACGTCAGCTTCAGGAATGTTCAGAAGACCTATGACGGCGACCGCCTGATCGTCAAAAACCTCAATCTGGATATCCGTGAAGGTGAATTTCTGACCCTGCTTGGGCCATCCGGCTCGGGAAAAACCACCAGTTTGATGATGCTCGCCGGGTTTGAAACCCCGACGCAGGGGGAAATTATGCTGCGCGACGCCCCGCTGCACCATCTCCCGCCGCACCAGCGCGACATCGGTATGGTGTTTCAGAACTACGCGCTGTTCCCACACATGACCGTGGCGGAGAATCTGGCATTTCCGCTCTCCATCCGCCGCCTGAACCGTGCCGATATCAAAGAGAAAGTGGATCGGGTACTGGATCGCGTAAAACTCACCAGTCTGGCCGATCGCTACCCTGCACAGATGTCCGGCGGCCAGCAGCAGCGTGTGGCGCTGGCTCGCGCGCTGGTTTTCGAACCAAAACTGGTGCTGATGGATGAACCGCTGGGCGCACTGGACAAGCAACTGCGCGAGCATATGCAGCTAGAAATCAAGGAGCTGCATCAGTCGCTGGAATTAACCGTGGTGTATGTCACCCATGACCAAAGCGAAGCGATGACCATGTCCAACCGCGTCGCCGTGTTTAACGATGGCGTGATTCAGCAGATGGACAGCCCCAGCGACATCTACGAAAAACCCGAGAACGCTTTTGTGGCGCAGTTTATCGGCGAAAATAATACGCTGCTCGCCACGCGTGCCGAGGCCGAAGGCGCATTCTATCGGGCAACGCTGGACGACGGCACTTCGCTACGCGCGCTGAAAGTCCGCCCCAGCTCACCGGGTCGAAAAATCACGCTCTGCATCCGTCCGGAACGTATTCACGTCAACGCGGTTCACGTCGATGACGGCATGCAGCACGTCAAAGCCCGAATTCAGCAGTTC
Source organism: Pectobacterium sp. CHL-2024 (assembly GCF_044751765.1). Classification (NCBI taxonomy): domain Bacteria; kingdom Pseudomonadati; phylum Pseudomonadota; class Gammaproteobacteria; order Enterobacterales; family Pectobacteriaceae; genus Pectobacterium; species Pectobacterium sp. CHL-2024. The sequence goes on along the minus strand of NZ_JBIXKO010000001.1, from coordinate 238,663 downwards.
ATCTATCTGGGCGATCACGTCAGGATGATGACGGAAGTCGCAGGCCAGTCGCAGTTTATGGTGAAACTCCCCGCCAGCGAGATTCAGCCACACTGGAAAGCCGGCACCGAAGTCAACCTGTCCTGGCAACCGGAACACCTGCGCGCGCTGGATAGCATCATCACGCATTAAACGTGGCGCGTTAACCGTGTCAAAAGACGCAGAAAAACGAGTGACATAAAATAGAATGTTGCCCCCGAAACAGGGGCAACAAATAAACTATTAACGCGACGGGAACAGATAAAGAAAAGGGGAAAATCATTAGCGCTATAGTGCATAATTTTTATTTAGGTAATTAATGCGTGACCACTCACAACTCAAAAATATCCTGTTTATTAATGACAGAATATCGCTGGAATTTTTTCCTGATATCTATTTAAACTCAATACTGTTTCAAGTGCTACCCCTTCCTATTTCAAGTTTCAGATACGTTATTCAATAATAACGTTTTATTCTGCAACACGAATTATTTAGGGCACATTCTAATGGATAGAAATCTCAATTAAGGGAATCGGTATGGATACGCCGCACTTCTTTGACCTGTCTGGAAAAACCGCGCTCATCACCGGAGGATCGCGTGGATTAGGGCTACAAATTGCTGAAGCACTCGGAGCACAAGGGGCCCACATAATCCTCTCGGCGCGCCACGCCGATGAATTGCAGACCGCGCAGTCACACCTCTCCTCATTGGGTATTCGCGCCGACTGGGTTGCCGCCGACAATGCGCAGGATCGCGATATTGAGCGCCTCGCAGAGGAAGCCATCGCCAAGACGGGTCAGATAGATATTCTCGTCAATAATGCCGGTACGGCATTCGGTTCCCCAGCGGAAGACCATGCAATTGCTGACTGGGATCGCGTCATGAACCTGAATATCCGCAGCCTGTTTTTATTAACGCAGAAAATCGGCAAATGCAGCATGATTCCCCGCCGCTATGGAAAAATTATCAACGTAGCATCGCTTGCTGGCTTGCAGGGCAATTTGCCCGGCTGGCTGGAAGGCATCGCTTACAGTACCAGCAAGGGTGCCGTAGTGAACTTTACCCGGGCATTGGCGGGCGAATGGGGGGAGTTTAATATCACCGTCAATGCGCTCGCCCCCGGTTTCTTTCCTTCCGCCATGACACAGAATTTGTTGAATCGACTTGGCGTTGATGCACTGGCGCAAAAATCCCCGCTGCAACGTATTGGGGACGATGAAGACTTAAAAGGCGCAGCGATCCTATTTGCCTCCGATGCCAGTAAATATATTACAGGTCAAATACTTTCCATTGACGGAGGCATGAGCGCTATATAAATCGCTCCTACATTGTTAGCTATCAATCCTATCTTTAATCATTCCAAATTAACGAGGCTCATGGAGGAGGCGCGTAATCTAGCCAACAGGCATGCAACTTGAAGTATGACGGATATAAATTCATGTACGTTTTCAGTTGAGCTAATTACAGGAGTAATAGCGATGAAAAGTTGCTTTGATGGATGGTCACCACAAGTCATTGATAGTGAAGATAAGGCGGCGGTCATTGCGCATATCGAAAAATATCGGTTTGCCATCGTTACCAGCGAATGGAAATACGAGGATTCTGACTTCCAAAAAATGTCGATGCTTTATTCGCTGGGTGATATTTATCAGTCCGCCTTTAACCGTCAGGAGCACAAAGAGGGGGTATCCACATCCGGAGTGAATCAGATTGGCGGGCTCTCACACGGCACCCATAAGGTTTTCAATAGTACCTCACACCTTTCTCTTCATACCGATGGTTCGTATATCCCGATTGGGAGCATAAAAACGTCGATTCTGCTTTGCAAGCAGCATGCGACCCAGGGCGGCGGAACCGTTCTGTTCGATAGCGTGTCTGCCTTTCAGCGACTTCAGGCCGAACACCCTGATTTAGCGAATATTCTGCTTGAAGACCAGATTTTCAGACGCCGCTCAACCGGGACACAGTCCGGAAAACAGTACGCCCATATTGGTCCGGTTTTTCGTCCCGATCGTGACGGCGGGTTTATCGGCGGGTTTACGCTGGATGTGACCGCCGACTGGGACTATTCACGCAGTATCAATCCGCGCGTTGTCGAGGCCGTCGAATATATGTCACAACTGGCCGCGGAAGGCAGTCGCTATCACCTGACCTTCCCTCTTTATCGTGGTCAGGCCTTGATCATGCGTAACGATAAAATCTCTCACGGACGCCATGCCTATACGGATGATCCCGCCAGTCCAAGAACGCTGCTGCGAGGCATGTTCACCCGCGCACCAAGCCTGATCGCATAATCTAAGGAGAGATCATGACCGATCGTTCAATGACGGAATCCGCGATAGCGGCACGTTGGGATGGCTGGCTGACGTGCCCGCAAGCGCACCTTCACGCCCGAATGCGAGATGAATTAACTGGGACACCGATAAGCGAGGAAACGCTGGCGACAATGCTGGCCTTCGTTCATGAATATCGGATCAACGGCGTCAACTGGAGCGCTCAGGGCATACGCGGAGACGAAGTTCAGGAGCAACTACAAGGCCTCCAGCACGATGCACCGCCGTATTTTGCGCTGTTCTGCGAAAAAATCGCTCTGGCTGAAAAATACAAATGGGTCGGCGGCAGCGTGGATGCGGACATTTTGGCTGCACAAACCCGCTATCAGAAGTTTGCCATCGTCTCCACACCCAGAGCGGGCACTCACCTGCTCCGCACGCTGTTAGGCTCCCACCCGAATATTGAAATGCACGGTGAAGCCTTCAACCGCTTTGGTCAACATTTGCTGCCCTATTCCGTTAAAGACACCACGATGGAGACGATCCTGCATCGCCACTTGTTCAAACCCTATTTTGAATACGTCGAGGCGGTTGGTTTCGTGCTGTTTCGGGATCTTGATACTACCTGGGGTGATGCCCCCATCTGGCCCGCCTTGCAAGCGATCCCTGACCTGAAACTGATCCTGTTAGAGAGAAGAAGCCGGCTACAGCAATTTGTGTCGTTGAAGAAAAGCCTGCGCGATCGCATCTGGTACGTCGGCAAGCAGGATAGCCGCCCGATTTCGCACGAAAAAATAGCGGTGTCTGCCGATGAATTAACGACATTCATCGATAGCAATCTGGAAAATCAGGCTGCGTTTTATCAGGCTTTTCAGCACCATGACATCCTCACCCTTGACTACGAAGAGGTCATGTCAGCGCCCGATATCGTTGCCAGCACGGTGCTGTCTTTTCTGGGGATTTCCGATTTCCGGCTCTGCGCCGGCACAGGGAAAAAAGAGACCCGAACGATTGATTCGATCGTGAGTAACGTTGACGACCTCAGGACCACGCTGACAGGGACACAATATGAATCCTACCTCTAACTCATACTGGCCGCCTTACACCGCTCTCGCGGAGCAAGACGAACGCCCGCTGATTCACCGTGGCGAAGGGGTTTATCTGTATGATGAACGCGGCCAACGCTACTTTGACGGCATGTCCGGCTGCTATAATCACTGTCTGGGGCACTCTCACCCTGAATTCATTGCCGCCCTGCAACAGCAATTATCCACGCTGATTCATGCCTGCAATATCTATTCAAACACCCAACTCCCCGGCGAACTGGCCGAGAAACTTGCCGCGAAGCTCATCGGTACGGGCCTGAGCAAAACATTCATCGTCGGGAGCGGCAGCGAAGGCGTTGAAAGCGCACTAAAAATGGCCTGGCAATATCAGGTCAACCGCTCCCGTCCGGCGCGAACGAAAATCGTGGCAATTAACGGTGCGTACCACGGCTGTACGCTCGGCGCGATGATGGCAACAAGACGCCCTTTTATCAACGAGGGCATTTTGCCGTCCCTGCTCGACAGCAATACGATCACGATGCCCCCGCCTGAGCACCTCAGCGATATCAGTGCCTGGGAAACGCTGCTGGCAGAACAGGAATCGACTATCGCCGCCGTTATTATTGAACCGATTATGGCAATGGAAGGCACCCGACTGCTGCCTGAGGGCTTCCTGCAACAGCTCTCGCTGCTGACAAAGAAGTTCGATATTCCACTGATTTGCGACGAGGTCTACTGCGGCGTTGGCCGCGCAGGGACGTTCTGTGAATCAGTCTCACAAGGCGCACAACCTGACATTGTCATTTTCAGCAAGTGTCTGGGGGGTGGCGTTCCCATCACCGCCGTGCTTGCCACTGAGGCCATTACCGACAGCTTCACAGGGCAAACGCCACCGTTTTTCCGCCACGGCCACACGCAATCCGGCAACCTGCTGGGCTGTCGCGCCGCGCTGTTTGTCATGGATTATCTGGATGCACATCACCTCTACGATGCGGTCACTGCAAAAGGCAGGACGATCCTCCAGCTCACCAAACAACATCTTCCGCCAACCGAAGGGCTGATCAGCGTCCAAGGCAAAGGGCTGATGCTATCGATGACGTTTTCGTCCCTCGAACAGTGTGGACGCGCGCAGGCGGCGATACGGCAGCATGGAGTCATCGTTGGTGCAGCAGGCCCATACTTAAAACTGGCCCCGGCCTTCACGATTTCAGCCAACGAAACAGAGGAACTGATTCAACGCATGACCACGGCACTGGGAAGCCTCTGATGGGCGTTAACCGCCACTATCTGTCAGGTGTGATTAACCCCCATCAAATGTCATTAACAACAGGGAGTGAAAAGATGTCCGACTATTTTGATCTTGAACGCATCATCCACGGCAAGCGACATGAAACCCCTTTCCAGTGGGGAGAATTAACCCAGATATGGCGTAACAGCAGCATCGCCTCAACGCTTGCTCATGAGTTCCCGACCGACGGGTTTAACTATCGTGAACGTAACGGCGGTTACTTCTATCGCCGCACCCTCATTCCTTTAGCCACCGGTAAAGTCAGCGACACCACGACGCTGTCCGACGCCTGGCAGGGAATGTGCAGCGAGCTGGTTTCTGACGCTTTTACTGGCGCCCTGTCTGCCTTCTGCGGCACGGACCTTTCCGAATTCAAAATGGAAGCGGTGGCCTTTCGCGGCGGCCGGGACACGCACTACCTTCCCCATGTCGATGCGTCGCTGACACGCGGTTTCCGCCTGATTATCTATTTCAACGGCGAATGGGAAGAAAGCTGGGGCGGTGCCTTTCAGATTCTCAACCCTGAGAATCATGCTGACGTTTGCCATTCCGTCCTCCCGATCATGGGCAACGCCAGCGTCATCATCCGCAACGGGTTTTATGAAACCTGGCATGCGGTTGTGCCGCTAACTGGCGTTTCCGTCAAGACCCGTAATGCGCTGAATATCACCTATTACGAACCCGGCACGACGAGTACAGCGCAGTGAAGAAGCTTATTTTCCTCTACGGGCCACCGGCGGTGGGAAAACTCACGATCGGTCGCCTGCTGGCGGAGAAAATGGGGGCAACGCTATTTCATAACCATCTGACGTATGACTTAGCGATGGCGGTGCTCCCGCCTGACAGTGCATTTAGCACGCTCAGGCGCTTCGCCTGTGAGTTAAGGCTCTATGCCATTTCGCTGCTTTTCGCAGAGGATGGGCGCGATCTGATCACGACCTTCTGCTATGAGGGAAGCAAAGACGACGGGTACATTGAGGCGATAAAGACACGGTGCGCGGAACATGGCGTTACGCCATTTTTCGTCCAACTCCGTAGCGACGAAATGCACCTGTTAAATCGGGTGGAAAACGCGGATCGACACCAGTTCGGTAAGGTAAATACGCAGGATAAGCTCAAAGCAATTCTGAGGAATTATGACTACGCTGACACGATCGATGCAGCCCATCATCGTTCACTGCACACCTCTGTGCTGGCACCTTACGAAGCAGCAGAACAGCTAATCGACTGGTTTTCTTCATATTGATGCAATAAAAAGCCCGTTGCCCCTGCACAGGGGCAACGGATATCACACTAATCTCGAATCTTGCGGTATACCCACAGCACGACAAGCGCGCCGACAACCGCCACCACAAAGCTGCCGAAGTTAAAGCCATCGACCCGGCCGAACCCAAAGAAAACGCTGATATAGCCGCCCACAACCGCACCGACAATCCCGAGCAACACCGTCAGGATAAAACCGCCGCCGTCTTTACCGGGCATAATCCACTTAGCCAAAATCCCCGCAATCAAGCCAAAAATAATCCAGGACAAAATACCCATACCTACTCCTCGCGTTTTCGTTTTCACCACACCCGACGTTGCCGCTCGTTGGCAAATCGGGCAGTTAAGCAAGTATAGGTGAGGATTGAGGAAGTGGGTGAATCGATATGGGTTTGTTAGGCACCTCGTAATCGTCTAAGATGGTTTGAAATAAACATCCACTAACGGTAAGTGTTATCCAAAAAAGTTTGAAATTGAAACGTCAAACAAGTTATTTAACATCATTTTGGGATATTAAAAAATCATGACAAATAAACACTTTTCATAAAAAACCTGAACATCACACAGTCAAAAAACCATTAGATTCAATCTAAAGGAATTAAGAAATGGAAGATAATGAAAAATACAAAAATGAAAAAGAAATTGAAAAAACATTAAATAAACTACTCAAGGAAGTAATAGAGAGTCCTATTTTAAACCCTCCTATAATCTCTAAAGAGGATCTCATTATGGACTTTGATGAACGATGTAATAAATTCAATGAATGCATAAATGAATCAATTAAAAACATAAAGAAAACGGGTACGAGCGTCAATTTTGAAAAACTCATCAAGAAGACCATTAGAATACAAAACTGCATACATGGCACACTTAGTAATTACTTATCCGGTGACATTAAAAGTGCCTACGATATTTTTGATGAGGTATTTTCAGATCAGTCAATAAAGTGGAATCTACATAAAATATGCGTCCCCCTAAATAATTTTAGTGATGAAAAAAAACCATTGTTCCGTGTTCGAAAAACCACACAAACAATAACAGAAAGAGATGACATATTTCATATTCCATTTTCTAAGAGGCACCTGGTAAATGCACAGCGTTACTCAGTGGCGGGTCTACCATGCCTATATTTAGGAACTTCTCTCTACGTTTGTTGGTTAGAGATGGGCAAGCCTGATTTTGATAAACTTTATATATCATCATTCCGTCCAAAAAATGATGGGTCTAAAATACTCAATTTAGCATCTGAATTTATGATATTACCTACAAAGGAAATTGATGATCCAGATAAAATATTTGATGTAAACAGAGAAAAAGCAAGCTATCTTATTTTTTGGCCTTTGATAATGGCATGTAATTACATCCGACAGAATCCAGATTCATCATTTATTCAAGAGTATATTATACCAAATATTTTAATGCAGTGGATAAGTCGAAAAACAAATTCATCCATCAAAGGTGTCGCATATTTTTCAACCAAAATGCCTAATTCGAGATCAAGTGCCAGATCAGTCAATGTCGTACTGCCACCGCAAGTCAAATACGAGCAAACCATTAAGTTTAAATACTGTCCAAACTTAGCAAACCTATTTGAGTTCACAGCCCCAATTTCGTGGCAAGTATTGAAAACGCTAGAATATCCTGATCCGTTCTCAAAAAACCCCGAACAAGCCAGAACGACACGTCATCTAGACCGCGCCGCTACAACAAATCGTAAGATTAAAAAATTTGATGATGACCTAGTCGAACTTTATCCACTGACAGACTTCTACAAATTAGAGGCCAGTATACGGGAACTATTTGAGCATCAAACAGTTACTAATCATGCTATAGATGGCAAAAAATAGCGACGGAAGATCAAAAAATTTCGGATCTTTGATTTAACCTAGCGTCAATTTCAAGAAGTAGTTATTACTCCTTCGCATACAAATACACCGAAGCCCGCGATACGCCTAGGTACTGTGCGATGGTTTCCATCGATTTTTTGACTTCCAGCAGGCCGCTGTCTTTCAGTTCCTGAAGCAGGATTTTTCTGTCCTGCGCTTTTAGCGCTCGTGGCGTGGTGGCAAGACGGGCAGCGAAGTGATCGATGTGTTGTCTGATGGCGGCCGCGCCGTTTGGTTCTAAATGCTCCGTTACGGAGTCCGACGCGAGCTGGGTGAACTGCGCCAGCGCATTTTGCATGCCGCGAAAGAGCGTCATGTCGACGTTCAGGCACAGCGCCGCGACGTATTCACCTTCCACATTTTTGATGCCGACCGAGGTGCTTTTTACCGGACGTCCGTCTGCAAACTGGTTAGCGTAGTTCGCCAGAATGTTAGGAAATTCGGGCGAGGCGATACGGGCAAGGCCCAGTTCCGTCGCGGGCGCACCCACCTCCCTGCCGGAGAGGTTATTGTGAATGGAAAGTATCGCGTGCTCTGGGTTCTTCAGATCGTGCACGACCACTTCACAGAATGGCGCGAACGTTTCGCTCAGCCCTTTCGCTATAGCCTCTAACTGCGTTAGCAGCAGACCTTCTCCAGATGCAGACATATTCCTCTCCCATTCCTCTACCCATGCTTGCGCAAGCGCGTTTTCTGGCGCTGAGTGTACTGTAAGTACACCTGATTTAGTACCACACACGATGTCGTCAGCGGTCGCTCCTGATTCCGTGACACGTACTCGTTCCGATTTTTTCAGCGGCACGCGATGCACCTCACGGTGGTCGAAAACCTAAAGATAAATCACATTAGACAATTTATCTAATTTTATATATTTTGTTTATCAGGTATTCGACAGTATCGGAACCAACGACTCCGGTATTCATAATCACTAACATCGGATTATCCAACTATGAGCGACTTACGCCTCCCTACTTACGACGATGTGGTAGCCGCAGCGGAACGTATTGATGGCTATGCCAATAAAACGCCGGTGATGACATCGCGCACGGTCAATGGCACATTCGGCGCAGAGGTTTTCTTCAAGTGTGAAAACCTCCAGCGCATGGGCGCATTTAAGTTTCGCGGCGCGATGAATGCGCTGTTCCAATTCTCAGACGAGCAGAAATCCGCTGGCGTCGTCACCTTCTCTTCTGGTAACCATGCGCAGGCAATTGCGCTGGCCGCCAAATTACTCGGCATTCCCGCAACGATTGTCATGCCGCACGATGCCCCAGCGGCAAAGGTCGCCGCAACACGTGGCTATGGCGGAAACGTGGTGGAATACAACCGATATACTGAAGATCGTGAGCAGATCGGTAACGATCTGGCAAAAAAACATGGTCTGACGCTCATTCCCCCTTACGACCACCCGCACGTTATTGCCGGGCAAGGCACCGCAACGAAAGAGTTGCTGGAAGAAACCGGTGAGTTGGACGTCCTGTTCGTCTGTCTGGGCGGCGGCGGATTGTTGGCGGGCTCAGCACTTTCCGCCCGTAAGCTGTCTCCACATTGCAAAATTTATGGCGTCGAACCTCTTGCAGGCAACGACGGGCAGCAATCTTTTCGCAGCGGCAATATCGTGCATATCGATACGCCCAACACCATCGCCGATGGCGCACAGACCCAGCATTTGGGCAACTATACCTTCCCTCTGATTCGTCAGAACGTCGACGATATTCTGACCGTGACGGATGACGATCTGATTGACACGATGCGGTTTTATGCCGAGCGCATGAAAATCGTCGTGGAGCCAACGGGGTGCCTCAGCTTCGCAGCGGCGCGTAACCTCAGGGAATCGCTACGCGGTAAACGCGTCGGCATTATTATCAGCGGCGGGAACGTCGATATCAGCCGCTACGGCGCATTTCTGACCGGCAATGCCTAAGGAAAAAACGATGATCTTTATTTCTGAAGCAGAGTCAGCGGCGCTTATCAGCCATGAGCTAGCTTATGATGCCGTTCGTGAAGCCCTGCTCGCCGCCAGCGAACCGGAAGCACGCAGTTTCCCCGTGGTGCACGGGCAAGGCTCCGATCCGGTCAACACCTTCAGCATCAAGGCCTCAGCAACCCATGAACTCGCAGGACTAAAAGTCGGTTCGTTCTGGCCGGGAAACCCCGCTAACGGGCTGCCCCGCCATAATTCCCTGATTTTGCTGTTCGAACAGCAAATCGGGAAAATAGCGGTCGCGATTGAAGCCGGAAAGGTGAACGCCTTTCGTACCGCCGCCGCCAACGCCGTTGCCGCCGATTTACTGGCAAGACCCGATGCCTCGGTTCTCGCCGTGTTCGGAACCGGTCATCAGGCCCGCTATGAGTGCGCCGCGCTGGCAAGAATACGGCCAATCCGTACCCTGCTGATTGTCGGGCGCGATAGCAGCAAATCCGCAGAGATGGCGCAAGAATTCAAGGCAGCCGGACTGGATGCGCACGTCAGCGATGCCGAAAGCGCGTGTCGCGCGGCGGATATCATCGTGACCGCAACGCCATCACGCACGCCGCTGTTTAACGCAGAGTGGGTTAACGCCGGAACGCACGTTGTCAGCATGGGATCGGATGCCGTCGGCAAGCAGGAACTGCCGCCAGAGCTGTTTACTGCAGGCCGCCTGTTTTGCGATCTGCCTTCCCAATCCCGAATGATTGGTGACTTCCAACATGCGCCAGCCCATGTGACGCTGACCGCCATCGGCGACGTGATTAGCGCAAGCGCAGCAGGACGACAAACGCCGGACGATATCACCGTGTTTGACAGCTCCGGTTTGTCCATTCAGGACTTATATATCGGCCAACGCATTCTTGCCGCCTGGCTGCAGGCTAAACAAAATGAAGGTGCATAATGAACAATATTGAATGGCTTAACGCGCTGGAAACGCCCTTTTTGCTGATTGATGAGTTCCGCTTTCAACGCAACATCGACAGGCTTTATCAGCGTACGGAAAAATTAGGCAGCCAGGTCCGGCCGCATCTCAAAACGCTACGCTCGATTGAAGCCGGTCGCTATCTGCTCAAAGACGCTGCGTCACCCGCGACGGTTTCGACGTTGGCAGAAGCGGAAGCCTTTGCCGCCGCAGGTTATACCAATCTGCTTTACGCCGTAGGGATCGCCCCGCACAAGCTGCCGCGTATCGCCAGCTTAATCCGCAAAGGCGTGAATATTCATATTCTGCTGGATAGTCCAGAACAGGCGCGCGCGGTGACGGATTATGCCCGCGCCAATGGCGTGACGTTTTCGGTCTTTATTGAGATCGACTGTGACGGGCATCGCGGCGGCATCCCACCGGAAAGCGACGCATTACTTGAGCTGGCACAGCAGATCGACGGCAACGTCGCGACGCTCACCGGCCTGCTGGCACACGCGGGAGAATCGTACGCCTGCCGCACAGACGAGGCGATCAGGGCGGCTGCACGCGCCGAGTGCAAAGCCATCAATATCGCCGGACAGCGAGTGCGCGCGCTGGGAATTGCCTGTCCCGTGCTCAGCGTCGGTGCCACGCCGACGGCGCACTTTGCCGAGGATTTAACAGGTATTACCGAAGTCAGAGCGGGCGTTTTCACCACGTTCGATCTGGTGATGAAAAATGTCGGGGTCTGTTCGCTGGATGATATCGCGCTGTCGGTCGTCAGCACTGTGATTGGACATAATCGTGAAAAAGGCTGGGTGTTTATCGATGCGGGCTGGATGGCACTTTCCCGCGATCGCGGTACGGCCTCTCAGGCAAAAGATTACGGTTACGGGCTGGTTTGCGATCTGTATGGCAGCCCTTACCACGACCTCTGCGTGACGATCACCAATCAGGAACACGGCATCATTGCGTTACCCGCTGACAGTGGACTTTCGGTCGATCATTTCCCCGTCGGCACGCGGTTGCGGATATTGCCTAACCACGCCTGCGCGACGGCCGCGATGCATCAGCACTATCAGGTGTTGACACGCACGAGCAGGAAATCTGGCAGCGCATTACCGGATGGTAATGCTCGGCTGACCGTAGTCGGCCACGCCGCCCGATCTGAACGCGTCGGGCGGTGATGTTAGGTTTTGCTCAGTGACTTAACACTTCTCTTTAGGCGCAGCGCCCCCGGCGTGACTCTCCAGCCCTCGCAGTAGCGCTGCAAGGTTAGCATCAAGAGAAGCCAGCACATCGGCAGGCAGTACAGAGAGCACCTGACGCTCGTTCTCAATGTGTGCCTCAACGGCACGATTAATCAGTTCAAGCCCTGTACCGGTGAGTTGCACAAGCGTACTGCGCGCATCCTGTGCGTTCTGCACACGTTCGATAAATCCTCGGGTTTCAAGGCGTTTGAGTCGATGAGTCATGGTGCCTGACGTCACCATCAGCGCGGAGAACAGTTCCGTCGGGCTAAGGCAATGTGGCGCACCTGCACGCCGCAGCGTAGCCAGCATATCAAACTCCCAACTGCTCAGTTCGAATCGAGAGAAACAGGCTTCCAGGCGCAGTTCGATGAACGCGGCACATCGTCTGAGGCGTCCAATCGGTCCCATGGGGCTGGCATCCAGATCGGGCCGTTCGCGCCGCCATTGTTCAAGGATGGCATCTACCGCGTCGTATTCGCGTTCGCTGGTTTGATTTTTCATTTATCTTGACTTCAAGGTAATTAATCAACACTATCATGATATCTTGAATTGAAGGTAAAGTCATGAACACTACATCCTCACCACACTATTGGCGTGACGTCCTACTCACGGCGCTGGCTCCCGCGATTTGGGGCTCGACCTACATCGTGACATCAGAAATCCTGCCTCCGGATCGCCCTTTTACGGCGGCGCTTATCCGCGTATTGCCTGCGGGTCTGCTGCTGCTCTTATTCACGCGCCGTTTTCCTGCACGACGAGACTGGTGGCGCGTGCTCGTGCTCAGCGCCCTGAATATCGGCGTCTTTCAAGCGCTGCTGTTCGTCGCGGCTTATCGCTTGCCTGGCGGACTGGCAGCAGTCCTTGGCGCGATCCAACCGCTGCTGGTGATGGTGTTGGTCTGGGCAGTGGATCATCGTGCGCCCAGACTGGCGACGCTGTGGTCGGCGATCGTCGGTGTGGCGGGCATGGCTATTTTGCTGCTGTCGCCGCAGACAACATTTGAGCCCGTGGGCATTGCCGCCGCGCTGCTGGGGGCGGTATGTATGGCGACCGGGGTCTGGTTAACACGTCGCTGGCAACTTGATTTGCCCGTACTGCCGCTTACCGGCTGGCAGCTCTTCCTCGGCGGATTGATGCTGGCACCCGTTGCATGGATCGCTGATGCGCCGCTGCCTGCTTTAACCCTGCCACAGTGGGCCGCCTATTCCTATCTCTGTCTTGCGGGTGCCGTGCTCGCTTATGGTCTCTGGTTTCGTGGCGTATCGCGCCTGCCAACGGTTGCCGTTGCCTCATTGGGGCTGCTGAGCCCACTGACCGCCGTGGTGCTAGGCTGGGCGTTGCTTTCACAGTCGATGACCGGGACGGCATTTCTGGGTTTGGCCATCGTATTAGCCAGCGTCTTCGCCGTGCAATGGACGACGGCGCGAGGTAAATAATCGACTGAGCTGCCGATGACGATCGTTGTTGGCGGGGAAAGATGAAAAGGAAGACGTTAAAACGGCGGCGTTATGATAACGCCGCCGTGTTTATCATACTTAGCGACGGTTACGTACTAACTGGTAGCGACGCGTCAGGTACTCGACCGGAGCGCTCCAGATGTGAACCAGACGGCAGAACGGGAACAGCACAAACAGCGTCAGCCCCAGCACGATGTGCAGCTTGAAGATCAGCGCGACACCCGCCAAATGCTCAGACGCCCCGCCCTGGAAGAACGCCACGCTTTGCGCCCAACCGACCAGCTTCAGCATTTCACTGCCGTCCATATGCTGTGCAGAGAACGGAATGGTCAGCAGCCCTAAACCAGCCTGAATCACCAGCAGAGACAGAATGAGAATGTCGCCAACGCTGGATGTGGCACGAATACGCGGGTTGGTCAGACGACGCTTTAACAACAGCACGCCACCGACAAACGTCAGCAGGCCTGCCGCACCACCGCCGAACATCGCCATTTTCTGTTTTACATCCATTGGCAGGAAGGCTTCGTACATCCAGTGCGGCGTCAACATACCGAGGAAGTGCCCGGCAAATACGCCCAGAATCCCCAGATGGAACAGGTTAGACGCCAGACGCATCCCTTTCTTATCCAACATTTGGCTCGAACCGGCACGCCAGCTGTACTGACCGTAGTCATAGCGCAGCCAGCTGCCAATCAGGAAAATAGCCATCGCCAGGTAAGGATAGATGTCAAAAAAGAACACATTGAAATAGTTCGTGAAAGCACTCATTAACGTTGCCCCCCCGCCGATGTAGCGTCAAGATTCAGATATTGCGGCACCACCGCGCCAGCGAAGCGGCGTTGGTGTTGCGTTTGTTGGGCCGATGCGCAGCCTTCTTCGCCGAGGAATTTAACCTGTTCCTCTTCCCACACGGCATCCAGCGCCTGCGGCGTGTCGTCGCGTGCTTCGTCAGCGACCTGATGTGTGACATCGTCACTTTTCAGATCACTGCCGGACAACGCCAACAGCAGATCGAACAGCACGGCATAGCTGCTGTCGCGCTGCTGCAAACGCGCACCAATCAACGCCAGAATCGGCGCGATGTCGAGTAAACCCGCGCGACCTTGCGCGGGTTCCAGGCGAGAAAGGTACTCAAGATACAGCGGCAGGTAGTCCGGCAGTTCACGGCAATCTAGTGCCAAACCGGCATCCTGATATTGCTGCATGAGATCGACCATCGCCTGACCACGGTCACGAGACTCACCGTGAACGTGTTCGAACAGCAGCAACGAGGTCGCCCGACCGCGGTCAAACAGGCCGCTATATTCTGCCTGTTTATCCAACAAATCCTGCGCGCACAACGTATTGATGAACTGCATGAGCTGATGACTCTCACGCAGCGGTAAAGCATCAGCCTGCTCTACCGCTTCGATCAACTCAGCCCGGTTTTCCCACAGCTCGCTATCGGGATAGTCCAGCAGGCGGGCAATAATCCGCAAGCTAATCATGGTTCGTCTCCCGCATGATTTTGCTGTTCATGTCGCGCGTTTTGTTGCTGACATCAATGGCATCAATACGCTTGCTGTTGAACAGGTTGAATTTGGTATCGCTGCCGTGGCAACCATCGCCAAAGCTGAAACCGCAGCCTTTGCTTTCCGGGAAAGCTTCACGCGCCAGTTCACGATGGCTTGATGGAATCACGAAACGATCTTCGTAGTTCGCAATCGCCAGATAGCGGTACATTTCCTGCGCCTGCGCTTCGGTCAGCCCAACCTGCTCCAGCGCGCTGGTATCGATTTTGCCTTCTACGGTTTCTGCACGTTTGTAGTGACGCATCGCCAGCATACGTTTCAGCGCCAGCAATACGGGCTCGGTATCCCCTGCTGTCAGCAGGTTCGCCAGATATTGCACTGGAATACGCAGACTTTCGACGTCCGGCAGTACGCCAGTGTGCGCCAATTGACCTGCATCCGCGGCAGACTGAATCGGTGACAACGGCGGCACGTACCAGACCATCGGCAGCGTGCGGTATTCTGGGTGCAGCGGCAGCGCCAGCTTCCAGTCCATCGCCATTTTGTACACCGGCGACTGCTGTGCCGCTTCAATGACGCTGTTTGGAATGCCGTCTTTCAGCGCTTGTTCAATGACTTTCGGGTCGTGCGGGTCAAGGAACACATCCAGTTGGCTCTGGTACAGATCTTTCTCATTTTCCACAGACGCCGCTTGCTCGATGCGGTCGGCATCATAGAGCAGCACGCCCAGATAGCGGATACGTCCAACACAGGTTTCTGAGCAGAGCGTCGGTTGACCACTTTCGATACGCGGGTAGCAGAAAATACATTTTTCTGATTTGCCGCTCTTCCAGTTGAAGTAGATTTTCTTGTACGGGCAACCGGTCAGGCACATACGCCAGCCGCGGCATTTGTCCTGATCGATCAGGACGATACCGTCTTCGCCACGTTTGTAGATCGCGCCGCTCGGACAGGTCGCCACACACGCCGGGTTCAGGCAGTGTTCGCACAGGCGCGGCAGATACATCATGAACGTGTTTTCGAACTGGCCGTACATCTCTTTCTGCATATGCTCAAAGTTCTTATCTTTGGAGCGCACGCTGAATTCACCACCCAGATCGTCTTCCCAGTTCGGGCCGTTCTCGATTTTCTTCATCCGCTGACCGGTAATCAGCGAGCGCGGACGCGCGACAGGCTGATGCTTGCCTTCCGGCGCTTTACGCAGGTTCTGATAGTCGTAGTCGAACGGCTCATAGTAATCGTCGATTTCCGGCACATCCGGGTTAGCGAAGATTTTGGACAACACGCTGATACGGTTACCCATACGCGGTTCGAGCTTACCGCTGATTTTACGGATCCAGCCGCCCTTCCATTTTTCCTGATCTTCCCAGGCATGGGGATAGCCCACGCCCGGTTTGGTTTCGACGTTGTTGAACCAGGCGTATTCCATCCCTTCACGGCTGGTCCAGACGTTTTTACAGCTAACGGAGCAGGTGTGACAGCCGATGCATTTGTCCAGATTCAGCACCATGCCCACTTGTGAACGAATTTTCATCAGGCTTTCTCCTGCTGTACCGCTTTTTGTACATAGTCCTGACCTTCATCATCCAGCCAGTCGATGCGTTTCATTTTACGAACTACGACGAACTCATCGCGGTTTGACCCAACGGTGCCGTAGTAGTTAAAGCCATAAGCCAGTTGGGCATAGCCGCCGATCATATGGGTCGGTTTCGGCGTGATACGGGTTACCGAGTTGTGAATACCGCCGCGCTGCTGGGTAATTTCCGACCCCGGCAGGTTAATAATGCGTTCCTGCGCGTGGTACATCATGGTCATTCCAGCCGGCACACGCTGGCTGACAACTGCACGCGCCGTCAGCGCACCGTTGGCGTTAAACGCTTCTACCCAGTCGTTATCCGCAATACCCAAATCGCGGGCATCGTCTTCGCTCAGCCAGATAATCGGGCCACCGCGACCCAGCGTCAGCATCAACAGGTTGTCGCTGTACGTGGAGTGAATACCCCATTTCTGGTGCGGCGTCAGGAAGTTCAGCGGTTTTTCCGGGTTGCCGTTAGGTTTCTTATTCATCACCGGCTCAGCCGCACGGGTGTCGACCGGCGGACGGTATACCAGCAGGCTTTCACCGAAGGCACGCATCCACTCATGGTCTTGATACAGCTGTTGGCGACCGGACAGCGTACGCCACGGAATCAGCTCATGAACGTTGGTATAACAGGCGTTATAGGAAACGTGTTCATCTTCCAAACCAGACCAGGTCGGGCTGGAGATAATCTTGCGCGGCTGCGCCTGAATATCGCGGAAGCGAATTTTTTCGTCTTCTTTATTCAGTGCCAGATGCGTGTGGTCACGACCGGTGAATCTGCTCAACGCTTCCCACGCCTTCACCGCTACCTGACCGTTGGTTTCCGGAGCCAGAGACAGAATCACTTCTGCCGCATCGATCGCCGTTTCAATCTTCGGACGACCCGCCGCCGCACCGTCAGCCTTGGTGTAGTTCAGTTTTTTCAGGAAATCGACTTCGGTCTGCGTGTTCCAGCCGATGCCTTTACCGCCGTTGCCCAGCTTGTCCATCAACGGACCGAGCGAGGTGAAACGTTCGTACAGGTTCGGATAATCGCGCTCCACCATCATCAGGTGCGGTGCAGTTTTGCCCGGAATCAGATCGCATTCGCCTTTTTTCCAGTCATCCACGCCGAACGGCTGCGCCATTTCCGCTGGGGAATCGTGTTGAATAGGCAAAGTAACCAGATCGGTTTCCTGACCAAGGTGTCCCTGACAGACGCGAGAGAAGGCTTTCGCGATGCCTTTGTAGATTTCCCAGTCGCTTTTGGAATCCCACGCCGGATCGACAGCCGCAGACAGCGGGTGAATAAACGGATGCATATCCGAGGTATTCATGTCGTCTTTTTCGTACCAGGTTGCCGTTGGCAGGACGATGTCGGAGTACAAGCAGGTGCTGGACATACGGAAATCAAGCGTCACCACCAGATCCAGTTTGCCTTCAACGCCCTGGTCACGCCATTCCACTTCTTCCGGCTTCACGCTGCCCGCAGTACCCAGATCTTGCCCTTGAATGCCGTGCTCCGTACCCAGCAGGTACTTCAGCATGTATTCGTGGCCTTTACCGGAGGAACCCAGCAGGTTAGAACGCCAGATGAACAGGTTGCGCGGGTAGTTTTGCTCACTATCCGGCTGTTCAGCGGCAAATTTGATTTCGCCTGATTTCAACGCGGCAACGGTATAGTCCTGCGGCGTGACACCGGCGGCACGCGCTTTCTCCGCGATATCCAGCGGGTTAACGTTCAGCTGCGGTGCAGACGGCAGCCAGCCCATACGCTCGGCGCGCACGTTGAAGTCAATCATGCTGCCGGTAAAGCGGGATTTATCTGCCAGTGGTGACAGCAGTTCCTGCGGCGCGACGGTTTCATAACGCCACTGGCTGGAATGGTTATAGAAGAACGACGTACTGTTCATGTGACGAGGCGGACGCTGCCAGTCCAGACCAAACGCCAGCGGCGTCCAACCGGTTTGCGGACGCAGTTTTTCTTGTCCGACGTAGTGCGCCCAACCGCCACCGCTCTGACCAACACAGCCGCAGAAAATCAGCATGTTGATGATGCCGCGGTAGTTCATGTCCATGTGGTACCAGTGGTTGATACCGGCACCGACGATGACCATCGAACGACCGTGCGTTTTATCGGCGTTATCCGCGAATTCACGCGCAATACGGATGATGTTCTGACGAGAAACGCCAGTAATCTTCTCGGCCCAGGCTGGGCTGTACGCTTTCACATCGTCATAATCACGTGCGCAGTTGTCGTCGCCCAGACCGCGATCCAGACCGTAGTTCGCCATCGTCAGGTCATACACGCAGGCAACCAGCGCTTCGCTACCGTCAGCCAGCGTCAGGCGCTTAACCGGCAGTTTGTGCAGCAGGATTTCTTCTAGCGCAACGTTGTTGAAATGTTCGCTGACCGCGCCGCCAAAATACGGGAAGCCGACATCAACCACATCGTCATGCGAGCCCAGCAGGCTCAAGCGCAGCTTCACTTCTTCGCCGCTCACGCCGTCGCGCTGTTCCAGATTCCATTTGCCCTGATCGCCCCAACGGTAGCCGATCGACCCTTGCGGAGCCGTCAGATTGCCGCTTTCATCGTCAATCGCGATGGTTTTCCACTGCGGGTTGTTGTCCTGGCCAAGGTTATCCACCAGATCGGAAGCACGCAGCATACGACCCGCCGCGTAGTAACCGTCTTCACGCGGCTCCAGCAGCACTAGCATCGGTAAGTCCGTGTATTGACGAACGTACTCGCTGAAATACTGGCTCGGTTTGTCGAGGTGGAACTCTTTCAGAATCACGTGGCCCATTGCCAACGCCATCGCGCTGTCGGTACCTTGTTTCGGGTTCAGCCAGTGGTCGCACAGCTTGGCGATTTCAGCGTAATCCGGCGTGACCGCAACGGTTTTGGTGCCTTTGTAGCGAACTTCCGTAAAGAAGTGGGCATCCGGCGTACGGGTTTGCGGAACGTTAGAGCCCCAGGCAATGATGTAAGAGGAGTTATACCAGTCGGCAGACTCCGGTACGTCAGTCTGCTCACCCCAGGTCATGGGTGACGCCGGTGGCAAGTCACAGTACCAGTCGTAGAAGCTCAGGCACACGCCGCCGAGCAGAGAAAGATAACGGGCACCCGCTGCGTAGGACACCATCGACATCGCAGGAATCGGTGAGAAACCGATCACGCGGTCTGGGCCGAAGGTCTTGGTGGTGTAAACGTTAGAGGCAGCGATCAGTTCGTTGACTTCATTCCAGTCAGAACGAACGAAGCCACCACGGCCACGAATTTGTTTGTAGTATTTGGTTTTTTCGGGGTCATTGACGATAGACGCCCAGGCATCAACCGGATCGCTGTGCGTCAGTTTCGCTTCACGCCACAGTTTCAGCAGGCGCTTACGCATCATCGGGTATTTCAGGCGGTTGGCGCTGTAGAGATACCAGGAGTAGCTGGCACCGCGCGGGCAGCCGCGAGGTTCATGGTTAGGCAGGTCCGGGCGGGTGCGCGGGTAGTCAGTCTGCTGCGTTTCCCACGTCACCAGACCGTTTTTCACATAAATCTTCCAGCTACATGAACCGGTACAGTTTACCCCGTGGGTAGAACGCACGATTTTGTCATGCTGCCAGCGACTGCGATAGCCGTCTTCCCAGTCACGATTGGTATTGAGGGTCTGGCCATGCCCATCGGAAAACGGTTCGGCCAGTTGTTTGAAGTAACGTAACCGGTCAAGGAATTTGCTCATCCGGACTCTCCTGCTGCGAAGCCTGCTGGCCCCTGTCGTTATGAAATGCTCGTAGCAGACATCTGTTTTTGCTTACGACACATCGCTCAAGTTGGCGCTAGGGTATCCAGCAACCGCGTTGTCAAACTTGATAACGATCAAGAGTGTCACCCTGTGAAAAACGGAGTATATCGCTAACTACCACCAAAGAATTATTACAGAGAAAACATATAATTAATTGATTTTAAAAGATAAAAATAAAACCATTCGTTTTGTGCTTATACTGAATTCATACACACGACTATTTAGAGGTAGTAGTCGGAAAGCGACGAAAAATCGTACAAATTCAGTAAAGGGGGTAGCTGGATGCAGCGCGAAAAAAACGCCTCTCCGAAAAGGAGGAGGCGTCGTAGTCACATTTTATGTTTTATGCAGATATTGCGAATGTTTCGTGCGCGACAACACTGTCATTTTCATGCTACTTCGTAGCACGCGCCCGACTCGGGGCGGCTCAAGCGCCGCTCGCCCCGAGACCCCAGGCTTCCGGCTAAATTATGCCGCTGCGGCGGTCCCATCGGTGTTCATGAGCACTATTCGAGCCGCCAGTGACGCGTTCCAAACGCGGCACTGACTTTCGCGGCGTCCATGCCGCTCACTCGGTGCTCATGCCCACCGCTGCATAATTTTTACGCCGGAAAAACAGAAACAGAGAATATTCTGGAATTTTAGGCAACTAATTTTTCTTTCTGGCGTAGAACAACCAGGTCACCAATACACACACGACGTAGCACACCACAAACACCTTCATCGCACCGGTGGGTGAACCGGTTAACTCAAGCGACATCCCGAAGGCTTGAGGAATGAAGAAGCCGCCGATAGCGCCAATGGCTGAGATAAAGCCCAGCGCTGCTGCGGTATCCGTGGCTGCTGTACGCTGTGCATCCGCATCGCTTCCACCTTGAGTTTTCACGCGATCTGCCGTTAATTTACGGAAAATCACGGCGATCATCTGGAAGGTTGACCCACTACCCAGACCGGCCGTCAGGAACAGCATCATGAAGATGCCAAAGAACATCCCGAATGAACCCGCAGAGTTCGCACTCGGCAGGGACAGGAACAGTAATACCGAGAGAATCACCATCAAGATGAAGTTAATCAACGTAACTTTCACACCGCCAAAACGGTCAGACAGCATTCCGCCCACCGGACGCGCCAACGCCCCCAGCAGTGGTCCAAAGAACGCGTAGTACAGAATCACGATGTCTGGGAACTGTGTTCTGGACAGCATGCCGAATCCCGCTGAAAAGCCGATAAATGAGCCAAACGTGGACAAGTACAGAAAGCTGAGCACCCACAGATGCATTTGCTTCAGAACCGGCAATTGCTTGCGTATTGACGCATTAGGCGCAGGAAGATCGTTCATACCAAACCAGGCAGCGGTTGCAGCAATCACCAAAAACGGTACCCACATCCATGCCGCATGGTGCAGCCAAATCTGGTGCCCGTCAGGCTGAACAACGCCATTGCCAGAGAAGCCCAGAATCGGCAGGAAAATCACCACCGGCACCAGCAACTGCATCACGCTCACGCCGAGGTTGCCCAATCCGCCGTTAATGCCTAACGCACTACCCTGACGTGATTTGGGAAAGAAGAAACTGATGTTCGCCATGCTGGACGCGAAGTTAGCACCCGCGAAGCCACACATCAGAGAAATCGTGACGAAAATGCTGTACGGCGTTTGCGGATTTTGTACGGCAAACCCGAGCCAAATACACGGGATCACCAGAATGATGGTACTTAATGTCGTCCAACGGCGACCGCCAACCATTGGGATAACGAAGGAGTATGGAACGCGTAATAGCGCGCCGGAGACGGAAGGCAGCGCGGTCAGCAAAAATAACTGGTCTGTGGTAAAACTAAATCCGACCTTGTTTAGGTTAACGGCCACGGTGCTGAAAATCATCCAGACACAAAACGACAACAGCAGGCACGGTACAGAGATCCAAAGGTTACGCTGTGCTATCCGTTGGCCGCCAGATTGCCAGAATTTTGTATCTTCAGGATTCCATTCCCTTATCAGCGTGCTTTGCGATACTTTTTCGGGTGATGAAGGCTGCGTCATAAAAACCTCGATAAATAAAAACGCGGTAGAATTAAGGCGCAACATTAGGGATTACACCGCAGGTAAAGTTGATGCAAATCAACGCGCTGTCAGGTAAAAAAACCGTGTAAAAATAACCACACTCCTTAATGAGTAATAAAAATAGAAAAATAAGCAACGATAATTCAAGCTGTTATATCGCTATTTTTTCTCACTGTCATATCCCCTTTCAAGGCGCGGATATTCGGTGGT
The DNA here is from genome assembly GCF_044751765.1 of Pectobacterium sp. CHL-2024. Classification (NCBI taxonomy): domain Bacteria; kingdom Pseudomonadati; phylum Pseudomonadota; class Gammaproteobacteria; order Enterobacterales; family Pectobacteriaceae; genus Pectobacterium; species Pectobacterium sp. CHL-2024. Next base: position 216,164 of record NZ_JBIXKO010000001.1, on the reverse strand, counting down.
ACTCACTAGTAGGTATAGGGTTATCATGTAGGATCGGGAAAAATGCCTAAAGGGTTATCCTTCTCGGTACTGGTTTTCTACTCCTCCAGCAGAGGTCGCTTTATTATGTTGAAACGTTTCCTGCTGCCGCTGTCGCTCGTCAATCAGGTTGCCTTATTGATGCTGCTACTCGGTTTGCTGGGTATTGCAGGTATGTCGGTTTCCAGTTGGATGTCTCAAAGCATCCAAGGGAACGCGCACGCCATCAATAAAGCAGGCTCGCTGCGTATGCAGAGTTACCGTCTGCTCTCGATGGTGCCGCTCTCTGCCGAAAATGAAATCTACCTGCAAGAACTGGAAGAAGACGAAATCAGCAGCGACCTACAGCAGGCAGTGCGTCGGGAAGGGCTTAGTGAACAATTCACTGCGCTGCGCGTTTTCTGGCTGGAAAACCTGCAACCGCATCTGCGGCAGGCAACAAATTCTGCTGATGCCTCGGCGGATGTCGCCCGCTTCGTGAAACAGCTCGACGATTTGGTTTCCGCCATCGATCATAAAACCGAACAGCGGTTGAGGATGGTCACGCTGGTGCAGCGCATCTTCATCGGCATCATGTTTATTCTGCTGGTCACGACGTTCTTTTACCTGCGTCGCCGCCTGTTGAGGCCATGGCGACGTCTGGTTGCGATGGGACAAGCTATCGGGCAAGGTGATTTCACCCAGCGCGTCGCCATCAACGGCCATGACGAAATGAGTACGCTGGGACAGGTACTGAACAGCATGTCGGATGAACTTTCCGCCATGTACCACAGTCTGGAACTGCGCGTTGCCGAGAAAACGGCCGACCTGCAACAGAAAAACGATCTGCTTTCTTTCCTCTATCGCGCCAGTCGACGCCTGCATACCGGCGCACCGCTGTGTAGCCGGCTGATGCCGATCCTGAACGAATTGCCGTCGCTGACTCCGCTGCGCAATATTCAACTGCGGCTGTATGAAGATAACAATCAGGAACAGTTTCACCAGTTTAGCGATTGCAGCCAGTCACAGCCGGACCACTGCCCGGATAACAGCTGTCAGAGCTGCGGGATGCAAGCAAAACGGGAAGAACTACCGGGCGAGCCTCACTGCTGGGATCTGCATGACAAGCACGGACAATATGGCGTCGTGTTAGCCACGCTGCCGGGCAACACCGTACTGAGCCGCGATCAGAATCAGTTACTGAATACCTTACTGGAACAGTTGACTAGCACGCTGGCACTGGAGCGTCAATCTAACCATCAACAGCAGTTGATGCTTATGGAAGAACGCGCCACCATTGCCCGCGAACTGCACGACTCTATCGCCCAGTCCCTCTCCTGCCTGAAAATTCAGGTGAGCTGTCTGCAAATGCAGGGCAACGATTTGCCACCCGCATCGCAGCAGTTGCTGACGGAAATGCGGGAAGAGCTGAACACCGCCTATCGCCAACTGCGTGAGTTGCTGACGACGTTCCGGCTGAAGCTGTCGGAATCCGGCTTACTCGCTGCGCTGCGGGCGTCGGTCGATGAATTCAGCAAGCGACTGGGCTATCCCATCGAACTGCATTACCGCCTGCCGCCGCAGTCGGTTTCCGCTCACCAAGGTATTCACGTCCTGCAAATTGTGCGTGAAGCGCTGAGCAATATTTATAAACACGCGCAGGCCACACAGGTCGACATCACCCTGCAACTACGTCAGGGCTACATCGAACTCAGCGTAGCCGACAATGGCATCGGTATTCCGGATGATGCCAGCCGCGCCAACCACTATGGACTGATTATCATGCGCGACCGTGCACGGGGTTTGCACGGCGAATGCATTGTTCGACGCCGGCCATCGGGGGGCACTGAAGTCAATGTCAACTTCCTCTCCGAATATCGTCACCGGCTGCCATTAACAGGAGAAACTCATGATTAACGAAGATGCCGCCACCCTACTGCTGATTGATGACCATCCCATGTTGCGGAATGGCGTTAAGCAACTCATCAGCATGGACCCAGAATTGCAGGTGGCAGGTGAAGCCAGTCACGGCGAACAGGGTGTCGAGCTAGCGGAACAGCTGGACCCGGATTTGATTCTGCTCGATTTGAACATGCCCGGCATGAATGGTCTGGAAACCTTGAATCGTCTGCGGGAAAAATCGCTGTCTGGTCGCATTGTCGTCTTTAGCGTATCCAACCATGAAGACGATGTTGTCAATGCCCTGAAAAATGGTGCTGACGGTTACCTGCTGAAAGATATGGAGCCGGAAGATTTACTGGCTGCGCTGCATCAGGCGGCGTCAGGAAAAATGGTTCTGAGTGAAACGCTGACCCCGATTCTGGCCGCCAGCCTGCGCGAAAGCCGCCACAGCAGCGACCGGGACATTCAGCAGCTCACGCCACGCGAACGCGATATTCTGAAACTGCTGGCTCAGGGATTATCCAATAAAGTGATTGCCCGCAAGCTCACGATTACCGAAAGTACCGTTAAGGTTCACGTCAAACACCTGTTGAAAAAAATGAAGCTAAAATCGCGGGTTGAAGCGGCTGTCTGGGTATTACAAGAGAAAGTGATTTAATCCCATCATCACAAGATACCGCTATTGTCAGCGGTACGGATAAGGCGCTCTGGCGCCCTTCCGTCCGAGATTATCCTCGCGTGAGCGAGGATGCCGCCGTAGCTAATGAAAACAAAGTTGATGAAAACAGGGTTGATGAAAATAATTGTTGGAAATACCATCAACACCCCGCCCAATCTAAACGCTTGCTAAACGGCACCGGCATTTATAGCCATTATCCTAATTAATGTGACGTTGCTCTCGTCTAAACTAGTTAGTAATCGCATTTTTCGGCTTTTACACCGAGTTTAACGTTGAGGAACAACATGAAAAAGGTCAGTAAGGAGCGGTTTATCGGCCTGGAATGGTTACGGTTTTTGCTCGGCTGCTACGTGATGATTTATCACACGGTACACGTTTATCCCCAGCGAGAGCGCATTCCCTTCCTGAGCGAGCTCACCAGCATGGGATTCTTCGCGACCAGCACGTTCTTTGTCCTGTCTGGCTTCTTGCTAGCCCATGTCTACATTAAGGACGGACGTCTGCGTGAACCGGTTCGCCAGTTCTGGGCCAAACGCTTCTTTAATCTTTATCCCATTCATATCATTGCCCTGCTGTCTTCGATTGCCGTTGTCACGCTGATGCAGTGGCTGGCCGTGCCGCCGGAAGGACAAGTCGCCAGCGCGCGTTTCGTTATTTATGACACCAACGATCCCGCAGCCGACCCCGAAACGCTGCGCCATTACATGACGAATGCACAGCTGGCGTTCAACGGGTTATTGCAGGTACTGATGTTGCAGGCATGGAATCCTTACTTCCTGACCTTCAATGCCCCGTTATGGTCGCTTTCCACCTTGTTCTTTTTCTATCTGGCGTTTCCGCTGTTGGCTCCGCGTCTGTTGAACAGCCGCCATCCGTGGCTGTGGATGGGGATCGTCTGTCTGCTGTATCTGCTGCCGCCGATTTGGGTGATCTGGCAACAGCAGTTCGGTATGCCGTATACCGGGCTGTTGCAGCGTGGGCCGATCTTCCGTCTGCCAGAATTCCTGGCCGGGATATTGGGCTATGCGCTGTTCCGCCATTATCGCCAGAAAGATCGCTTACCGTTGACCAAAGGCCAGCGCTACGCACTCGCCCTCTTTATCGGTGTGAATTTCCTTGTCGCTACCTGGCTGTTCACAAAAGGCGAAGCCTATTGGTACTTCTTGCTGCACAACGGCTTGCTTCTGCCGGCTCAGGTCGGTCTGGTTTGTCTCAGCGCGCTGGCGCGTGAACCTAACAGTGACTGGCTGCGGCACTGGTCGCCCCGACTGGGAGCAGCTTCGCTGTCTATCTTTGCGCTACACGTTCCGCTCTTTAATCTGTTCCGTACGCTGGAACAGCTGGTGCGCGGTAACCCGATGGCCTGCTTCAGCGATTGGGACCAGTGCATTTCCGCGGCGGGTCAGGTACAGCTGTCCATGACGGGCTATATCATTTTCCTGCTCAGCACTGTGACGCTCTGTGTTCTCTTCCAGGAACGGATCGTGTTCCGCGTAAGGACATTCCTGACCGCACGTTTCCTGAGCAACAACAGCACTTCCCGCACGCAGCGCACCGCATAACGTCCTCTATCGCTCACGCTCTCTGGCCTGAAACAAGCAGGGTCAGAGAGCATCATCCCCGCACGATTCCTCCCCTTTCCACCTGCCAAAAATGTGACCGTTGTCGCGTTATAGCTGTTAATCATCAATAGCCACTTTTATAACTATTTACATTCTAATCAATTTTCGTTTTCGGGTAGAGCATCACTACGATTCCTGTTAATGTTTGCCGTTCCGGACTAAACCGGTTCGTTATCATCGGCTGTACGTCTTTGACGGACATCTCAATACCTGTCACCACTGTTTACTTGGCAATAATGACACTATCCAAACACGCACTCTCTTCCCTCAGCCTGGTCATCGCCCTCTCTGCTGGCATTACACAGAGTCGCGCTGACACCATTTGGCTGACCAATGGCGACCAGCTTACAGGGAAAATCACACTGCTTGACGGCGGTAAACTCTTTATCAACACCGATTATGCCGGCTCTATTTCTGTCGCCTGGGATAAGGTGAAAACCTTTGAATCCGACCATGGTCTGGTGATTCAAGGCGAACGCTACGAGAAAGGCGTTCTGTACCCGGCTGTTAAAGCGGGCGAAAACCGCGCCGTCGTCGCAAGCCCATCGCTGGCTAACGAAGCGGCTGGCCCACAAACGTTGCCACTTTCTGAAATCACGTCCATCGTCGCGCAGAAGCCGCTGGTGACCGATTTCGCCTGGAAAGGCAACATTGACGCCGGCATGTCGCACAAGAAAAGTTCGACAGAAACCGACAACTACGATGTGACGCTGAACACCAAAGCGCGTCACGATACGTGGCGACACAACCTTGATGCCAGCTACCATTTGGCAAAAGAGGATAAAGTCGAGAGCACTAAAAATGCGGCTGGCGAATATGCACTGGATAAGTTCGTGGATGAGAACTGGTTCTGGCAGGGTCGTTATCAGTACAAACGCGACTGGGTTGAAAGCATTAAAATCAACCGCTCTTTCGGTCTCGGTCCCGGTTATCAGTTCTGGGATAACGATTTAGGCGCGTTCTCACTGACGTCGCTGGTCAACTCCCAAACCTTCGTCTACCGCGATCAGGGCGATGATGACTTCTACTCCGGTGCAATTAAGTGGGCGTACAACCGCTACCTGTTCAGCAAATCGGTTGAAGCCTTCACCAACGGTGAATTGGGTCGTTCGTTTGATGGCACTGCGCCAATCTATCTGAAAGCGGATGCAGGTCTGCGCTTCAAGCTGACCGACTGGTCTTCTATGAGCATGAAAGTGTCACGTACCCGTATCGAAAGTAATCAGGGGAATGTTGACGACACGCTGTACACCATGGGTGTTGGCGTCGGCTGGTAAGTCAGTAGCTTCACAGTGTCTCAAGGTGAACGGCGATCGCGTCGTTCACCTCAATACTTCCGCCCACCGTTGTCTCGTTATTAGCCGTTCCCTGCTGCCGCAGAGCACGACTGTTGCAGGATACGCACCCGCTGTGCCAATTCGCTCACGCTTTCGTCTTCCGTTCCGTGATTCTTCAGCTCTTGCTCAAGTGCAAACAGATATTGCGCATTGGTGCCGAGCGGACCGCTCGCGCGCGCAATCAGCGGGGCAACGCTCTGAATGCAGGTATCATTTTCGTTGAGGGGATGCTCCGGCTCGGAGACAAACACCAGCGCCGTCAGCGGTGCGCCGTTCTTGCGATGCAATTCACACCAGAGCGGACGATAGCAGCCCGTCAGCATTTCACGCTTCCACAGCAGCTCCAGATCTTCACGCAATGAGATTTCCGGCAGTCGGAAAGCCAATCCCGTCGTTTGCCCACCGGGTTTCAGCGCCAGCATCCGCCCCGGCTGCGTTACCGTGCCGCGACCAATGGTGAGGCGCAGGCAAAAGGCACGCTGCCACCCTGCCAACGTGGCCAGACAGGTTTCTTCGGCGTCAAAAACCGGATTCCACATGAGCGAACCATAGCCAAACACCCAGACAGGACAGCTATTTGGCCGGAGCGCCAGCGTCCTGTCCAACGAGTCAGCCCGCTGTTGCGGGGTGAGCAGTAAGGTTTCTTCAATACAACCAAAAGACGTTCTACAATCTGCTTTCTGCAAAAAATCGCGTGTTAACACAACTTACTACCCCCAACCTTACTCTTTTGCTGCTCGTCAGATCGGCTCTCGCCCTGCGTGTAAAAATCTAACTGCTTCATCTGCTTAATTTTACAACACTATGGATCTTGAGGTTATTCATTTATGGCTTTGCAATCAAGTTTGATACTAGTCACAAAAACAGAAAAAGTTCGTGATAATGTTTCACTCACGCAAAATTCCGCTTTTGTATCAACTTAATCGGCAACGCGCCGCCAGACTTGACGCATTCCTGATACAAACCTCATTTTTGTGACGTCAGGAGCCTGTCGTACGCTTGGCGTGAAAGCTCTCGGCTCCAATAAAACGTATCGGCGGCGACAAGAATAATAACGGGCAGACATCAAATGATAATAATTATCATCTCGTGTTATTATCATCCTTAATTTGGAATCGACTATCCACGGAGACACTAAATGGCAACGCCGCGTCAGCCTGTTTTAGTTCAGGTTAAACACATCCACGATATTTCCCCTCATTTACGCTGCATTACTTTCCATCATGACGCGCTACGCGATTATCCGACCGAGCGATACGGTGCACACATCAAGCTCTTTTTGCCTCAGGCTGGGCAGCAAAAACCGGCTCTGCCCGCGATTGGCGAACGCGGCCCGATCTGGCCAGAGGGCGAAGCCCGCCCCATCGTCCGCACCTATAGCGTCCGTGCGGTGCGCCCGGAGGATGCGGAGCTGGATATGGTTTTCGCGCTACATGAGCACGCTGGGCCTGCCGTCACCTTTGCCCGTCAGGCTAAGCCCGGTGATTGGGTCGGTATTTCACAACCCGGAGGCCCGCTCCCGATGCTGCCGCCAGCGGCCGCTTATTATCTGGCCGCTGACCCGTCATCGTTCCCCGCGCTCATGGCGCTGCTGGAGAATCTGCCTGATGACGCAATCGGGCATGCGGTCATCCGTGTCGACAGCGAGGCTGATAAACTTGATATCGCGAAACCAGCACAGCTTCAGCTGCACTGGATTATCGGCGGAACGGACGTGACCGATGCATTATTGCAGCAGTTTCAGGCACTTCCGTCGGCTGAAAATGCGTTTTACTGGTTAGCGGGTGAGGATCGCATCGTGGTTCAGCTTCGTCGCCACGTGCGTCGCGAACGCGGGTGTGAGCGAAATCAGATGTATGCCGTGCCTTATTGGCGAGAAGGACTAAATGAAGAGGATTATCATCATAAACGTCACGATATTATGGATAATTCTGACGAATAACCACAAAAAATACATTTGATATTATCATGATAGGGAGAAGACACGCAGATTCTCCCTTTTCACTTAAATTTAAGCGCAAAGCGTAAAAATCCGTAAAACTTCCCGCACTGACACGACAATCTGTTATCATATTGTTCGTTTTATTACGTTATAACTACTTTTTAGTAACCTTTTGCTGTTTATCGTTGTTCTACGTCCTTAATAAAGGGCTTACGAGCACAATAAATCGCTTTATGCCCTAAATAGTTCGAGCGGCCAGTATGCTGGTTTGAAATATGACGGGGATATTTTGCCGTATCATTCCTCTGGATAAGGAGAACTCCCGCAATGAAGTCTCATGCTGAGGTGATCAAAACTCGCCATCATGAATACTCGCTCATTTTCCCTGTTATTGCGCTGGCCGTGCTCTACATGTGGGGCACTTCGCAAAATTTTGTCGCCATTCTCGGCATCAACGCCATCGCGCTAGCCGGGATACTGTTCAGCGCCTTTAGCGTAGTACGTCACGCCGATGTGCTCGCACACCGTCTGGGTGAACCCTACGGTTCATTGATCCTCAGCCTGTCCGTCGTCATTCTGGAAGTCAGCCTGATTTCGGCGCTGATGGCAACCGGTGACGCGGGTCCGGACCTGATGCGTGACACCCTCTATTCCATTATCGTGATTGTCACCGGTGGTCTGGTCGGCTTCGCCCTCTTACTCGGTGGCCGTAAATTCGCCACACAGTACGTCAACCTCAGCGGCATCAAGCAGTACCTGATGGCGATCTTCCCATTGGCTGTGATTGTGCTGGTTTTCCCCAGCGCCTTACCCGGTGGTAATTTTAGCGTAGCGCAATCGCTGATTATTGCCGCTATTTCTGCGGCGATGTACGGCGTTTTCCTGTTGATTCAAACGCGTACGCACCAAAGCCTGTTTGTGTATGAGCACGAAGACGAAGGGGACGGTGACGATCCACACCATGGTAAACCGTCCGCGCACAGTTCCCTGTGGCACACTGCCTGGCTGCTGGTTCACCTGATTGCCGTTATCGCGGTAACAAAAACAAACTCCATGCCGCTGGAAACGCTGCTGACCGAAATGAACGCACCGACGCAGTTTACGGGCTTCCTGGTCGCACTGTTAATCCTCTCTCCTGAAGGGCTGGGAGCGATCCGCGCGGTCTTGAAAAATCAGGTACAACGCGCCATGAACCTGTTTTTCGGTTCCGTGCTGGCAACCATTTCACTGACGGTTCCTACCGTCACGATTATCGCCATGCTGACAGGCCGCACGCTGAACTTCGGTCTGGATATGCCGCACATTGTCGTGATGCTGTCGGTACTGGTGCTGTGCCACATTACGTTCTCCACGGGTAGAACCAACGTGTTGAGCGGCAGCGCGCATCTGGCGCTCTTTGCCGCCTATCTGATCACCATCACGCTGTAATTCCCCTGCCGACGCAGTTTTCGCTGCGTCGGCCTCGCCAAAACCTACTTCTCTTGATGTATATCTGGATCTTCTGAGCACGTCCGGCGTATCGTAAGGCTGTCGTCGACGGACCGGCAGGCCCGCCATATTGATTTACTTCCTTACTTTGGTTTCTGCTTAGATGAAAACGCACGGAATTAACGGTGTCAGGCCGTTCAGCGCGCTGATTGACGCGTGCTGGCGCGAAAAATATACGCTGCAACGTTTTACCCACGACATTATCGCTGGCGTGACCGTCGGCATCATCGCCATACCGCTGGCGATGGCACTGGCTATTGCCAGCGGCGTTCCTCCGCAATACGGGCTGTATACGTCAGCCATTGCCGGGATTGTCATCGCCGTCAGCGGCGGCTCACGCTACAGCGTCTCAGGCCCGACGGCCGCCTTCGTCGTCATTTTGTATCCGGTGTCGCAACAGTTCGGGTTATCCGGTCTGCTGGTTGCCACCTTGCTGTCCGGCGTATTTCTGCTGCTGATGGGGCTCTGCCGCTTCGGCCGTCTGATTGAATATATTCCGCTTTCCGTGACGCTGGGGTTCACCTCCGGGATCGCTATCACCATCGGTACCATGCAAATCAAGGATTTCTTCGGCTTGCAGATGGCGGTAGTCCCCGAGCATTACGTCGAAAAAGTGGCGGCGCTGGCGCAATCGCTGCCGACCTTGCATCTTGCGGATACGCTGATTGGCGCAACGACGCTTTTGGTTCTCATCGTCTGGCCCAGACTCGGTATTCGTCTGCCCGGTCATTTGCCTGCGCTGCTGGCGGGTGTCGCGGTGATGGGGATCATGTCACTGCTCGGTGAAAACGTGGCCACCATCGGTTCCCGATTCAGCTATATGCTGGCGGACGGTTCGCAGGGGCAAGGGATTCCGCCTATCTTGCCACAGCTCGTTTTACCGTGGGATATTCCGTCGCCCGATGGGAAGACAATGACGCTGGATTGGCAAAGTATTTCCGCTCTGCTGCCTGCGGCGTTCTCTATGGCGATGCTGGGGGCAATTGAGTCGCTGCTGTGCGCGGTCGTGCTGGACGGAATGACGGGCAAAAAACACAATTCTAATGCGGAGCTGATGGGTCAGGGCTTCGGTAACATCATCGCGCCCTTCTTTGGCGGCATTACCGCGACCGCGGCGATTGCCCGCTCCGCCGCCAACGTGCGCGCGGGCGCAAACTCGCCGATCTCCGCCGTGATCCATGCACTTATGGTTCTATTAGCGCTGCTGATCCTTGCGCCGTGGTTGTCTTATCTGCCGCTGGCGGCGATGGCGTCGTTGCTGCTGATCGTCGCCTGGAACATGAGCGAAGCGCACAAGGTGGTGGATTTGCTGCGCCACGGGCCGAAAGACGACATTATCGTGATGCTGCTCTGTATGTCGCTGACCGTGCTGTTCGATATGGTGATCGCGATTACCGTCGGTATCGTACTGGCATCCCTGCTGTTCATGCGGCGCATCGCGCAGATGACCCGACTGAGCGAACTGCCGGACACCAAAATCCCGGATCATCTGGTACTGCGCGTTAACGGCCCGCTGTTCTTCGCCGCGGCAGAACGCATCTTCAACGATCTGACCGTACGCAGCGAAGGCTATCAAAATATCATCTTACAGTGGGATGCGGTGCCGGTGCTGGATGCTGGCGGACTCAATGCGTTCCTGCGCTTTAGTGAAACGCTGCCTGAAGGTAAACAGCTCATCATCACCGATATTCCCTTCCAGCCGTTAAAAACGCTGGCGCGGGCGAAGGTTCATCCGATTGAAGGGCGGCTCAGCTTCTACGGCTCACTCGCCCAGGCGATTGAGGCGACGACAAAATAAAGCACCGCATAGTGTGAATAGCGCTATACGATATTTCGGTAAAAATTTATGGGTATATGGCATTATTTTTAGGTAATGCCATTTTTCAGTCAGATACACAAGCCACTGTGTTATAATGGTGTTTGCGATAAATGATTTGCTCTGAAAATATCAACCCCTTTCTGGCGTATTGAGTCGATCCATAAATCGGCCATCCAAGCGCCTATATTGTAACATTGGATGGCTGTCTCTCTCATCAACCGATGTTCATTCGCTATGGTTGTTGGCATCAGTGCACTATCATCGGTATTGATACAGACTGCCAAAGGGCCTGAACGTAAACCATAACGATTAAATTTCTCACCGGGCTTTAACCATTCTGGCTGCGGAGGATTCCAGCGAAATAGCGGGTGTTCGTGATATTTTTCAAACCGACCAATATAAATATTAGAGGTAGGACAGGCTTCAATAACTAATCCAAGCCGGCTATACTTCTCCATCAGGAAATCCTGAATTGCCTCATACAAACGAATTTCGCCTTGCGATAAAATATCTTCCTTATCACTGATATGAGTGGAAAATAGTTCTCCTACGTCAGGTTGACAATTGACAGAAATAACTTGATTAAAAGGGCTATACTTTTCTTTCTCTATGCCGCTGTCCAGATAACGTTGCCAAAATATCCGAGCCTTATGCGCATCTACAGCATCATCTGATAATAACCACTCTCCATCTGGAGCCCATTCAGAAAAATTTGTCATATCTGACTGCATATCTTCATAATCAGGCCAGTTACGACGCAGTAACCACGCTCGGTACAATAAATTAGGCGTGCATACATCCTTGTATAATAGCTGAGACCAATGATGAATTTTATCCCTTAATTCATGCATAACGGGAATATGTTCTACGGTATGTTGCGAAAGCTGGACGGCCTGGTGATACGCCCAAACCATATTATCCAGATGTTGTCCCGCAGTCAGATAAGCACGTCTTTGACGATGAGCCCAGTGATTGACATCGATACCCAGCGCTAAACCATGTCCCAGACGATCCCCCTCGCGAAGTTGACAAAACTCAACGGCCTCATCCATAGCTCTTAAACCGCTGAGCAAATGGCTATAATCTTCTCCTGAATGTACCGTGATGAATGGTCGCTGCAACCGAGTGGACATTGACATACCGCCGGGATGCTTTGCCGCTCTCAATACGCGTAATACAGGAGCAAAAACCTCTATGGGGAGTTCATTTTCATTTCCTGCAACATCATAACCACGAACTAATCGGCGTAAATCAACATTGTGTGGCTCGCTGTTATATTCATCGCGGGTATAAGGTGTTTCTTTAATCGTGACGGAAGCGCTAAATGCTTCAAACGCCCGAGTTTGCTTTAATAATTTCGCACGAAACCCTTGCACTCGTCGATCATAAGGATGCTTTTTATCAGGTAACCCTCGGGTGAAATGGACAACCAGATGTGCGTGCTCTGGAATAGATTGTTTTTCATGACTAGAATAGAAATCAATTAATTTATGGTGATAAATATTTTCTTTTTTTCCATTACCTAGAACGACATCAGGAGAAACCCGATACTCACGAAATGTATTGTTGTCAATATCGAATCGAGTCACCTCCTTATTAAATAGTGTTTTATCTTGCCTACGGGCATCAAAACCAAAAAACTCAACGAATTGCCCCAACCCCACCGCTGAAACCACCATATAATTACGTAATACATGACTAACTCGGATGAAATTATTCAAACAACCGAGATAGTCAGCACGATGATTTCCAAACATCAACCCGGCACAGAATAGCATCCAACGATGATGCCCTTTCATGTGAGGTTGCATCGAAATATGTAATAACCGCTGTTCTAGCGTCGATGGTTCATAAATTTGAGTAAAATCATGCAATAGCCGAATATGAACCGACGATGGAGAAACGATTGCATCATTTAATAATGTGTAATTTATGCTTTTTGATGACCGCTTATACTCTTTTCTATCACTTTCACCATAAATACAAGACAATAAACATGCCACGTACCCTGCAAAAAAATCAGGCAATTTATTCTTATTCAATAATTCACTTTCAAAAAGCGTGTACTCTTCACGGCGGGGCCATTTTAGATCTTTTTTAAGTTTACAATCTCCATTGATAAAGCTCAGCATCGACAATGATGAATACCCATGTCCATTAAAGTGGACATGGTTATCCGCATAGGCAGCATCATTTCGCTCTCTAGGGAAAGCAAATGCACACTGCCTTCCTGTCAAGGTTGCAATAAGTTCGTGTTCAGATAGCACCCCCTTATCCATTAATCTCACATAAGAAATAACGATTACCCAAGCCGGATCAATAATAGAACAAAGCATAATCCAAGCTTCTAGCTTTTCACGACGCACTTCAAAACAATCGCCAACCCAAACAAGGAAATGATCAGCAAGTTTTGCTAACACGCCTAAACTACCTAATGTGCCTGAAGGTAGTTCCCAAAGTTCTGCATTACCTTTTATATCTTCTTTTCGTAAGCTCCCACCAAAATAGAATTGATAGTCCTGGGCAGCCAAAGAGAGCGCTCTACGTTCATTATCTAAATGATCGTCTAGGCATGGTTCTTTTTGTAAATGCTGTTTTAACCAATAATTAAATAACCTATCTGAGGTAAGATAGGTTGCAGGGATAAGCCATCGAGGATCTTGATTATACATATAACATCCTTAATCATCGTTTTCTAAAACATGAGAAAGGCCATTAAACATCCAACTTATGTGTCCACGACTTTTTAATTGTGAGCGTATATATTTATCGGATTTCATTCTTTCGTATACTCGTCTAGCCTCAGCAGGATTTTCTTCAGCCCAATCTGCCACCTCAGATGTTTTAATCGTCAGATTACCTGATTGAATATAATAATAGTCTTTTAGTTCCTCAAAACTCATCCCCTCAATTTCATTTACCACTTCAGGACTTTCATTGTTATTTACGACACGACTACTCCCGATTGGATATGCATCCATTTTAACCAATTTAAAAATGGGATGACACCACATTGCTTTGAGTAAAACAGCATAATCATCTTTTTTAAGAGCGCTAATTTCATCACCTGAATCGGAAGGTGGCGTTAATATACTTGAAATATTCTTTGAAAGCGTTCTATCCGTTTGTGTTAATTTAGCATAACTACGCACCGAACTGGATCTGGCTCCAGTAGCCACGTTTGTTTTTATTACTATTCCTTCACGAACAAATGATGCCAGTGCATTGATAAATATATATTCAAATCGCTTAGCAAGATCAGAAAGATGTTCATCTTTAAAACTATCTTTATCTTTAACCATATTCTCCCTTAGCACTTTCAACTGTGTAAATGTCTTATTGAAAATAACACTAATCAAAGGAATTAAATTTCTACCTTTTAGAGATGGTATTTTATTTACATTAATCCACTGATAAATATCTTCAATAATTGAATCCATTTCGTGACTATATTCAATCGGAATACTACTTTCTTCTTTTTCATCACTCTTATCATCTCCCTGCTCATCAATTATTTTAGTAGGATTTAAAGAAAATATTGAATAAAAAGGGGTGCGTAGTAACATTTTTTTAAACTGAACTTGGAATAGTTCTTTTTTATCACACACAACTAACAAATTATCTGTCACAGCCAACATTGACCAAAAAAGCACTTCAAACGCGCGACTAAAGAAAATATTATATCGTCTATTTTGTTGCCGGCTATAATAATCATGATGAGTATAGATAGCAATTAATGCCTTATCGCTATAACTATTACCCTCAGCAATATCCTTGCGGACATACATCTGATCCATAATAAATTCAAGCGGAGGCAAGCTACGTACAATATTATTATTCACATCAGAAAAAACAGCATTAAGAATATCTTCATTTTTATTTTTAGCATTTAAATCCCCTATACATTGTATCTGTTGACTATAATAATTTTTCATTGCCCAGCGGTAACGCCCTTTTTGCATCAGTGGGTTAAATGCTATCACTTCCTTCAAATCCAATTCATCTGAACTCTGCATTGAATTAATCATTAAGAAAGAATCCGCATTCGTTAACGCTACACCATCTTGTTTTTCCTCTGCCCACACGGAAAAACCTCGCCAGAGACGATCTTTATTCTCATCATATCCCTCCAGCATTGTAGGTGTTAATAGTCGAGTAAATTGTGTGATTTCCCTGGCACTTTCAGGCTGTGGCCAATCAGTACTTCTTTCTTGTCCGTTACATAAAGCATAAAAAGTGGCTTTAATTTCCTTCTCATATTCATTATATGTTATGTCTTTAGTTGGCTCATCCGCACTGTTTTTATATTTGATTTTTAATTTTGACAAAAGCTGGCGAATTGGAACCAACGGTAATCTGTCATGATTAGGGAATACTTTTGTGAGATAGGCGGCAGATAAACGTTCGGCAACTGCTTTTCCTTCAACAAAGTTACTGGCATTTTTGTTTTTAGCTAGTGACTCTTCGAATCTCATCGTTGTAATATGGCGGTATAGACCGTCATCACCGCTGACAAGTGGTAATATTAACGGGCAGGAAAGCAAACATCGGATATCATCCAGTACACCAAAGGCATGGTCAATCTTCATATCAACATCATCAATTGGCAATACCAATGCATCGCAGTCAAGCAACACCACACTCGCAATTAAAAATTGATGAAAATAGTGCTCAATATGTATCCCTGAACGATATTTTTGTATTCTATCTATCCCTCTAAATTCATCAAACTCAGAGGATTTACCTAATGCACTTGATAGATTTTTCAATGAATGGTAAAAATCATCCTTTCTTTCTTGCTTAATGTCAGGACGTTTTAACGCTTTATCAACGGATGCATATACAGTAGCTATAATCACTTCTGAAAAGCGATCATTTATATTTAATAATGTTGGATCTATTACATCAATAAAATGTAAATTAGGTGATTTTTTGGATTTCTTGGCGTGCCTCTTCCAGACAGCATTGGCATTGTGTAAAAAAACCGTTTTACCCGTCCCTCTTGCCCCACTAATAAATATAGCATGATGATAGCTACTAAACTTTTCTGGGGAAATTTCATTTCCGACATGAACATTTTTATAACGCTTAGCCTCTTCACCCATTTTATTCAAGAGGTGCACTAGCGTTTCATTTGCATCTTGTTGCCAAAGACCATTTTGTTCATGACTTTCTTCAGATGAATGAAATTCATCTTGATACTCAGGAGAATCAAGATTTAGAATGATTTCACCAGACATAATTTCCTCATTAAATTATTAGAGTTAAAATAAATACCAAAAATAAACTATTGTGTGTGAATAAAAACGCCTATTAAGAATCAAATATGAAAATACCAATCACAGGGTACGATTGATAAATTATGTTAACACGTTCTGCGTTATACTCCGATTGCCAAAATTTATTTACTGGTCACTTTCAGAATAACGCTTCACCTTCCCTTTTTTGCATACCAGCCCGGACGGACAGGCGTTCGTCCCGCAGCGTTAAATCCAGCGCGTCGTCACATTCGCGGCTAATAGCGCTCAGTTGCTCGTTCGTCAGCGAATAAGGCAGTTGGATATCAAACGCGGTCAGACCTTGCTGGCGTGCCAGCGTAATCAGCCTGATGATGTTGGTTTCATCACTCACCTGCGTAGAAAGCACCTGTAGCGCCAGTCCCTTCAGCCGCTCTTTCGGCGCACTCTGCCGAGCCGGTGCCATCTTGGTTACCATGCCAAAAATCGGCATCACGCCGTACATTGCATCCACGAAACGCCAACGTTTCTTGCACAATGCCGCTAAATAATCCGTGTAGTCCAGACAGAGTGGTTCACTGGAACTTGTAGACTCAGGGGACTTTTCCATATTCCCTTTTCTCCTCTTCGCCAGTGGTTTGCCGCGCACTACCCTGACGGGTATAAAACCGTAAACAATATGGTGGTTAATTCAGGTATATTGTCACGCTTCGCCCCCTTTTGACTAGCGTGTTGAGGAGACCTAATTGTGACAACTTTTTCTTCTGCTCCCGTGTTAATTACCGGCGGCGCACGGCGTATTGGGCTGGCGCTGGCGCGTTCGTTTCTGGCCCAGTCGATTCCGGTCATCATCAGCTATCGCACACCTTATCCTGAGTTGGAGACGCTACAGCAAAATGGCGCCGTTTGTCTGACCGCCGATTTTTCCACCACGGAAAACATCTATGCGTTTGCGAAGCAAATCCAGTCGCTCACGCCGCATCTGCGCGCCATTATTCACAATGCCAGCCGCTGGGAGCCGGAAAGCCCCACCACACCGCCAGAAAAAACGCTGGCCGATATGCTGCAAATCCATGTCTATACGCCCTATTTACTCAACCAACTGCTGGAACCCTGCCTGCGTGGGCAAGGCATCGCGGGTGCAGATATCATTCATCTGACGGATTACGTGGTAGAAAAAGGCAGCGACAAACACATTGCCTATGCCGCCAGCAAAGCGGCACTGGATAACATGACGCGGTCATTTGCCCGCAAGCTGGCACCAGAGGTGAAAGTCAACGCGATCGCCCCCGGTCTAATCCTGTTTAATGAAAAGGATGACGATGTCTATCGCCAACAGGCGCTGGAAAAGTCATTAATGAAAATTGCCCCCGGTGAAGAAGAAATTGTCCGGCTGGTGGATTACCTGCTCAGCAGCCGTTACGTCACCGGGAAAACGCTAGGCGTTGATGGTGGACGGGCTTTGCGTTAATTCCCGGAATATCAATGTGAGGATAAACCCATCACTACCAGCGACGTTCGCCAGCAGCTTACTGCTCATTTGACGCGCCTGTGGCGCTATGGACTGGTGCTGTCGCGCAGCCATGAAGTTGCCGAGGAGTTAGTCCAGTCCACCTGTGTTCGCGCACTTGAAAAAAGCGGGCAATTTACCCCGGGCACTCGCATCGACAAATGGCTGTTCTCCATTCTCCACTCGATATGGATTTCCGAACTGCGCGCACGCCGCGTGCGTCTGGGGCAAGGTTTTGTCGAAAGCGAAGCCCTATTGGCCCCGGATACCCGAGAGCGGAATGATGATTCTCGGCATTACCAGAAAATAATGCAGCGCGTTAGCGCCTTGCCAGAAGCGCAGCGCAATACCGTATTTTTAGTTTATGTCGAAGGATTTACCTATCAGGAGGCAGCAGACACGCTATCGGTACCCATCGGCACCATTATGAGCCGGCTGGCCACCGCACGAAGTACGCTGGCAAAATCAGTTGATGCTCTGCCCGCTGCAAAGGAGAAACGGTCTTGAAACCCATGCGTTTTACGCCCCCCTACAGTGATGAAGCCATCGTGGCCTGGTTGGATGGTGAGATGGATGACGACGATGCACAACAATTCGCGACACAGCTGGAGAGAGATGAGCCACTTGCCGAGCGCACCGCCGAGCTGATGAAAAGCCATCTCGATGTTGAAGAGGCCTTCGCGCCGTTACTCAACAAAGCGCCTCAGGCAAAAATGCAGGCCCGGCTTGAGGAACTGCTAGCAACGCACCCAGCGTCTGTAGAACCGCCCTCGCATGCCGGTGTCAGTCGCCGTGCGCTCATTGCTGCCTCACTCAGTTTTTTGGTGATTGGCTCAGGGCTAGGCTACCTTGCCCGTCCTGTTTCGATTGTTCGCAACGACAGTGAGAAAATTCGCGATCTTGAAGCGCAGTACATGTCACTGTACAGCACCGAAACCCTGCTTGATGCGGACAGTTCCTTACCCACCTTACAGCGCGGGCTGTCTCGCGCCACTCAAGAGATTGGGCTGCCGCTCAATGAACGGCAGCTGACGCTTCAAGGCGCGGAGCTAAAAATAGTGCGAATGCTGCGCTACGACAGCACCGCCATTGCACAGATTGCCTGGATGCACGCCGAGTATGGCCCCATGGCGTTGTGCATTTCTCCCGATCGGGGAGCAACCACCTCTGCGCTTAACAATGAGCAACGCCATGATATGCATGTCGTTTGGTGGCACAATCGTGGCTATCAGTTCGTATTAATTGGCCGTAACCCCGTACCGCAACTGACTGAAAGCGCGCGCAGGCTGCAAACGTCTCTGGCCTAGTCATTGACGCTCCCGCCACTCGCTGCCCCCTGAGTGGCGGGAAACGTTTATGCGGTATGTCGCGCTTTCGCCTGGATATCAATACTGATTGCCACGCGATCGTCCACCACCCCGGTAAAGCGATCCATATTAAAGGCCGAGCGAGAAATTGCCGTGGTGGCATGCAGAGACAACGCATCTTCTCCAGATACATTTCCGCCATGTTCTTCAAGCGTGGCGTCCAGAATAACGGGGCGTTGAATATTTTTTACCGACAGTGAACCAAAAACCCGAAAATGGCCATGACCTAGCGCCACCACTCTGCTGCTGGTAAACGTGATATCGGGATAGTGTTCGGCATCAAAAAACAGGCTGCTTTTTAACTGGTAAGTCAGCAGGCCGTTGGAAGCCTGTAGCGTCGTGATGGGGATTTTCACATCAATACGGTCGTTTATTTCCTTTTCAGCATCCAGTGTGATGTTTCCCGTCACGCCGTCGAGAGAAGCCTGTGAAAGGTGACCAAATGCTTGCCATGAAAGCGCAATGGCGGTTTTATCCGTGGCAATGGTGTAGTTGAGAGGCATAGCGTGCAACAGTGGGCTGATGAGCAGTCCGGCGGCCAAAACGGGAACGATGCGCGTCATAACAGGGTTCTCCTAAAAGTAGACAACGTGTAAACGCACCAACGAACGAATTTATTCGGCCAATTTTCATTATTTTTATCAATGCTGAGAAAACATCGAGCGTTGAGGGTGGGCAGGCTTTGCGTTAAAGCGCAGCCACAAAGACATGGCGGGATATTTCACGCCATGTCTTCTTTTCTTTCATCTTGCGCGGCCGTTAAGTTAATGATCTTAACGTGAGGGAGACAAGCATAAGCATCAGGGACACACTGCGTGATTTTTTCCCTGAGTGATTAACAGGCTTTCAATATTTTTTGCTGACAGTGAGCGATAAAAAAACCACCCCTGAATTAAGCAATCTGCGTCAATTTCCCTGGCAATCGTTAATTGCTCAGCATCTTCAACGCCTTCAAAAACAATGTCTTTCCCCATATCTTTAATGAGCGAGCAGATTGCATGCAATATCTTTTCTTTATTCTTGTTGTCCAGATTTTTCATTAACGAACCGTCCAGTTTAACTTCATCAAACCTGAAACCGGTAAGCCATGCTAAGTTCGAATTCGCCACGCCAAAATCATCAATCGCCAGTTTGATATTCATTTTTGCCACACGCTCGGCAAAAAGCTGGATTTCCTTTTGCGATAGCTGGCAGCGTTCTGATATTTCCAACTTTATCTGAGCAGGCTCAACACCATAGAAATCACACACCTCAATCAATCGGTCCATGAAAGCCAGATCGCTAATCTCATGATCGGTTATATTTATAGACAGCGTCAGCTTCCTGTTTTTATTGAGAACAACCGACATCTCTCTCACTGAGTTTTGTATTACAAAATCAGATATTTTTGAGTAAAACCCGATTTTTTCTGAAATCTTTATAAAGACGTCGGGAGAAACATAGCCATGTATGCCATCACGCCATCTGACTAGCGCCTCAATACCGGCTATTTTCCCATCGATAGCGCTCACCATCGGTTGATATTCAAGAAAAACATCCCCTCTCTTGATGGATTTCTTCAAACGGGATTTCAGCGATTGTCTTTTATCGACAATATTTAAACAGAAGAAAGTCAGGAACCCACCCAGCATCAATGCAACCATCATAACAAAAGACAGGAGACCCGGCGTGAACGACAGCAGCCCGCTATGTTCATTTTGAGCCATCACGCAAAACTGCCATTGGGGACTACAAAGGCTGGTGTTAGCGGTAAATAGTTTACTCAGTAACGGATTACCCGAAGCAATATATTCCTTCGAACTCGATTCAAAATATTTTTGCGATTTATCCGCTGATGTCATAACGAAATATCCATCAGTGACCGTATTCAATATGCTTTCATAGGTTCCCCGCGAGACAAACACCGCAGCATGACCTTGATAGAGACCGATATTGTTATACTGCGTTTTGCTATTGTTTTTCACTTCAATCAATGCTGGTTTATTATTTTCCGTTTCATTTATCACAGTAATATGCAGAGGAGGATTCACTTCCCCCCAAAAGGCACTACAATAAATACGATTTTCTTTTAAAGAAGCAACATCTTCAATATTGAGATGACGCCACCTTATCATTTTTAATTTTTCAATGTAGTTTGGCGAGCAAATATTATCATCAATAGCGTTAATATCGCCCAGCGCAGACAGCGTCTGTTCTGCTAATATTTCAGCCTGAAAGCGTAACTTCTCAGAGCGCAATGTTAATTTGCTTTCCTGATGATTAACCAATAATTCATTTAATGAAAATAAAAAAGAAAATGAGATAACAACCATCATGAAAATGGCTGTTGTTATCTTTTTAAATCCTGAAAAACGCATCGCGATCCAATGTCAATTAATGCTCAAAAGCGCATTTAAATCCAGGCCAGCGATAGTAACCAGATGAAATTTTTGTGTCCAGTTCTTTCAAAAACATACAGTTAAAATTAGCACGTTTTTATAATTCACTTCGGTTAATAATTCAGCTCCGCTTTATTAAGCAATATCGATTAAAAAACCATGTGAGTAACCATTTGATTACATAAAGAAATAGTCGACTGGTCACACATTAATGCATTTCATATACATTATTAGCGATAATTATTGCCCTACCGCAGTCCACCAGCATGCACGTGCCTGAAAGCACGTGCAACGAGATGGCTGGTCTTATTTCGTCTCTTTTTTCTTCACCCGCACCTTACGCTGGTACGCTTTATTGCTGGCAACATACCTCAGGTAGGCCGCACGCGTCAGGCCGCCAGTACGCTGGGCAAACGCATCGTAGATCGTATCCGGTGGAAAACCAAACTCGGCCAGTGCCTGTTCCCACGCGTCACGCTGTTCCGGGTTGTGCAGCGTTTTATCATAGCCAGGGAAGCCTTTATCCGCGAAGCATTCGGCTGATACGCCACTATAGGCCCCATTGTTCATATAGCTACGCCCGGCTTTAAAAGCGGTATCCTGACTGGCTTTATTGATCGAACAAGGCCCCCACGACAGACGATAGTCGCTTTTCTGTGCGCTGATGCTTGGGCCATAGCCAACGGGGAACAGAATGTCCTCTTCCGACAACGTTTTCGATCCCACATACTCATAGTTACCGCGCAGAAACGAGTTATCCATAACAATCCAGCACTTTTCAGACAAGGACGATGCCACAATCTCCGACTGCGAGAGATTACGCTCGGTTGTGCGAAGAAGATAAGGCCGCACAAACAGCGGCATCGTCATCACATCATTCCAGATGCTATGTTCCGCAAACAGCCCGTCCTTTTGCATCTGGCGCAGGTTACCAATCACCAAAACATACCCATCGGTATGCAAGTCTATTTCGACCCGAAAGATATCGCCCGGAATCGTTTTATGCTGCTGATTTTTCATACTCATCAGCCGTTCCAGCTTGTGCGCATAATCAGACGGTAACCGTTCAGGATAAGCGTGCAGCCAGTCGACAATCTCTGCTTTGCTGGTCAAATGACGACATTCCGGCAACGGTAGTCCGATTGAGTTGCGGTAATTGCTGGCGCTGATGTAACCGTAGCTTCCCGAATTCAGCGTTCTGACGCCCGCAGAAAACACAATGCCATCGGCCATCACGCTGGAAACGCTGGTGTACGTCAGCTTCTTTTCTTTACCGCGCGCGGTTCTCGGCAGAATAACGTCACGTCCGCGAGTGTGAATAATGACGTCTTCTTCCTGATAATTTAACTCGGTGGCGGTAATGCGCTTACGGATTGTGTCGCCGTCGAAGCAGATAAAATAGCCGTCACGTACGGTTAAAATATCCCATTCAGGCGAGAGCGGTTCCAGCCCGAAATAAGGGCGTAAGGCTTCCTGCATCCAGCTGTTTATCTGGTCAATCGGTTTCATCTTCAGCGCGGTTCCCAGTGGAATAATCGGTCATTATGTCGTGACTGCTCTCGGTAAACGCCGAGAGTCAGGTGCGATATCGCCTAAAAAAAGCACGCCCCGCAGCGTATCTAACTTGGGCAAATAAACAAACACTTAACACCCATTTACGCTTCATTTCTCGTTTATCGCCTATCATCAGGCTATGCTATCAACAGTGAGTTGGGGATAACGTAGATACCATGCATAAGATTGTTTTTATAGAAGATGATACCGAGGTGGGAAAATTAATCGCCGCTTACCTCGGCAAGCATGACATTGATGTTCAGGTTGAAGCTCGGGGCGATCAGGCATTGGCCTTTATTGAACAGCAGCAGCCCGACCTTGTGCTGTTGGACATCATGCTGCCCGGCAAAGACGGCATGACCATCTGTCGAGAGTTGCGACCACAGTACAGCGGCCCGATTGTGCTGCTGACCTCGCTGGACAGCGACATGAATCATATTCTGGCGCTGGAAATGGGTGCCGATGATTACATTCTGAAAACCACACCACCCGCCGTGTTGCTCGCCCGTCTGCGCCTGCATTTGCGGCAATACGCTGCGGCACCACAGGCCGTGACGGAAAACGCTGCGCCCGCCGCGTTACAGGTGCACAAATCACTGCACTTCGGCCTGCTCTGCATCGATCCGGTCAATCGAGAAGTGACATTAGGGCAAGAACACATTGTATTATCCACCGCAGATTTCGATCTGCTCTGGCAGTTGGCGACTCATGCTGGTCACATTATGGATCGGGATGCGCTGCTGAAAAATCTGCGCGGCGTGACCTACGACGGCATGGATCGCAGCATTGACGTCGCGATTTCTCGCTTGCGTAAGAAACTGTACGACAACCCGCTGGAGCCGTTCCGTATTAAAACGGTGCGCAACAAAGGCTATCTGTTTGCCCCCAATACCTGGGAGAGCGTCACGCTATGAGAAAGCTGTTCGTCCAGTTTTTTCTATTGCTATTCGCCTGCTTTGTCGTCATGACGCTTCTGGTCGGGCTGGTCTATAAAGTCACGGCCGAACGCGCCGGACGTCAGTCCATGGATGACCTGATGAAAAGCTCGCTATATCTCATTCGTAATGAACTGCGCGCGATTCCGCCCCGCGAGTGGCATAAAACCATCAGCCAGCTCGATTTAAACCTGTCATTCAAACTGCACATCGAACCGGTGAGCAAATATGCACTGAGCCCCAAGAATCGGCAGCGTCTGAATCAGGGAGAAATTATCGCGCTGGATGATGAATACACATTTATCCAACGCATTCCCCGCAGCCACTATGTTCTTGCCGTCGGCCCTATTCCTTATTTGTTCTTCCTGCATGAAATGCGATTGCTGGATTTACTGCTGGTGATGCTCATCGGGCTGTCGCTGGCGCTGCCGGTTTTCCTATGGATGCGGCCACACTGGCAGGCCATGCTAAAACTGGAGAATGCCGCGCAGCGCCTCGGGGATGGCCATCTGGAGGAGCGCATTCACTTCGATAGCACCTCAAGCCTGTACCGGCTTGGCGTCGCCTTCAACCGCATGGCGGATAACCTGAACCAGCTCATCAACAGCAAAAAGCAGCTGATTGACAATATTGCGCACGAACTGCGTACGCCGCTGGTCAGGCTGCGCTATCGACTGGCGATGAGCGACAACCTGACAGAAGACGAGCAGCAGGCGTTAAACCGGGATATTGGTCAACTCGAAGCGCTGATTGACGAGTTGCTGACGTATGCCAGACTCGACCGCCCACAGGTGACGCTGCATCTTGCCGATATTGATATTCCTTCGTGGCTACAGGCAAAAGTTGATGATTTCCGCCTGATCCATCCTGACAAACACATCTCGTTGGACATGCCCCATTCAGCACGGATTGGGGCGCTCGATTTACGCCTGATGGAGCGGGTGCTGAATAACCTGATCGGCAATGGATTGCGCTTCTGCCACAGCCGATTGCATATCAGCCTGACATCCGACGCCGAGCATATCGCGTGTCTGCAAGTCGAAGATGACGGTCCCGGTATTCCGCCCGACAGCCGGGAAAGCGTGTTTGAACCGTTTGTCCGTCTGGAAGCGGGTATCGAGAACAGCAGCGGCGGATGTGGGCTGGGGCTGGCGATTGTTCATGCTATCGCCCGGGCTTACGACGGCAGCATTACCGTGGATGACAGCCCGCTCGGCGGAGCCCGTTTCCGTTTTTGCTGGCCGGTAAAAACCGCAACAACGCAGGCCGCCATCGCCATTCAGCACTAGCACCGAGACGGCGGTAACCCCGCCGTTTTCCCCTACCTTTCCCACTTTTTCTGGCTTGTACATTAGGTTACACGCCGAAACCAATCACTCACTGAAGCCGCCCTCTGTTTCTCCTATTCTCTCTCTACCAGCCCAACTGAGGGCTACGAAACGTGAATGAGACAACGAGGAAATGATGATGAATAAAGTATTAGTTATGATCGCAGGTGCGGCACTGGGTCTGTCCTCTGTAGCGTTTGCCGCGGATACCGTAACCAGCGCACCCGCTCAGCCTACGGCGACCACTTCTGCTCCGGCTAAAGCCGCTCACCATAAAAAACAGGTGAAGAAAGCTCAACCAGCCCCTGCTCAGAAAGCGCAGGCCGCTAAAAAACACGCGAAGAAAGCCAAGCCAGCCCCAGCTCAGAAAGCACAGGCTGCTAAAAAACACGTGAAGAAAGCTAAACCTGCTCCTGCTCAGAAAGCACAGGCCGCTAAAAAACACGTGAAGAAAGCTAAACCTGCTCCAGCTCAGAAAGCACAGGCTGCCAAGAAACACGTGAAGAAAGCCAAAACGGCAAAACCAGCGACCACTACGCCAGCAGCGTAATCGGTAAGCACCCACGCCTTCCCCACGGGGAAGGCGTCACTTTCGGTTAGCCCTATTTGAAACCTATCTCTAAGGGCTTGCCGTAGAACAATCATCAAACACCCGGTTTACCGGGTGTTTATTTCATGGGGGGACGGGAAAATGATGCGGCGTTACTCATTTGAAATTATGTTATCCCTCGTTCTGCTCTGTGGCCTTATTACCCTGAGTTTCTTTCTCTAGTCGCAGGGCCTGCATCACGCAGTGATTAATCGCACCGCTATTAATCATAAGGTTATTGAACGTCAAAAACAGTAAACGTCAAAAATGTAGACAGCGAGCCAAATAAAGATGGTGGAGTCGTAAAGTTTTATCACTCAGCGCCGTTTATATCATTACACTCCGGGCAATACCGAGAACCGTATAATGAAAAGAACCCTGCAAATATCTGCCCTATTGCTGAGCACGCTGGCTGCAACATCGTATACCTTCGCCTCTTCCTCTTCATCGTCCGGTATCATCCGCTTTTCGGGTGCCATCGTCGAACCGGTCTGTGATGTTATAACACGCTCAAATAATGTGAGCGTCAGCTGTGAACGACAAGGGGAAGTACAAACGCTACACGTAAAAAACAGCTCACAGCGCACTGTTTTGCCGCAAGGTATCGGTTCTGTGAGTTCGAAAACGTTAAGTTCAGATGCGCGTATCGTGATCGTCAGCTACGAATAAAACGGTCATCATTCACGTTACTGCTGATACGAAAATGCGACGCCACTTTAGATCGTGGCGTCGCGTTTTGCGCATTGGGGTAGGATGAAATAAGCGCAGTGATGTCATGCGACGCCTTTTACACTCGATAACATTTTAATTTCCAGCCCCTCACTAACAAATACATCTATAGTTAATTCAACGCGCTATATTTAGCGCTTCAAGATGACTTTTCTCATAAGGTTTATTTACTGCATGCGCATATCAGCCTGGTTGTTATGTTCATTATCATTTATCGCCCCGATCAGTTGGGCAGAATCCTCACCGGCGGACACCGCCGCGCAGAAGCAGCAGCAAATCTTATTTTTCAACCATGACGATCGGGATATCGTTCCCGACACGGCGGTCTGGCCGTGGCAAGCGATTGGACAGTTGGAAACCGCCAGCGGCAACCTCTGTACCGCGACATTGATTTCCCCGCATCTGGCGCTGACGGCTGGGCATTGCGTGGTGACGCCACCGAAGGGTGAGATAGATAAACCCGTCGCGCTGCGCTTTCTGGCGACAGAAAATGGCTGGCGATATGAAACAACGGAAATTGAAGCGCTGGCGAATAAAACGCTCGCTAAAAAACTGAAAGCCGACGGCGAAGGGTGGATCGTTCCCCCTTCAGCAGCACCGCTGGATTATGCCCTGATCCGGCTAAAGCAAACGCCACCGGGCATTCGCCCGCTCCCACTCTGGCAAGGCAGCCGCCAGGAATTGATGCAGGCCTTGAAGGACAACGGTCAGCGCGTCACGCAGGCGGGTTACCCAGAGGATCATCAGGAAACGCTTTATCGCCATCAAAACTGTTTGATCACCGGCTGGGTTCACACTGCCGTTATGGCGCACCAGTGCGACACGCTGCCTGGCGATAGCGGCTCCCCGCTGATGCTGAATTCAGCAGCAGGCTGGGTGCTCATGGGCATCCAAAGCTCCGCACCCGATGCCAGTGAACGTGATAGAGCCGATAATCGCGCCGTTTCCGTTACCGCCATTCGTCAGCAGCTAGAAGCGTTAGCAAAACTAAGTTCACCAAAAACAAGTGCGCCAAAAGAAGGTTCACCAAAAGAAAGCTTACCAAAACAACACTAACGCCCTGCAGAGCCAACACCGTCAGGCGGAAATCGTTATTCTGGATGCCGTCTGACGCCGTCGTTTCCTGTCAATTTCATGGTATAAAAAAATATCTGTTCTATTCTTATCAGAGAGATAGGTTAATCATCCATATGGTCAACCCACATAGGTATAACAATTATCAGGATGCTATTTTTATCTTCTGGAAGCGGCCATTTTTTATAATTAGATTTCCCTTTTATTTGCAGAGCATTTTCTCAGCCAGACCGTTTATCTCTACATGTAACTTACGGGAAAATATCACAAATCCATACAGCACACTGAAAACTGAAAACATGATTTAAGACAAAAAATCGTCTAAACCTTAAAGGAAAGATAAAGGCGATATAATAAGTTACCTCAATTTTTAGCCTCTATGTTATTGTGTCGCCGTTAAATTAAATTGATGTTGTCGCGATTATTATTGCGAAAAGGAAGAGTCTACATGTTAAAACATTTGAGTCATGACGAAAAAAAACGCATGCAGACTCTCGACGAATTGCAAAAAACCGATATATCTCAAGACGATATTCTTCGCAAACTCACGAAACTGGCTTGCCAACTCCTTGAAACCCCAACGGCTCTCGTGACGCTAACCGGTTCCAAATCTCTGCATGTTAAAGCGAGAACCCATTTTCCTCTGGATGATATGGATAAAATCGGTTCATTCGACCATTTTACCGTACAAACGGGTCAATCCTTTATCTGCCCTGATGCGACTCAGGACGACCGTTTTAAAGACAGCCCTTACGTCACCAGCGAACCTTTTATCCGTTTTTACGCTGGTGTACCGCTGAAAACCAAAGACGGCTATTCCATCGGTACGTTCAGCGTCATCGATTATATCCCACGCACCTTCAGCAAGTTCCAATTGCGGCTCCTGCATGACTTAGCGACCATTGCGATGGTGTTAATGGAATACCGCAACGCGATTGGGCTGATTGATGCCGTCACGCTATTACCTAATCGCCAGCGCCTGATTGACGACATTAGCCACATTACCGACATTCACGAGCCCTACCTGCTTATTCTGATTGATACCATCGACATTTCTTACGCCTATGAAATGGGATGTGCGCTGGGTATGCCGACCGTAGAAGGCCTGCTGAAAGATATCGGGGTCTTTTTACGTCTTAGCTTAAATTCATCAGACAATCTGTACTCTGCTGCCGTAGGCCGTTTCGCTCTGCTGGTGAAGGCCGAGAGGAAAGAGCAGGTTCTGGCCGAGCTAGACGCCTGCGCTGAGCGGATTCATGAAAGTATCGCCAGCCATATTCCGCTCAAGTTGGAGCTTTTTGTTGGCTACACCGAATTCCAGATTCCGGCCAAAGATCCGCAGCAAATCTTGCGTGAATCGATGAGCGCACTGCGTGCCGCCATCACAAAAAATGTCCGCCAGTTTGCTTATGACCCTGAGGCCGATCGGGCGCAGCAAATCGCCTTTACCTTGCTCAATGAACTGGCTGATGTGTTACAGAACAATAAGCCGGGTCTCTATTTAGTTTATCAGCCGAAGTTAAATATCAAGACCAACACCGTGATTGGTGCCGAAGCGCTGATTCGCTGGCGACACCCCGAGTTAGGTGAAATTTATCCCGATCAATTTATTCCGCTCGCGGAAGGCACCACGCTGATGCGCCCGTTAACGGACTGGGTCACCCGAGAAGCGGCATGCCAGGTGAAGCAGTGGCGTCAGGAGGGGCTAACCTTCCCCGTATCGATTAACGTTTCTGCCCGAAATTTTTCCGAGAATGATTTTATTCCACGTCTCATCACCATTCTCGAGAATCACGGCCTCACCCCTCGGGACATCGACATCGAGTGTGTCGAGACGCAGAAAATCATCGAAAGCACAGAAACGCTCGCCACTATCCAAACGCTGCAACAGCTCGGATTTACTATCGCGCTTGATGATTTCGGTACGGGATATAGCAACTTAAGCTATCTGCGCAATATTCCCTCTACGGTGATAAAGCTGGATAAATCGCTGATTAAAGATATAAAAACTGACCGTAAAAGCCGCGTCATTGTGCAATCCATTATCAGCATGCTGCACAAACTGAATTACATTGTGCTGGCGGAAGGCGTAGAAAATAAGGAAACGCTCGAATACCTGGCTCATTTTGGATGTGATGAAGTACAGGGCTACTATTTCTCCCGGCCTATTCCTCCTGATGCGTTCACCACCTGGTTAACGACGCGCTCGTCACAAACGTCTGCATAACATCCCCCGTCAGGCGGGCTATTCAACCAACGGTACGGAGAACGCCTATGACTCTTCTTACTCAACAGGATGCGATCGCCATCAGACAGGCCATCGCGCTGCTGGAAGCCCCCTCTTTTACCATACAGGCGGCGAATCTGGTTGGAAAACCGATTGAATGGAGCCTGTCGAAGCTACCCGCCCTGGTGAAAAATAAAATACAGGATGTAGTTCATTCCGCGCTCTACAAAGCGGTAGACGCCGCACTCTATACGCTAGACGATGCGCCCGATCGCGTGGCATCACCAAAGACACACAAGCTGGTCGTTGCCGCTTCCGGTGCAGTCAGCGGTTTTTTTGGCGTGGCGGGTTTGCTGGTCGAACTGCCTATCAGCACCACCATCATGATGCGTTCCGTGGCAAATATTGCCCGCAGCGAAGGTTTCTCCCTCACTGATTTTTCTGTCAAAGCCGCCTGTGTGGAGGTTTTCGCGCTCGGCGGGACACAAGAAAGCGACGACGCTGCCGATTCTTCCTATTACACGTCACGCGCCGTTCTGGCCGATATCACCCGACATGCCAGTCGCGAATTAATCGGCATTGCGGGCAAGAAAAGCGCCGGGAAGGCGTCAGCCAGAATGAGCACCTCGCAGGCAGGGAAAACGCTGGCAAAATTGATTGATGCGGTCGCGACCAGACTGGGCGTAACCATGACGGAAAAAATGGCCGCACAGATTGTTCCGGTGATTGGTGCCGCCAGCGGTGCAGCCATTAATACGCTGTTTATTCACCACTACCAAAACATGGCGAAAGGCCATTTCATCATAAAACGTCTGGAACAGCAGTATGGTGAAGAAGCCATCAGGTCGGCTTACCTTGAGATCAAAAAGCAGCCCTTGCCGACCTGATGTGATACCGAGAGTATTATCCTTCGACCTGCTCCATCGCCTGCAATACGCGCTTATCCGAGATCGGGAACGGCGTTCCTAGCTGCTGGGCAAAATAGCTGACGCGCAGCTCTTCAAGCATCCAGCGTACCGCTTTCACATCGTCGTCGTCACGTCGCTCCGCAGGCAGCTTATTCCACCACTGCTGCCACGCCTGTTGAACGTGCTCCACTTTCAGCATCTGCGCCCGATCGCGGTGAACATCCTGCGCCAGTTTCTCCAGACGGCGCTCTATCGCTTGCAGATAACGCAGCACGTCCGGCAGACGCTGCCAGCCGTTTTCGGTCACAAAGCCACGGAACACCAGCCCATTCATCTGGCTCTTGATATCGCTTAACGCCAGCGCCATCGCCATATCTACACGCCCTTTCAGACGCTTGTTAATGGTGAAGACCGCCGTCAGGATTTGCTCAACCTGCCTGGCGATATCAACCACCGTATCATTCAGCTCCGCACGCACTTTTTCATGCAGTTGCTGGAAGGCCTCTTCCTGCCAGACGGGGCCACCGGATGATTCAATCAGCTTATCCACCGCGCAGGCGATACAGTCATCGATAAGATCCAATACTTTGCCGTACGGATTGAAATAAAGACCGAGTTTCGCCTTGTTCGGCAGTTTTTCATGCAGATATTTAATCGGCGACGGAATGTTCAGCAATAACAGGCGGCGCAGCCCCTGCCGCATCACCTGCTGTTGCTGGTGCGGCGTGTCGAACAAGCGAATCGCCACACTATCCTTTTCATCCACCAACGCCGGATAGGCTTTAACCGAGTAGCCGCCACGCTTCTGCTCATAGCAGTCCGGCAACGAACCAAAGCTCCAGACGTGCAGACCGCGCTGCTCCAGCCCGTCATCCACTACGGATGACAGCGTTTGCTGCACTTTATCCTTGAGCTGATCTTTCAAAGCATTCAGGTCTTTGCCTTCGCGCTGCGTCCGCTTCTTCTCATCAATAACGCGGAACGTGATTTTCAGATGATCGGGCACCTGATCCCACTGCCACGCCTCGCGTGGCACCGTGACGCCCGTCATCAGCCTCAACTCACGTTCCAGCGCATCCAAGAGTCCTTTCTCTAATGGCGTGGTTCGGGCCAGAAACGCCTCGGCATAGTTCGGCGCGGGTACGAAGTTACGACGTAACGGCTTAGGCAATGACTTAATCAGCGCGATCGTCAGTTCGCGGCGCACGCCGGGAATCTGCCATTCGAAGCCCTCTTCACGCACCTGATTGAGAATAGGCAGCGGAATATGAACCGTAACGCCATCGGCGTCCGCACCCGGTTCAAACTGATACGACAAGCGTAATTTCAGGCTGCCCTGATGCCAGAAGTTCGGATAATCCAGCGCGCTTACCTTCTCTGCGCCGTCTTTAATCAACATGCTCTTTTCAAAATTAAGCAGGTCGGCATTATCCCGGCTAGCGGCTTTCCACCATGTGTCAAAATGGCGCGACGACACTATATCGTGCGGCAGCCGCTGGTCATAGAAAGCAAACAGCGTCTCGTCATCCACCAGAATGTCGCGGCGGCGCGATTTATGTTCGAGATCTTCCACTTCCGCCAGCAATTTGAGGTTGGCGCGGAAAAAGGCGTGGTGCGTTTGCCAGTCGCCTTCCACCAGCGCGTGGCGGATGAACATTTCACGCGCCAGCGTCGGATCGATTTGGCTGTAGTTCACCTTACGCGCCGCGACAATCGGCAGCCCGAAGAGCGTCACCTTCTCCTGCGCCATCACCGTGCCCTGCGCTTTCTCCCAATGAGGATCGCTGTAGCTCCGTTTAATCAGATGCTGAGCCAGCGGCTCGATCCACTCGGGTTCAATACGTGCGGCAATGCGTCCCCACAGACGGCTGGTTTCCACCAGCTCAGCCACCATCGTCCACTTAGGCGGCTTTTTGAATAACCCGGAGCCTGGGAAAATCGCAAACCGTGCGTTACGTGCGCCGCTGAACTCCTGCTTCTCAATATCTTTCTGCCCGATATGCGACAACAGGCCGGTGAGCAGCGCGCAGTGAATACTCAGGTAATCGGCTGGTTCACTATTGACCGGCAGCCCCAGTTCTTTCACAACCTGACGCAGCTGCGTGTAGATATCCTGCCATTCACGCACGCGCAGGTAGTTAAGGAAATCGGTGCGACACTGGCGGCGGAACTGGCTGGAAGACAGCGCTTTTTGCTGGTCACGCAGGTAATCCCACAGATTGACGAAAGCCAGAAAATCGGAGTCTTTATCAGCGAAACGGCGGTGTTTCTCGTCCGATGCCTGTTTCTTATCCATCGGCCTTTCGCGCGGATCCTGAATCGACAGCGCAGCGGTGATGATCATCACTTCACGCACACAGCCGGTTTTACGCGCTTCCAGCACCATTCGCGCCAAACGCGGATCGATCGGTAACTGCGCCAGCTGTTGCCCCTGCGGCGTCAGGCGGTAATGCCCGTTCTCCGCCAGATTAATCGCGCCTAATTCCTCCAGCAGCCGCACGCCGTCCTGAATGTTGCGTTTATCCGGCGCTTCAACAAACGGGAACGCGGCGATATCGCCTAGCCCCAGCGACGTCATTTGCAGAATAACGGAAGCCAGATTGGTGCGAAGAATTTCAGGGTCGGTAAATTCAGGCCGTGACAGGAAATCCTGTTCGGAATAGAGACGAATACACACCCCAGCGGCGACACGGCCACAGCGTCCTTTACGCTGATTCGCCGACGCCTGAGAGACAGGCTCAATCGGCAGGCGCTGTACCTTGGTGCGGAAACTGTAGCGGCTGATGCGCGCAGTGCCCGGATCGATGACATAGCGAATCCCCGGCACGGTGAGCGAGGTTTCCGCCACGTTGGTTGCCAGTACGATGCGGCGACCGTGATGTGACTGAAAGACGCGGTTCTGTTCCTGATTCGACAGTCGGGCGTACAGCGGGAGGATTTCAGTATGCGGCAAGTCCAGACGAGTCAGCGCCTCTGCCGTATCGCGAATTTCACGTTCGCCGCTCATGAAGACCAGAATATCCCCCGGCCCTTCGCGCGTCAGTTCATCGACCGCATCAAAAATCGCCTGTAGCTGATCGCGATCGCTGTCATCAGCGTCTTCCACCACGGGACGATAGCGCACGTCCACCGGATAGGTCCGGCCGGACACTTCAATGATCGGTGCGTTATTAAAGTGGCGGGAGAAGCGCTGTGGATCGATGGTTGCCGACGTAATAATCACTTTTAAATCAGGGCGCTTTGGCAACAGCTGGCGCAAATAGCCCATGATGAAATCGATATTCAGGCTGCGCTCGTGCGCTTCATCGATGATTAGCGTGTCGTACTGCATCAACAGGCGGTCCTGCTGAATTTCCGCCAGCAGAATACCGTCGGTCATCAGTTTGACCAGCGTATTGTCACTCACCTGATCGTTAAACCGGACTTTATACCCTACGCTGCCA
The DNA here is from genome assembly GCF_044751765.1 of Pectobacterium sp. CHL-2024. Taxonomy (NCBI): domain Bacteria; kingdom Pseudomonadati; phylum Pseudomonadota; class Gammaproteobacteria; order Enterobacterales; family Pectobacteriaceae; genus Pectobacterium; species Pectobacterium sp. CHL-2024. The sequence goes on along the minus strand of NZ_JBIXKO010000001.1, from coordinate 182,099 downwards.
CCCAGCGGCGTTTCCAGCTCGGCAGCAATGCGGTCAGCAACGGTTCTGGCAGCCAGACGACGCGGCTGCGTGTGGCCAATCAGGCCGTGCACGCCGCGCCCCAGTTCGAGACAGATTTTCGGCAACTGCGTGGTCTTACCCGACCCCGTCTCACCCGCGACGATAATCACCTGATGATGACGCAGCGCCTCCAGTATTTCGTCTTTTTTCTGGCTAACAGGGAGCTGTTCAGGGTAGTGAATCGCCGGACAGCTTGCCCGCCGGTTCTCGACTTTCTGGCGTGCGGCAACGATTTCCCCCTCAATTTCCTGAGCGATCGCCGCCTGAGCCTGCGGGCTGCTGACCTTCGCCGCGCCCTGCAAACGGCGGCGCAGACGTTGCCGATCGCGAAGCATTAGCTCACTTAACTGCGTAGATAATGCACTGAGAGGTGATTTCACGTTGCTCTTCCTTAATTATTTCTCTAATTCTTTTCTCTGCCGGGGCGATGCTCGCCGCCGAATCTGGCTCGATGGAGCCTAATCTACTTGCAAGGCACGAAATTTTTAAGCCGTGGATAGTAGCACATTGTCATAAACGGCTCTAATCGCCACAGCCTGGTCTTAGTCAAACATTGTCTTATTCAATAAAATCGAATAAAGACCTCGAATATTTGCACTTTTCTCTTTCCAGATCACCGCATAAGATGTGACGCATCAAGGGGCGTTATGTTGTCGCCCACTTCTAAATCACTAAAGGAATTGGCAATGAGCAAAGTATTGGTTCTGAAATCAAGCATTCTGGCAGGTTATTCTCAGTCAAACCAACTGGCCGACCACTTCACCACCGAGTGGCAGTCTGCACATCCGAACGACAGCATCACCGTCCGTGACCTGGCTGCTCAGCCGATTCCCGTTCTTGATGGCGAATTAGTCGGCGCACTGCGTCCTTCCGATGCTGCACTGACCCCACGTCAGCAGGAAGCCCTGAAACTGTCCGACGAACTGATCGCGGAATTGCAAGCGCATGACATTATCGTCATCGCCGCACCGATGTATAACTTCAACATTCCTACTCAGTTGAAGAACTATTTCGACCTGGTTGCCCGTGCTGGCGTGACGTTCCGCTACACCGAGCAAGGACCAGAAGGTCTGGTGAAAGGTAAACGCGCTATCGTATTAACCAGCCGTGGCGGCATTCATAAAGGCACACCAACCGACCTGCTGGAACCGTACCTGCGCGTCTTCCTGGGCTTCCTTGGTCTGACCGATCTTGAGTTCGTATTCGCAGAAGGTTACGGCTACGGCCCAGATGTGGCGCAGAAAGCCACCGAAGCGGCGAAAACCCAGCTGTCTCAGTTGGTCACCGCATAAAAAATCATCATTACCGACCTTGCCATTGGTTTACTTGGCTTGACTATTGCGCGCCTTCCGGCGCGCTTTTCTTTATCTCATCGCCAGCCGCATTGTCCGACCTTTCCAGCAGTTGCGTCGCTTCTTTATCCGCTTTGATGTGAATCTCATGTTCGATCTTCACGTTCATATTGATGGTGATCGGCTCTTTGGGCGCAGCCACTTCGATACGCGGCACGCACCCCGTCAGGAAAGCGACCGTGCAACATACCGCCAGCAATGTCTCGCACTTGTTCATTGTTCTACCTTGAATTTATTCATTGGCCTGCTGCTCCAGCGTATCCCGCAAGTTATCGCCAAAACGCAAGCTGCGCCATAGCTGAAAGATATTCTCCTGATGGCGATAGTTAAGAATCACTTGGCGTTTCGCGCTGAGCTGCGGGTTTTTCCCCTGCACCTGCGACGTTAATGTCAATTCGCCCTGATTATTCAGGTCAAGCGTGGCATAGGAACGCCCAATCTCCAGATAGCGCAGCCAGCCAATCGCCGCCCCGCCTGCCAGATTTTTACTCGCTAGCTCATCAGCCAGTTGATTATCCAGCCGCAGCGTCAGGAATCCATCATTGGTAATACGTCCGCCTTCAATCAGCGTGGTCGGGTGATTAAAATTCAGCGGAAGCGTGCCGCTCACGCGCCCAGACAGGGCAAATTGCTTTTGCTTCAGCACCGTCATGAGCTCGCTGAGATCCACGCTCTTTACGGTGAACAGCGCGGGTTCCCGCTGTGGCCAACGCAGCGTGGACAGGCCAATATGCCCATCTAATACATCCATATCAGCCTGAGACATAACCAGCGGTCGTCGTTCACTGTACGGGTAAAACCCCTGGAGATCGACGCGGATATTGCTCATCCGAAACAGGTTATCCAGCACGTCAATTCGCAGCGCGACGGGCTGCTTGACGCCCAGTTGCCAACGCTGATCTTTCAGACGGTAAGGCAGGACAAAGTTGACGCCGCTCACCTCACCATCCTGTAACCACAGTCCGCCATTTTTCACGACCCAATGTCCGCCCGCGCTGAATCCTTCTTTACGTGCAGCGGAGAATGCCGCCTGCGCGTAAAATTGTCCGGCGCGGATGTTCATTTTTAACAGCGGAGAAAGCAGAGGCTGAAACACCTTAAGCGGCTGTGTCGGCCACCACGCGCCCCCGCGCAGTCGCTCCCCATCCCAACGGCCGCGCAGCCTGACCGGCCCGATATCCTCAGCCTGTAGCTGCCCCTGTAGCTGGAAATCATCCGGGCTACGCCCCTGCATCGCCAGCGTTAGCAACGAAGGCGGCAAGTAGCCCCCGTTGCTGAAGTACGCCCGTTCGGAAGCCAGTTGCAGCGCCCCTTGAAAATGTTCACCCGAACGAGCGCGTTGCCACCGGATCGGCTCAGTGATCGTCAAGCGAGGCTGATGCACCGTCACAATGCCATAGCCCAACTGATCCAAACCGCTCGACAGTTGGGTGACTTCAATCAGGGTATCCTGCCACTGGCCTCGGCCGGCCACGTCCCACTCACCTTTCAGCGGCGGTAGCTGGCCATTGCCCCAATAACGCCATTGCCACTGCCCTTGATCCGGCCAGAAATCCTGTGCCTGACCGTCAAGGTGCAGGCTGAAACGCCCCCAGTATGCTTCCCGCGCCTTCACAATCGCCTGTAGTCGCCCATTCACGCCCGTCGCACTGATTCGGACGCCCGCCAGCGGCCAGCGTGCTTCTTCAAGATAAATTTGCGGCGCAGGCGTTCCCCAGGCACGCAGCAGCGCCCCGGGTAAAAGAGAAAGTTCGGGATTGAGAATAGAGCCCTGCAACATCCCCGGTAGCGTCGCCGTCAGGGAAAGTGCGGGTAAATTTGCCTGTCCGGTAAGCTGAAAGCGCAATTCGCTGTTGAGCAGGCCAATATTGCCCGGCCCCAGCACCAACACGGCGTTCGCCTTGCCATTATGCCCTTGCGTCAGCATGTTCAACCGCGCGTTAATCGTGGTAGCATCCAGCCCTTGTCGCCAGTGCTGTAATGTTATGGCAACCTGCCCGGAGAGCGGCTGATCGGCATAAGGCCAGCGCCAGACGCCGTTAGTTACCTGAATGACCTCATCCGTCAACTGCCACGGCAGCGATATCAGCGGCGTCTCATCATTCGCCGCATTCAGTACCAGCTCACCCGCTTGATGATGCCAGTCCAGCAGGAGCGAAAGCGGATCCGGCGTTTGCCCTGAATCCAGTTTTCCGGTGAGCCGCCCCTGCACCGGTGCAGCATCCAGCGTATCGGCCAGTTCCATCTCACCACTGACTTGCAGGCGCACGAACCCCGCTGGCGTGGCGAGCATGCTCTCATGCAGGGTCAGACGTTTCTCGTTCAGTTCTGCCTTAAACGCCAGTTGATCGCCCTGATAATCCAGCGTCTGTTGCCGTTTGCCGTCGCTGCTGAGTCGCACCTGTCCGGCGTAATCCTGCCAGGGCTGTAGCGTAAACGTCTTCACCTGAATATCGGCAGCAGGCAATCGCTGCTGCCATTGCGCCAACTGCGCCGCTGGCTCGCTGCTGCTGCTTGCTGGCACATGCTGTAGGCAGTCGCTGTTTAACGTCACGGCATCAATATCGACATGCCATCGCCAGCTATGCCAACGCAGCGTCATATTCCGTACGTCAACGAGCGTGCACTCCCCGGCCATAAGACTGAACCCCGCGCTATGTAGCCCACCGCCCTGCCAGCCAGGCGTCCCATTCACAGTCAAAGACATCTCGGTCGGGAGCCAAATGTTGGCAAGGCGCGGTAGCCACTGCGGCAATGCTCGCCAGGAAAGAAACAGCAATATGACGAACAGAAAAGCCATTGAAAGTGCACGTTTTTTAATCATTAGCGCGAGTTAATCATCCTGTTCAATAGCGGTAAAAATTCGTCCTGTATGACTCTGCCGATTATTCATTCACAAATCGCTCTTTTTGTTAACAAACAGCACCATCCAACTCACATTTACTACTATTGTGCATACGTACTCATTACCCTTTCGTGGTAAAATGTTTAATTGAGGTTATATTTTGTAATGAATCACGTTATCTCATCATGAACAAAGCGTTTACGGGTGGATATCAGGATTATCTCCTTCTGCCCGACCGCCTTAAAAAAAGCAATGAGCGACCTGAACCATTACCGCTATCCGCTGATTTATTGTCGTGGGTATGCCTCATGTTAAATCAGTATTCGGACACAGCATATCAAGGACTGCTTTATGCGTAATAACACCCCTGTAACCGACCGCCAACTCCCTCTTTCTGAAAAAACCAGACTCATGTCGGTCACCACGCCAGAAAGCCATATTACCTACGCAAACAAAGATTTTATTGATGTCAGCGGCTATACCACTGATGAGCTGATGGGGCAGCCCCATAATCTTATCCGACACCCGGATATGCCACCAGCCGCCTTCGCGGATATGTGGAAAACGCTGCGCGCGGGCAATATCTGGACGGGGATTGTGAAGAATCGGTGTAAAAATGGCGACCATTACTGGGTAAAATCCAGCACCACGCCGCTGAGAAAAGGCGGTGAAATTGCCGGTTATATGTCCGTGCGGACCGCCGCCTCGCCCGAAGAGATTCATCAGGCTGAGGCACTCTATGCCAGTGCCAACGAAGGTAAACTGAAATATCGCACCTTCCATCATGGCCTGCTTATTTATACCGGGCCATTGCGTATCCTGAGTCTTTTTAAGACCATGCCGTTACGCTGGCGCATCCGCAGCTATTTTCTGCTCTTTAGCCTGATTCCGCTCATCGCCGCCTATTCCCTGCTGGCGGGAACCGCATTGGCTTCCGTACTCTTCCCGCTGCTTATCGCCTGCTGCTTTGTCAGTGGCGAGCTTCTGGTGCACCATGTTGCCCGTCCTATCGAGCAGATTCTGGCTCAGGCCATGCGTTCCGCCGCCGGGCAGGCGGACAACCTGACGCAGCTTAATCGCGTGGATGAAATTGGCATGTTAATGCGTGCGGTAAACCAGTCCGGTATGAATTTCCGCACCTTCGTAGACGATGTGAACACCAATCTGAGCGAGCTGAAAAACGCCTGTAATGAAATCGCGCAAGGCAACCATACCTTGGCACAGTGCTGCGAGGAAACGGAAGAAAGCCTGCAACAAACCGCCGCCTCCGTGGAACAGCTTACTGCAACAATAAAAAGTAATGCGGAAGCTTCGCTTCAGGCCTCACTCTATACGCAGGATGTGAATCAGGCGGTGAACTCTGGTGAACAGGCTGTCAGCCAGGTCTCCGATACGATGGAGACGATCACCCGTTCCAGCGAACGGATTACGGATATCGTCAGCGTGATGGATAATCTCGCGTTCCAGACCAATATTCTGGCCGTGAACGCTGCTGTTGAAGCTGCCCATGCAGGAGAACAGGGTAAGAGCTTTGCTGTGGTCGCCAGTGAAGTGCGTTCGTTGGCGCAGCGCAGCGCCTCTTCTTCCAGCGATATTTCGACCATTATTGATGAAACGCTGAATAGTATTCGTACCGGTGAACAGCAGGTTTCACACACGCATAAATCCATGAGCAATATTCTGCTGCAGGTTCAGCACGTCACCAATTTGATGAATGAGATCAGCCTCGCAACGCAGGAACAATCTCAGGGGCTAGATCAAATTAATGAAGCGGTAAACCGCATCGATGAGCTCACGCATCAGAATACCGCGTTAGCCAGTCAATCGCATTCGGCCACCGATCACCTGCAACAGCAGATATCAAGCATGGTGCAGGCAGCCTCTGTCTTCAGCCTTTCCCGCTAGCTAATCTCATCTTCACGGGCGCCCCTATCACGGCGTCCGTCGCCCTGTTTCCTCATCATTTTCCCCTTTCTTCCACATGCGCGGGCCACAGTGCAAATTCGCAGAGTCATAATATACTTAACAAATGAATGCTTTTGGTCATCGGCTGGCGCTTACTGCGAGTCAGGTTAAACAACGACTTTTCTAAAGAAAACATAACGGTTTCCTAAAGAAAAAATAACGGACGAAACTAGTAAGAATATATAAGTCTACTCGCTAAGTATTTCGTGAAGATTGCCGTTAATTAAATAGCATTAATCGCTTTCCGTTAGTTAATGGATCTAAAAACATTACGTTTATGCTTGCTTATACTAAAAGGATCAATAAATGCGTAAGAATTTTCCGGTCAGTGATATTCAGTATTTATTAGATGAAAAAGCCAAGCTGATGTCGGTTACCACCACCGATAGCCATATCACTTATGCCAATGACGATTTTATTGACGCCAGTGGTTACGACTTTGAGGAAATCCTCCACCAACCTCACAATATCGTGCGCCACCCAGACATGCCCCCACAGGCGTTTGCCGACATGTGGGCAACGCTGAAGGCAGGTAAAATCTGGACGGCCGTCGTCAAGAACCGCCGCAAGAATGGCGATTACTACTGGGTAAAAGCCAGTACGACGCCACTAATGAAAGAAGGAAAAATAACAGGATATATGTCGGTACGAACCCGAGTTTCACAGGAAGAAATTCGGCAAACTGAAGCGCTTTATCATCAAATGAATGAGAATAAATTAAAGAACCGCCGACTCTTTCAGGGACTGCTGATTTATAAAGGGCCGCTAAAACTTCTTAGCTTATTTAATGTTATTCCCGTACGTTGGCGGATAAGAAGCTACATATTCTTTTTCATGCTATTCGCACTACTTTTCCTACTGGCGACGCTTCCAGTCACGACACCGCTATTAGTTTTTGTTTTGGCGTTACTCGCTGGCGCGGTAATAACCAGTGAATTATTAGTTCAACACCTGGCAAAACCACTGGAAAAGATTCTACGCCAAGCTATTAATTCCGCATCCGGGCAGGCGGATAACTCGTTTCAACTTAATCGCGTGGACGAAGTTGGCATGTTATTACGCGCCGTCAATCAATCCGGCATGAATTTCCGCACGTTTGTCGATGATGTCAACGGCAAGCTGGCCGAACTGCGCCACGCCTGTGGTGAGATTGCTTCTGGGAATTACACGCTAAGCCAGCGCTGTGAAGATACCGCACAAAGTTTGCAATCCACCGCGTCATCAATGGAAGAACTGACAGCGACGATTCAAAGCAATGCCTCGGCTTCGCAGTTGGCAACACGCTGTGCGAACGATGCCAATCAGGCCGTCGATGCGGGTGAAAAAGCGGTGAATCAGGTCACGGACACCATGGCGGTCATGACCCGTTCCAGTAAAGAGATCACCGACATCATCAGCGTGCTGGATAATCTGGCATTCCAGACCAACATTCTGGCACTCAATGCGGCAGTAGAAGCCGCTCACGCCGGAGAACAGGGCAAGAGCTTTGCCGTGGTCGCAGGCGAAGTTCGTATTCTGGCACAGCGTAGCGCCGCTGCCGCCAAAGACATCGCGGCGATTATCGATGCCACAATCGCGAACATTCATACCAGCGATAAATTGGTCAACCACACCAGCCAGTCGATGCACAATATATTGACTCAGGTACAGCAGGTGACGCAGCTCGTGAACCAAATCAGCCTGGCAACACAAGAGCAATCGCAAGGCCTGGGACAGATTAACTCGGCAGTGAACAACATTGATGAATTGACGCGTCAGAACACCATTTTGGCGACACATTCCAGTTCTGCCATTAACAGCCTGGAACAGCAGATCTCCACAATGTCCGAAGCTGTGTCAGTTTTCAGCACGTCTCGCTAACATCGTTCTTACGCTATTCTTGTCTCTCAATTTCAAACCGTTACTGTCAGTCAGGTAACGGTTTGTCACCGCCCGATTTTCTGATAGCTTAACCTAAGGATTTTTCGGAGAAACTATCAATGAAACTGGCAATTTACAGCACGAAGCAGTATGACCGTAAATATCTGGAACAGGTCAATCAGCAGTTTGGCTATGAACTAGAGTTTTTTGATTTCATGCTGACATCGCGCACCGCAAAAACCGCCGCAGGCTGTCAGGCCGTCTGCATCTTTGTGAACGATGACGGTGGACGTGAAGTGTTGACAGAACTGGCAGCGTTGGGCATTAAAACGCTGGCGCTGCGCTGTGCGGGCTTTAACAATGTCGATTTGGAAGCCGCTAAGGAGCTAGGTATCAGCGTGGTACGCGTTCCTGCGTATTCCCCTGAAGCCGTCGCCGAGCACGCCGTCGGCCTGATGCTGACGCTTAACCGCCGCATTCACCGTGCCTATCAGCGTACTCGCGACGCGAACTTCTCTCTGGAAGGGTTGATTGGCTTCAATATGCACAACCGGACGGCGGGCATTATCGGCACCGGAAAAATCGGCATCGCCACTATGCGCATCCTGAAAGGCTTTGGCATGCGCCTGCTGGCCTTCGATCCCTATCCAAACCCGCAGGCCTTGGAATTAGGGGCGGAATACGTCGATCTAAAAACGCTGTATGCCAATGCGGACGTCATCTCCCTGCACTGCCCGCTGACGCCGGAGAATCATCATCTGCTGAATCAGGCGGCCTTTGCGCAAATGAAAAACGGCGTTATGATCGTCAATACCAGCCGTGGTGGACTGATCGATTCACAGGCCGCTATCGACGCGTTGAAACAACAGAAAATTGGCGCGCTGGGTATGGACGTTTATGAAAACGAGCGCGACCTTTTCTTTGCCGATAAATCCAACGATGTGATTCAGGACGATATTTTCCGCCGCTTATCCGCGTGTCACAACGTGCTATTTACCGGGCATCAGGCGTTCCTGACGGAAGAAGCGCTAATCAGCATTTCCCAAACCACGCTACAAAACCTGAAAGACATCAGCCAGAACGCGCCTTGCGCAAATCTGGTTACCTCTTAAGTTTTCCTGCGGCAGTGCTGACTGCCGCAACACTCACCCTGCCGGACAACTTCCATTCATCAGAGATTGTTCGCTACAGCGCTTACCGTTGGCTAACTGACAGGCTCCCACGCTCGCACCATCAAGCTGCCGGGAGATCGCCATCGTTCCACCAATCAACGTACAGTTAACGTCAACCGGTGAACTGCTTTTCAGCAACACCACGGCGCTTGTGTCATCATTTTGCGTGGCATTTTGCTGGGTAGCGGCAGTGTTCTCACTATGATTACTACATCCTGCCAGCAGGAGCGCAGCGGCAGTACATAGCCATGGCAATAATTTCATGTTTTGGCCTCGGATCGGGTGGAGCAAAAGTTCTGACACCACGTTTGGCATCAACACTTATCGAATAGACTTTTCAGACGAAGACTATATCTATCATACCTCGCCCCGACAACACAGGGCTCAATGCGGGTAACAGGGAAAAGATCAAGGAAATGGTGGGTTACATAGGAAGTGGGACAACGATAAAGCACAAGCATTATGGTCTGCCCCAAAAGTTGGACACCCACTTTTGGGGCAGCATTTATGGGAAAGTCGATATAAATAATTTTTTGCAGCGTGCCGTTCTGGGGAACACCACATGTTTTGATAATGTCCCCTTCTTTATGAAGGGAACATATTTTGCCATTTTAAAGATCCAAGCTTAAAAAAGCCGGAATCAGTTCCACCTCTGCCAGTCTTCAAAGAAGACTTTGTGTGCTTTTTCTTCATCTTCCAGGAGATCTTCTACCCCTGTTCGAATAGTACAGTCACTTTGAGGATATGCTGAACAGGTTAATATAAATCTAACTTTCTGCCCATCGCTTAGAAACGTACCATCCGATTGATCAACGAGACCGGTAATAAGTAGCGCAGCACATGAAGAGCATGACCCAGCACGGCATGAATAAGGTGAATTAACACCAGCCTTTTCAAGTGAATCCAAAATGTAAACATCATCAGGAGCCTGAATTTCAGCCCCCGTGGTTAAATCTCTAATTGTATAAGTATATCCCATCACTTTTATCCTTTTCTAGATGCTGATATTTACTTCATCGCGCGCAAAAACACTTCACGCGATTGCAGCCAGGGCGTCTTTTATTTGAGTCATCGGCGCGATTTTCTTTATCAACGGCCTCCTCTTTTTTATTAATGCCTTCTAAGGCATGTTCATTTTTCAAACGTTCATTGTTTTCTTTTTCCATTATTCCCTCTTTATTAAGTTTATTCGTGAGCATGGTGGAAATTTCCGCTCAACCGATGACAGCTGTCACAGCGCGAGAGATATATTACGTTTAATGTCTATTTTATTATTTTAAAGTGCCTTACTAATCAGACGGTTGCTGGTCAGCACTAAATACGACTCAGCTTGTATTACCGGATGAGTAAGCGACAGCAGAAATGAACGACAACCTTCAATGGCAGGGCCAAGGAAACAGCGTTCAGAACGTAACGTGGTTAGTCGATGGTTTGTTGCATATTTTTTATATTTATATCAAAACAAATAATTTCACATATAATTATTTTAATGATTAGAGATAGAGATTTTAAATATATCAATCACTGAAAAAACACATAAAATCCATTATTTTGTTTTTTGATATACTTTCACTTTATTCATATAAAGAGAATAGTGTTCTGCCTTGCCAAATAAAATTAAATAACCTAGTCTCATTTTACTGCCCTGTGAATATATTAACAGGGCAACACAGCGATATATTATCGATCAAATTAAATGAGGTGAAATGATGTCAGATCAACTTTCTGGTGGATGGACTGCTTTCCGTGATTTGAATGATGCTGATAAATCACTTTTTAAATCTACCGTACATTTACTGGGTGTGGCTTATACGCCGCTATTTGTTGCAACACAGGTGGTATCGGGCACGAACTACTCGTTCCTGACCAAAGGTACGGTAACGACACCAGAGGCACCACTAAAAATTGTCAAAATTCATATTTATAAGCCGCTGAGTGGCGATTCGCACATTACTAAAATTGAAGAAGTCCTGCCGCAATAATGCAATAAATAACGCTACAGCTAGTGGATTTAACTCACTAGCTGTAGCGTGGTTATATATCTCCTACTTCCCTGCTTTGCCAGAGCCACCTCCTGCCTTACCTGAATTTCCACCTGGAGATGAAGGAGCGTTACCTCTATTGCCACCCGATGGATTTCCAGTTGTGCTAGGCCAGTTCCCTCCCTGTTGAGGGTGACTTGACGATGTTCCTTTTGATGTGTTGTTACTCACGATATATTCCTCTTTTTGGTTGAACACTTATCTTTTAGGATAGTCATAAGCAATATCTTTGCCAAAAAGGGCGGTATTTCACTACTGGCAAAACAAAAGAGACGCTCTGCTTTCCTGTTACCACTGTAAAACGATCTGGCCTTCGTAGCCGTAATCCGTACCATACACGCCATGATCGTGCAGACCGTGTTGGCGTCTGCGCTGAACCGTTTTCCATCCGCAACGCCTTTTGCAACGAGAACAGATAAAAATGTCAGAAAAACAATAGATTAACCCAAAAACTCAGTACAACCTCAACAAGTTTCACTCTGAAATATAAATAACTGAAAAAATATATATCTTATAGATATTTCATGGTGTTAGATAAATAAACTTGTTACCACAAGCTACCTTTCCCCCATAAATTGCCCTTTTTTTCCACCGACATTTAGCGGCGCCGTCGCATCCTTGCTTTCCGCCGTCAGTTCCTCCGTTTCGGCTCTCAGCTTGGCGGTCGCCGCCTTAATGCGCAGCGTATCAGTACTCAGACGCGGAACATTCACCGTATCCAGCTGTAACTTGCTCAGGCTGTTCTCGATCGACTCAATCCGGGCAATGTTGCGATCAAGCCCTTGCTCGGCCTTGATGAATTTATCGTAAAGCTCGATGCTCGCTTCGACTGATTCAGCTTTCTGCAAATCCTCCATAATTTTGTTCAGCGTTTTCGTCACTGACAGCGCACGAGCGCGGGTGAAAATCAGCTCATCACGCAGATCGGAATCTTTGGCTGCATCGAACAGCTCATCGGCATCCAGATATTTGGCGTAAGCACCGTGTGTTCTGGCGCATTGATTACCGCGTGGAAATGCGTTTGTCGGCACGCCTGTATTGCCGGAGTTTCCCTCAGTAAAGCGACCGCTGGAATCCCTGCCATGCCTTTTCGTTTCAGGTGCTGAGGCTTCGCCGCTATGCTCGTCTGCGTTTGCTGGTTCCTGAATGTTGTTATCGCCAGAATCACCTCACTTTTTCTCGCTTTTGCGATTCGCGTTTTTCTCTTTGCGAATATGCAAATCACTTTCTTGCGAACAGATAATTTGCGAATTCTGTTTAATGAAATCCGTTGCAGCCTTTATCGTGATATGACGCTTCGCAGAGCTATACGGCACCTCATTCTGAGCACACCACTTTACTGGAGAGATTCCCGTTGCTGAATATGCAGCGGCATAATCGGCCAGCAGCTTTTTCCAATCGTACTTTGCTATAGCGTCCTACTGAGTAAGCATTATCGAGCCACCTCTGGGAAGTGACTCTGGAATGCTTTACTTTCCACACTCCGACGGTGACGTAACACTTGGCGCAGTTAGTCCTTTGGCCTGAATCTCTTTCTCAATGTATTGATCGGTGGCTTGTGTCATGGGATTACCTTTTGTTGGGACGATGAAAGCACCAGTGGATGTTGACCGGCACTTTTCATACTGAAATTCATCATAACAATTAGATTGTGATAACTGTTATTATCTTAAATAGATGATGCATAGCTATGTTCAATAAGGAATGCAAACTATGGGATGGAAAAAAAAAGCAACATTCAGTGTCCTGATAGCGGTGGTTTCTCTATCAGTGTATAAATATTACGCTCAGTTCATTGGGCCCTCATGTGACGAGATCACTTATGAGCAAGTGGCAACTGATGTACAAAATGATCTAATCGAGAGTCTCATACCACGTTGGCCCAAACTGAAACCAGTCTCTCCCAGCGCGGCTTCACCCGATATCATTTTTGATAAAGAAAATACATCTAGAACAGTAGATTTTTATCTATTGCCCGTAACCGTATCCTACCCAAAAGAATCTCATCAATTGTTTGCCATGTATGAATGCAAAAGCGGTTCTATTGAATATAGCGTCAAGAACTGACCGGATTTCTCAACGTTGACCACGACCAGAAATGTCAAGCGTGCCAGGGATTTGAATTTCATAAGGAGTACCGTTGAATTTATCAAGTACTCCTGTTGACCACTCTCCTAACCTGTCACGATGGGTACTGGGGTTAGCATCATAAAGATCATTATAAGCACGAACCCCACCATTATAACTCCATGCACCATCGGGTGAAATACTAAGAACCCCTTCTGTTTTTAGCGTAATATTACCAAGATAGGAAGCAGGGATAATACCGTCTAGCGAAGTATTACGATTGAAATCACTGCTAATGTCAAATCGGCCAATAAAACCTTGGTTGATAATATTCATGATCGGTGGGATTTGACTAACATCAATAGAAAGCCCTACGTCATTTATATTAATGGATTTATCAGCGCCATTACCAAACAAATAATGTCGGAAAGCATCTACTGGGGTAAATAACCCATCTAAAAGCTCTGGAGAATCGTTGCCACCAAGTAACCCGAATAAATACTCAGACATATCACGATATGAATCATAACCCAATAGCATTTCCTCCACCCCAGTTTTAATAATACAATTGCTATTAGGGTATGCCGCACAAGTCAATACGAAATATTTCTGTTGCTCTTCATCTAAAAAAGAAGCATCGCGTTGATCAACACTCCCACTAATAAGTAGAGCTACACATGATGAGCATGATCCAGCACGGCAAGAATAGGGTAAATCAAGCCCTGCTTCTTCGGCAGCATCCAGTATATAAGTATCGTCAGAACATTCAAAATCAATATTACCTGTCAAGTCTTTAATTTTATAAATAGCCATACTCATTATCCTTTTATTAAAAAAATTTATCGTGCGCAGTGGCATTTCTTTCTATTACATCCGCTCTGCCTTTTGGCATTATCGGTGGGAATATTTACCGATTCATTTTTTTCCTCCTTTGTATCGAGTTTTTTAGAGTCTTGCTCTGATTGAACGTATTTATCTTTCAATATTTTTTCCTCTTATTGTAAAAAGCTCGCTATCGCGAGTTTTGGTTTAAATGTTTTCTCGTATAGCATCCAATTGTCTATTAACCTGTTCAATCGCCGTCAGTAACGGGTCAATCCAGTAAACGGCCTGCCCATACGTCAATCGGCACTCGGAGGCAGCGGTACTAACACTGGCTGCGTCAACTCCACTGGCAGTGGCACGCATTGCGCTGGCACGTAGACGGTGCGCGTAGTCGAGCAACCCAGTAGCGACATCATCAGACACACACTCACGACTAGCAGGACTACGTTTAATAATTGTCCTGTAAACAATCTGCTTTTCATTAGAATTCGCTTTAATAATTGCGCCGTGTTGATTCACGTTGCGTGCTATCTCGTTGTAGCTATGGAACTGAAGTGACTGTCCGGTGATAACAGCTTGCTGGCCTGTACTGATATCGTCCGACTGCTGCTTATCCCGTTGCGTAATATCCGTATCCCACCGCAATCCTTGCACATACCAACCTGCGCCGAACGCAGCAGCCAACCCGTCGCATAACAGCAGCGCTTTCATTTTCATGGTTAACATGGTTTCTCTGTTAAAAAGTGAGAGGATTGAATGAGGGCGAGGAATTCAGATTTCACGTAGCGTCGCCAAAACAGCCCACAGAATGGCCTCTATCTGGCTAAAAAACCGTGAAATAGAACTGACAGCCAATACACTGCGGAAAACTGGCTCTCAGCTAAACACGCTGGTCAATATTATCGGTGATCAAACATCCATTGCCGATATTAGCCAAAATGATGTTTTGGACTACAGAAGCCAGCTACTGCACGGGTAAACACGCTATCCCGCTGCCGTGCGAGGTAATAAAGAAGGTCGCACGGTGAGAACTGTCGATAACTACATTGCCCTGCTCTTCTCACTACTCCGCTTTGCGCACCGCTCTGGCTTCATATCAGGTAGGCCATTTGAGGGGATAAAGAAGCTGCAAAAAAGCCGCCCACGCCCCGATCCGATGCTTAAACATGAGTTTGAACAGCTTATCGGTAGTTTGTCGGGGCAAAGTAAGAACCTGTGGCAGTTGGCGGTTTATACGGGGCTGCGACATGGTGAGTTAGCTGCATTGGTCTGGGAAGATATCGACCTGGATGCCGGTGTTATCCATATCTCACGTAATTTAACCATCCTCGGCACTTTGGCCCGCCTAAAACTCAGGCTGGCATCCGTACAGTCTCCTTAGTTAAACCGACACTGGAAGCATTCATTCTCAAATGAAAATCACGGGGAACAAGCGTGCGAATGATATTGTCTATCACCACAAAGAATATGGCCTTACTGAAATCCAGCGTTTACGCTTCGTTTTTCTACCTCAAGCGCGCAAAGATGAGTAAAAGTAGCAACCCCCCTTCACCTACGGGGTAATTCTGGTACACCGCTGTAAAACGATCTGGCATTCGTCGCCGTAATCCGTACCATACACGCCATGATCGTGCAGACCGTGTTGGCGTCTGCACTGAACCGTTTTCCATCCGCAACGCCTTTTGCAACGAGCACAGATAAAAATGTCAGAAAATCAACAAATTAACCAGAAACAACAATACAATTTGAACAAATTGCAAAAGCGCCTGCGGCGTAACGTCGGCGAAGCTATCGCTGATTTCAATATGATTGAAGAAGGCGACCGCATTATGGTGTGCCTGTCCGGCGGGAAAGATAGCTTCACCATGCTGGAAATTCTGCGCAATCTGCAACAGAGCGCGCCGATTAACTTTTCTCTGGTTGCGGTGAATCTGGATCAGAAGCAGCCAGGGTTCCCGGAGCACGTTCTGCCGCAGTACCTTGATAGTATTGGCGTGGAGTACAAGATCGTCGAAGAAAATACCTACGGGATTGTGAAAGACAAGATTCCAGAAGGGAAAACCACCTGCTCACTGTGTTCACGCCTGCGTCGCGGGATTCTGTATCGTACCGCGACGGAGCTAGGAGCAACAAAAATCGCCCTTGGTCACCACCGCGACGATATCCTGCAAACGCTATTCCTGAACATGTTCTACGGCGGGAAACTGAAAGGCATGCCGCCGAAGCTGATGAGCGACGACGGTAAGCATATCGTCATCCGCCCTCTCGCCTACTGCCGTGAAAAAGATATCGAACGCTTTGCTGAAGCCCGTCAATATCCGATTATTCCGTGCAACCTGTGCGGGTCGCAGCCAAATCTGCAACGTCAGGTGATTAAAGACATGCTGCGCGACTGGGACAAACGCTATCCTGGCCGTATTGAGACCATGTTCAGCGCCATGCAGAACGTTGTGCCTTCTCATCTTGCCGATCATGCGCTGTTCGATTTTAAAGGCATTCGTCACGGTAGCGACGTGGTGGATGGTGGCGATCTGGCTTTTGACCGTGAAGAACTGCCGTTACAGCCCGTTGGCTGGCAGCCGGAAGATGACGACGATGCGCCATCCGTGACCCGCCTTGACGTGCTGGAAATAAAATAAGCGCGACATTCCAGTGCAGGAATGGCATTACCCTAAAGAATAGAGACACGGTGGTAAGAAGCAGCGGTTGCTGTTTCACCACCGTGTTTTTTATTGCCATTTTCTGCCGCGTAGAGCGCCGCTATCGGGCTTGCGGTGGTTCAGTGACAGGTTCGTGTTCCGGCCCTGTTGGCGGCGGATCAGGAATGGGCGGTGGATCGGGAAGCGGACGAGGTATCGGATCGTTCGGTATAATGGGAATCGGTTCAACCGGAACCGTGTCAGCTTGCAGATAATCCGTCGCGTCTTGAGTGAGCATATTTTCCTCCTCGGTGTTGGATAATGTTAAGGCAAATCCAGCTACTGAAGCAGTACAGACATGCGTTACGGCTGGTCAAACAACGCCAGCGCGTCCCTTTAAGCGTAGTAAGCTAATGAATAAAATGCCAAAGGCATTTTACAACGTCGCCTGCGACGGCCCGAAGGGTGTGGCGCGGTAGCCCACCATAATAAAATGCCAAAGGCATTTTATAACGTCGCTTGAAGGATGACGGAAAAGGTCAGGATCGAGGGGCAAAAAAAAGCCGACAAAACTGTCGGCATGGTGTGAATCAATTGTGCTATGCAGTAATTCAAAAAAGGAAGTAAGACAATATGGAGCGCAACGCCCATCGCTTGACGCTGCATTCACCTGCGGGAATGATAGTGCCGCACAACAGGGTAAAAAATGTTGATATTGCTCAATTTACGCGTGGTTTTTTAGCCGCTCGCGACAGTTTGTGATTATCTGCGCACCCACACACCGCAAGTCGTTATAGCCATTTACTGCGTTTTAACCACCATGCAACGCCGCCAACCAATATCACTAACATCAGGCAGAACGTGAAAAAACCAAACGGTGCATCGCCGCCGGGAATTCCCCCTAAGTTGACGCCAAATAGCCCAGTTAAGAACGTCGTCGGCAGGAAAACCATCGCCAAAAGCGACATTGTATAGGTACGGCGGTTCATCGCTTCGGTCATCAGCGCAGTGATTTCATCCGACAGTACCGTGGTGCGCGCAATACTGGCATCCAAATCCTCCAGCCCACGCCCTAATCGATCGGCAATTTCCTGCATTCTGCGGCGATCGTCATCCTGCATCCAGGGCAGTTTCTCGCCGGAAATACGCGAAAATACGTCACGCTGTGGCGTCATATAGCGACGTAACACGATAAGCTGTTTGCGAATCAGCGCCAGCTCGCCGCGCGGCGGAATTTTTTGCTCCAGCAAATCCTCTTCCAGATCGATGATTTTCTCATGCAAATCATCAATAAACTCGCTGGTATGATCGGTCAACGATTCCGCAATGGAGACCAGCCAGCTGCCGCTGTCCGTCGGGCCGTTACCTTCCTTCAGGTCGGTGAGAATCTCGTCGATAGCCAAGACCTTACGGCGTCGGGTAGAAATAATCAGTTTGTCGGTAATGAATACCCGAACGGCCACCAGTTGATCAGGCCGCGCATTGGCATTTAGGTTAATGCTGCGCAGCGTGATCAGTGTACCTTCACCCAAACGCGTCACTCTGGGACGAGCGCTTTCCCCCGCCAGCGCATTGCGTACGCTATCTGGCACCAGCATCGTTTTATTCAACCAGCGCACGCTGGCAGGCAAGGTAGAATCCAGGTGTAGCCAGCAGGGTTTCTCGCTGTTAACCACATCCTGCTCGCCAATCGGAGTCACGCCCCCCTTTCCATCCAACTGATACGCATGAACCGCACCGCTGTGTTGCAACTCTTTTCCTGCCAAGGATTCCACGTCTTGCCTCCAACGGTTTTTGCTATCAGTTCTTTTGCTATCAGTGTTGTACTCTGTCAGCCGGAGCGACCATCACGATCGCTCCGGCTTTATTGCTACATCATTCAATGTATGACTACGGCACTTAATGCTTTTCGATGTAAAGCATGTGGCTGTATGCCACGTCTTCCGGGTTAGTAATCGGATAGCCCTTCACCCACGGTTTGATCAAGCGTCCGTTGGTGTATTGATAGATCGGCGCAATCGGTGCTTCATCCATCAAAATCTGCTCTGCCCGGTTATAGTCCGCATTCAGCGCCTGCGGGTTAGTCTGATTACCCGCTTCATCCAGGACGCGATCGTAATTCGCATTTTTAAAGCGCGCGATATTCCCGCTGTGGTGCGAAGCCAGCAACGAAAGGAATGTCGACGGTTCGTTGTAGTCGCCAACCCAGGACGCTCGCACGACGTCAAAATTACCGCTATTACGGCTGTCGATATAGGTTTGCCACTCTTGGTTGGACAAACGCACGTCTACGCCCAGCGTTTTCTTCCACATGGATGCCACGGCAATCGCGATCTTCTGGTGGCTTTCCGACGTGTTGTACAGCAGCGATAATTTCAGCGGATTATTGGGGCCATAGCCCGCCGCTGCCATCAGCGCTTTTGCCTGCGCGTCCAGTTCATCCTGAGAATACTGCTGCAACAGGCTTTCCGTCGGTTTGAAGCCCGCGGTGACATCCGGCGTAAAGTGCCAGGCCGGCTTTTCTCCCGTGCCCAATACTTTTTCCGCAATCACTTTACGATCGATGGCGTAAGACAGTGCTTTTCGCACTCGTACGTCATTGGTCGGCGCACGCTGCGTGTTAAACGCGTAATAATAGGTGCCAAGCTGATCTGGCGTATAAACCTGGCCGGGCAAGTCTTTCAGCAGTTTCTGGTACAGATTTTTAGGAAACGACTCGGTGATATCGATATCCCCAGACAGATAGCGCTTCGTCGCGTTCGATTCCTGATTGATCGGAACAAAGGTCACCTTTGTCAGGCGCGTGTGGGCGTTATCCCAATAATATGGATTCTGCGTGAGCACCAGCTTCTCATTGACGATGCGCTGATCCAGCTTAAACGCGCCATTACCAATCAGATTGCCTGGCTTCGTCCAGTCGTTCCCGAATTTCTCTATCGTGGCCTGATGCACCGGAAACAGGCTGAAATTTGCCGTCAGGCTGACAAAATAAGGCACGGGTTTGCTGAGCTGCACTTTCAGCGTGTGATCATTGACGGCCGTCACGCCAAGCTGATCGACGGGCAGCTTGCCCGCGAGAATCTGCTCGGCATTCTGAATCCCCGCCAGTCGAGCAAACCAGGCGAACGGCGAGCTGTTCTCTGGGGTGACCAGACGACGCCAGCTGTAGACAAAATCTTTTGCCGTAACGGGTTCACCGTTAGACCAGCGGGCATTATCACGCAAGGTAAAGATAAACGTGCGGTTATCGGTCGTCTGCCAGCGCAGCGCTACACCGGGAACCAGATTCCCTTTCGCGTCCTGATTGACCAGCCCTTCAAACAGATCGCGCGCCACCTGAGCTTCGGGCAACCCCACAGCTTTTATCGGATCGAGAGATGCGGGCTCATCTTTAATGTGGCGGACGATTTCTTGCTTCTCAGCCAGAACCGTTCCTGCGGGAACCTGCGCCGCGACAGCATTGCCCGTCATGGCCGCCATCAACGCGGCATAAAATGCAGAATATCCATAGTGCATGATGATTTGACCTGAAAGCGTAATGAATTGATTGAAGAATATAATAGTCAGAAATCAGCGCTATCATCCAGCGATACCCCCGCAATTTGTCAGCCCGCATCGCCGTTTGCGTCTCCGGACTGATTTTTTTATGATGAAACGCATAGGTAACCACAGGGCAACAACATGGAAAACCCGATCATTCCTCTTCAGGCGCGCCAGCAACGAGGCAATTTACCTTCGCTGGGCGAACCGTATGGGAAATCGCTGCTGGGCGCGCCGTTGCTGTATTTCCCCGCCGAATTAGCCCCCTCAGAGAGCGGGCTGATTATTGCCGGAACACACGGCGATGAAACCGCAGCAGTCGTGGCGCTTTCCTGTGCGCTGCGCACCCTCTTTTCAGGCCAGCGCCGCCATCACGTGATTCTCGCGGTGAACCCGGATGGCTGTCAGTTGGGACTGCGTGCCAACGCTAACGGTGTCGATCTCAATCGCAATTTTCCGGCCAGTAACTGGCAACCGGGGAAGACAGTCTACCGCTGGAATAGCGCCGCAGATGAACGCGATGTCGAGCTATCCACGGGCGAAACGGCAGGTTCAGAGCCAGAAACAAAAGCCCTTTGCACGCTGATTGAGAAACTTAATCCTCACTGGGTTGTCTCTTTTCATGAGCCACTCGCGTGTATTGAAGATCCACATCATTCCGAACTCGGTCGCTGGTTAGCGCAGCGGTGCGAACTGCCGTTAGTATCGAGTATCGGTTACGACACGCCTGGCTCTTTCGGAAGTTGGTGCGCCGATCGCTCGCTTCATTGTATTACCGCTGAGCTTCCGCCAGTCTCGGCAGATGCTGCCAGCGAATGCTATCTGAAAGCGATGGTGGCGTTGCTAAGCCAGCAATTTTAATCGTAATTTTTATACCAATGTTGCTAATGTTGCCCTAAACTGAGCAGCGTGTTAATCACCTGTAATTAAGGACGCAAACATGTCACAGAACGTACATTTTCAAGGCAATCCTGTGCCAGTAGCAGGGTCATTCCCAGCCAAAGGAAGCAAAGCCCCAGCATTTACTCTGGTGGCTAAAGATCTGTCCGATACCCCGCTGAGCAACTATGCTGGCAAACGCAAAATCCTGAACATTTTCCCAAGCATCGATACCGGTGTTTGTGCCACGTCCGTGCGCAAATTCAACCAACTGGGTTCTGAGCTGGATAACACCGTTGTTCTGTGTATCTCTTCCGATCTGCCGTTCGCACAGTCCCGTTTTTGCGGCGCGGAAGGTCTGAACAACGTCGTTGTACTGTCTACTCTGCGTGGCGGTGAGTTCAAAGAAAGCTACGGTGTGGCGATTGCCGATGGCGCGCTGAAAGGTCTGACTGCTCGTGCGGTTGTTGTACTGGATGAAAACGACAACGTGCTGCACAGCGAGCTGGTGAACGAAATCACCACTGAACCAGACTACGACGCAGCACTGGCTGTTCTGAAATAAGCTAAGCTACGCTGAAATTACGTGAAAAACGGCTGCGCAAGCAGCCGTTTTGTTATTTACTCTTCGTCGTCCCCTGCCAATTTGCGTTGGCTGAGTCCATATTCCCGCAGTTTGTTAGCTATCGCCGTGTGCGATACGCCTAACCGCTTCGCCAGTTTACGTGTGCTTGGATAAGATTGATAAAGGCGGGTCAGCACGGAACGCTCAAAACGTTTGTTGATGTCGTCCAGCGAGCCATCAAGCAGGGTTTCATCTTGCGGGGCATCAATCGAAAACGCCGGGAGATCGATGTCCTGCATATGCAGTTCGTTACCTTCCAACTGCGTCAGTGCGCGATAAATGGTATTTCGCAGCTGCCTAACGTTACCCGGCCAGCCGTACTGCGGCAGGAAATGCTCCACATCTGCGGCCAGTTTGGGGCGAGGAATCCCCTGTTCGTCGGCAAAGCGCGCCACAAAAAGCTCGGCCAACGGCATAATATCAGCCGGACGCTCACGCAGCGGCGGTAACGTCAGTGAGAGTACATTGAGGCGATAATAAAGATCCTCCCGGAACTCACCGCGCTGCACCAGCTCCAACAGGTTTTTCTTGGTCGCGCAAATCACCCGCACATCGACATGGACTTCGTGATCTTCACCGACGCGGCGGAATGTCCCGTCATTCAGGAAACGCAGCAATTTAGTCTGCATCTGCGCCGACATTTCACCGACTTCATCCAGCAGAACCGAACCGCCGTTCGCTTGTTCGAAGAAGCCTTTTTTGCCTTCCTGCGCGTTGAGATACGCGCCGGGCGCATGGCCGAACAGCTCACTCTCCATCACGTCATCTGGTAACGCCGCGCAGTTCAGCGCCAGGAAAGGATTTTTGCCACGCGGCCCGCGCAGGTGGCAGGCACGTGCCAGCATATCCTTGCCCGTCCCTGTATCGCCCACGATCAGCAGCGGCGCGTCCAGCATCGCTAATTTGCGCGCCTGCTCCACCACCTGACGCATTTTCGGGCTAACAGCCACGATATGATCGAACTCATTTTCATCATTCACGGCGAGGTTCTGCAACTGGCGACCCATGCGAGCGGCCGATTTCAGCATCACCAGCGCGCCCGCCGTTGCCACTTTACCGGCATCATCTTCCAGACGGACGGGCGTCATTTCCAGCAAGAAATCCTGACCACGGATCACCACACGCTCCGCCACGACGGCGCTGCTCTTCTCCAGCCAACTGGCGAAATTGAAACCGGGGATCATGCTGCCAATCGTCAAGTCGCTGATGGTCTCTGCCGATTGTTCAAACAGCGCCAGCGCCGCGGGGTTAAACAGCTCGAGCTTTCCTTTCATATCCAGCGAGAATACGGGTTCAGGCATCGATTCCAATAGCGCATTCAACGCCCGATGCTCGCGCTCAGACGGCATGAACGCCACGGTACGCACATCGCTGACGCTGTCAATACGGCGGATTTCCGTCATTAGCAGACGGAAATCATCAAAATCGAGGGTGGCAAAATTGAGGTAGATACGACCAATAGACGCAATTTCAATGCCGCGTAAATCAATATTGCGTGACGCAAGTAGATCTAACAATTCACGGACCATACCAATGCGGTCTTCACAAATCACTTCCAGATGCATCAACGGCTACCTTCTTCAAGAGACACGATATGGCTATTGCTACTGATAATACCCTTTCGTTTGCACCGGATGAAGTAAGGTGGCAGCAAAAGTTGACACATCTGTACGTTTTTTCCACGTCAATGACGAAACGGGGTTAAGACAGCGGCGTCGTCGCCATCGCCACAATGGTTCGAATACCTTCCAGATAGTTACCGAGGCGTAAATTCTCATCAAAACTATGCTGATTATTATCGGCATTCACCAGAGGAACGATGACGTAAGGCACTTTCAATACGCTGACCGCGCCGCTCATCGGCAGCGTCCCGCCCATCATACGATTCTTCTCCGGTGCAACGCCGCGCGGTGCGGTTGTTGTCGCAACCGCCCAGTGACCCAGCGGGGAATCGATCTCGGTTCTGGCCGCATAGGCGCTGCTCGGATAGGCCGTCAGGCTAAGGGAAATCAGATGCGGATACTGTTCGCGTTCGGCCTGCGTAGGCGCTTCACCGGCAATGATATGAAAGCCTTTGCTGGCGATATACTGGCGTAACAGCGCATACATATCGTCCGGCGGCGTCTCCGGCACGGTGCGAATATTCACGCTGGCCGTCGCGGTTGATGGAATGGCGTTCGAAGCCTTTTTACCCGTGTCGCCCGCTTTAATGCCGAGAATATCCAGCGAAGGATATTGCACCGCCTCTGCCGCATTGCTGGCGACCTTCTCTAACTGAGCGACACCAAAGCGTTTCTCCAGCGAACCCGCAGGTGGTGCGGTCTCTGCGACTTGTTTTTTATCGCTCTCGCTAAGCGTGACGCGATCATAGTAACCAGGGATCGTGACCTTACCGTCCGCATCTTTCATGCTTGCCAACAGCGTGGCCAAATTTTGCACCGGATTGGGAATGACATTGCCATAACCGCCGCTGTGCGCCGCCGCGTTTGCACCGAAAACTGTCATATCGATCTGGATTGACCCACGATTGCCAAAGTTGATGCCAGGACGATTGCTGGACGGCATCGCGCCGTCATAAATCACCATACCGTCACTTTTCAGCAGCGTCAGATTGTCGGCCATGACCTTTGTCAGGCCGGGCGAACCTTTTTCCTCTTCAGAATCCAGCAGCACTTTGATATTGACCGCAGGCTCAACGCCTTTATCTTTCATTGCGTCCATGGCGGCGAGAAACATCACGATCGGCCCTTTATCATCGGCCGATGCCCGGGCAAAGAGGCGCCATTCTGGATTGATATCCCCTTTCAGAAGACGTGACTCAGGCAGCGTCTGCCATTTACCCGTAGCGTCTTTTTCTTTCAACACGGGCTGCCACGGCGGCGTTTGCCATTCGGCGGGATTCACGGGCTGTCCGTCAAAATGCATGTAGAACAAGATGGTTTTACGATCGGCTTTTGGCGTGCCCAGCTCAGCATACACCAGCGGCTTATCACCATTTGTCAGCTGTTGCGTGGTGAAACCACGCTTCTGAAAAGCCTTTTCCAGCCAGTCGGCATTACGCTGGATATCCGCAGGCACGGCAGCATCATTGGGCAACGTGAGTAATTCGAGATATTCAGGGAAGCTGTTTTGCGCGTAACGTTCCGCATCGGCGGGTGCCAGTACCAGCTGTGCACTGGCAGGTAAGCAGAGTATGGCTGCCGACAGCGACAGTGCTGCCAGCGTCAATTTTTTACCGGGAATCATAAAAACGTCCTGTTATACAGAAATGAGGAGTTTTTATCCTACACACGATTTTGTAACAAGGGTACTGTCTGCCAAAATAGCACGCGGCTTGTACTGCATTTCATTGTTAAGCCACGATAAAACAACGATGGCACATTGCCTGTACCATCGTCTTCACCCCTAACGCCCTTTTTGCAGCGTTTCTTTTACCTGACCAATCAGTTCGCGGCGGAAATCGCCGAGGCGCGGTTTGTCATCCAGCCACGGCAGCGGGCGGCACAATTCCATCGCCTTGATACCCAAGCGCGCGGTCAGCAGCCCTGCGCCAATGCCCTGTGCAGCGCGAGTTGATAGCCGCGCGGCAAGATCCTGCGACATCCAGTCCATACCTATTTCCCGCACCAGCTCCGATGCGCCGGCAAACGCGATATTGACCAGCACCAGCCGGAACAGGCGAATGCGGCTGAAATAGCCGAGTTCGATGCCGTACAGCGCGGCAATACGGTTAATCAGGCGCAGGTTGCGCCAGGCGATAAAGGCCATATCCACTAGCGCCAGCGGGCTGACGGCGATCATCAAGGTGGATTCCGCCGCCGAGCGGCTGATTTCACGCCGCGCCTGCGTGTCCAGTACGGGCTGAACCAGACGTGCATAAAGCTCCAGCACTTCGCGGTCGTTGTGGGTTTCATGGAGTGAAGCCTGCCAGCGCTGTATCGCCGGATGGCCACTATCCAGCCCCGCTTGACGTGCCAGCTTTTCACAGAATTCGCGTCCGCGCCCCACGCCGTGGCTATGTAACAGATCGCGAGCCACGTCGCGCTCTTCTGCCCGCTCCCGTAAGCGGTAGAGGCGTCGCCACTCGACAGCCAACGAGCCGACGCCCGCCACCACAATCAGGCTGCCTGCGGTAATGCCGCCCAGCGCGATCCAATCCTGCTGTACCCAGGCGTTATGCAGTGACTGCACGCCCTGTGCCAGCGCGCTAACACCAAACAGCCCGATTCCCGCCATCACCATACGCCGCCACAGGCTGCGCTTTGGTCGCAGCGCCGCGCTGATCGCCTCTTCCGCCGCACCTTCTTCCGGCACTTCTTCTTCGCGGCTGATCGGGGAAAACGGCGTGCCGCTCTGCTCGTCAAATGCTAACCCGGCACGCAACTGCGGCTGTGGCTCTTGCGGTGAAACGTCATCGAACGTGACGCGGGGTTTCAGTGGCTCGTTCATCGCAATTTATCCTTTAACAGAAAGTCCATGACCGTATCCAACCGGATATGCGGCAACGGCGTGTCTACCGTCATTTCTCGCGGACGAAATTGATCGAAATGGAAGCCCTGCGTTTGCCAGAATGCCGCCCCTGGTAAACGCGCAGGCACTTCACCAGGGTAGACCGTCAACGGCTGGCCGTCACTGAGCCGATGTCCTTTCAGTGCCGGAATTTTCTGTCCCTGATGATCGACCACCCCGCTCTGCGTTGACTGGATCGACGCAATGCCTTCGCAGCGCATGTCGATGCCTTCAAACGCCGCGTTCTGCCACGCTTCCTGCACCAGTTGCTGAAGCAACGACACCAGATTGGCGTGCTGGTCGGCGGTAATGTGATCCGCTTTACTCGCCGCAAACATCAGTTTGTCGATGCAGGGCGAGAACAAACGCCGGAACAGCGTGCGCTTCCCGTAATGAAAACTTTGCATCAGTTGGGTGAGCGCCAGCCGCATATCGTTAAACGCATGAATGCCGCTATTGAGCGGTTGCAGGCAATCGACCAGAACAATCTGCCGGTCGAAGCGTACGAAGTGATCCTTATAAAATCCTTTGACGACCGACTGACAGTAATAGTCAAAACGCTTGCGCAGCATGCCGATGTTGGTTTTCTCATCCGCCTGCGCCAGCTTAGCTTCACCGATCTGATTCACCTGCGGCCAGGGGAAGAATTGCAGCACCGGCGCGCCCGCCAGATCTCCCGGCAATACAAATCGTCCCGGTTGAATAAAGTGCAGTCCTTCCTGTTTACAGCGGTGCAGATAGTCGGTGTAAGCCTGCGCCACCTCGGCAAGCTGGTTCTCATCCGCCGGGGCCAGCGGATCGACTTTCTCACACAGTGCCAGCCAGGGTTTAGCCCACTCGGTGCGTCCCCCTTGCAGCAAACCGCCCATCTGCTGCGACCAGCTCAAATAGGTTTGCTCCAGCAGCGGCAGATCCAGCAACCATTCGCCGGGGTAATCGACAATTTCCAGATAGAGCGTCGAGGTGTCTTTGAAATGACGCAGCAACGAATCCTTAGAGCGATAGCGCAGCGCCAGACGAATCTCACTCACGCCGCGCGTCGGCGTTGGCCAAGCCGGCGGCGAGCCATACAGCGCGGCCATGCCTTCATCATAAGCAAAACGCGGTACGCCCAGATCGCGCTGCGGCACACGTTTCACCCCCAGCAAACGCTCTTCGCGCACGGGGGAAAACATCGGCAAGTGTGCACCGCTGTGGGTATTCAATAATTGATTGACGAACGCGGTGATAAACGCGGTTTTGCCACTGCGACTCAACCCAGTGACGGCAATCCGCAGGTGGCGATCCACGCCGCGATTGACCAGTGAGTTAATTTCGTTCTGTAGTCGACTCATCGAATGAACCATCACTCCTTTGGTTGAGAGATATATCGTATCAATATAATAATAAAATCAGACAAACGCCTCACGCTCACGTCGATATAAGTTCAACCCCGCTCACCTATCTCATACCGTATTTTTACCGCCAAAATGTAAAGAAACGATACTTTTAAGACAACTCTTAGCAAGCAATAAGACAACTCTTAGCAAACAAATTGTTAACGTATATAACCTGAAATTGTACCAAGTAACCAATTGTTTCTGGAAACGAATGGTATCCCAATAACAATTAATAATTCAGGTTAATTCATTATGCTACGGAATGCGTCATTCACTGACGGGTATCAACCTGCGCGTCTCAGCCAGCTTGCGCTATTTATTTTATTGACCACCTCAGCAAGCAGTTGGGCGGCAGATAATAATCTTACGCCTATTGCCGCACCGAACCGGGTGGATGAACAGCTAAATATCAATCAGCAGGATCGCCAGCGTGCGATGCAGCAGCAATTAGCGCCACAAACGCCTGATGTGCGTTTGCAGCCACCTTCCTCATTCTTTACTAAGTTGCAATTTCCGCAGGAGCAACAGTGCTTTACGCTGTATCACATCATACTGACCGGCAAGGAAGATTTCCCCTCCTGGCTGCGTATCCCGCTGCAACAGCTGGCCGATCAGGGTAAAGGTCAGTGCCTGGGTGCTCAGGGGGTCAACCTGCTGATGAGCGCACTGCAAAACCGTCTGATCGACCATGGCTACGTCACCGCGCGCGTAATGGCGCCGCCGCAAAACCTGAAAACCGGCACCCTGCATATTACTCTGATTCCGGGCAAAACGCGCCAGATCAAACTGACCAAAGAGAGCGATCGCTACGTGAGCCTCTGGAGCGCCCTGCCAGCGCGTGAAGGCGAACTGCTGGATTTGCGTGATATTGAGCAGGGACTGGAAAACCTGCAGCGCGTGCCCACCGTACAGGCAGAGATGGCGATTGTGCCAGGTGAACAGCCCGGCGAAAGCGACATTGACGTCACCTGGAAACAGGAAAAAATGTGGCGTCTCGGCGCGACGCTCGATGATTCAGGCACCGAAACCACCGGTCGTTATCAGGGCGGCCTGACGCTGTATATCGATAATCCCTTCTCACTCAGCGACCTGTTCTACATTTCCGGCAACCATGACCTTGAATCCGGCAGCGAAAAAGGCAGCAAGAACTACATGCTGCACTATTCCGTACCGTTCGGTTACTGGATGGCGGGCGTCACCGCCAGCGGCTACGACTACAACCAGAATGTGGCGGGCGCGTATGAAGACTACAACTACAGCGGCAACAGCAAAAACCTTAACTTCCAGCTGAGCCGGGTGCTGCACCGCAGCGGCAGTCAGAAAACTTCAATGAGCTATGAAATTCTGACGCGCGAATCGCAGAACTTCGTCAACGATACCGAAGTGGATGTGCAGAGGCGTAAAACCAGCGCCTGGCGTCTGGGTCTGCAGCATCGCCACTACTTCGGCGCTACCACCCTTGATGCCGCAGTGAGCTACCAGCGCGGCACCCGCTGGTTCGGCGCGATTCCGGCGCAGGAAGAGTATTTCGATGAAGGCACCGCGCTGGCGAAAATTATCCAACTCAATGCACAACTCGATATGCCGTTTACGCTGGGCAATCAGACCTTCCGCTACAACGTGCAGTATCTGCGTCAGATTAACCATACCAAACTGACGCCACAGGATCAGCTGTCGATTGGTAACCGCTGGACCGTGCGCGGCTTTGATGGTGAACGCACCCTGACGGCCGACAACGGCTGGTTCGTGCGCAACGATCTGGCCTGGCGCACCCCGCTGCCTAACCAGGAACTGTATCTCGGCGCTGACTACGGCGAAGTAGACGGCACGCGTGATTACCTCGTTGGAAAACATCTGGCGGGCGGCGTGCTTGGTCTACGCGGTAACGCCTTTAACACCGGCTACGACCTGTTTGTCGGTGTGCCGTTCTCCAAACCGGAAGGTTTCCACACCAGCCCGGTCACCCTCGGTTTCAACCTCAGCTGGCAGTACTAAGGAGGCGCGTGATGAAGATTCCTGTTAATGGCTATCAGTTAACCGCCCCGCTGCTCGGCGGTCAGTTCAGCGAAGCGGAAGCGCTTGGCGCGGCGGTCTGGCTGTGGATGCATTCGGAACAGCACCGCGATATTCCGCTCAGTGTGCTACCGACGCTGCTGCTACCCGCCATCAAACATCAGCAGTTTGTTATTGCCAGCCGCGATGACAAGCCCATGTTTTTCCTCAGTTGGGCGTGGATGGACGAAGAAGCGGAACAGCGCTACCTCACCGGCCCCGGCATCCTGGTGCAACCGCAGGACTGGACCAGCGGCAACCGCCTATGGTTCCGCGACTGGGTCGCGCCCTTCGGCGATCAGCAGGCATTTCGTCGCATCGTCGGCGGCACGCTGTTTCCCCACTTATGTGGCCGTGCGCTGTACCACAAAGGGGCGGAACGCGGACAACGGGTACTGCAATTTCGTGGCGATGACGTCACCCAACAACAATTCAGACTCTGGCAGCAGAACACGCCGCTGGTTGCTTAACATCACTTTTAGCAGGGATAACTTTTCGTGAATAAGAACCTCTATCGCATCATTTTCAACAAGGCTCGCGGCCTGTTAATGGTGGTATCAGAAATCAACCGCGGCCAGGGTAAAAGCGGTGCCAACGGCGTCGGCCATACGCTGAGCCAGCTGATTGGCCGCATGAAGCCCACCGCCTTCCTGACCATGACCGCACTCGGTCTGGTCACGCTCGCGCCACAGGCGCTGGCGGCCGGAATTGTCGCCGACAAGAGCGCCCCGGGCGGCCAGCAGCCGAATGTGATGCAGAGCGCCAACGGCACGCCGCAGGTCAATATCCAGACGCCGAGCGCCGGTGGTGTTTCGCATAACAAATACACCCAGTTTGACGTTGATAACAAAGGCGCGATTCTTAATAACTCGCACAAACAGGTGCAGACTCAGATGGGCGGCTGGGTGGCGGGTAACCCATGGCTGGCGAAAGGCGAAGCCAAAATTATTCTTAACGAGGTCAATTCGCGCGACCCGAGCAAGCTGAATGGTTATGTCGAAGTGGCAGGCCGTAAGGCGCAGGTGGTCATCGCCAACCCGGCGGGCATCAGCTGCGACGGCTGTGGCTTTATTAACGCCAACCGCGCCACACTGACCACCGGCACGCCGCAGATGGCCAACGGTGAACTGCGCGGTTACCGCGTGGGCAAGGGTGAAATCGTGGTGGAAGGTGCTGGCATGGACAGCAGCCGTCAGGATTACACCGATCTGATTGCCCGCACCGTGAAAGTTAATGCTGGTATCTGGGCGAAAGATGTGACCGTCACCACCGGCAAAAACGAGGTGGCCGCCGATAACAGCACGGCCACAGCCAGCAGCGCAACGGACAGCGACAGTAGCGACGTCAAACCGACGCTGGCGATCGACGTCGCCCAGTTGGGCGGCATGTATGCCGGTAAAATCCGCCTGGTGGCGACCGAGCAAGGGGTCGGCGTCAGCAACAAAGGGACGCTTGGCAGTCAGGCGGGTGACATCACCATTAACGCCAATGGCGATATCGTCAACAGCGGTACGGTCAATGCCGGTCAGGATCTGCTGCTGGGCGGTAAAAAAGTTGACAACAGCGGCACCCTGTTTGCCCAGCGCGATCAGAGCACTACCGCCAGCGAGGAGGTGACGAATACCGGCCTTATTGCCGCCAAAAGCAACACCAGTGTGCGCGGTGCCAGCATCCGCAACAGCAAAGGCGCGGCCATAGCCGCCGGAATGAAAACCGATGGCACCCTAGCCGACAGCGGCAATCTGACACTCGCCAGCGACGGTAAACTGACCAGCCGGGGTCAGGCGCTGGCCGGTGGCAATCTGAACGCCAGCGCCAGCCAGATTGATCTCAGCGGCAGCGATACCGCCGCACATCACGCCACGCTGACCAGCAGCAGCGATATCATCACCGACGACGCACAGCTGCTGGCGAGCGGCGATCTGAAACTCTCCGCCGCCGGTAAACTCAGCAACGATCGCGGCGTGATTAACGCCAATGCACTGCAGGTCAACACGCCGGCTATCAGTAACCGCGGTGGCAAGTTACTGCAGAGCGGTGACAGCGATCTGCAACTCAGCATTAACAGCATTGATAACCAGAATGGCCGCATCGCCGCCAATGCCAAAAAATTCAGCGTACAGAGCGCCAGCCTGAATAACCAGGCCGGCACCATTATGGCGGCCGGTTCCGGCGCGCTGGATGTTGCGGCCAGCAGTGAACTGAATAACCAGAGCGGTACGCTGGCCGCAGCCAGCGATCTGGCGATCGCCACGCCGGTGCTAAATAACAACCAAGGACAGATCTCCGCCAATAAGCAGCTGACGCTCGATCAGCAAAACAGCAGCGCCCTCGCCCGCACCGCAGCCACCAGCAGCGATCTGCGTATCAGCAATGAAGGTGGTCGTCTGGTGGCGGGTCAGCAACTGACCTTCCGCGGTCGCGAGATTAATGGCAGCGGTGAAATTCTGTCGCTTGGCGATATGGATCTCAGCTTCGCGGACGACTTCAGTAACAACAATAAAACGCTGGCAAATGGCGATCTAACGCTGAACGTCAATAACAGCCTGATCAATACGGCGCTGCTTGGCGCAGGTGGTAAGCTGAATGTGCAGGCCAGCAACATCGACAACCAGACCACTGGCGAACTACGTTCCCAACAGACCACGCTGAACGCCAGCGATACGCTGAGCAACCGCGGCCTTATCGACGGCGTCCTAACCCGCATCAACGCCAGCACCGTCAACAATATCGGCACCGGCCGAATTTATGGCGACGGCCTGGCGATCGGCGCAGCGACGCTGAATAATCTGGCGGAAAATAACAGCAGCGCCACCATCGCGGCGCGCCAGCGTCTGGATCTGGGCATCGGTACGCTGAATAACCGCGACCACTCCCTGATCTACAGCAATGGTGATATAGCCATCGGCGGCGCGCTGGATGCGGACATGCTGACGACCGGCAAGGCAGGCGAAATTAACAACCACAGCTCGACTATCGAATCTGTGGGCAATATGGCGCTGAGCTTCACCACGCTGAACAATATCAATGACAACTTCGCCACCAGTATGGTGCAGTTGTCCCAGCGGCAGAAAGATGAGTACATGGTGGTGGACCTGAATAATGGCGTCCACTACAGCCCTGACGACTACAACATCAGCTTCTACAAAAATGAAGTGCGCCATATCTGTATCGAAGGCGTGGTGTGTGGTCGCGACCATTACTATCAGTACAGCTATACCGAGACCATCAGCGAAGAGCAGATCGCCCAGAGCGACCCGGCGAAAATCATCGCGGGCGGTCAGATTTCGCTCTCCGGCGATAAGCTGCTGAACGACAAGAGCCAGATTATTGCCGGTGGCACCCTGCTGACGGCAGTGAAGGAACTGGTGAATACCGAAGTCACTGGTCAGAAACTGACGGAAAAAGTCGGTCAGGTCATCGAATGGGATCGTATCCATAAAAAAGGCAAAGACAGCCAGAAAGCACGCGCTTCGGCCTATACACCGCCAACGGAAATTCAGTCCATCAGCCTCAGTCCGACCGTGATGAAGGAGCATACCCAGGCAACCAGCAGCGCACCATCGCTGGCTGAGTATGCCGCGCAGCGCGTGGAAGTGGCCGGACAGAACACTGACGTCATTCGCTCGATGACACCGGATGCTTCCCTGCCAACCGGCAGCCTGTTCACCCCCCTGCCGGATGCCACCAGCAGCTATCTGATCGAAACCGATCCGCGCTTCACCAATCAGAGAATCTGGCTGAGCTCCGACTATATGCTGCGCCAGTTGCAGACCGACCCGTCGATCACACAAAAACGCCTCGGCGATGGTTTCTATGAGCAACGTCTGGTGCGCGAGCAGATCGTTGAGCTGGTCGGCCAGCGCTATCTCGCCGACTACACCAGCGATGAAGAGCAGTATAAGGGCCTGATGGAAGCGGGCGTCAGCTTCGCGAAGAAATTCAATCTGGTGCCGGGCGTGGCGCTCACCGCAGAACAGATGAAGCAGATCACTCAGGATATGGTGTGGCTGGTGGCGCAGGATGTGAAGATGCCGGATGGCACCACCCAGAACGTGCTGGTACCACAGGTGTATGCACAGGTGCAGCAAGGCGATATGGACGGCAGCGGTGCGCTGCTGGCCGGTAAGAACGTCAGCATTGGCGTCAGCGGCGGCATGCTGAACAGCGGACGCATCAGCGCCACACAGCTGGTCAGCGTTTCCGGCGACGATATCGTTAACGTCGGCGGCATCATTGCGGGTAAATCCGTGTCGCTGCAGGCGACCAACGATCTCACTAACACCGGCGGTACAATACGTGCCACCGATACCCTGCTGGCGCAAGCCGGACGCGATATCACCGTTGCCAGCGAGACCAACCACGCGGAAAGTCAGAACGGCAGTAACAACTTCAGCCGCGACAATATCGACCGTGTGGCAGGCATGTATGTGCAGGGTGACGATGGCAAACTGCTGCTGCAGGCAGGCCGTGATGTCAATCTGCAAGCCGCGCAGGTGGTCAGCTCCGGTGAAAACAGCCAGACGCAGATCGCTGCTAATCGCGATATCACTATGACCACCGTCACCACCGGCAGCCGCGACAAAGTCGTGTGGGATAAAGATAACCACGTCACGCAGACGCTGACTCAGGTACAAGGCAGTGAAGTCACCAGCGACGGCAATATCTCGCTGAATGCCGGCAATAATATTAACGCCCAGGCGGCAAAACTGAATGCCGATCGGCAGCTTGCGCTGACCGCCACCAATGATATCAACCTCGGCAGCGCCAGCAGCCAGGAATATCTGGATATGAATTCGAAGGTGAAAGGTTCCGGCTTCCTGTCGAAACGCACCACTACCACCCGCGCTGGTTACGATGCCACGCTGGCAAACGGCAGCAGTCTGGGCGGGGAAAATATCTCCATCAGCGCGGGTAACAATCTGAATATCACCGGCAGCGATGTGGCGGCTGATCGGGATCTGGCACTGCGTACCGGTAACGACCTCAACGTCACGGCGGCAGAAGAAAGCCGCGACAGCTGGTCGATGAAGAAAACCACCAAGTCGGGCCTGATGAGCAGCGGCGGCATTGGCTTCTTTGTCGGTTCAATCAAAGAGAGTTCGACCTCCGATACTGCGGCGCTGACCCACAACAACAGCACGCTGGGCAGCGTCAATGGCGATACCAGTCTGGTGGCGGGCAATAATATCGCCGTGCAGGGCTCCGATGTGATCGCCGGTAACGACATCAATATGGTGGCGAACAATATCACCATTGATGCCGCGAATAATCAGAGCACCACCGACACCACCTATGAGCGTAAACAGACGGGTCTGACGCTGGCGCTGTCCGGCGCGATCGGTAGCGCGATTAATGCCGCCTACACCAGCGCGAAAGCCGCCGATGAGCAGCAGGATGGCCGTATGGCATCGCTGCAGAAGCTGAAATCCGGTCTGGCAGGCGTACAGGCCGCTCAGGCCGCGGTGCTAGCTTCGCAGAATACCGCGGATCAGAATGCCATTGGCGTCAGCCTGTCGCTGAGTACCTCAAAGTCGAAGAGCGAGAGCCACAGCGAAGCGGTTAACGCTTCCGGCAGTACCGTGCAGGCGGGCAACAATATCAATCTGGTGGCGACCGGTTCAGAAAATGGCGCAGATGGCGATCTGACCATCGGCGGCAGCCAGTTGAAAGCAGGCAACGATGTGCTGCTGTCGGCGAACCGCGATATTAACCTGCTGTCGGCGCAGAATACCCAGTTGCAGACCGGCAAGAACAGCAGCAGCGGTGGCGGCGTGGGCGTCAGCATCGGCGCTGGCCAGGGCGGCGCGGGGATCAGCGTATTTGCTAACGCCAGTAAAGGTTCCGGCAACGAAAATGGCGATGGCCTGACCCACACCGAAACCACGGTCGATGCAGGGAATAAGCTGACGGTTAACAGCGGACGTGACACCACCCTGCGCGGCGCACAGCTGAGTGCCGATCAGGTGGTAGCGAATGTCGGACGTGATCTGACGCTGCAGAGCGAACAGGACGTCAATAACTATGATTCGAAGCAGAAGAACAGCTCGGCAGGCGCCAGCTTTACCTTTGGCAGCATGACCGGTAGCGTCAGTGCCAGCGTGGCGAAAGATAAGATCCACAGTACCTACAACAGCGTGCAGGAGCAGACGGGTATCTTTGCCGGTGACGGCGGTTTCGATATCACCGTCGGCAACCACACCCAGTTGGATGGCGCAGTGATTGGCAGCACTGCCAGCGAAGATAAAAACCGTCTCGATACCGGCACGCTGGGCTTCAGCAATATCGACAACAGTGCAGAATTTGAAGTATCGCACAGCAGCGTCGGTATCAGCACTGGCGGGCTGGGCGCGCAGGATCTACTGAAAAATGCCGTACAGAATCTGGCGGCTAATGGTCTGGGTGCGGGTGGCAGCGATGGGAATGCCTCCGGCACCACCTATGCCGCCGTTTCGCCGGGATCGCTGATTATCCGTGACCAGGCGAACCAGCAGCAGGATGTCAGCACGCTGAGCCGCGATGTCGAGCATGCGAATCAAAGTATTAGCCCAATCTTTGATAAGGCGAAGGAACAGCAGCGTCTGAGCCAGTTGCGGT
This sequence comes from Pectobacterium sp. CHL-2024, assembly GCF_044751765.1. Classification (NCBI taxonomy): domain Bacteria; kingdom Pseudomonadati; phylum Pseudomonadota; class Gammaproteobacteria; order Enterobacterales; family Pectobacteriaceae; genus Pectobacterium; species Pectobacterium sp. CHL-2024. The sequence goes on along the minus strand of NZ_JBIXKO010000001.1, from coordinate 145,691 downwards.
TGATTAGTGATATCGCGAATCAGGCCGTCGATATTACTCTCAAGCAGGGTGAAATTATGGCTAACAGTGCCGGCATTGAAGAAGCTGGTGAGTGGGATGGTAAAGAAAAGCGTGATGTTTACTGGAATCGTGTCAAAAATACAGACGCTTATAAAAACGTGAGTGACCAGTATAAGGCTGGAGGTGATCTTGACCGCGGAGTTCGCGCGGCTGCTGCTGCAATTACTGCTCTGGCTGGTGGCGACCCAGCGAAAGCGCTAGCCGCCGGAGCTGCGCCTTATATGGCTGGAGTAGTAAAAGGCATGACAGTAGGCTTTGATGAAGACCCGACGGCCGGTCAAATTGCAGCAAATGCTATTGGGCATGCTGTATTAGGTGGTGTTGTGGCTGAATTGTCGGGAACAAATGCTGCTGCAGGCGCCATCGGCGCGGCGAGTGGAGAACTCGCTGCACGTGCTATTCGTGAATATTTATACCCTGGTGTTAAAACGGAAGATCTCAAACCAGAACAGCGTACTAAGATTAGCAATCTGGCATCGCTGGCAGGGGCTCTTGCTGGCGGACTCAGCACGGATACTTCTGCTGGCGCTGTCACTGCGCATGATTCCAGTAAAAATGCGGTGGACAACAATGATCTGTTAAGCCCTGGCATGATGTCTTGGGGCTCTGGTGCGGTGTCACTCGCCAAATATGAGATTGAGCATGGCAAAACGCCTGAGCAGGTCAGTGAATCATTACGCATCTACAACAGAGGCACCCTTTCCGAGAATCAGGATCCGGTAAGAGGATTACTGCAAGCCTGGGGCTTCTTTATGGTTAATGCCCTGACACTCGGTGGAGGGAGTACAGTGACGGGTGGAGCAATCACCGTCAATGGACTCATCGGTGGCGCAGCCAATATCAATAACCAGGTAATCACCATGAAACCGGGTGAAAGCATAAGTTACACTGATGCTTTAATTGCTACAGGCGTCAGCGCCGTCACCACAGGGAAGAGTTTCCTGGCAACCCAGGTTTGGGGGATGAGCGGAGCCTATGTTGGCAGTAAAATTAAGGGTGACCAAGATTCTACCGGCGCGGTTACCGGCGCTGGGATCGGTAACGTTGCCGGTGCCACTACGTCGACCATTATCAGTGGTGCAGCGGGTACGAAATTGCCGAAACCTGCAGCGGACATGCTGGGGAGTACTTTTGGAGCCGCTGTTTCTGAAGGTACAGGGACGGTAATCCAGAAAGCGATTGATAAGAAGCCGCAGGATCAACAAGGAAAATAAGCAGTGAGTACAAAAAAACCTGGTTTTAGTACGCTTTTCTATCTGATGGCAGGCTGCTTCCTGGCGCTCTCCTGCACGGTGGCACTCGTCTATTTTGGGGTATGGCTCTACTACCAGTTTATCCTGCAAATGCCATCAGGTATGCATTGGCAACCTTTACTGACTAAGGCTCTGCGAATTGGCATCGCTTCAGGGCCAGTCATTGGCCTAGGTGTCTGGATACATATGCGCATGGAATACAGTAAAGGAGATAAACGGTGAAACGGTTGCTGCGTTCTGCGAACGCAGCGGTCATTCTGACCGCTGCGGGCTGTGCCTTTATTCCAGACCATACTTTTTTCGTCCCCCCACCTCAAAGTGCTCATGCCCCATGGCTGAGGATTGTCGATAACACTGAGCAAACCAGCCTTTATCAAATGCTCAATGGTGAAAGCAAAGGTGGACTGATACGCTCCAGTGAGTGGGTATTACAGAATACAGTGGATCGGGGGATGCCAAAAGTTGTCGGAGAGAAATACAATATTGACTACTACGAAACGCAACTCATTGCAGGTGCAGAAACCGAAGTAGTCAATGTTTACGTTGAAGGTAAGCATACCTGCCTTGTGGATACTTATTTCACGCCGGAAGAAGGGAAGTTTTATCAGTTCCAGCTGGAAACCGATACATTGCGGTTCCGCTGTCGCGTTCATGCCAGTGAAATCGTGAAAGACAGTAATGGTATGTGGCAGTTGAAGCCATTAAATACGGTACGTTACACAGCTAAGGCAGGCAGTGGCTGGCATCCGATGCACAGTGGCATGTAATTTTTAAATATTAAAGCATAGTTGTACTGGATAAAAACTGGGTGCCTGAATTTGGCACCCTTTTCACCTGATTTGCGATGGATAAACACGGCAGAATCGCCGTTATGGTAAATAACTGCTTTGGCAATTTACCTGATGCCCTTCTTGCAATCACTGATGCTGAATCATTACTCGATCAACTAAATGATTACTTATGGGAAGAATCACAGATGAACTGCGTGACAGCCCTGTTCTGATGAAGTTTGTTTATCTTCTTTCAACCGAGCTTAAATCTAACCCTGAGTATGTCATGCAGGTGCAACGATTAACGCTGGATCAATCGAAACCGTTTATGGGACTCAAAGGGACACATGGTCTTTTTGGTTCCAAAGAGTGGTGGGAAAATATCACTCAGGGAAAAATGCGTTTACTGCACAGATCTGGCACGATCACAAGAACCTATGTGGCAGGACAAGACCCCTCTCCGGTAGATAACTGTTTCAGTTTGCTGCTGGATGATGGTTCTGTCATTGAAGAAAGCATTTATAGCCATATCGATGATGAAGATAAAAAGCTGTTCCGCCCGGGAGCCAGGGTGGATATCGTTTATGCACTTGATGAACTTAAGAGAACATCAGCCAATGGCGATAAATGCCATTCTGATATCGTGCTGGAAATAGCGATTTCTTTACAACCCATTAAATGATAACGAAATACGCTAATTAAAATAATGACGCCTTTATAATATTGCACTCCCCACCTCTGGTGGGGAGCTTTTAGTCTTAAAATCTGAGCGCAGCGTTACTGTAAAATACCCATTACTTTTCAAACCTATTAGGAATGAAACAAGTGAAAAAGTTACTGCGAAATAATCTGGCAATGATAGCACTCCTCTCTTCAGGCTGTTCTATTATGCCAAACAACTCTTTTTTCATTCCGCCCCATGAAACCAATGACTCCTCGTGGGTACGAGTCGTGGATAATACCGAACAGACGCGTATTTACAGGTGACGAAAGCGGTTCTGAACGCCAAACGTATCCGAGGTGACATAGCGCTCAATGCTACGCAGGCGCTGTTCGCTGGCCTGCAAGGTCGCATCCGCCTCATTCAGCAGTTGGCTGGGTGTACGGGCCGTCTTTTCATCCTCAAATCCCATTCCCGATGGAGCCGGATCGAGTATAAAGGTCAGAATGATGTAAGCCACCATGGTGAAAAAGAACAGGCCGAAAAACATCGACAGCACCACGATTACTCGCAGGAGCTTCACCGGCACGTCAAAATAACGCGCTAAACCAGCACAAACCCCTTTCAGCATGCCTTCTTCCGGTATGCGGTATAACGTTTTACCTGACCACGTATTTTTCATTACGATTTTCTCCAGTCCGGGTGTTCTGCATCCAGAATGTCTTCCAGCGCCCTTATACGCTCACGCATACGGTTGGACTCTTCCGTTAAACGTGTCAGACGTTGCATATCGTTTTGTCCCAGTTGAGCACTGTTTTTACGCTGACTGTAATGTAGCCAAAGCCATATCGGTGCCACAAACAACATGAAAATGGTCAGCGGAATGGCAAGAAACAACGCACTCATTGTGTCTCCTTAGTTATTATTCACACGCCGGTGGCTGCCGTTTTCTAACGACAGCCCATCCGATGGCGTTTACGCGTTTATTACTCTGCTGGCTTAACTTTAGCCTTAAGTGCTGCCAACTGCGCGCTGATTTCATCGTCCGCTTTCAGTTCGGCAAACTGCTGATCCAGCGATTTTTGTTTCCCCAATCCGTGGCTTTCAGCTTCCGCTTCCATCGTATCGATACGGCGTTCGAACTGATCGAAACGCGCCATCGCTTCGTCCAGTTTACCGCTGTCCAACTGGCGGCGCACATCACGCGACGATGCCGCAGCCTGATGGCGTAGCGTCAGCGCCTGCTGGCGAGCGCGGGTTTCGCTCAATTTATTTTCCAGCTCGCCGATTTCACGCTTCATGCGCTCCAGCGTTTCATCCACGCTTTCGGCTTCATGCTGCAACACCGCGATCAGGTCGGTCAGCTTCTGCTTTTCAATCAGCGCCGCACGGGCCAGATCGTCTTTATCTTTACGCAGCGCCAGCTCAGCTTTTTCCTGCCACTGATCCTGCTGACCGTGCGCTTGTTCAATACGACGGGCAATCTGTTTCTTTTCTGCCAACGCCCGCGCCGAGGTTGAACGCACTTCAACCAGCGTATCTTCCATTTCCTGAATCATCAGCCGCACCAATTTCTGCGGATCTTCAGCTTTATCCAGCAATGAATTGATGTTGGCGTTCACGATGTCGGCAAAACGAGAAAAAATACCCATAATTACATCCTCTTCATGATTTCCAGCGTCTGATTACGCCTGATTTATCACCGTGACCAGCCGAGCCAGTCGCGGTCTCCCTATAGGTATATCAATAAGCATGCCAACTTTTAATTCAGTTTAACTAACTGAAAATTAAAGAATAGATAATTTTGACTATTTTCCCATTTCCGCTAGATTAGTCAAATACGCTAACAGTTAGTAAAAATAACACGGTGAAACATCATGCTTCAGGAAAAAGAGAACCTGCTGGGCGAAGCCAACAGCTTTCTGGAGGTTCTGGAACAGGTGTCGCAGTTGGCACAGCTGAATAAGCCCGTGCTGGTGATTGGCGAACGCGGTACCGGTAAAGAGCTGATCGCTAGCCGCCTGCATTACCTTTCCCCGCGTTGGCAAGGGCCGTTCGTTTCCCTCAACTGTGCGGCGCTCAACGAAAATCTGCTCGACTCCGAGCTATTTGGTCATGAAGCCGGTGCTTTTACTGGGGCACAAAAACGCCATCTGGGACGCTTCGAACGCGCCGACGGCGGAACGCTGTTTTTGGATGAACTGGCCACCGCACCGATGCTGGTGCAAGAAAAATTACTGCGGGTGATCGAATACGGCATGCTGGAGCGCGTCGGCGGCAGAGATCAGCTACAGGTTGACGTGCGTCTGGTGTGCGCGACCAACGACGATCTGCCTGCGCTTGCCGCCAGCGGTAAATTCCGTGCTGACCTGCTCGATCGTCTGGCTTTTGACGTTGTGCAGCTCCCGCCGCTGCGTGAACGACAACAAGACATCATGCTGCTGGCGGATAACTTTGCGATTCAGATGTGCCGTGAATTGCATCTGCCGCTGTTTCCCGGTTTTACGCCTGCCGCGTGCGAAACGCTGCTGAATTACGACTGGCCGGGCAATATTCGTGAGCTGAAAAACGTGGTTGAACGTTCGGTGTACCGTCACGGCGACAGCGATCAGCCTCTCGATGCCATCATTCTCAATCCCTTCCGCCGGACTCCTGCCGTTCAGGAAACGTCGCCGCGTGCGACAACCAGCCAGCCGAATTTACCGCTGGAGATGAAACCGTGGCTATTGGAACAGGAGAAAGGCTTGATCGATCGGGCATTGAATCAGGCCAAGTTTAACCAGCGCAAAGCCGCTGAGCTACTGGGATTAACCTATCACCAACTGCGTGGATTGCTGAAGAAACACGATATTGCGGTAAATGAGTGAGAAACAGGAAAAAAAAGCGGGCGAATTCACGCCCGCAGGATTAGTAGATTAATAGGTCAGCGACGTGCGATTACGGCTCCACGCCCCATACCAGCGTACCTTTATCGTGTACGGTGATCTTATCCCAGTTGGCATAGCTCGTGACGTTAGCACCGTATGAATAGTCATTCGTTTCATTCACGTTGCTCCAGTCACCCGCGTGGATACGCACTTGCACTTCACCGGTTTCCGCGCCCGGCTGAAGGGAACCAGCTCCGCTGCTGAAGGTCACCAGAACGTAGCGGTTGGCTTTGTCGGTGCTGGCGGCTGGGGTTCCTGTGCTGGTCACGATGTTGTGAGGACCGACGTTCGCCCAGTCAACAAAGAGGTTCGCGCCGGGTTTGCCATCATCGTGGAAGTAGTAACGCACTTGCAGATCGCTCAGTTTGATCGGCGTACTTCCGGTGTTTTTGATGTTGACGGCCATGCGAATCGCATCATCGGAAGGGTTGTTATCCACATTACGATATTGCAGCACGACGTCTCCCGTGGTTCCGCTACCTGGATTGGTCGGTTCCGTTGGCGTGGTTGGCGTATCGCCACCGCTTAGATTCGCAGCCGCACGAATCTGTGCTCTGACAAATTTACCTGACGCCGACAGGTTCTGCTCCGTCCAACCACCAGATTTGCTCGCTCCCGGTGCCAGCGCGGCGGAAGCCTCTGCTTTGTCGGTAAGCGACCAGTTCACCCAGCTTACGCCGCGGTTATTCAGAAAATCGATCCAAGTCTGCGATTCAGGCAGGAACGGTCCGCCGTTGCCGGACGCATCGCTGGTGCCCCACTCGCTGACGAAAATCGCCGCGCCACGGCTTTGTGCATAATCAATGCGGTCGCGCAGGAATTGTCCGTGCGTACCGGCATAGAAATGCAGCGCGTACATCGTATTCGGATCGGGCAGCTGATTATCTGCCGCGTCGTGGATATCCTGACTCCAGGTGCCCGTACCGACGATAATGAGGTTATCGGGATCTTTGCTACGGATAGTGTCAGTCACTTCCAGCGCATAAGGCCGAATCTGCCCGTTCCATGTCACGCCACCGTTTGGCTCGTTGGCGATTTCATAAATCACGTTCGGCGAGCTGCCATACAGCCCAGCCATTTCGGCAAAGAAGGTTTTTGCCTGTGCTTTATAAATATTAGGATCGTTATCCGACAAGATATGCCAGTCGATGATGATGTAAACGCCGAGGCTTTGCGCCGCTGCAACGGCCTCTTTTACCTTATTGGCGAGAGAGGGATTGGAAATATAGCCATCCGCCGCCGTGTACATGGCGACGCGGAATACGTTAATCCCCCAGTCATCACGCAGCCACTTCATCGAATCTTTGTTGACATAGTCGCCAAACCACTGCAAACCGTGTGAGCTCATCCCACGCAGTTGCACCCTTTTCCCCTTTTCATCCACCAGTCGTCCGTTTTCGATGGACAGCTGACCATGCGTTTCTACCGGCGTGGCCGATAATGCTGAAAAGCTGAGCGACATCCCCAGCACCGTTGTTACCACCCCTAACGTCAATTTCCTGACGATTTGATTCCTTCTCATCCACATATTCCTTATCTCCATTGTGAACACCCATGATCTTGGGCACAGGCATGATAAGGGAGATTTTTGTTCCCGCCAACAATTTAGGAAACATCCTAACCATATTGATTTTATTAATTATTTATAGATAAATAGAAAGCAAGGTAAGTATCTGGTGAGGTCATTTTTCAGGCAAAAAAAGCCAGCACGTTGGCTGGCTAAAATAATACTGGAAGCAATGTGAGCAATGTCGTGCTCTCCTTCAGTGCCTGCGAGAAGCCACCGTCGAAGTGCGAAAGTGATGATAATAGTTATCAGTATCATCTGTAAAGCACTTTGTTGAGAATTTTTCTCATTACCATACTGACTATAGGGTTCCTGCCAGCTTCATTGCTGTCAATAGCAGGCTTAATGTCCTACCGGGTTAAACAGCCTATGACTGTAGAAATCCGGGATCACCTCAATCAGACGTAGCTGGCTTAACGCGGGATGTAGCGGGTTAATCAGCGCATTACGCATGCTGCCAAATGGCTTAACCGCGCTGGTCGGTACCCAAATCACCAGCGATTGCCCTGCGTTCAGGCAGCGCGATCCCAGTGCTTGCACGTCCGGCATAAACGGATAGCGATGCCAGTCTTCAGGCAGCATGTCCAGCGTGATGGATTCTTGCGGGACGTCATCCGGCAGTTCATATACGCCCAAACGATAGCTGGCGGGCAGCAACTGCGGCGAAGGAAGATAATTCCCCATTTCCAGCATCGCGACGGCGGGCGTTTCACTGAAATAGAGCACTGGGGTGTTGGGCTGATTGAAACGCGCACCGTGCTGGAAGCTTACGCCCGTTTGTCCTGAAAACGCCTCCAGCCAGACCGCTTTAGTAATGCGGTAAAGCCTCATATAAATTCGCCGTATTCAATACGATTCAGCGCGTTATCAACCAACTGACGTCCTTTGTGCGTATCCAGCATTTCCGCCGGCGTTTTTCCGCCAAAGGCCGGAATGCCGCTCTCCATCCACAGTTGCGCCTTCGCTTCATCTTCAAACGTCGTCATGGCTTTCAGCCACAGGCGGAACGTCTCCAGCGCCGCTTCCCCCTGCTCCAGCGTTAAATGCTTACGGCGGAATAAGCGGGAGATATTAGACGGGTCGACGGACAGTGCCGAGCCAATCAGCTTACGGCTTAGCCCGCTGGCATCCGCACCGCGCTTCAGCATCGCGCCGGAGATCCCACCGCGCACGACATTAACGAACATCAACGGGTCATGGAAAACGCCATCAGGCAACTCGGCTTCACGAGCAAAGTTTTCAACTTTAAGACTGATTTCTGCATTCATAGTTATTTCCTCGTCATTGTGACTTAACTATAGCATTCATTATGACGTTTTCAATCATTCGTCTGGTGGCTCAAACGGTTGGAAAGTCGCCAGACGCGCATAACAAGAGTGGGGAGGATGCCAAGAGTGCGATACACTCTGTGTATAACCGTCTTGACTGAAAAATCCCGTATGTTCGGAAAAACCTGTTTCGCACTGGCACTCACCTGTCTGGCATTGCCTGCACTGGCCGCACAGCCGTCCGTGCTAACGCCGCCTGCTCCGCTGGAAAATATTCGCCAGAGCGGTTTTGTCTATTGCGTCAATGATGTCCTGAACACGTTTAACCCGCAGATGGCGCGCAGCGGTGTCACCATTGATACGCTGGCGGCACAGCTTTACGATCGCCTGCTGGATGTCGATCCTTATACCTATCGTCTGATGCCAGAACTGGCTCAGCGCTGGGAAGTCTCGGACAACGGTTCGACATACCGTTTCTACCTGCGCCGCGATGTGCCGTTTCAGCACACTGCCTGGTTCAGCCCAACCCGCAATATGAACGCCGACGACGTGATATTCAGCTTCCAGCGCATGCTGGACGAAAAGCACCCGTATCATGATGTCAACGGCGGCGAATATCCCTATTTCGACAGCCTGCAATTCGCCGATTCGGTGCAAAGCATCCGTAAGCTGGGCGAGTACAGTATTGAGATCCGGCTCAACAGCCCGGACGCCTCTTTCCTCTGGCATCTGGCCACGCACTACGCGCCGATTCTGTCCGCGGAATACGCGCAGCGTCTGGCGAAAGAGGACAAGAAAGAGCTGCTGGATCGCGAACCGGTCGGTACCGGTCCCTATCTGCTCGACGAATACCGCAATGGGCAATACATTCGACTGACGCGCAACGGCGATTATTGGCGCGGCCTGCCACGCATGCGGCAGGTGGTTGTCGATCTCGGCTCCGGCGGGACGGGCCGCTTATCCAAGCTGCTGACGGGTGAATGTGATGTCCTCGCCTATCCGGCGGCCAGCCAGTTGACGATCCTGCGTAATGACCCACGTCTGCGTCTCTCGCTGCGTCCCGGCATGAACGTCGCCTATCTGGCCTTCAACGTGCGTAAACCGCCGCTGGACGACCGCCGCGTGCGGGAAGCTATCGCACTGGCGATCAATAACGACAGGCTAATGCAGTCGATTTATTACGGCACGGCGGAAACGGCAGCGTCTATTCTGCCCCGTGCGTCGTGGGCGTACGACAACGAATCGCAGATTACGGAATATAACCCGCAAAAAGCACGACAAATCTTGCAAGAACTGGGGCTGACTAACCTCAACCTGCGCCTGTGGGTGCCCAGCGCGTCACAGTCCTACAACCCCAGTCCGCTGAAAACGGCAGAGTTGATACAGGCCGATCTGGCGCAAATTGGCGTCACCGTGACCATCGTTCCGGTAGAAGGCCGTTTTCAGGAAGCGCGACTGATGGAGCTTAGCCACGATTTAACGCTGGCAGGCTGGGCAACGGACAGTAACGACCCGGACAGCTTTTTCCGGCCGCTGTTAAGCTGCGCGGCGATTCGCTCCCAGAGCAACTACGCGCACTGGTGCGATCCCACGTTTGATGAAGTGCTGCAAAACGCGCTCTCGTCACAGCAGCTTTCTAAGCGGATTGACTATTATCAGCAGGCACAGCGCATTCTGGCAGAACAGTTACCCGTTCTGCCGCTGGCGTCGTCATTACGACTGCTGGCTTACCGCTATGACATGAAAGGGCTGGTATTGAGTCCCTTCGGCAATGCCTCGTTCGCGGGCGTCTTCCGCGAGGATCAACAGGCGCAGCAGAAGCCTTCTGCACCGGAAACCGTGGAGGAAGCACAGCCGTGATTATCTTTACCTTGCGACGTCTGGTGTTACTGATAGTGACCTTGTCACTGCTGACGCTGGTTGGCTTTAGCCTCAGTTACTACACACCCAACGCCCCGCTCAACGGCGCAGCGCTGTTTGATGCCTATCACTTTTACCTCACCAGCCTGCTTCAGGGAGATTTCGGTCGCTCCAGCATTAACGGACAGGCAATCAGCGAGCTGCTGAAAGAAGTGTTCCCGGCCACGATCGAGCTTTGTCTTTTGGCATTTGCGCTCTCGCTGCTGGTCGGTATTCCGCTGGGGATTACCGCTGGCGTGATGCAGAACCGCGGCGCGGACATTGTGATCAGCACGCTGGCGCTTATCGGCTTCTCCCTGCCGGTGTTCTGGCTGGCGCTGCTGCTGACACTCTTCTTCTCGTTGCACCTCGGCTGGCTGCCGGTTTCAGGCCGCTTCGACCTGCTCTATCAGGTGAAGACCGTCACCGGATTTGCACTGATTGACGCCTGGCTGTCAGATTCGCCACATCGCGGTGAAATGATCGTCAGCGCCATCCGCCACCTGATTTTGCCGATTACCGTACTGGCCGTCGGGCCGACCACCGAAGTGATCCGCCTGATGCGCGTCAGCACCACGGAAATTATCAGCAAAAACTACATTAAAGCGGCAGCGACTCGTGGACTGTCGCGCTTTACGATCATTCGTCGTCACCTGATTCACAACGCGCTGCCGCCGATTATTCCCAAATTAGGGTTACAGTTTTCCACCATGTTGACGCTGACGATGATTACCGAAGTGGTCTTTAACTGGCCAGGTATCGGTCGCTGGCTGGTGAACGCCATTCGCCAGCAGGACTTCGCTGCGATTTCTGCGGGCGTGATGGTGGTTGGTGCGATGGTCATCACGGTCAACATCCTGTCCGATATTTGGGGCGCCATGGCAAATCCGTTGAAACATAAGGAATGGTATGCCCTACGATAACTTATTAAATAATATAATAAATAAAAATAGATAACCTTACCAAAAAATGTTCTTCCCCCTGAGGAGATCGCTATGCGCAAAGCACCGATTTACTGAGCACCAGATTATCGCCGTTTTGAAGCCCGTTGACGTCGGGCGTACCGTAAAGATGTCTGCCGCGAAGCGGAGATATCCTAAGCCCCCTGCTACAACTGGAAAGCGAAACTTGGTGGTATGGAAGCCTCTGATATCAAAAAGATGAAAATATCCGGTTCAACACGTCATTGATTTTGAATCAAGGTCAGTAAGGGAAAAATCACACAAGTACGGCAAAATCTGAAAAAAAAGCCAGTCAGTTGTTTCACTGACTGGCGTTACCTCTGGAAGGCCTTTTATTATTTCATGCCATTGTTTTTATTAAGCATTTCCTTCAACTTTTTTTTACTTTCTTCTGAAATTTTGCTGCTTGAATCATGTTTTTTTGGCTTCATAATCTCCCTCATTTTCAACACGCTCGTAGGAATCTGGTTAAGCAGGCTTTTCTGAAATACTAACAATACGTTCTCTGTCAGGCTCATCAGAGATGCTTGAAAATGTTTCATCATTTTCAGCCAGTTTATCAGTATTTAATGGTAGATGATCCGCAACTGAACCTACATCAACTCCAACAGAATCTATGCCTGAATCTGTAGTATCATTCGCATTTCCAGATAATTCTTCTTCGGATTCATCTGACTCATCAATCTCTTCAAATGATACATCGTAACCCCTTTCGATAGCTATACTCTTGACCTTTTCATAAAGTACGTCAGAAATCAAATTAAAAATTGGCATAGACTGAGTAACGATAGTTACAATTTCTGTTTCATCAAGCGACTCAGCAACTTCCTGAGCTACTTCGTCTTTTTCAAGAAGTATAGCAGCCCCGATAGCTAGCCAAGCTTCACTGTTGTCTATCGATTCAGTAAGTAGTTTCTCTAAATCAGCTTTGAGCTTAGAACTTATGACTTGTACTGTTAATTTTTGGCAAAGAGCACGATTTATAATAATAAAGCTTTTATATCTAGAGGTTATTACGTGAGAATCCAGTAAATCCATTAAGCTTTCAGCAATTGCAAACTTGTTTGCTCTCATTAATTCAACTAAAGCATTTATCAGTTTAGTAAATTCTCCTTCTTTAATTTTATTGTAAGTAGCCAACCGTTTCATAGATTGCAGAATTTGTTTCTCATCTTTCAGATGAATGTAAGATCTTAGCAATAGAGCCTCTGTCTCTATCGATTTTCCATTAGAAAGATGCTTAGTTGCATACTCAACGCATTCTTGATAATCACCAGTTCTAAAGGCAGAACTAGCAATCAAATAGTTCGGTGTATTATAGAAGTGTACGTTTTCAGAGGAACCAGCGAATTGAGTTTCCTTTAACATAATTTCTAGTGATTTAGTAATTGAGTCATCATCGAGAGCAGATGCGTTATCAGAAAGAAGTAGCTTTATTTTTTTTACAAATTGGCTGACCGTATTGACGCGTCTTACATGGTCTGCGAGATTGTTCATATCTCTTTTGATGATGTCATGCTGGGTATCGTCGTCGTCCTCTTCCGATACTAAAAAATATCTGTCAAGCTTGTTCGATAAAGCCGAATAAGGTTCGACAACTTCCTGCTGTAAAGTGCAACCCAATGCCTCGTGCAATTCGGCCATGAATTCGTCAAAGCCGTCAATTTTTATAAGGTGAAAATGAGGAAAGCGAGCAAGATTTTTCAAAGAATCGGGAAGGTTTTCAACATTATCTCTTGTACACCAGTAAATTCCATGAGGGAAACAAGTCCCAGAATGGAGTAATGTATTTAATGTATCCATAATAGAGCGATCATGGCCTGAATAGCCAATTACTACCATTCCAAATTCTGTCGCAAACTGTCTAAATTTAGCCCTCATATTATCTTCAAGTGATTCTAATTCCCTAATTGTGTTTTTGATGTTATCAAATAAAAAATCACCATGAAGCTTAATTATTTTAGGGCGTGTCGTTGTCAGCCTAACACTAGCAATACTAGAGTCATGAGCACATACTATAGGGCGTAAATTATTTGAAAATGTAAAACAAGCTTCATTAGCAAGGTCATCGAAATTTGTAGTAAATATTGTGTTGAAATGGCCTTTATCTAATAAGTTCGTTAAATATACATATCCCCATGAAGGCTTAGCTTCTGTGATACAACTTTCAATAAATTCTCTTCGCTGAGTAGGCTGATCATAGAGAGATTCAAATAACTCAGAATACTCATTGTCCTTGCCAAACCACGGTTGTGAATGTAACTCTTCTTCTCCATGCATCGATTCATAAGCAACTCTCCAACGTTTGACCATTCCACCTGCACTTTCAACACCACTGGTAATGCTGGCTCCGGCGCCTAAAAAAAGAGTAAAATTAGGATGATGTTGCTTGGTAGAGGTCAAAATGTTTATTAGATGCTGCTGCGGCCTAATTTTCATAAATTTTCACCAAAAATAAGATTTTTTGTTTATCACTGCAATATGATACATCCTATCTTACCTTTACAAGGTTTTTTCTGTACTGAACAAAGGGAAGAGATCACTTACACTCCAGTAATCGGCACACAAAATTGCTAATCCTGTTCCCTTGCTTGCAACAGCTATATAGAAGGATAATCACCTATGCTTAACTGTACAGACCTATTATTCTGAGAGTAGAGGTAAAAGGAATAACACCATAGACGATTGAAAATCTGGCATTTAACATGTATGAATCAGAGATTACTTCTAGTTTATCTTAGCCTTTCCTCGTGACTTTCTGAGTTCCGTATCCGTAAGCAATGCACACATTACTTACGGATACATAAAAGTCACCAATTGGAGATGCATAAACGAAACGATGTTAAAACACTATGAAAAAATTTATTTAACTAATACATTGATATGACTGAATTAAATAAACCAAAACAAACTAAAAAAAGCTCAAGCAGGACCATATGCCCTACGATAACGTCTATAGCGAAAAACGGCTGCCTAGCCGACTAGGCGATACCTGGCGGGCATTCCATCAGGACATGCTGGCGATGATTGGGCTATACGGCTTTCTGCTCCTGATCGGTCTGTGCCTGTTCGGCAAATTTCTCGCGCCTTATGAAGTTGACCAGCAGTTTTTAGGCTATCAGTTGCTGCCTCCCTCCTGGTCGCACTACGGCGAAGTCTCGTTCTTTCTCGGCACCGACGATTTAGGCCGCGACCAGCTGAGCCGCCTGCTGAGCGGTGCAGCGCCGACCGTCGGCGCATCGCTCATCGTCACCTACGCGGCGGCGCTGTGCGGCATCGTACTGGGCGTTTTTGCGGGCGTCACACGCGGGCTGCGCTCTGCAATGCTCAATCATATTCTGGATACGCTGCTGTCCATTCCGTCGCTGCTGCTGGCGATTGTAGTGATCGCTTTTATCGGCCCCAAGCTCGAACACGCGATGCTCGCCGTCTGGCTGGCGCTCTTGCCACGCATGGTGCGAACTATCTACAGCGCCGTACACGATGAAATGGATAAAGAGTACGTAATCGCCGCTCGCCTCGACGGCGCGTCCACGTTTTATCTGGTGTGGTACGTCGTGCTGCCCAATATCGCCGCGCTGCTGGTTTCTGAGTTTACCCGCGCGCTGTCGATTGCCATTCTGGATATCGCCGCGCTGGGCTTTCTCGATTTGGGCGCGCAGTTGCCGACGACCGAATGGGGCGCCCTGCTTGGCAATTCGCTGGAGCTGGTTTATGCCGCACCCTGGACCGTAATGCTGCCCGGTGCCGCTATCGCGCTGAGCGTGTTAATCGTCAACCTGCTGGGCGACGGCATCCGCCGCGCGCTCGCCGCGGAAACGGAATAAGAGGCGACGACTCCCTATGCCATTACTTGATATCCGTAACCTGACGATTGAATTTCTGACCGCCGACGGCGCGGTAAAAGCCGTCGACCGCGTCAGTATGACGCTGAGCGAAGGTGAAATTCGCGGGCTGGTCGGCGAATCCGGCTCCGGTAAAAGCCTGATTGCTAAAGCCATCTGCGGGATCACCAAAGAGAACTGGCGCGTGACCGCCGATCGCTTCCGCTTCGATGATATCGATCTGCTGCAACTGTCGTCGCGCGAACGACGTAAGCTGGTCGGCCATAACGTCTCCATGATTTTCCAAGAGCCGCAATCTTGTCTCGATCCGTCCGAAAGCGTCGGTAAGCAGCTGGTACAGGCGATTCCGAGCTGGACGTACAAAGGCCGCTGGTGGCAGCGGTTTAACTGGCGCAAACGCCGTGCGATCGAACTGCTGCACCGCGTCGGGATTAAAGACCATAAAGATATTATGGGCAGCTATCCCTATGAGCTGAGCGACGGTGAGTGTCAGAAAGTGATGATTGCCATCGCGCTGGCGAACCAGCCGCGTCTGTTGATTGCCGATGAGCCGACCAACGCGATGGAATCCACCACGCAGGCGCAGATTTTCCGCCTGCTGTCGCGCCTGAACCAGAACAATAACACCACGATTCTGCTCATCAGCCATGACCTGCAAACTATGAGCAAATGGGCTGACCGGATTAACGTGCTCTATTGCGGGCAAACGGTGGAGAGCGCCACCTGTGAAGATTTGATCACCGCGCCGCATCATCCTTATACGCAGGCGCTGATTCGCGCAATGCCCGATTTCGGTCGTTCTCTGCCGCACAAAAGCCGACTGAACACCCTGAATGGGGCTATTCCGTCGTTAGAGCACCTGCCGATTGGCTGCCGGCTCGGCCCACGCTGCCCTTATTCACAAAAACAGTGTATGCAAACGCCGCCGCTGCTCTCCGTTAAGAACCACTTATATGCCTGCCACTTTCCGCTCAACATGGAGGAACCGTGATGGTTGAGATGCTGCTTGAAGCCCGCAACCTGACCAAGACGTTCCGCTATCGGACCGGGTTGTTCCGCCGCCAGCATGTCGAGGCGGTGAAATCCGTCAGCTTTACGCTGCGTGAACGGCAAACGCTCGCCATCATCGGCGAGAACGGATCGGGGAAATCAACGCTGGCTAAAATGCTGTCGGGCATGATCGCGCCGACGTCCGGCGAGCTGGTTATCGACGATCATCCGCTGCACTATGGCGATTACCGCTACCGCAGCCAACGCATCCGCATGATCTTTCAGGATGCGAGCAATGCCCTCAATCCGCGCCAGCGCATCGGTCAACTGCTGGATGTCCCGCTGCGGCTGAATACCGATCTCAGCGCCGAAGCGCGTGAAAGAGCGATTAATCAGGCGCTGCATCAGGTCGGGCTACGTCCCGATCACGCCTATTACTATCCACATGCGCTCGCGCCGGGGCAAAAACAGCGCGTCGGTCTGGCGCGGGCGCTGATCCTGCAACCAAAAGTGATTGTCGCTGATGAGGCGCTGGCGTCACTGGATATGTCTATGCGGTCACAGATTATCAATCTGATGCTGGAGTTACAGGAAAAGCACGGTATCTCTTATATTTACGTGACGCAGCATCTGGGCATGATGAAACACATCAGCGACCAGATTCTGGTGATGCAGGCTGGTGAAGTGGTCGAGCGCGGCAGTACTGCCGATGTGTTGTCCGCCCCGCTCCACGACCTGACGAAACGTTTGATTGCCAGCCACTTCGGCGAAGCGCTCAGCGCCGACGCTTGGCGACGTGACGGCGCGCAACGTTAATCTCCGCGCACCACGGCAGCATCCCCGAGACAGCCGCAGGGCTGTGTAAAAAGGCGGATACTGCTCGGAGTACCCCTACCGTCCCCAACATGGTAGAATTGCGCGGTTTATTCATCTCGGTCGTCACTTGCCACGTAGGTTTACGGGTACAAAGACGACGATCGCAGCAACAATGATCACAAGGATTACTGCTATGGGTTTTCTTACCGGTAAGCGCATTCTGGTAACAGGTGTTGCCAGCAACCGTTCTATTGCCTACGGTATTGCACAAGCAATGCAGCGCGAAGGTGCCGAACTGGCCTTCACGTATCAGAACGACAAATTGAAAGCACGCGTTGAAGGCTTTGCCAGCGAACTGGGTTCCAGCATCGTTCTGCCGTGTGATGTCGCTGAAGATGCCAGCATCGAAGCACTGTTTACCGAACTGGCTAACGTATGGCCGAACTTTGATGGCTTCGTGCACTCCATTGCTTATGCACCGGGCGACCAACTGGACGGTGACTACGTGGATGCCGTTACCCGTGAAGGTTTCAGCATTTCTCACGATATCAGCTCTTACAGCTTCGTCGCGATGGCGAAAGCCTGCCGTAAGATGCTGAACCCGAACTCTGCGCTGGTTACCCTGTCCTATCTGGGTGCTGAGCGTGCCATCCCTAACTACAACGTAATGGGTCTGGCAAAAGCGTCTCTGGAAGCGAACGTTCGTTACATGGCGAATGCGATGGGTGCTCAGGGCGTGCGCGTTAACGCCATCTCTGCGGGTCCGATTCGTACACTGGCTGCATCCGGCATCAAAGACTTCAAGAAAATGCTGTCGCATTGCGAAGCCGTTACGCCAATCCGCCGTGTCGTTACCATTGAAGACGTGGGCAACTCTGCTGCGTTCCTGTGTTCCGATCTGGCTGCCGGTATCTCCGGTGAAGTTCTGCACGTTGACGGCGGTTTCAGCATCGCTGCAATGAACGAGCTGGAACTGAAGTAAGTCATCAAAAGTAGCCTATCCCTGATAGGCTACTTCTCCCCAACAAAGTATATCTATTCACTATCCTCTTCTTTCCTTAATTGTCGCTATTCAAAAAACATTTCCTGTCACTCAAGCTATTGATGGCATTCTCAATTTCACCCATTACATTTAATATAATCATTTCAAGTGAAATAATTAAATAATAAATCAAGAAATTAAAAACGATTTATTTAATAATTAATTTCATTGCTAGTTGATTATTTTTAGTAATACAATCACTTCGCACTTGTAAAAATAAAGTAAAATAAATATTATAAAATCCGAGTGAGTTAAACCTATTCCTCAATCAAATTAAATCGCCTGCTATGCAATTCCCATTGCGTATATTATTAAAATAAGGACGTTCCATGAGTAATAGTAATGAGTTGAATTCAACTAATAATGTCATTAACGTTATTGTTATTATCGACACAGATCGTGTTATGAGCGATGTTTCATTCAGTGCTGCCAGCAAGGATCAAGCCCATCCAACGCCAATTGGTCATCAGTATTCCTATATGGTTGCGCCTAACCAGTCTGTCGTATCAGGAGAAGGGACTGGCGATCTCAACATTAAAGCAAATCGTGATGATGTTATTCGCTGGACAGGCCTTTCAGAATCTGCCAATTCAGACTCAAGC
This sequence comes from Pectobacterium sp. CHL-2024, assembly GCF_044751765.1. Lineage (NCBI taxonomy): Bacteria > Pseudomonadati > Pseudomonadota > Gammaproteobacteria > Enterobacterales > Pectobacteriaceae > Pectobacterium > Pectobacterium sp. CHL-2024. Next base: position 127,029 of record NZ_JBIXKO010000001.1, on the reverse strand, counting down.
GTATTGATTTATGGGTTGCCTCGATATGCAGGCGACACGGTTTTTACTGGAGTTGAATTTGTTAATAGCGGACGTTCAGAGGCAGAACCTCGGGAAACCAATAATACCTCACCGCTTCCTGTTACGTTCACTGAACAAAAACACTGGTACGCTCAGGCAACAATAAGTAAATTAGGGACAGAACAGTATCAGGTACAATTCGCCTTGTATTATCGTCCACGTGGCGGAAATCAAGAACTCTATGGTTATTTCCAATGGGATCCAACCATCACTGTAAAAAATTAAAAACACATCGCCAGTAATAGCATTATAAAATGGATGACCGAGTTTTATTGGTCATCCATTTATTTTTTTGAATAATGATAACTACAACATCGTCACCGAATAATCCTTATCCAATAATTCAAACGTATGACACCGCTGCGAAGAGAAAATAATCTCTCGTGCTTTTGTCACAAATATCGCTTCGATATCCGGCTGGTTCTGTAGAAAGGTAATGCCTGCGCTGACGCCCATGCCATAAAGCAGTGTGGTGTAGATATCACCGTCGAGAGAATCATTCGAGATAACCGTTACGCTGTGCAATTCATTATCCAGCGGATAACCCGTCCGGGGATCGATAATATGATGATAGATACGATCGTCCACGGTAAAAAAGCGTTCATAGACGCCGGATGTCACCACGGATTTGTTCTTCACCTTAATGATGCCAAGCAGGCTATCGCGATCCGCGAAGGGCTTCTGCAATCCGACGCTCCATAGCCCTTGCTCATCCGTCAGTGCGCTGCCGATAGCCAGCACGTTTCCCCCCAGATTGATCAGCGCATCCTGAATCGCATGTTGATGCAGAACGTCCCGGACGATATCGGCAATATAACCTTTCGCAATCGCCCCTAGGTCGATCTCCATTCCGGCGCTTTCCAACAACACGGCGCAGTCCTGCTCTCTGAGAATAATGCGTTCGGGATGCGTTAATGCCAGCGCCCGTTGTATTGGCTCGTGGTCAGGCACTGTGCTGCCGCTAAAACCGATTTTCCATAGTTTCACGACAGGACCAATCGCAACATTAAAGCCGCTATTTTCAATCAGACTGACCGCTTTGGCCCGCTTAATCAGCTCAAAGACCACCGGGCTGACCGAAACGTATTCTTTCCCCGCCGCATGGTTGATGCTCATCACTTCCGACTGCGCTCGATTAACGGTTAGCCGATCTTCGAGCTGTTTGATGCGTTGGAAAACCTGCCTCACGGCGGTTTCATCATGGACAAACAGTTTGAGCAGAATGGGGCTGCCCATCAGGTGAACGGAATAGACGTAGGCGTTATCGACAGAAGGCATACGGTGACTCCCATGATCGAATGGCGGTACAGAGAGGAAACGGTGGGAAAATCGCGAGCGTCCTTTGAGACGCCCGCCATCAGCCTTACTCTTTTATCACGTTCTTTTCTATCACTTACTCTGCGACCAGTATCGGCTGCTTTTCAGCCGTTTTCGCCGCCGCTTTCGCAAACCTTGCTTTACGTGCCTTCGTTGGAAAAACGTCCGAGCGACGCGGTGCCCGCGCATAGGCCGCAGCCTGAACCCCCGCCTGAATGCCGAAGATAATGATATCCGCCACGGCGTTGCCGCCAATGCGGTTCGCCCCGTGAATACCGCCAACCACTTCCCCCGCGGCATAAGCGCCGGAGATCGTCTCTTTATAGCGGTTCAGCACTTCCGCTTTCTCGTTGATGGTGACGCCGCCCATCGTGTGGTGTACGCCCGGCGCCACCTTAATCGCGTAGTACGGTGCCTGATTCAGCGGATCGCGCATCCCCGTGGTACGGCCAAAGTCTTCATCGTGTTTGTCGGCGATAAAGGCATTGTAACGTTCGAGCGAGGCGTGCAGCGCAGCTGGCGGCATATCGAGCTTGTCGGCCAGTTCAGCGACGCTGTCCGCGCTGACGGTCAGCCCTTGTGCGACATATTCTTCGACTGCCCGATTGCGATTTCTGACCTGCTCGTCGAACAGGATGTACGCGTACTCTTCCGGCAGGTTGACGATGGCGGACGAGACGTTATCCCGCGTCTCCATTTCGTTAAAGAAACGTTCTCCGCGCTGCGACACCAGAATAGCCCCGCCGCCGCGAATGGATTCGGAGATCAGATAAGACGTCGTCTGCTCAACCGTCGGATGGGTTTGAATTTCTCCCATGTCCACCGTATCTGCGCCGATCTGTTCCAGCAGACGAATGCCGCCGCCCGTTGCGCCTTTATGGTTGGTGGTGACAAAGCCTTTCAGGTCTGGGCGGTATGACTCCACCATCGCCTGATTGGCACTAAAGCCGCCTGTCGCGACAATCACCGCTTTTGTCGCAATCAGGCTCGCTTCCTGCTCATCATTGACGACTCTGACGGCACTAACCTTGCCCTTCTCCTGCACAATTTCGGTTACCGACGTTTCCAGCAGCACCTCAATATTGTATTTATTGAGGTTTTTAATCAGCCCGCTGACCAGATAGCCGCCCACCGCGGCGCCGTTGGCAGGCCGATGCGTTCTGTCAACGCTCATACCGCCCGTCGTGGTGATGTCGCTCAGCTCAATATCGTGCTGCGCCAGCCAGTTAATCGCGTCAGACGCATGATCGACGAAGTATTGCACCAGCGCAGGATTGTTCTTCTGTTTTCCACTTTTCAGCGTTTCGTCATAGAACAGCGCCTGGCTATCTTCAATACCTTTATTTTGCTGGAAGACAGTGCCCGCCGCGTTCATACCGGCAGAGGCCTTGATGGTATTGCCGCCGATGACGGGCATCTTTTCAATGACGATAACGCGCGCGCCCTCTTCGCTGGCCTGAATCGCCGCCGCCAGTCCCGCACCGCCGCTGCCAATCACCACCACATCCGCTTCGCGATGCGCGTCTGGGTTACCGCCATCGGCAATAATGGCGTCTTTGCTCGATTTCACCATCGCCTTGGTAACGGCTTTTTTAATCGCTTCACTCTGCGCCGTTGCGCCTGTTACGGCATCAACGTGGGGACTATTGGTATCCAGAATGCGTTCGCGGATAATTTCAAAACTGATTTTTAGCGATTCATCAATTTCGCTATTCTCCAGCGCAATATCGGCGACCCGATTCTGCTCAAAATGGATAGCAATTCGCAGCTCGCCACATTCATCCTGAACGTTTTCCTGATAAACCCCGGATTTAAATTTTTTGCCGGTTAAATTCACGTCCCGAATCATGGCTTCAACTAATGAAAAACGCCACAGCGGTTCAGGAATCGTTAATGCTTCACGTTTATCGCTGGCAATATAAAGTTCGAGTTTTTCCTGTTCGGCAATACGATCTGTCCAGTCTGGATAAGCAATACAGGCTCTGCCGACGGCAACCAGGTCATAACCATTTTCCAGCGCTGCATCGGCGTCTGCCTGATTGACAATATCCCCTACGCCAATAACCGGAATCGCCGCTAATGTCGCGGAACGGCGGGCAACATATTTTTTAATCAGCGGCGTCGGGTCATCTGTTTCGATAATGGACGAGCGCAGAATATTTCCCATAGAGAAATGAACGTAATCCAGCCCGCGTGCCGCTAATTTTTCCAGCAAATAGAGTGAATCATCAAAATGAATGCCGGGTTCTTCGATCTCCTCCGGCGAGAAACGATAGCCGATAATAAATGCAGGATCGGCGTATTTATCCGCGACCTCATGAACGATATCCAACACTGCCAGCGGGAAGGCCGCACGGTTGTCACGACTGCCGCCCCATTTATCTGAGCGTTGATTAGAGTGTGGAGAATAGAACTGTTGGATCAGGTAAGTATTCGCGCCGTGAATTTCCACACCATCGAAACCCGCCTGAATGGCACGATGAACGGCATCGCCAAACTTGCCGATCATGGCGTCAACCTCATCGCCAGACAGCGCCATCGGAACGATAGCCCCCGTGCGCGGCGCGGCAATGGCGCTCGGCGCAACGGGCGTCGCGCCACCGATAAAACGCGGTTCGACCATCCGGCCGCCGTGATAAATTTGCAGGATCGCCGTCGAGCCTTTTTCTTTAATCGCCGTCGCAATTTTGGCCAGCCCGGCAATTTTGTCGTCGTTGTCGATTCCTATAGCGCCGGGAAAAGCCAACCCTTTGTCATCAATAAAACAGCACTCCACAATCACAGTGCCGATGCTACCTGCTCTGGCCTGATAATATTCCACCAGCTCTTTGGTCACGCTCCCATCGTAAAATCCACTACAGGTAGTCATGGGTGCCATCAGTACCCGGTTTTTCAGCGTCGCGCCGTTGGGGAGTGTAAAAGCGGCAAATAGATCATGGTGATTATTCTTCATAGCGAATACTCCACTTAAAATAAAAACTCTGTTCGCGAATGAATCAGAAGCTGCCATGTTTGTTTTTATTAATTCTTTTGGCTGATAATTTGCGAACTTATTACTTACCAAGTATCTATTTTTTTTGATGTTATAAAATGTTTTCTTACTATTTAAACTATTTTGTAGATCCTATTTTATTAGGGGTATTCGCACAACTCTTTTTTATATTTAATATTCCATTCACTTCATTAACATCTCTTTATCCTGAAGATAACCAATCGGATATTATTGATATTCTGCATAACAAAAAAAACGCCCCGGTAAACAAATAAGACCGGGGCGCAACAGGAAGAAATAAACTGATTATTAGTGTTGATAGGTCGTCGTACGAACGCCGTTAATGTACAGCTGACGCTGCTCGCCCGCCGGCAGGCGTAGCGTCGCGTGTCGCCAGGCGGGCTGATACCGCCCTTCCGATGTAAACGTCACGTCAATCCGTTGGCTATCCGTGCGGATTTCCCAGCGTAGCCACAGCGCGTGTCCTTCACGCCATTGCCACGTCTCACCATCGTCTTCAAACAGTAGCCCGCTGTCCGTGCCGCCAGCGACAGGCGGGAAGAGCAGGAATTCACGCAGATCATCTTCATGCGGGCTGACGTGTGCCGTTCGCCCCGACAGCGGGATCATCGCGCCCGCCCGGACTAAAAGCGGGAGCCGTTCCAGCGGCGCATCCAGCACGATCGTCTGTCCGCCGCTGAACCACTGGCCGGAATGAAAATCGTACCAGCCTGACGTATTCGCCGGCAGGTACACCGTGCGCTGGCGCTGCTCCGCTTCAACCACGCTGGCGACCAGAATGTCTCGTCCCAGCATGAAATCGTCGGTTTCTGCCAGCGTCGCGCTGTCCTGCTCGTGGTCGAGGAACGTCGGGCGCAGCATCGGCTCATCGTCCGCGCTAGCCTGCCACAGCAAGGTATAAAAATACGGCAGCAGACGGTAACGAAGCTCAATGGCACTGCGTATTGCAGGCGTTACCGCGGGATACATCCACGGTTCGTTCACCGTATGGTCGTCATTCCAGGAATGAATGGTGAAACGCGGGTGCATCACGCCGTTTTGTACCCAGCGCACAAAAAGCTCGGCGTCTGGCTTATCGCCCGAAAACCCGCCGACGTCGTGCCCGATATTAAACAGGCCGGACAGGCTCATCCCGATTCCCATCCGCGTGTTGTAACGCAGCGTCTGCCAGTTGGTGCGGTTATCGCCGCTCCAGGTCTGCACATAGCGCTGCATTCCCGCACAGCCGGAACGCGAAATCAAATAAGGACGCAGCGTCGGCGCAAAGCGCTGCTGCGCTTCCAGCGAGGCGCGCATCATCAACAGCGGCATCAGCGGGCGAATATGCTTGATCGCCATCGTTTCGCCGAATCCGTGGCAGCGGGCTTCACCATCCCAGACTTCATATTCGTTATTGTCATTCCACGTTGAATCAATCCCTTTCTCCAACAGCTGTCGGGTGACGTTCTCCTGCCACCACGCCACCGTTGCCGGGTTGGTGAAATCAAGGTGTGAACCTTCATCGTCCCAAAAGCTGGAACGCTCTGGCACATCGGATTCGGAATCGCGGATAAACAGCCCCTGCGCCGACACTTCTTCATATTTCGGGTGATCTTGCAGTAAACAGGGTTTGATATTGGCAGCCAGCTTGAGGCCCGCATCATGGAAGGCCTGCGACATCACCTCCGGCTGAGGGACTTTGTCGTAGTTCCAGTTAAACACATAGCGCTTATTGTTGATCGACGTGTAGCCCGAGGAGAGTTGGAACGAATCACACGGAATGTTGTGCTCACGGCACAGCGCGATAAATTTCATCAGTTGCTGCTGTGCGTCCGGTGCGTCGGTGTAATGCATGGTGGAACCACTGTAGCCAAGGCTCCACTTTGGCCCAAAGAGCGTTTTCCCCGTCAGGCGAACGAACGCTTTCGTTACATCCAATACGCGCGGCCCGATGAACAGGTAATAGTCGAGATCGCCCGCCTCCGCCTGATAGCGCCGATAAGCCAGATGGTAGTTATCGATCTCATTGCCAAGATCGAGCCAGGTCGTGCTCAGATTATCGTAAAACAGGCCGAAGCTAACATCGTCACGTCGGGTGATAGTAAACGGAACATGCTTATACAGCGGATCGGTGCTCGCTGCGTTGTAGCCCATCGCATCCAGATTACGGAACTCAAACCGACGTCCGGTGCGTTCAAGATCGCCCGCTTTTTCACCTAAGCCGTAATAGCGCTCCGTCGGGAAACGGCGCTGATAGTGCGCCACACCGTCACCGTGTGAGTTAAGCAAATAGGCGCTGGTCGGCCTATCGGCGGCAAACGGCTGCCACTCACCCTGTTCATCGCGGTATTCCCACGCCAACCACAGCGGCTGATGAATCGTAATGCGCATCCGTGCAGTGCTGATACGCAGCGCATCGTCCAGCTGTTCCAGCGAGAATCCCGGCAGGCTGAAACCATCGCTGCTTTCGCGGCTGCGTCCCTGCCAGGGGACATCCTGCTGCGGCGCAATGCTCCAGGTGCGGTTCAGCTTCAGCTCGCCATGCTGTTTAACCAGCACGCGGGCCAGCATCGGTTCCAGCACGTACAGGCGAAACACATGCTTGTCGTCCACCAGCAGCTCAACATGGTCGGCGCTCTGATGACGGAACACCCAATTTTTCAACGTTTTCATACAGCGTCCTTTTCAGGAAAAATAAATGAGCCGTTATGCCTGCGACCGCGTTTTCCCACGACGTTCAGCAATAAATGCGATCAGGAAGATGGCACCGATCAGATCGAAGAATCCCATCGCGACAAACAGCGGGTTAAACCCAATTTTGTCGGCGGTGACGCCAATCAGCAGCGAGAACAGGAAGCTGGCAATCCAGGCAAACGAACCGCGCATCCCGTTCACGGTTGCCATCTGCCCTTTATCGAACGATTCCACCACCAGTGCGCTCAACATGCAGGAAATCACCTGATGGCCGAACCCACCGATGGAAATCAGCAGAATCGCCACCCACGGATCTTTACTGACGGCGACCAGCGCCAGCGACAGCATCAGAAACGCGCCCGTAACCGAACTCGCCACAATCGAGTTGACGCGCGAGCAGCCGAACCAGCGAACGTAGAGCCGGGTGAGGTAGCCGCTGGCAACGCTGCCCAGATCGGCGGCAAGAAACGGCAGCCACGCGAACATCGCAATTTGTTTCAGATCCATCCCGCGTTCATTCGCCAGATAGAGCGGCACCCAAAAGCTGAGCACGGCCCACGCGGGTTCCGCCATAAAGGCTGGAATCGCGATACCGTAAAAGCGTTTGTTTTTTGAGACTGTTTTCAGTGCGGTGAAGAAAGGCAGTTTGACCGGAGGCGCCTCATTGTCCTGACGGATGAAATCCAGTTCCTCTCGGCTTAAATTCGGGTGATCTTCGGGGTTGTGGTAGAACAACCACCACAGCGCTACCCACAGCAGCGCCAACCCACCGGTGAACATAAACGCACCCTGCCAGCCTAGGTAGGCATGCGCCACAACGATAATCGGCGGTGCCAGCATCGCACCGATGGAAAAACCGACACCGGCCCACCCTGCCGCAATCGGTCGTTCCTTTTTAGGGAACCACTCGCCCAGCGTTTTGGCATTCGCCGGTGTCGCTGCCGCTTCTGACGCACCCATAAAGAAACGCAAGATCGCCAGGTGCAGCCAGCTTCCTGCTCCCGCGTGGAAAATGCACATCAGCGCCCAGATCACCGCGCAGATCATAAAGCCCATTTTCAGACCGATGACATCGATCAGCCAGCCGCAAATCGGCTGGAAAATGGTATAGGCCAGCTGGAATGCACCGACAATCCAGGAATATTGCTCGGTGGTAATGCCCATACTGGTTTTCAGTTCCGGTGCCAGAATGCCCAGCGAATTACGGGTGATGTAATTCACGGTAACGCCGAGCAGGAACAGGCTCAGCACCCACCAACGCAGGTTTCTGAATGTCCGTTTACCTTTGGTAGCGATGGAGGACGAATTGATGTCGAGACTCATGGTGACTCCTTTACAGGAAAGTAGGGTTACATTGGTCTGATATCTCGACGGCATTTTTGTATTTATAGCCTATCGAACAATCAAACCATTTTCATATCATTGTATTTATTGAGTTAAATCCTGTTTTACTGCCTCTAACCACTGAAATTGGTTTACCAAATCGAGAGTAGAACAATTGAAAATCGTGAAACACTCACTTTTTTGAAAATATTTTCATGCTATGGTCAAAATGCAGACAAAAACCTGCCTATCACGCCTGAAAATAGGTAACAGATAGCCATGAAAACTTTGTCATTTTCGAAGGTGAACGGGATCACAAAATGAAAGGAAACCTGAAAATACGCGAAATTGCACAGCGGACCGGCTACTCGATCAGTACGGTTTCACGCGTGCTATCTGGTCAGTCCAATACCAGCGAGCAGGCAAAAGCGGACATTCTCAACTGCGCTCGCCAGTGCGGCGTACTGGCCGATCTCGCCAACGGCCGTCTGCTGTTGAACGGACTCACTATCTTCGCCCCGCCGCGTGCTTTTGATATTCGGTCCGACATCTTCTACCACAAAGTGGTACAGAGCATCATTGATGCCCTGAAGCCGCACGATGTGCGAGTGCGCTACTGTGGGCTGGAGGAAAATGACAGCGATGCGGCGCTATTTTTAGACAAAATGCGCGATCCGGCCACGGAGGCAGCGCTGCTGATTGGCATCGACGATCCCTATATTCACGCGCTGGCGGCGGACAGCGGTAAGCCCTGCATATTGATTAACTGCATTGACCGTAAGATGCGATTGCCGGGTGTGGCACCCGCACACCGTTTGATAGGCGAGTTCTCCGCCCACTATCTTTTCGAGCAAGGGCACCATACTGTGTTGACGCTGCTGTGCCTGCGTCGCTACACGATGGAGCTGCGTTTGGACGGCATTCGCGATGCCTATCAGCACCATAATCTGCCGTTTTCCTCTGAGGATAATTTGCTGGCGTTAGATAATTTCAGCACGACGGATGCCGAACAGGCGATGACGGCCTTTTTAGCCCGCTGCCCGCGAGATAAATGGCCTACGGCTATTCTCGCAGGCGGCGATTTCATTGCGGTCGGGGTGGTCAATGCTTTGACCAAAGCAGGATTGCGCGTGCCGCAAGATGTCTCGGTGATGAGTATGGATGGATTCAATCTGTCGGCCATTCACGACGTCCCGCTCACATCGGTACATGTGCCGCGTGAGGCGCTGGGCGAAGAGGCCGTCAGGCTGTTGCAATATCGCCTGATCCGCCCCGAAGCCCCTCTAGGCAATCTGCTACTAAACGGTACGCTGGTGGTTCGCCAGTCCGTCAGGCGACTGCGTGCCAGTAAATCAGTGGCTCCGATACAGGATGAAAGCCTTTACGACTGATCCTGCAGCCACACCTGTGCCGCGTCAAAGAAGTTCTGCGCCAGCGGCGTCGCTCGGCCAGCCTGGGCGACAACAACAGCCGCACAACGGCGCATCGGCGGAAATTGCAGCGGTCGCAGCGTTAATGCGGGCGTCATGTCCGGGATCAGGCTACCGTGGGGCACAATGCCGCATCCGAGCCCGACATAGGCACTTTGGATCAGTTGGAGAACAGAAGAACTTTCCACCTTGACCCACGGCAAGATGCCCATTTCACGAAAATGGCTATCCAGATAGCGACGGAAATAGCGGCTTGCCTCCGCCAGACAGAGCGGAACCTCAGAAAGCGCAGCGAGAGGCAGCGGCGTCTCCCCTACCAGCTGCGGGAAATGGTGCGGATGGAACAATAGATCAACGCCCTGCTCCGTCAGCGGCGACGCCTGAAAGTGCAGCTCCTGTAGCGTCGAGAATTCAAAAAAGCCGATGCCGACATCCACCGAATGCGCATTCAGCGCCTCCAACAACTGATCCGCACTGAACAGCGAGATCTGAAAATCCAGCTGCGGGTAAACTTTGTTTACCGCTGCCAGCAGGCTCGACAGCGCGATACTGCTTTGCGGCACCGCACCGATGCGTAATACGCCGCTCACACCGCGTTTCAGCGATGCGACTTCCAGCTTTAACCCCTGATAAACCGAGACGATTTCCCGCGCCCAGGCCAGCACGCGTTCACCTTCGGCGGTAAAGCCTTCAAAATTGTTACCCCGATTGATTAGCGCCAGATCCAGCTCTCGCTCCAGATTTTTCAACCGCATGGAGAGCGTTGGCTGACTGACAAAACTGGCTTCCGCTGCCCGGCCAAAATGGCGCTCTTTCTCCAGATTGCACAGGTATTGCAGTTGCTTAATATCCATCGTCAGACTCTGTAGTGGGTAAGCCCGGAGTATATACCGATAAACCGCCTCTATCCCACCATAGCCGCATTTGATTAGACGCGATCGCCGACGGCACCTAAACTTCCCTCAAGAGCAAATATTTAAAATTTTGTTCACATAAAAACAACATAATCACCTGCGGAACATGTCATGAAATTCAAACCATCCATCAAGCCATACCGCAATGCGGCTGGCGGCTGGGGCTCGTTGGAAGCCACCACGCGCTTTGTTCTCGACAGCAAGCAAGCGCTGAAAAATATCCGAAACTTGTTGCGGGTCAATAAATCGAAAGGATTTGACTGCCCCGGCTGTGCCTGGGGTGATGACAACAGCAGCACGTTCAGCTTCTGTGAAAACGGCGCGAAAGCGGTCAGTTGGGAAGCGACGCGCAAAGCGGTCGATCTGGATTTTTTCGCCGCCCACAGCGTCACGACGCTACGCCAGCAGAGCAACTATTTCCTTGAGTATCAGGGCCGCTTAACCCACCCGATGCGCTACGACCGTGCCAGCGATCGCTATGTCCCCATCAGTTGGGACGCGGCGTTTGCGATGATCGCTCACCATATCGGTAACATGGCACACCCTAACCAGGTGGAGCTTTATACGTCTGGCCGTGCCAGCAACGAAGCCTCTTATCTGTATCAGCTTTTTGGCCGCATGCTGGGCACCAACAATTTTCCTGACTGTTCGAACATGTGTCATGAAGCGAGCGGAATCGGTCTGAAACAGAGTATCGGCGTCGGTAAAGGTACTATCCGGCTGGATGATTTCGAACACGCTGATGCGATTTTCGTCTTCGGGCAGAATCCGGGTACCAATCACCCACGCATGCTGCACAGCCTGCGCCATGCCGCCGATCGCGGTGCGCACGTCGTCTCGTTTAATACGCTACGCGAGCGCGGTCTGGAACGTTTTGCCAATCCGCAGAACCCGCTGGAGCTGCTCACGCCGCTGTCTGGCACCATTAGTGAAACCTACCTGCAACCCAATCTGGGCGGCGATATGGCCGCCGTGCGCGGCATGGTCAAAGCGCTGCTGGAAACGCATCGCCAGCGCCTGTCCGCTGGGGAAGCGGGCTTATTCGATCAGGATTTCTTGTCCACGCATACCCAACAGGTGGACGAATACCTTGCCGTTGTCGACGCTACCAGTTGGCAGAAAATCGAACAGCAGTCCGGCCTGAGCGAAGCGCAGTTGCGCTATGTCGCGGCGATTTATCAGCAGTCACCGCGCGTGATTTGCACCTGGGCGATGGGGATTACCCAGCACAAACATTCCGTCGCCACCGTGCGGGAGATCGTGAACCTGCAACTGCTGTTCGGGCAGCTAGGGAAACCGGGCGCGGGGCTGTGTCCGGTACGCGGTCATAGCAATGTGCAGGGCAACCGCACCATGGGAATAGATGAGAAACCGACGGCTGCGTTTCTCGATCGTCTGGCCGCACATTATGACTTCACACCGCCTTACGCCGCAGGCCACAACACGGTAGAAGCGCTGGAAGCGATGCTGCGCGATGAGATAAAAGTGCTGATCGCGCTGGGCGGTAACCTCGCCGCCGCCGCACCGGATTCGGCACGCACCGAAGAAGCACTCAGCCGCTGCGACCTGACGGTGCACATCAGCACCAAGCTCAACCGCAGCCATCTGGTGACCGGCAAAGTCGATGCATTGATTCTGCCGACGCTCGGCCGTACCGATCTCGATATGCAGGCCAGCGGCGCGCAGTTTATTACCGTCGAAGACTCTTTCAGCATGGTGCACGCGTCGCAAGGCGTCGGGCAGCCGCTTTCGCCGTTGCAGCGTTCGGAAACGGCGATTGTCGCCGGGATTGCCAACGCGGTACTCGGTCATGAAAAGCTCGACTGGCTGGCGCTGGCGGACGATTACTCACGTATCCGTGACCATATCGCCGCGACGATTCCCAGCTTTACCGATTTCAATGCCAATTGCGACCTGCCGGGTGGATTTTATCTCGGTAACGCTGCGGCTGAACTGCACTTCAATACCCTCAACGGGAAAGCGCAATTCAGCCATGCAGCGCTGCCCGATACGCTGTTTCCGCAGCTACAAGGCAGCGATGTACCCTTTACGCTGCAAACCCTGCGCTCACACGATCAGTACAACACCACGATTTATGGTCTGGATGACCGCTATCGCGGCGTGTACGGGCAGCGGGAAGTGCTGTTCATGCATCCGGATGACATCAGCGCGCTGGGGCTGGAAGACGGCGATCTGGTCGATATCGAAACGCTGTGGAATGACGGTATTACCCGCGTCGTCAACGGCTTCAAGCTGGTGAGTTACGCGATTCCGCGCGGCAATCTGGCGGCCTATTACCCGGAAACCAACCCGCTGGTGCCGTTGTCCAGCTTTGGGGATGAGACGCATACGCCGACCTCTAAGTCTGTGCCGGTTGTCGTTCGTCGCAGTACGCAGGCGGAATCTCTGCTGCGTATCGCCTAAGAACCTGCTCAGTAGGCGGCAATTCATAAACATAAATGACGCTGTCGTGCCGTGAAATCAGTCGCGTGCACGGCAGGTGGATACATTCCAATCAGCGTTGACTTTACTCGGATTTATCCGCGCATCTACTGCCGATCGGCACCCACGCTACCCCCGATTATTCTTGCCGCCAGCACCCGATTCGAGTAAAACTGTGAGTTGCTAATTGAGCTACTCACAACCGTATTTCTGGACGCTATGTTTCAAGATAATCCGCTGCTTGCACAGCTAAAACAGCAACTTCACTCTCAGACACCGCGTGTTGAAGGTGTCGTCAAAGGCACCGATAAAGGATTTGGCTTTCTTGAAGCTGACGGACAAAAAAGCTATTTCATTCCCCCTCCGCACATGAAAAAAGTGATGCACGGTGACCGGATTACCGCCACCCTGCATACGGAAAAAGAGCGGGAAATTGTCGAGCCAGAAACGCTGATCGAACCCTTCCTTACCCGATTTGTTGGGCGCATCCATAAAAAAGACGACCGCTTATCCATTACGCCTGACCACCCGCTGCTGAAAGATGCGATCCCTTGCCGCGCCGCGCGCGATGTCACGCACGATTTCCAGGAAGGCGATTGGGCCGTAGCCGAAATGCGCCGTCACCCATTGAAGGGCGACCGTGGATTTCATGCTGAACTGACACAGTACATCACGACGGGCGATGACCCGCTGGTGCCGTGGTGGGTGACATTGTCACGTCATAATCTGGAGCGCACGGCCCCAGAGGTTGAAGCGACTGAGCGCCATGATGGCGAACTCGTCCGTGACGATCTCACCGCGCTGAGTTTTGTCACTATCGACAGCGCCAGCACTGAAGATATGGACGATGCGCTATACGTGCAGGACAACGGCGATGGTTCGCTGCAATTAACCATCGCGATTGCCGATCCGACCGCGTATGTCGCAGCGGGTAGCGAGCTGGACAACATTGCACGCCAGCGCGCCTTTACCAACTATCTGCCTGGCTTCAATATCCCGATGCTGCCGCGCCCACTGTCGGACGATATCTGTTCTCTGCGCCCGAACGAGCGTCGCCCTGTCCTCGCCTGCCGCGTGACGATTGCCGCCGACGGTGCGCTGGGTGACGACATTCACTTCTTTGCTGCCTGGATCGAATCCAAAGCCAAGTTAGCGTATGACAACGTCTCTGACTGGCTGGAAAACCAAGGCGAATGGCAGCCGCAAAACGACGCGATTGCCGAACAAATTCGTTTGCTGCACCGCCTCTGTCTGGCTCGTAGCGAATGGCGCACCGCCCACGCGCTGGTGTTTAAAGATCGCCCGGATTACCGCTTCCTGCTGGGTGAGAAAGGCGATGTGTTGGATATCGTGGTTGAACATCGCCGCATCGCCAACCGTATCGTTGAAGAATCCATGATTACGGCCAACGTCTGTGCGGCCATTGTGCTGCGCGATAAACTGGGCTTCGGCATCTATAACGTGCATAACGGCTTCGATCCTGCCTCGATCGAACAAGCGGTTGCCGTGCTGGATACCCACGGCGTTCAGGCCGATGCGCAAGCGCTGTTGACGCTGGAGGGCTTCTGTACACTGCGCCGCGAGCTGGATGCCCAGCCAACGCAGTTCCTGGACAGCCGCATTCGTCGCTTCCAGTCTTTCGCGGAAGTCAGCACCACGCCGGGGCCGCACTTTGGCCTGGGGCTGGAAGCCTACGCCACCTGGACATCGCCGATCCGTAAATACGGCGACATGGTGAACCACCGTTTGTTGAAAGCGGTCATCACCGGACAGGCTGCGGAAAAACCGCAGGACGACGTCACGGTACAACTGGCCGAACGCCGCCGCCTTAATCGTATGGCTGAGCGTGATGTTGGCGACTGGCTGTATGCTCGCTACCTCAGCGACAAAGCGGGTACTGATGTGCGCTTCAACGCGGAAATCATTGACGTCACACGCGGTGGCCTGCGCGTTCGCCTGCTGGATAACGGTGCAGTAGCATTTATCCCCTCCTCCTTTATCCACGCCGTGCGCGATGAGCTGGTGTGCAGTCAGGAAATGGGCACCCTCTCAGTGAAAGGCGATGTGGTTTATCGTCAGGGGGATACGCTGGACGTGGTCATCGCTGAAGTGCGTCTGGAAACCCGCAGCATCGTGGCAAAACCTGCCGCCTAAGTGCCATGCCGCCGAGCCATCTCGGCGGACATACAACCCTAATCACAGGAGTGTTCCCGATGAAGAAAATGACAATCGGTACATCCGCGATACAGGCTTCCAACATTGCGTTGGGCTGTATGCGAATGGCGAAGAAAAGCACGAGTGAAGCGGCTGACATCCTCAACGCTTCCGTCGAAGCAGGCATTGATTTCTTCGATCACGCCGATATCTATGGCTCAGGTCTGTCGGAAGAGATTTTCGCCGCCGGTTTACAGAAGACCGCCATCCGCCGGGAATCCATTTTTCTACAATCCAAATGCGGCATTCGTCAGGGCTTTTTTGACTTCTCTAAGGCGCACATCATCGCGTCCGTTGAAGGTAGCCTGAAACGCTTAAAAACGGACTATCTTGATACGCTCCTGCTGCACCGCCCGGACACGCTGTTCGAACCCGATGAAGTCGCGGCCGCTTTCGATGAGCTGGAAAGCAGCGGAAAAGTGCGCCATTTCGGCGTCAGTAATCAGAACCCGTTGCAGATTGAGCTGCTGAAGCAATCCGTACGCCAACCGCTGATCGCCAACCAGTTGCAGTTCAGCATCATGCACACGGGTATGATTGATGCCGGCTTTAACGTGAATATGACAAACCCGGCATCGGTGAATCACGATGGTGCGATTCTGGAATACAGCCGTCTGAATACCATGACGATTCAGGCCTGGTCGCCCTTCCAGTACGGCTTTTTTGACGGTGTTTTCCTCGATAACGAGAAATTCCCTAAGCTGAACGCCACCCTTGATCGCATCGCCGAGCAACATCGCGTCACCAATACCGCGATTGCCACCGCGTGGATCTTGCGTCACCCTGCCGCAATGCAGGTGATTATCGGCACCATGAGCCCGGAACGTATCCGTGACATCGCTGCGGCGTCTACCCTGTCGCTCAGCCGCGAAGAATGGTACGAAATTTACCGCGCCGCCGGAAACGTTCTGCCTTAAGAAAGGTGTTGTCTTCAGTACACGAGCCCTGCTTATCCCTTGCAGGGCTTCACATTTTTACCGCGTCAGCACGTTAGCCCTTGTTTGGCCTTTAATTTTCTTTACAAAAATTCACCTTCGCTCACATTTTCTCATCCATTCCCTTCTCTTCGCCATTAAACCCACTATTGTTAAATTGCATTAACACCCGCGCTATACCTTTTCTGAATAACGAAGGAGCCGTTGTTATGAGTAACGTAAAGAGCATTGTGATCTGGCTGCTAGTCGGCCTGGCGGGCGCCTTTTCGTTCGCCACGCTGGCGCTAAGCCGCGGTGAACACGTCAATGCCGTGTGGTTGGTTATCGCGGCGGTATCGTGTTACAGCATCGCCTATCGGTTTTACAGCCTGTTTATCGCCAAAAAAGTGTTTGAGCTCGACGATCGCCGACTGACACCGGCGGAGCGTCATAACGACGGTCTGGATTACGTTCCCACCAATAAATGGGTCCTGTTCGGCCACCACTTCGCCGCCATCGCCGGGGCCGGGCCGCTGGTCGGGCCGATTCTCGCCGCACAGATGGGCTTCCTCCCCGGTACGATCTGGATCTTGGTCGGCGTCATGCTGGCGGGTGCCGTGCAGGATTTTCTGGTGCTGTTTATCTCAACCCGCCGGGACGGTCGTTCTCT
Source organism: Pectobacterium sp. CHL-2024 (assembly GCF_044751765.1). NCBI lineage: Bacteria > Pseudomonadati > Pseudomonadota > Gammaproteobacteria > Enterobacterales > Pectobacteriaceae > Pectobacterium > Pectobacterium sp. CHL-2024. The sequence goes on along the minus strand of NZ_JBIXKO010000001.1, from coordinate 110,059 downwards.
GGGGGAGATGGCAAAACAGGAACTGGGCACGTTCGCGGGTATTATCACCATGCTTGGCGCGCTGGGCGTGATGATCATCATTCTCTCGGCGCTGGCGCTGGTTGTCGTTAAAGCGCTGGCAGAAAGCCCGTGGGGATTGTTCACCATTGCCGCCACCATCCCTATCGCGCTCTTCATGGGCGTTTACATGCGCTTTTTACGTCCGGGCAAAATCGCTGAAGTCTCTATCATCGGCTTTGTACTGATGATGCTAGCGATTGTGTATGGCGGTAACATCGCCGCACACCCCTACTGGGGGCCGTTCTTCACATTGAAAGGAACCTCGCTCACCTGGATTCTGGTGATTTACGGCTTCGTGGCCTCAGTCCTGCCCGTCTGGCTACTGCTGGCACCGCGTGATTATCTCTCTACGTTCCTGAAAATCGGGGTTATTGTCGGGTTGGCTTTCGGTATTGTGTTCGCCATGCCGGAAATGAAAATGCCTGCCGTTTCTCGTTTTATTGACGGCACCGGCCCGGTCTTCTCCGGTACGCTGTTCCCCTTCCTGTTTATCACCATCGCCTGCGGCGCGATTTCCGGCTTCCATGCGCTGGTTTCCAGCGGCACCACGCCGAAGCTGGTTGAACGTGAAAGCCATATCCGCTTCATCGGCTATGGCGCAATGTTGATGGAATCCTTCGTGGCGATTATGGCGCTGATTTGTGCCTCGGTTATCGAACCGGGTATCTACTTCGCTATGAACTCACCTGCCGCCTTGATCGGCACCACGGTTGAAAGCGCCTCGTTAGCCATCAATAACTGGGGATTTGTGATTACCCCACAGGAATTGAGCGCCATTGCCAATGACGTTGGCGAAGCCTCTATTCTTTCCCGCGCCGGCGGTGCGCCGACCTTCGCGGTGGGTATGGCCTACATCATCACCGAAATCTTTAACAGCCGGGCGATGATGGCATTCTGGTATCACTTCGCGATTCTGTTTGAAGCCCTGTTCATCCTAACTGCCGTTGACGCTGGGACCCGCGCCTGTCGTTTCATGGTGCAGGATCTGGTCGGTATTGCGATTCCAAGATTAGCAAACAGTCACTCCTGGCTGGGGAATCTGGCCGGTACAACCGTCGCCGTTTCCGGTTGGGGATTCTTCGTCTATCAGGGCGTGATCGATCCGCTGGGCGGCATCAACACACTCTGGCCGCTGTTCGGTATCGGTAACCAGATGCTGGCCTCGATGGCATTGATTCTCGGCACCGTGGTGTTGTTTAAGATGAAGAAACAGCGCTATGCGTGGGTGACTATCGTGCCTACCGTCTGGCTGTTTATTACGTCGATGACGGCGGGTTGGCAGAAAATATTCCATGAAAAACCGAGCATCGGCTTTCTGGCTCAGGCAAAACGCTTCGCGGCGGGTATTGAACAGAACACGCTGATTGCACCAGCCAAATCAATTAAAGACATGGAAACCATCGTCTTCAGTAATCAGATCAACGCCGCGCTGTGCGGGTTCTTCATGCTGGTGGCGGTGACAATGCTGATTTCAGCCTTCTTCGTCATTCGTCGTGCAATGAATAGCGATGTCCCAACGGCAAAAGAGAGCCCGATTGTCTTACGAGACGGCGCTCAGCCTTAAACGTCATCGGCGTATCCCTCCCTCGCGGAGGGATTTTTTATGCTGGCGGCCACCCTTAAGAATTTAGCACGGTGCTTGTGCCGTTCAGGAGCGAGGGCATCAAGCCCCACAAATAACACGAGCGCCGCATTGGCGGCGCTATATGACTCAAAGGGCATAAGGAAGAAATTGCTGCGGTTTATTGTCCGTAGTACGCGTTCTTGCCGTGCTTGCGTAAGTAGTGTTTATCCAACAGCGTTTGCTGCATCTCACCCAACTGAGGCGTTAGCTGGCGTGAGAAAATCCCCATGTAGGCAAGCTCTTCCAGAACAACCGCGTTGTGCACCGCGTTGTCTGCATCTTTCCCCCACGCAAAGGGGCCATGCGAGTTAACCAATACGGCAGGAACATCCACCGGTGAAATGCCACGCTGGCGGAAGGTTTCGACGATCACCCTGCCCGTTTCCCACTCATAGCGTCCGTTGATTTCCGCATCTGCCATCAGACGCGTACAGGGAATAGGACCATAAAAGTAGTCCGCATGCGTCGTTCCCCAGGCGGGGATATCTTTGCCCGCTTGCGCCCAGATCGTGGCATGGCGGGAATGGGTATGCACAATACCGCCGATCTCGGCAAATTCCAGATACAGCACGCGGTGGGTATCGGTATCTGACGACGGTTTCTTCGTCCCCTCCACCACTTTGCCGCTTTCCAGCTCAACGACAACCATATCCTCCAGCGTCATGGCTGAGTATTCCACGCCGGAAGGTTTTATCACCATCAGGCCGCGCTGTCGATCGACCGCGCTGACATTTCCCCAGGTAAACGTCACCAGATTGTGCTGCGGCAAGGCCAGATTGGCGTCCAACACCTGTTTTTTTAGCGTTTCTAACATATCAGCCTCCCCTCGGCGCGATGACACCATTTTCGCGACCTGACGAGCTGGTCGCTATGGGCTAAATCGCTAAAGACCTAGCGGTGTTCTGCTATGGGAAAAAGAAAGAGACACCCCACACAATTGAGCAAAAAACAGCCAGATTTATCAATTGTTGCTATCGTTAACATAACGCTGGGGAATTAAGAGTTTTTACCTGTTGCAGTTTTTTCCGATGATTATACTTGTCATCAAGCAGTAAAAGGCCGGTTTCTTTATTTAATACCGTAAAAAGCACGTTGTTCGATATTTTCCTCACAAGAAACGTGAGGCCAAGAGCAGAAAGGGGAAATAAAATGAAATTAAACAAACGTTTTGCGACAGCCGCGCTTGCCATTACGCTTGCTGTAACGCTCGCGGGCTGTTCAAACATGTCCAAACGTGACCGTAATACCGCGATTGGTGCCGGTGCGGGCGCAGTCGGTGGGGCTATCTTAACGGATGGCGGAACATTAGGAACGCTGGGCGGTGCAGCTATCGGCGGGCTGATTGGCCGTCAGGTCGATAAATAACGAATTTGTGAGCAGCAGGTTCACGGGAGTAAACCTGCTGCTTTTATCTTTATATCCTTTAGCCACCAGCCAGCTTAACCTTCATGCCTTTCGCTTCCAGAAGCTGTTTTAGCAGGTCGCGTTTATCTCCCTGAATTTCGATCACGCCGTCTTTCACCGACCCGCCGCAGCCACATTTCTTCTTCAATTCGGCCGCCAGCTTATCCAGTGCAGCATCGTCAAGATCGAGACCGCTAATCAGGCATACGCCCTTCCCTTTACGTCCACTAGTCTGACGCTGGATACGCACGATGCCGTCACCTTTTGGCCGAACGACGCGCTCTTCTTCCTGCTTAATTCGTCCGGTTTCCGTGGAGTAAACCAGTTGGCTATTCTCGTCGCGACGCAGGCTCATGATGCCACACCGTTTAACAATGAAGCGCGAATCTCACGCAGCGTCTGTGCTGGATCTACCGATTGGGTGATCGGACGTCCAATCACCATATAATCGACGCCAGCCTGCTGTGCCTGAACCGGCGTCATGATGCGGCGCTGATCGCCAACGTCGCTGCCGGCGGGACGAATGCCCGGTGTGACCAGCTTAAATGCCTGTCCGCATACCTGCTTCAATCGCTGCGCTTCATGCGCGGAACACACCACGCCATCCAGCCCGCTGTTGTGCGTTAACACCGCCAGTCGTTCCGCCTGCTCCGCCGGGCTGACGGTAATGCCGAGCCCGCGCAGATCGTCTTCGTCCATGCTGGTTAACACGGTCACGGCAATCAGCAACGGCGCATCGTTACCAAACGGCATCAGCGCTTCTTTCGCCGCTGTCATCATACGTGAGCCACCGCTGGCGTGGACATTTACCATCCACACACCGAGATCGGCGGCGGCCGCAACGGCGTGAGCGACAGTGTTCGGAATATCGTGGAATTTCAGATCGAGAAACACATCAAAGCCGCGCTGTTGTAGCGTCTGCACGAACTGTGGGCCAAATAAGGTAAACATCTCTTTGCCTACCTTCAAACGGCAATCCTGCGGATCGATACGGTCAACAAACGACAGCGCCGCCTGCTGACTGGCATAGTCCAGCGCGACCACAATCGGGGAGGATACCGTTTGATTCTCTTGCTGTAGATTCTCGTTTTTCATTCGTCACCCAGTCTCTTGCGAAGCCAAAATTCCCGCCGCATTCTACATGCCCCGCCCCTGAAATCCCAGCCGCCTGAAGACCAATGCGATTAAAGACGCTGGCTGGCACCGAAATCACATGCAGCTACTAGTATGTTGTAACTAAATAGCACGAAACAACACTTGCTCGATATCGTGAAACGTTACTGGCCGTCGAGCCCACGGATCGGCTTGATGCTAGCCCAGGTGCGGCAGGAAGGACATTGCCAATAGAGTGATTGCGACGTGAAACCACATTTGCGGCAGCTATAGCGGGGCTTAGTGCGAATCTGTTCGCCGACCATGTCACGCAATCCCTGAAGATTCTCTTTTGTTCGTCCGTCTTCCGCTTCATGCAGGTGAAAATCCATCAGGCGATGGAACACGCGCATCGTGGGGTGGCGTTGAAGCTGGCGGTTAATATAAGCCTGAGCCACCTCGGCCCCCTCTTCTCTTTCGAGGATGTCGGCCAGCATCAATTCCGCCGTCGCACCGGTATTTTCTTCTACGCAGCGTCTGAGGAAATTCGCCCAATCCAAAGGCTTATCTAAATGCTGATAGCACTCTTGCAGCATCGGCAGCGTTTCGCTAACCAGTTCTTTATCCTGCTCGAGAACCTGTCGCAAGGCTTCCACGGCGCGTGAATAATCCTGCTGCGCCATGTAGATGCGCCCCATCATGATAGACGCACGGGCACACTGGCTGTCCGCCGTCGCCCCTTTTTTCAGGAGCGTTAGCGCCTTATCCAGATCGTCGCTGCCCATCGCCAACAGCGCCAATTCACAGTAAAAATGTGCGATGTCCACGCGAAGCTGGTCTTTTCCCATCTTGACCAGTTTTTCCGCCACATCAATCGCCGTCGGCCAATCGCTGGTCGCCTGATGGATCTGCAAGAGCTGCTGCAAGGCGCTGCGTCGAAAATCTTCTTCATCCACCAACTGGTTGAAACTTTCTTCGGCGCGGTCATATAGCCCTGCGGCCATATAGTCACGGCCCAGCTGCTGCACCGCCAGCAGGCGCTGTTCAAAGGTTAACGATGCGCTTTCGGTCAGCGCCTGATGGATGCGAATCGCACGGTCAACTTCGCCGCGCGAACGGAACAGGTTGCCGAGCGTGAGGTGGGCTTCAAAGGTGTTGCTGTCATCCTTGAGCATGTCGAGGAACAGCTCAACCGCCTTATCCTGCTGATTGGACAACAGGAAGTTAACCCCGGTGACATACTCTCGGGACAGGCGGTTGGATTCCTGCTCTTTGTCCTGCTGCGCACTTCTGCGACCCATGTACCAGCCGTACGCGGCGGCCACGGGCAGCAACAGAAACAGCAGTTCTAACATAGAGAGAATTCCTTAGTGGGTGACCGTCTGCACTGGCGCCACGTTCTCCTCGGTGGAGGTAGAAAGCTGTTGTTCCAGACGCTTAATTTTACGTTGTGCACGGCCAAGCGCAATGCGCTGACGCAGATAAAACAGACCACAGATAACCCAGCCAAGGGCAAAACCCAGGGCAAACAGCGTGGCAAGCAGTGTGGAGATACGATACTCCCCCTGTGCCAGCAGGTAGTTAAATGTCACAACCTGATCGTTGTGCGCACCCAGTGTGACAGAAATGATGAATATCGCCAGCACGAGTAAAAAAATCAGCAAATATTTCACATTGTCCTTCCTGTGATATCCAGTAACCGGATGAATTATGCCAAATTTTGGCGACAAACCCCATTAAATTACCATGTCCGGCGCAGACAGGGAAATCACGGCGTCAGCCCGATTTTTTGTCGCCGCACTTATCACCACACTTCCACTGTACAAAAGTCAAAAACAAGAACCGTGCTCCGCTGCCGTCTGCGCTTGTTATTTATTCTGCGCTGAATAAAAATGACAGCAGCAAGTCAGCAAGGGGAAAAGTCATGTCAAAGCAGGACGAACAGCGATTATTGGTCAAGATCGCTACGCTCTATTATAGCGAAGGGATGAAACAAGCAGAAATTGCCGCCTCACTCCATTTGTCACAGTCTTTTGTCTCCCGCGCTATCACGCGCTGTGTTAAAGAAGGTGTGGTCAAAATCAGCGTAATTCAACCCCCGAACATGTTCATGGGGCTGGAAGCGGCGATTCAGAAGCGCTACGGCATCGATCAGGCTATCGTGGTGGATGTCGCCGATAACGCCACGCTGGCGCAAATCAAGCAGGCGATTGGCTCTGCGGCCGCGCACTATGTCCAAACCAGTATCCGCCCTGACGATCTGGTTGGTATCTCGTCCTGGAGCAGCACGCTACGGGCGATGGTGGACAGCCTGCATCCGCAAAGCGTCAAGGCTCAGGGCGTCATACAACTGTTGGGCGGCGTCGGGCCAAATGGCAATGTGCAGGCGACGATCCTGACGCAAACCTTAGCCAATCAGCTCAGTTGCCCCGCTTACCTTTTGCCCGCGCAGAGTATCGAACGGTCGGTGGAAGATCGCGCCCGTTTGGTGACCAGCGATGAGGTTTCCAGCGTGGTTGATAAATTCAGCGAGGTGAGTCTGGCGCTTGTCGGTATTGGCGTGCTGGAGCCCTCGCAACTGCTGAAAAATTCCGGTAACTACTATCACGAAGCGATGTTGCAGCAGTTGGCCGAACGCGGTGCCGTAGGCGATTTATGCCTGCATTATTACAACGCGGAAGGCGAACCGGTGTTGCAGGACGATGAAGATCCGGTGATTGGTATGGCGCTGCCACAGCTGCGTCAGTGTCCGCGCGTGGTGGCGTTAGCGGGCGGCGTCGAGAAAAGTGCCGCGATTCGCGGTGCATTAACCGGGCACTACGTTGATGTATTGATTACCGATCGATTAACCGCTGAGACGTTGATCTAACGTACTCACCACTCGTGGTGAGCAATAAGAGTAACGTCAGGCGCAGAATGCTTCCCCTGCTCCGTGCCTGACGAATCGTGGCGTGATTACTCGTTAACGTTAATGGATGACAGCAGCGCATCCTGCACAATCCGCTGCGCCTGTAACGGATTCTGCGCTTCCTGCGCCGCCTGAAGCGCCGGGATATCCAGCTTGTCCAGCGCGCGATAGATGTGTTTCAGGAAACGGATAGACAGCTGCGCCGCCTCAACGTGATTCTCACGGAACGGGAACTGATCGAGCTGCCAGACACCCTGCCAGTTGTTGATTTTCAGCACGTAGAAAAATTCGAAGATCTCGGTCATATGCACGGTGCCGACCACCAGATCGTCATCCCAGCCGCGCAGGTTGTCGTTCACATCCATGCCGAACAGACGACCGCGATCGATAATCAATTGGGCAGAGTCGGCCGGTGATTCGCCGCCATACAGCGCATGCCCGAAGTCCAGCAGCACGCCCACGTTATCCAGCCCAATATCTTCAATACCCAGCAACGTTCGCGCGGCAGAATCCCAGGTCATTTTCACGCGCGGCTCACGCGGTTTGTACTCGATAGCAAATTTCACATCGGGGTTAGCCCCCGCCAGATCGCGCATGCCGTCCACCGCCAGCTTCCACAGGTTTTTATGGCTGACCTGGAACGGGTAATCCCAACCATCCTGACCCGGCCAGACTTTGACATAGTTCGCGCCAAGTTCGCGCACAATGCCCGCAGATTCGTGCATTAATTCAAACGCCGCCGCTCGGGCCGCTGGGTCGGGGTTGGTAAAAGCACCACGCGACCACTTTTGCAGATAAATTTCCGGCGTGATACCAATCGCCTTCAGTCCCGCATCTTTCAGCGCATCTTTTACTTCGCTGAGCGTCACGCCCGGCGTGAAGGGATAAGGCAAGTCGACATAGGAGAGTTCGCCTACCTCTTTCGCCGCTTTGATCTGATCGATCGTGCTCAATGCTGGGCCATAGCCGTCCACCGCGTAGCGGTCGATATAATTCGCAAAATGCCACAAACCGGCACCAAATTTAGGGTAGTTATACGTTGCCATAAAAGTCACCTCATTGATTTCTGATGGTATTTAGCTGCTTATCTTTTCTTTCGTATCGGATAGGTTCTTACTGTTAAAAATGCTTATGACTCGGGCCGCAGACGTGCACGTGCTACCGCCGTACGCCACTGTTGATAGCTCTCCAAAACCCCGTGGTTGGTCGTCGACGGTTCGATGACCTCCACTTCTCTGGGCAGCGCGGCGATCTGTTCGTTGTGCTCCCACCACCCCAGCATTTTCCCGCCCAGATAAGCCGCGCCCAGCGCCGACACTTCCGCGTTATGGTTGCGAATCAATGGGCGCTGCAAGAGGTCGGCCTGGAACTGCATCAGCCAGCGGTTTTGTGTCGCGCCGCCGTCAACGCGTAGCGCGGGTAATGCGGCCTGCGATGCCTGTTCCATCGCAAAGAAGACGTCGGCAATCTGGTACGCGATGGCTTCCAGTCCCGCGCGGGCGATGATGGCGGGCGTGGTGGCGTCGCATAAACCACACAGCAGGCCGCGCGCTTGCACATCCCAATAGGGCGCGCCCAGCCCGGATAGCGCAGGAACAAAAAAGACGCCCTGATTAGACTCGGCGCTGAGCGCCAGCTCAGTAAGTTGCGTAACAGAAGGGATACCCAGCATCTGACCAATCCAGGCAAATCCCGAACCCGTGTGGGTAATGTTGCCTTCCAGCGCGTAGCGCAGTTCGCCATCGTGCCAGGCAATCGTGGTGCTAAGCCCCGCGGCCTGTTGATGCGGCGTGTTGATGGTGGTCATCAGCGACGAGCCGGTGCCGTACGTCGCCTTGATTTCACCGCTTTGGGTGATGCCCTGCCCGTACAGCGCCGCATGAGAATCGCCAATCAGCGCCACAATCGGTACGCCAGCGGCAAGCCCACTGATGCCCGTCACGCCGGTGTGGCCATGTAACGCCGAGGACGGCGTGACGGCAGGCAGGCACACGCTGGGAATCCCGAACAATGCCAGTAAATCTTCATCCCAGCAGCCGCGGTGGATATTGAACAGTTGGGTTCTTGCCGCGTTGGAATAGTCTGTGGAATACGCTCGTCCACCGCTAAACTGCCAGTTAAGCCAGCAATCCACCGTTCCGATGCACAACTCACCCTGCATCGCCCGGGCGACACCGCCCGGTAGTTCTGCCAGCATGGCGTGCAGTTTGGCTGCGGGAAAAAGCGGATCGACCTGTAGCCCGGTGCGGGATTCAATCAGACGCGCCTCTGCACTGCCCTGCAATGCCTGACAGAATTTCTCGGCGCGGCGATCCTGCCAACTGACCAGCGGCGTCAGCGGCTTTCCGGTTCGCCGGTCCCAAATCAGCACCGACTCACGCTGGTTACTGATCGCCACGCCCACCACTTGAGCCCGGTGTAATGACGACAGGCAGGCTTCTGCCGCCTGACAAACCGCATGCCAGATCGCCATCGCGTCCTGCTCGGCTCTGCCCGGCTGCGGGTGCGTCACCTGCAAAGCGACTGCCGCCTTAGCCAGAATGCGCCCCCGCTCATCGACGGCAATCGCCTTGGCGTTAGTCGTCCCTTCATCGATTGCCAAAATAACCGGCGTAAACATCATCAGCCTCCCGGGCAAAGACGCAGTGCTGCGTTGACAATGCCCGTCGCGTCCAGCCCGTGATGCGCTCGCATCGCGCTCCGATCGGCGGCAATCGCGTATTGACCATCGGGAATTCCCAACCGCACAAGAGGAATTCCGCTGCCCGCTTCCGCCAGCACTTCCGCTACCAGACTGCCTGCACCGCCGTTGACGTTATGTTCCTCGACTGTGATGACTCGAGGTGTTTCACTCAGAATTTCAAGCAATTGCTGAGTATTGCACGGGCGGATAGAGGAAAGATTAACCACCGTAGCGGAAAGTCCTTTTTCTGCTAATAATTCAGCCGCCGTCACAATTTCATGCACGGTCGACCCCAGCCCGACCAGCGTGATATCGCGACCCTTGCGCAGCACATCGATCTGCCCCGGCACAAAGCGATACCGCTCATCGTGCAAGGCAGGCAGCGGTTTCCCATCGAGGCGGATATAGACTGGTCCCTGATGTTCAAACGCATAATCGATAATCTGACGGCACTCTTCCGGGCTGGACGGCGCGTAGATCTCAATATTGCCAAACCCTCTCAGCACCGCGATGTCGTCAATACTGTGGTGCGTGCTGGCGAGCGGACCATAGCTACAGCCCGCATTCAGCCCAAACAGTTTGACGTTGCTGTTGTTGTAACAGACGTCGACTTTGAGCTGCTCATTCGCACGGGAGATCAAAAACGGAGCCGCGTTACAGGTCACCGCAATCTTGCCGCCGATGGACAGCCCTACCGCCGTCCCCACCATGGTTTGTTCTGCGATTCCCACGTTGACGATGCGGTCGGGGAAACGCTGTATGAACGGTGAAATCTTCGCCGTAGAGGTCGAATCCGCCAACACCGGAACCAAATCAATCCCCTGTTCGACGGCCTTGATGAACTGCTCGACCATGACGGTTGCCAGATGCTCTGCGTTACTCATCTTTTAATTCCTCCAGCGCCAGTGCAATTTCCTCGCCTTTCGGCACCCGGTGATGCCATTCAGCCCGCCCCTGAATAAAGGACACGCCTGCGCCCTTTTCCGTATTCGCAATCACCACATTCGGCTTGCCGTTGCGCGGCAGATTCTCCAGCGTTTCCACCACCGAGCGCATGTCATTACCCGCGCATTCCGTGACCTGTAGGCCAAAAGCCTGCCACTTTTCCGCCAGCGGATCGGTGTTCATGATGGAGCAGGTCGTTCCCGCCAGTTGCAGCTTGTTCTTGTCGTTGATGATGATCAGGTTATCCAGTTGGTAATGCGCCGCTGCCAGCGCCGCTTCCCAGTTACTGCCTTCCGCCAGTTCACCATCCCCCGTCAGGACAAACACCCGACGCGGGCTGTTATCGCGCTTCGCCGCCAGCGCAATGCCGACGGCAACCGGTAGCCCGTGCCCTAGCGCGCCGGTGTTCAGTTCAATCCCCGGCGTTTTGTGCTTGACCGGATGCCCCGGCAAATGTGAGTCGGGGTGCTGATAGGTTTCCAGCCACGCTTCTGGGAAATAGCCCGCTTCCGCCAGACAGCAGTAATAGCCGCCGACCGCATGACCTTTTGACTGGATGTAAATATCCCGCTGCGGATCCTGAAGGCGATCCGGTGCACAGTTCAGAATGCGAAAATACAGCGCCGTTAGTATCTCAACCTGTGACAGGTCGGCACCCGTGTGCCCGCCAGCCGGGCTATTGGCATTCAGATGAATAATGCGGCGACGAATGGCGCGGGCTTTATACGTCAGCGCCTCCACCGACAATGCGTACGGATTCATACTTCACCTCGCTTGAATTTTTACTCAAAAACGAATATTTATTCATATCGAATCAAAAAAAATTGCACTCAAATTGCGCCTCGGTATGCCTACCGACATCGCTCTCGCCACAACTCAACGCCCCGTGCTAGTTACTCTTAACTATGTCCCTTCCGCCGCGGCCTTCTGTGACACAATGGCGGCCTTGTGCTGCATGCGGTTTTGCATCTGGTCGATAATCACCGCCACAATGATGACGATGCCTTTAATCACCATCTGCCAGAATTCACTTACGCCCATCATCACCAGCCCGTCGGCAAGAATCCCGATAACAAACGCGCCAATCAGCGTGCCCAGAATCGTGCCGCGCCCGCCTGCCAGCGACGTTCCGCCGAGCACCACAGCAGCAATCGCGTTCATTTCAAAGGCGGTGCCCGTTGCCGGATGGCTGGCAACCAACTGAGAGGACACCACGATGCCCGCGATAGCCGCGCAGAAGCCGGAAATGGTGTAGACCCAGACTTTAACCTGACGCACTTTGACGCCGGAGAGTTCAGCGGCACGCTCGTTGTCACCAATCGCATAGACATGACGGCCGAACGGCAGGCGGCGCGCCACGTAGGCAATCACCACGGCCAGCACCAGCATCAGCCAGATGGCCAGCGGTAATCCCAGGATCGTGGCGGAGCCAATCAGCTCAAAACCGGTGTTGCCCAACTGCGGGTTACCGCCCAAGCCGGGGAATGTCTCCCCACCGGAAATCAGCATCGATGCCCCACGCACGATGTACATCGTTCCGAGCGTGCAGATAAAGGGCGCAACGTTATACCGCGTGATGATCCAGCCGTTGATGGCACCAATGAGCGCGCCAATCAGCAGCACGACAGGCACGATGACCCACACGCTGGGGAAAATCGCGACGCCGAACATGGGCAGCACAATTCCCTGAGTAATCATGTAGCCCGCCACCATGCCGCACAGCCCTAACGTGGCACCGATTGACAGGTCAATCCCGGCGGTGATGATGACAAACGTTATCCCCAGCGCCAGAAACGCATTGATGGCAATGTGCTTAACCATGATGATCAGGCTGCCTGTGGCCAAAAATCCGGGCACCGTGAAGGCAAAGAACCCCAGAATCAGGAACAGCGCGATAAACGTGCGCAGCCTGAGAATCAACAGCAGGATGCTCTCTCGTGAGCGTACAAACTTACCCGGTGATAGCGCGCCTGACGCCGCCGGAAGGTGAGTCGTTTTCATGTCAGAACCCTTGTGCACTTGCCGAAACCAATGCCGACTCGCTGGCCGACTGACGCACGATATTCGCCGTCAGCTTGCCATTCGACATCACTAAAATACGGTCCGATACCGCCATAATTTCTTTCAAATCCGAGGTGGAAAACAGCACGCCGATGCCCTGTTCCGACAGCCCGACCATCATTTCAAATACGTCGGCTTTGGCACCCACATCAATGCCTCGCGTGGGTTCATCCAGCAGCAGCACCTTGGGGCTGGTCAGCAGCGAGCGACCAATCACCACTTTTTGCTGATTGCCGCCGCTGAGCGCCTGAATTTCCACCTCGGGCGAAGAAACTTTGATCGCCAGTTGCCCAATCGTGCTGGCAACCACTTCCTGCTCTTGCCGCTGGAAGATCGCCATGCCGTATTTCAGCCGCCGCCACAGGCTGGCGATGGTGAGATTGGAAGCCACCGACGAGAGCGGAAAGATGCCGGTTTTCTTGCGATCTTCCGGCACCAGACTCATGCCCATACGAATGCGCTGCGCGGTAGAGAGCCGCGGATTAACCGGTTTGCTATCGAGATAAATCTTGCCCAGATAATCATTCTGAATACCCAGTAGACACTCGAAGAGTTCGGTACGCCCCGCCCCCATCAGCCCATAAATGCCGACGATTTCCCCTTCACGCACCATCAGCGACACATCATTGACCACCTGATGCCCGGCATCATTGAGGCAGGTAAGGTGTTCCGCTTCCAACACGGGCGCACCAAACGTTCTGCCCGGATGCAGAAAGCTGGTGACAGGGTCACCGCCGAGCATTTCCCGCACGATCCACGGCACGTCGATGTCGCTAACGGCCGCCTCTGCCTGAAAACACCCGTCGCGCAGGATGGTGATGTAGTCACCAATCGCCATCAGCTCTTCCAGCCGGTGTGAAATGTAGATAATCGACACATTCTGGCGCGTCAGCTCGCGGATCACGCGAAACAGAATCTCGACCTCCGTTTTGCTCAGCGCAGAGGTGGGTTCGTCCAGAATCAGAATGTCGGCCTGATCCGCCAGCGCCTTGGCGATTTCCACCAGTTGCTGCTGGCCGACTTTCAGGTTGGCAACCTCGGTACGCGGTGAAATATCCTGATCGAGGCGCGCCATCAGCTCCGCCGCAATCCGCTCCTGCGCCAGATAGTCGATAGGCGCAACGCCTTTTTGCAGTTCTCGGCCCAGGAAGATGTTCTCCGCCACGCTCAGGTTCTCGGACAGGTTGAGTTCCTGATGCACCATGCCAATGCCTTTTGCCGCCGCATCACGCGTATCCACGATGCGCACCGCTTCGCCATTCAGCAGAATCTGGCCGGACGTCGGCTGCTGCACACCAGCCAGAATCTTCATCAGCGTCGATTTACCCGCCCCGTTCTCACCAATAATCACGTTGACCTTGCCGCGATACACGTTGTAATCGACGTTATCCAGCGCTTTGGTACCGGGAAACAGCATGGTGATGCCGCGGGTCGCCATCACGATATCGGGTCGGTTCACCGCATTTGATTGCAGAGAAGTGTCTGGTTTTTCCATCACTGCGCCCCTCCGCCGCTCGTTTCGGTCAGGTTTAACGTCATCGGCACCGCTTCGCTGATGCCCTGTTTGGTCACCACCAATGCCGCCAGTACGTTAACGGGCTTACCCTGTACACCTGCATCCAGCTCCGGCAATGACGCGAGCGCTTTGTTATTCAACGCGCGAGCCAGTTGGGCAAACTGCACCTGATTTTTGAAGTCATCAAAGCGAATAAACCCAGCCGCATCGCGAATGGCATTGCCTTTAACGATGGGCCCAAGTTGAAGCGTGACGGCGTCACCTTGCACATCAAGCGTCAATTTTCCTTCGCGACTTTCCCGATCAATCCCGCTGACCGTGCCCTGAAGCCGTGCGTAGACAGCTTTACGCGCCGAACCCTCCAGCGTTGCCTGCGTTTTCTTCACCTCGTCCCAGGACAGCGCCTGCTGCTGCGCAGTTGGGAGCAACTTCGGCTGCCACAGCGCTGTCGCGATGTTCTCTGGCGTCATGGTGCTATAGCCCGGTGTAGCCGCTGGGTCGACCGGAATGATCGGTTTACCGTTTTCATCCAGATCGACCACCGTACAGGCCGACAGCAGCAAGGCGCAGAGCCCAACCCAACAGGCGCGGTATCGTTCATCAAACAGCATAACGACTCCTTTATCAGCAGGAGCTGATGCTCCTGCCGCCTTAATTACGGTTTCAACGCAAAGGTGTTGAGTTTGGTCGCGTTAGATTCGTCGATCAGAATGCAGTCCATCAGCTGTTTCTCTTCATGCTGTGCCTTGCCGTTCTTCAGGTAGTAATCCGCCTGTTCGACCGCCATCTGCGCCTGTTGCCAGCCCGGTTGCAGCACCGTGGCCTTAATATTGCCTTTATTGATGATGGAATCGCGCACGTAGTCGCTGCCGTCAAAGCCCACCACAATCACGTCGTGACGCCCCGCCGCTTTCAGCGCGGCTTCCGCCCCCAGCGCCATCGTGTCGTTGCCGGAAATGACGCCAGTGATATCCGGATTTGCCTGCAAGATGGCTTCCATGCGAGTAAAGGCTTCCGTCTGACTCCAGTTCGCCGTTTGTCTGGCGACGCGCTTCATGTCGCTATATTGGTCGATCACATCGTGATAGCCCTGCGAACGGACGTGCGCATTGGTGTCTGACTCGCGACCAATCAGCTCGACGTATTTGCCTTTGTGCCCCATCAGTTCGACGAATTTCTCCGCACCGAGCTGCGCGCCCTGATAGTTATTGGAAACGATCTGCGCCACGGCCACGCCGGTTTCATTGATTTCACGGTCGATCAGGAAGGCGGGAATACCGGCAGCTTTCGCTTTTTTCAACGGGCCAATGGTCGCATCAGCCCCGGCATTATCCAGAATGATGGCTTTCGCCTTGCGGGCAATGGCGGTTTCAATCAGCTGATTTTGCTTGCTGACGTCATCGTCATGCGACGCCACCAGCGTGGTGTAGCCCAGTTCGATGGCTTTGGTTCTGGCACCTTCGGCTTCGGCTTTAAAGAACGGATTGTCATGTGAAGGGGTAATTATGGCGATCAACCCGTTATCTGCGGCGAACGCACCGGCAGAGAAGGAAAACATGATGGCCAGCAGGGAGGATTTCAGACGGTAAGGTTTCATTGTTATTCCCCTGTTTGAATATATATTCAATACTGAATTAACATTCAAATGAAGTTTTACAACCAACCGAAAAATTGTCCAACAGCAAAAACAGGAATAGCGAAGCAGCTCACAAATTGTTTACATTTTGCGCGAGGCGATAGCGGTGAGAGTCGGGAAAAAACAGAGACAAGAGAGATAAAAAAGTTCCGGGAGGAATTTTTAACGTTGCGTCAGCAGCGGCACGCAGGGTGACGGATAAGTCGGCGTCATAAAAATGCGGATGACCGAGGTCATCCGCAGGGTACGCACTACAGGGGATTATCTATGGAGTACAACCTAAAACAGGAACGGTAACTCAAAAGCTACGAGGATTTATTTTCGGCGGCATCCTCCTCCGCCTGTTCTTTGATTTCTTCATACTGGAGCGAGAGCGGGCCGCACCAGCGCTGCGCCAGCCAGCTGGCAACCACCACCAGCAACCAGCTAATTAACGTCGCCACCACCAAATCCTGCGGCCAATGCATGCCGAGTACCAGGCGGCTACCCATAACGCCACTGGCCCAGAGCATCAGGATCACCACCGTTTTATAATGCCGACGCGCCCACAGCAGCCCAACGCCCAGCAGCGCCCAGGTTGCAGCAAACATGGTGTGCCCGGAGGGGAAAGCAAAGCCGGTTTCAAACTGCCAGTGGCTGCGCAGCCATTGTGGAATCTGCGTTTGGTCCTGCAACTGTGTTTTCACCAGTTCCGAACGCTCCTTACGCGGCAGCGAATAGAAATAGCTGTCGTCCACCTGATGATTTTTCTCCAGCCAGACCACATAGGGCCGTGATTCCTGCACCCACTCTTTAATCGCCGATTTGATTCCCTGTCCAATCAGCACCGTAATTGCCATGATGACCAACAGGCCGAGCGCGGGTTTCAGGCGAAAACGCAGGCACCAGAGAAACCAGATACTGAGGACGATGCTGGTCAGAATGCCCCACGGCGATGTCACCGTTTCTGTAATCCAGAAGAGTACGCGTAACCAGAGTCCGTCGTACTCCGGCTGCCACTGCCAACCGCTCATCCAGATAATCATTGGCATAATCAGTAATAGCGCTGCGCCAATGGTTGTTCGTTTGGCAATTTCGTACATAATTTCTTCCCATAATTCAGCATGATGCTATGCAACAAAACTTTCACAATTCTATCAGAAAATCCGACACGAACTGTCAGTATGGCGTAAAATAGCGCTCAGTTCTGTCAACGAACCTGAAACCAGACTGCGGTCTGACCACGTTATAATTCAATTTTTGTGACATTCTTAGACAGGCTTTTTTACTGGTCAAGCGCGATGGGTCGCAGTAGGATTCGCCTCAGCATTCTTGTTTTTAGACACGTTTTTTGGACACAGCTTTTTGGATACAGATTTTTTGGAGAAAAGTATGCAGCTAAAACGGGTGGCGGAAGCCAAGTTGCCCACCCCGTGGGGCGATTTCCTGATGGTAGGTTTCGAAGAGATCGCCACGGGCCACGATCACCTTGCTCTGGTTTATGGTGATATTTCCGGTTCAGTTCCCGTACTCGCCCGCGTGCACTCCGAGTGTCTGACGGGGGATGCCCTGTTTAGCCTGCGCTGCGACTGTGGTTTCCAGCTTGAAGCGGCACTGAGCCACATCGCCGAAGAAGGTCGCGGCGTGCTGCTATACCACCGTCAGGAAGGCCGTAATATTGGGCTGCTCAATAAAATCCGCGCTTATGCCTTGCAGGATCTGGGAGCCGATACGGTGGAAGCCAATCATCAGCTTGGGTTCGCCGCCGACGAGCGCGATTTCACGCTGTGCGCCGATATGTTCAAGCTGCTCGACGTTGATGAAGTTCGCCTGCTGACCAACAACCCGCAGAAAGTGAAAATACTCAACGAAGCGGGCATCAATATCGTTGAGCGCGTGCCATTAATTGTCGGGCGCAACCCGAAGAATGAGAACTATCTGGCGACCAAGGCGGCCAAAATGGGGCACCTGCTGGATATGAAGTAACGATCCCGCTTTCACGTCAGGATCGTTTCTTTCCATGCTCACAGCCGGTTTTTAACCGGCTGTTTTATTGGGATCAATGCTTGAGGATGTACATGTCTTGCGTGTAATAATCACCACGCACATTGGGGGAAAAACCACCGATGTAGGTCTTAACCATCTGCGGCTGGACATAGTAGTAGATGGGCAACAAAGGAACGTTGCTATCTAAAATATCCGAAGCTTGTTGATAAATCGCCTCTTTCTCCTGCTTATCCTTCGCCGTCAGCGCCTTTTTCAACAACGCATCATATTGTGCATGACTGAATTTACCGTTGTTGTTGCTGTCATTCGTTTCCAGCGTATTCAAGAATGTACTGGCTTCGTTGTAATCCCCAGTCCAGGACTGTCTGACCACCTCAAAGTTACCGGTACGTACGGTATCCAGCATCGTTTTCCATTCCTGATTTTGCAACGTCACTTCCGACCCAAGATTCTTCTTCCACATTGAACTGGCGGCAATTGCCACGCGTAAATGTGACTCGGAGGTGTTGTAAAGCAGGTTGAATTTCAGCGGATGCTTGTCATCAAACCCAGCCTCTTTCAACAGTTTCTTCGCTTCGTCATTACGCTGCTGCTGCGTCCAGTTTGCCCACTCTGGATCCTTGCGCTGGAAGCCCCCTATATTTTTGGGAATCAGGCTGTAAGCAGGCGTCTGCCCCATACCTAACACATTATTTGCGATGATATTTTTATCCAAACTGAGATCCAGTGCGCGACGGACGCGGGGATCGTCAAAAGGGGCTTTTTGCGTATTGAAGCGATAAAAATAGGTTCCGATCTGTGGTGATACCTTCACCTCCTGCGGATACTCTTTTTTCAGCGATGCGAATTGAACGGGCGACAGAATGCCCGTGACATCAATTTCGCCGGATTTATAGCGATTCAGCTCCGCCGCCTGCGAGCTGATCGGCAGATACGTCACTTTGTTAATGATGGTATGCGCGTTATCCCAATACTGGCTATTGCGCTTGCCGACGATACGTTCGTTAACCACCCATTCGCTCAGCGTATAGGGGCCACTGCTGACGAAATTTCCGACCTGCGTCCAGTTATCAGGGTGTTTTTCGAGAACCGCTTTCGGCAGCGGGACCAGAATATGGTACGCCGACATTTCCAGAAAATACGACAGCGGGTGTTCTAACGTGACTTCCACCGTGTGGCTGTCCAAGGCTTTCACACCCAGCGAATCCGGCGCTTTCTTACCCGCCAGAATATCCGCCGCGTTCTTCACATACATACTGGCGACATAGGTGCCGTAAGGTGACAGCGTTTTAGGGTCGCTAAGGCGTCTCCAGCTATACACCACATCATCTGCGGTAATCGGTGAACCATCGGACCATTTGGCATCAGGCCGCAGGTGGAACGTCCACACCGTGTTGTCTTTATTATCCCAGCGCTCGGCCAGTCGCGGCTGAATGGTGCCGTCATCGCCCACGCGAACCAAATTATCGAAGAAGTCATTAATAATGTGGCCTTCTACATCGCTTTCCACCTTATGCGGATCTAACGACGCAGGCTCTGAACCGTTACCCCGCACCAGCTCTTGTTTATCCGCCAGTTCCACACCAGCAGGAACCTGAGCAGCAAAAGCCGATGTCATCGCGCCTGTTGCACACAGCGTGAGAAACAGCAGCGAGTGTTTAAAACGTTTTTTGATCAACTCATTCATATAACCTCCTGTTATATCCCCGGCATTCTTCAAGCGGCATTGGCGTCGTATTCGGGGCGTGGCTGGGCAATAGTTTTTACTTATTCCCCATGTAGTTAGCATCACAATAACCTAACCACAATTCACCAGAGGATTCGAGTCTTTCATGTGGGAAAACGTGCGCTGGTGCAGAGGAAGAAGGTGCACCAGCGCAGCAGGTCTGAACAGGAGTGGAGTTACAGCATATTGCGGATAACGTAGTGCAGGATGCCGTCGTTCTGGTAGTAGGTCAGTTCGTTACGGGTATCGATGCGACAGCGGGTACTGATGGTCTGCGTGTTACCGCTGCTATCCGTGATGTTGACCTCAACCGTTGCTCCCGGCGTCAGCTGATTTAGCCCCGTAATCGAAATTTGCTCGTCGCCGGTTAATTGCAGCGTTTTACGCGTCACGCCGTCAGGAAACTCCAGCGGCAGAATCCCCATCCCGATCAGGTTAGAACGGTGAATACGTTCAAACGATTCGGCAATCACCACGCGGACGCCCAGCAAGCGCGGGCCTTTCGCGGCCCAGTCGCGGCTGGAACCGGAGCCATACTCTTTACCAGCAAACAGTGCCAGCGGGACATTTTCGTCCTTGTAGCGCATCGCCGCATCATAGATCGTCATCTCATTCTGCGACGGGATGTGGCGGGTATAGCCGCCCTCTTTACCGGGCACCATTTCATTGCGGATACGAATGTTGGCAAACGTCCCGCGCATCATCACTTCGTGGTTACCACGCCGTGAACCGTAAGAGTTGAACTCCGCAGTTTCGACGCCGCGCTCTAGCAAATATTTCCCTGCCGGGCTGTCGCGCTTGATGTTGCCTGCCGGAGAGATATGGTCGGTTGTCACCGAATCGCCCAGCATCGCCAGAATCCGCGCGTTGTGGATATCCTGAACCGGCTCAGGCTCTTTCCCCATATCCAGGAAGAAAGGCGTCTGGCGGATATAGGTCGATTCTTCCGGCCATTGATAGGTAGGATTGTTGTCGACCTCAATATCTTGCCACTCCTGCGTGCCTTCAAACACGGCGGCATATTGCTTGTGGAACATGCCCGCGCTGACATTCAATACCGCGTCCGCCACCGCTTTCGTCGACGGCCAGATATCTTTCAGGTAGACGGCTTTCCCGTCACGATCTTCACCCAGCGGTTCTTGCGTCAGATCGACGTTCATATTCCCCGCCAGCGCGTACGCGACCACCAGCGGCGGCGATGCCAGCCAGTTCGTCTTCACCAGCGGATGAATACGGCCTTCAAAGTTACGGTTGCCTGACAGCACTGCGCCGACCGTCAGATCGCCGGCTTTTATCGCCGCTTCGATCGCATCCGGCAGCGGGCCTGAGTTACCAATACAGGTGGTACAGCCGTAGCCCACCAGATTGAATCCCAGCTCGTCGAGGAACGGTGTCAATCCCGCTTTAGCATAGTAATCCGTTACGACCCGAGAGCCCGGCGCCAGCGAGGTCTTGACCCACGGCTTGGTTTTCAGACCGCGCTCTACGGCATTTTTTGCCAGCAGTCCGGCCGTCATCAGCACGCTCGGGTTAGAGGTATTGGTACAGGAGGTGATCGCGGCGATCACGACGGCCCCCTGCTGTAAACGGTGCGTTTCGCCTTCCAACGTGAATTCTTCATAGTCAGAACGGTTCTTCACCGCGCTGACTTCCAGCTCCCGGCTGGCTTTAAAGGCTTCCGGCACGCCCGCTAAAGGCACCCGATCCTGCGGGCGTTTCGGCCCTGCCAGACTGGTTTCCACCGTCGACAAATCCAGCGCGAGCTGGCTCGTAAATACCGGCTCATCACCCGTATTGCGCCACAGCCCCTGCTGCTTACTGTAGGCTTCCACCAGCGCGATCTGTTCTTCCGCGCGGTTGGTCAACCGCATGTAATCCAGCGTGATTTGATCGATAGGGAAAAAGCCGCAGGTCGCACCATATTCCGGTGCCATGTTGGCGATGGTTGCGCGATCCGCCAGCGGCAGCGAATCCAGTCCATCGCCGTAAAATTCCACAAATTTACCGACCACGCCGTGCTTACGCAGCATCTGCGTGACCGTCAGAACCAGATCGGTTGCCGTGATCCCTTCGCGCATCTTGCCGCTTAGCTTGACGCCGACCACGTCAGGGATCAGCATCGACACAGGCTGCCCCAGCATTGCTGCCTCGGCTTCTATCCCGCCGACGCCCCAGCCGAGCACACCTAAACCGTTAATCATCGTGGTATGCGAATCGGTTCCCACCAGCGTATCGGGATAGGCAAACTGTTTGTCGCCCTGCTTTTCATACCAGATAGCCTTGGCGAGATACTCCAGATTCACCTGATGGCAAATTCCGGTTCCCGGCGGCACGACGCTGAAGTAACTAAAGGCATTTTGTCCCCAGCGTAAAAACTCATAACGCTCACGGTTACGCGCCATTTCCAACTGCGTGTTATCCACGAGTGCCTGACGATCGCCGAAATGGTCAACCGTCACCGAGTGGTCAATCACCAGATCGACCGGCGACAGCGGGTTAACCTTATTCACATCGCCGCCCAGCCGTTTCACCGCCGCTCGCATTGCCGCCAGATCGACCACGGCAGGCACGCCGGTAAAGTCCTGCATCAATACACGCGCGGGACGATAGGCGATTTCCCGGTCAACATGGCCCGTCTTCAGCCAGTCTACAACCGCCTGAAGATCGTCCTGCTCTACCGTGTCGCCGTCCTGATGCCGCAATAAATTCTCCAGCAGCACTTTGAGCGACTTCGGTAATTTATCGATGTTCCCAAGCGTTTTCGCCGCCTTCGGCAGGCTGTAGTAATGGTAAATCTGCTTCTGTACCGTCAGTGTGTCCAGACAAGTGTCGCGAAGGTGTGATGACATGCTTCCTCCCAAATTAACTTGCTATACCCGTCATACTTCAAGTTGCATGTGCGTTGGCTTCATTCGGTCACCCGAATCACTTACTTGAGTAAGCTCATCGGGATTCCCTCACTTGCCGCCTTCCTGAAACTCGAATTATTTAGGGGATATTCGTTATTCTGCATCGGGCGATTAATCAATAACCAGCCTGAGCTTGCGGTCTTATTTAAAGATAACACAAACAAAAAATAACGTTTTTGCAACAATGCGATATGAACGCAGCGATAGCCGTTAGCTATTGAAAAGAAGCAAGCCAGAATAAACGCCAATGGGAACGTGAAGAGGATGGAAAACGGTCACAGCCGCGTGCGGATGAGAGCGAAGAGACAAGCGGCCCGAAGGCCGCTTGTCTCTTGTCTCAGTGTATTAACCTGACCTTAATTTAGACATTTCCGGCAGCCATCACAGGTGCCTCTTCGTCGGCATGCTCATGATCGGGTTCTTCCAGATCGTGGTTTCGCTCGAGCTTGGCCACAACTGCGGTCGCCATGCCGTTACCAATCACATTGGTCGCCGTGCGGCCCATATCCAGGAACTGATCGATACCAATAATCAGCAAAATGCCCGCTTCGGGTAAGCTGAACATCGGCAAGGTGGCTGCTACTACCACGACCGCGGCGCGTGCCACGCCAGCCATGCCTTTACTGGTGATCATCAGCGTCAGCAGAATCAGTGTCTGCTCCGTAAAGCTTAAGTGGATATTGTAAGCCTGCGCGATGAACAGAATGGCAAAAGCCTGATAAATCATGGAACCGACAAGGTTAAAGGAATACCCCAACGGGAGTACAAAGCTGGTGATTTTTTTGGGAACGCCGAATTCGCTCAGCGCTTCCATCGTTTTCGGATAGGCCGCTTCGCTGCTGGCGGTGGCAAACGCCAGCATACTGGGTTCGCGCAGCAGTTTGATCAGACCCCAGGTTGCTTTCTTGCCGAGGAACAGTGCACCAGCCCCGAACATAAGCCCCCACAGCAGCGCCAGACCAAGGTAGAACTCACCAATGACTTTGCCAAAATCGAGGAGCAGCCCCAGCCCCTCAGTCGTAATAGACGACGCCAGAGAGGAAAATACGGCCAGAGGCGCTAACCGCATGACATAGTCCGTCACCCGGAACATCACTTTCGCCAGTTCCTCAATCATCGATTCCATCGTGACGGCATGTTTATTCTGGCCTTTCACAAAAGCCAGCGCGGAACCGAAAAACATCGAGAACACCAGAATCTGCAATATTTCGTTATTCGCCATCGCTTCGACGATGCTGCGTGGAAATATATGGGCAATGAAGCTTTTCAGTGTAAATCCACCGGTATTCACGCCGGTCTCTACCGCTATTGGCGTACTTGGAATAACGAGATTCATTCCGACACCAGGCTCAAAGATGTTTGCTAACATCATGCCAATAAAAAGAGAAACCACGGAAGAACAAATAAACCACACCATCGCCTTCAGCCCTATTCGGCCAACGGAAGAAGAGTTCCCCATGCTAGCAAGGCCAGAAACCAATGTGGCGAAAACTAATGGCGCAATAATCATTTTTATCAGGCGCAGAAAAACATCGGTCACTAAATTAAAGTAGGATACGACCTCTTTGGCCTCCTGCTCCGTTAATAAAGAATGACAGGCGCCGCCGACAATAATCCCGAGAAGAATAGCCAAGGCTATAAAAAATAATAACCTGTTCTTTTTCATAGTAACCTCATGATAATGAATAGAATCAGACAATACGCACCATTAGCAAACATGAGCCACCTAACGCACAGGCGTAAGCAACCTACGACTTATCCGAATTTTATCGGCGTATTCTCTGTGTCTTGATGTGGTGATAATGTGTTTTGATGTGATGATAATAGTTACTCGGGAAGCGTGTTTGCTTTTCCATCACTGATAGAAAAAATGTCGACGAGATGTAACGTATAATTGGAAACGTCGCTGCTCATTAATATTGCACGCGCGCTACAAAAACCGTTGGACATAACTACCCCTCCTTTATTACATGCGATAAATAAAGGGGTAGTTTAATCAACGTCGCTTTGAAATAGTTCCCCTTCATACCTTTTCCTATTTATGTTTTTGAATATCCATTAGACGCTCACCATGGGGAAATAACTTAAATCGACGGTATCATGAAAAATACGAAACTTGTCACTAATGAAATTTTTCTTATCAACAGATTTAGTAATGATTAATTAACCGCTATAAATCATGCGTCGAAAAACGCCGCCCAGATCTCCCCTTTCTTCCATCTGCCTATCGCGATCTTGCCAACCCAGAAGTCGCCCTCACAATCCGTAATGCTGCGGTTTCTGTCCCAGACAAAAGTGGCCTCTGTCACACACGGTGTGGCTTTACCGATCGCCGCCGTTAGAACCCATAAGGTCGTCCTGGAATAACCTATGAAAATTTGATTTTGCACCGCCAAAATCGCCCAAATTTCACGCAAAAATCATACATAAGGAGTATTTTGCAAGAGGCCTCACACTCTCCCGTTACGTTTTGTTGTAAAAAAACGACATGTCGTTATTCAACAATCATCAGCGCATGTGTTGATGGAAAAATAATAATAGGAAGGGGTTTCCATGAAACTGTTTTACAAAGCTGAAAGCAGTTCTCTTTTTACACACATTGTTTTGATCGAGTCCAAATTGGAATTCAAGCTGGAGAAGGTCAATCTGCGCACGAAAAAGACAGAGCGTGGCACCGACTATACGTTCATCAACCCGAAAGGAATGGTGCCAGCGCTAGAGCTGGATGACGGGTCTATCCTGACTGAAGGTGTCGCTATTGCCGAGTACATTGCCGATCTGGTTCCACACTGTAACCTTATCGCTCCGACGGGCAGTATGGCGCGCTACCATACGCTCGAATGGCTGAATTATATTTCTGCTGAGCTGCACAAGACGTTTACGCCGCTCTTCCGTCCCGGCACGCCGGAAACGTATAAAGAGCTGTTGATGGAGTATTTGCAGGTCAAATTCCGCTATATCAATCTGGTGTTGAGTGAACAGAATTATCTGGTCGCCAACCGCTTTAGTATCGCCGATGCGTATCTGTTTACCGTGATGCGCTGGGCGCAGTCGCTAAAACTGGATATGTTCCGCTACCCTGCGCTGGCAGCTTACCTCGACCATATCGCCGAACGCCCTTCCGTCGTTACCGCGCTTAAGGTTGAAAGGTTAAAAGGCTAGCATGCAATAACGCCCCGGTATTCGGGGCGTTATACGTTTTACGACAGGCGAATCGCCTGGAAGTGATGACGCGGATTAGCAATCCCATCCTGAGCCGCAACTAGTTGCAACTCATACTCATTCATCTCTTTCGTCACCAGCATGACTTCATAGACCGCCGCCGTAGTGTGCTCCAGCGCTTTATCCAACGCCACGCCCTTCAGCAAGTTCACCAGCAGTAATCCACTGGTTAAATCGCCCACACCGACAGGTTGACGTTCAAACTCTACCAGCGGGCGGCTGATGTGCCAGGCATCCGTCGGCGTCACCAACAACATTTCAAAGCTGTCTTCACGCGTGGCTGCACGACTCAGGTGTTTTACCAGAACGATTTTTGGCCCTTTTGCACACAGGGCACGCGCGGTCTCTACAGCTTCGGTCACGTTATGCACGGTACGGCCACCCAGCAGTTCCAGTTCAGGCAGATTCGGCGCGATAATGTCGGCCGCAAGCAGCGACTGCTGGCAGTGGAAATCAGACACACCGGGCGCGACGATACAGCCTTTCTCCGGCGTACCCATCACCGGATCGCAGAAGTACAGCGCATCAGGATTAGCCTCTTTCACCTGACGAACAATACCCAGAATATGTTCCCCTTGCTCGGCAGAGCCGATATAGCCGCTCAACACCGCATTACAGGTTTTCAGTTTGTCGATGTTCGCAATTCCTTGCACCACCTCGGTCAGGTGGCTGGCGGGCATCACACACCCCGTCCAGTGACCGTATTGGGTATGATTGGAGAACTGCACCGTATTCAACGGCCAAACGTTTGCGCCCATCCGACGCATCGGAAACTCTGCCGCACTGTTACCGGCATGACCAAAAACGACATGTGACTGGATGGAAAGTATATTTTTCATTAGCTATGACTCAGATCCTTGCCAGCGCCTGTGCGCCTCAACTTACAAGAAGAAAGGGAGCTAACGCTCCCTTATCGGTAATGCTTATGCTTTCCAGCAGATCAGGCAGTAGTACTTTTTGCCGCGACGCAGCAAGGTGTAGCGATCAAACAGACGGTCGGCATCGCTGAAGGTATATTCAGGGTCAGCCTGTTTTTCGCCGTTAATGGTGACCGCATTCGAAGAGATCATCGTACGAGCCTGACCGCGTGACGGCACGAGCTCAGCGCTGACCAACGCCTGTTGCAAATCCGCACCGTTTTCCAGTTCGATAATCGGCATACCATCCTGTGCCAGCTGCGCAAAGTCGTCCTGCGTCATATCCTGCAATGCACCAGAGAACAGGCTTTGTGTAATACGACGAGCCGCTTCCAGACCGGCTTCGCCGTGAACCATACGGGTCACTTCTTCCGCCAGCACGTACTGCGCGCGTGGAGCTTTGCCACTGTTTTTGTCTTCTTCTTCCAGCGCATCGATATCTTCGAGGCTCATGAACGTGAAGAATTTCAGGAAGCGGTACACGTCGGCATCCGCCGTGTTGATCCAGAACTGGTAGAATTTGTAAGGGCTGGTCTTGCTGGCATCCAGCCAGATCGCGCCGCCTTCCGTTTTACCGAATTTTGTCCCATCTGACTTGGTGATCAGCGGCACAGTCAAACCGTAAACCTGTTTCTGGTTCATGCGGCGCGTCAAATCGATACCTGACGTGATGTTGCCCCACTGGTCAGAACCACCGATTTGCAGCTCGACATCATGCTGCTTGTTCAGCGAAGCAAAGTCGTACCCTTGCAACAGGTTGTAGGAAAACTCGGTGAACGAGATGCCGACGTCATCACGGTTTAAACGCTGTTTGACCGCTTCTTTGCTAATCATCTGATTAACGGAAAAGTGCTTGCCGATATCACGCAGGAAATCCAGCACATTCATACCGCCGAACCAATCGTAGTTATTGGCCGCGATCGCACTGTTTTTACCGCAGTCAAAATCAAGGAATGGGGAAACCTGACGACGAATCTTCTCTACCCACTCACCCACGGTTTCAGCCGTGTTCAGCTTACGTTCTGTGGCTTTAAAGCTTGGGTCACCGATCAGCCCCGTGGCACCGCCAACCAGCGCCACCGGCTTGTGGCCAGACAGCTGGAAGCGTTTCAGGCAGAGCAGCGGCACCAGATGCCCCAAATGCAAGCTGTCGGCGGTGGGATCAAAGCCGCAATACAGTGCAATTGGCCCTTGCGCCAGCCGCTCTGCTAACGCTTCCTCATCCGTCACCTGGGCAATCAAGCCCCGCTCTTGCAATTGTTTAATCAGGTTACTACTCGCCATCGATAACTCCATTTTTATAAAAAACAGGCTGTTACGTTCCCGTTGGGTTTACGCACAACGCCGTGAGAGATGCGCAGCATACCTGCCTGCTGTCGCATGATGATTTCGCTGCTGCATGACTTTATGCAACAGGCTATGAACGCCATATCGCCGCGCAATGCCCAGTCAGCGCGAAACTTCATAGGATAAAGTGCTGATGATAGGAGCGCCAGCGTTTAACACGGATATTTCGCGATTAGGGCGCTAAACGATCGATCTGCCAGCCCTCGTCCTGCCGCTGGTAGAAAAATCGGTCATGCAGACGGTGTTCACCGCCCTGCCAAAACTCGACAGAATCGATAACCACGCGGAAGCCACCCCAGAAGCTCGGCAAAGGCACCTCGCCATTCTGGAATTTTTGCTTCAATTCCAAAAATTTGCTTTCCAGCACGCCGCGCGCTGAAATCCGGCTGGACTGCCTGGATACCCAAGCACCAATCTGGCTGTCTTTCGGGCGGCTGTGGAAATATTTCAGCACCTCAAGCGCCGGCAGCTTCTCTACACGCCCCAGCACGATGACCTGCCGCTCCAACATATGCCAAGGGAACAGCAGGCTGATACGTGGATTGTTTTCCAGATGATGGGCTTTGCGGCTGCCCATATTGGTATAAAACACCATGCCTTTCTCATCATAGTGTTTCAGCAGAACGATACGCTGGTAAGGCTGCCCGTGCTCATCCACGGTCGCAACGGACATCGCGGTAGGATCGGCCAGTTTTGCGTCGCAGGCCTGCTTTAGCCAGCGTTCAAATAAATCCAGCGGGTTCGCGGGAAGATCGCTACGACGAAGCCCGCCACGCGTGTATTCACGGCGGATGTCAGCAATATCGGCGGGTTGAATAAGAGGAGAACCGTCAGAAGGGGAGCGTTCCTGAGTCATAATATCCTGCTGTCGCAATGTCGGGCCAGAAGCGGGCGAAAATCCCATTTTGCTCCCGTACCCGAAAAATCGCAATCAGCAGCGACATCACTAGCGTGCGGCGTCAGTTACATCGGTGCCAATACGCAGTCGTCTATGATAACCCGTTCACCCCGTTGGATAAATGCACGATCGCCTTTGCTCCAGAATGTGTAGGTATCATTGCTGTATCTGACGCCAGAAGCAGACACCACTTGAGGGAGCGTGAGACGTTCACCGTCCAGCAGGAAACTCACCTGCGGAGTCGCTTCACCGCCCTGCTGTAGCGTCACGGTTAGCGGCATTGTCCCGCATTGATAATGCAGCGTTTCCACCGTCTGTTTATGACCAAAATAACTGCATCCACTCAGCAGAATCAGCGCTGTCCCTGTCAGCAATCGTTTCATTCTTTTCTCCTGTCATTCTTGTCGATGGCGGCAACTGGCGCTGCCGCTCGTTTAAGTTTAACAAGAGGATAACGATGAACCTCTCGGCAAAATCTGATTAATCCGCGTTGACCGGATAAATCGCGCCTAACACCGTTTCCTGGCTCGCGCCCGTGACAGACGGCAAATTGCCCGGCAGCCCTGATAGCGTGCGTGACGCCAGCCAGGCAAATGCCAGCGCTTCCATATCATCGCCGCTCACGCCGCACTCATCCGTCGTGCTAACTTCGATACCCGGCAGCAGCGCCGAGAGACGCGCCATAATGAGCGGATTACGCGCGCCACCGCCACAAACCAGCAGGCGTTCACACCCACCGACCAACAGCACCTGTTCAGCGATGCTCACCGCCGTTAACTCAACCAGCGTTGCCTGAACATCCTGCGGCGCTATCGGCGGCAGGCCCGCCAGCATTCTTTCCAGCCAGCCCAGATTGAAATACTCACGCCCGGTGCTTTTGGGCGCTCGCAACGCAAAATAAGGATCGGTCAGCATCCGGCGTAGCAATAGCGGATTCACCTGACCGCTCATCGCCCACGCGGCGTCTTTGTCATACGGCTGCGCGCAGTGCCGCCAGATCCAGGCATCCAACAGCATATTTCCGGGACCGGTGTCGTAGCCACGCACGGGCGCACCCGGCACCAACAGCGACAGGTTGGCGATGCCCCCAATATTGAGCACGATGCGTCGTTCGACAGGATGCAACAGCAACGCGTGGTGGAACGATGGCACCAGCGGAGCGCCCTGCCCGCCATAAGCCAAATCGCGGCGGCGAAAATCCCCTACGGTTGTGATGCCAGTCAAGGCGGCAACGCGGTTATTATCGC
The DNA here is from genome assembly GCF_044751765.1 of Pectobacterium sp. CHL-2024. Lineage (NCBI taxonomy): Bacteria > Pseudomonadati > Pseudomonadota > Gammaproteobacteria > Enterobacterales > Pectobacteriaceae > Pectobacterium > Pectobacterium sp. CHL-2024. The sequence continues at coordinate 79,878 of NZ_JBIXKO010000001.1, read as the reverse complement.
CGATCTGCAACGTACAAGGCGCATCACCCGTGGGCTCATGCCAAACCGTCTGCCCGTGGCAGCCAATCGCGGTGATATCCTGCGCTCCCAGCTCCGTCTCTTTAAGCAGCGTCAGCACAGCTTCGGCAAACAAGATGCCCAGACGGGTATCCAGCTGTCCCAGCGCCGACAGCGTCACCGCCTGCCCCTGACACATCCCCAGGATGGCCATTTTGATGTCCTGCGGTATCGGGTGACAGTAGCTGACCTGCTGAGCAACCGTATGTTCGTCAATCGCGGCTAGCACAACATCCACACCATCAAGGCTGGTGCCGGACATTACGCCAATATATCTGCCTGATCTCATTATATAGCCTTTGCCCCTGTGGGATAAAAAGAGAACACCGATAACAACCGTTACGTTGAGAATAAAAGTAGCACGTTAACACGCTGAATTATTAAATTTTTTACGTTTTTGCCACACGGGTTAGGTTTTAACCAAATATCGGTTTTTGATAATATTTGCTACAAAAAATGCCCTTTCTCGTACTATTTATTCCTCTGTTTATACGCAATTTAAGCGCACTATTATATTCTGAAAAAAAGAGTAAAAAGAGTGGCATGCTACACTGAGCCAGACCATAATTTATTGGTATAACACTGCGTCGGCCGAGGCTGAGCCAGCCCGACATATTCGCGATTAAGGAGTTTGTATTATGATGAAGCGTTTACTTGTGGTTACCCTTGCTGGTATCACGCTGGCTGGTTGTGCTAATACCAGTACGCTTTCAGGTGATGTTTACAGCGCATCCGAAGCTAAACAGGTACAGACCGTGACCTACGGTACGATTGTTTCTATGCGCCCGGTTCAAATTCAGGCGGGAGAAGATTCTAACGTGATCGGTGCACTCGGCGGTGCTGTGCTGGGTGGTTTCCTGGGCAACACTATCGGCGGCGGTTCCGGTCGTAGTCTGGCGACAGCAGCGGGCGCAGTAGCCGGTGGTGTAGCGGGTCAAAGCGCTACAGGTGCGCTAAACCGCACACAGGGCGTAGAACTGGAAATTCGTCGTGATGATGGCAGTACCATCATGGTAGTACAGAAACAAGGCGATACGAAATTCAGCGCAGGTCAACGCGTTGCCATGGCCAGCAATGGCCGCAGTATTACCGTTTCCCCACGGTAATGCTGTGTGACGATCGCCGTTTTCTGCGGCGATCGTCACAACGAATAATCAACTCCCGGAATAAATAACCAATAATCGATACCGGTAATCTTGCCGGGATTTAATTCTCCCTCTGCGTAACCCAAATTTAGCTACGCTTGATTCTCATGTAATGCCAATATATTTTTCTCAAGACGCGAAACCAGCAACGCTAATTCATCCACCTGCTCCGGCGTAATACCAAATAAGACTTCACTACGTGTATGGCTAATTACACCATTGACTGCCTGTATGATTGGCTCTGCTGATTCAGTCAGCATAATACGTTTTGCCCGACGATCGTGCGCACAAACGTGGCGAGTGATTAACCCTTTTTCCTCAAGCTGATCCAGTGTTCGGACTAATGAGGGCTGCTCAATACCTATCGCTTTGGCGAGTTGAATCTGCGACTGCCCAGGGGGTAGATGGTATATGTTATGCAACGTGACCCAATGCGTCTGAGTCAGTTCAAGTGGTTTTAATCGATGATCGACCAGTGCACGCCATACGCGCACCAGACGGGCTAAATCAGATCCTAATGGCAATTCCATCACCTCTCCTTATTGTTAGCACGCTAAGTTATATCCCTGGATTGCAATCAACTCTGATTTATAAGAATAAAAAATGACTTTATTGTTGTAAAAATAGCTCCATATGAAATGGATTCTATCAAATAAAAGTCTTTTAAAAATGATCTCAGGCTTATTTTATTCAATCGAACGCTCCTGCGTTGCTTAAACAAAATTTCACGTAAATAGATCATCTAAGACAAGATAACTTAGAACAACGATGGCTGACGGGACTCTGCTGGTGTATCGGATTTCTCTGAACGCAGTGAACGTTTCATTCTCTGCCGACACAAACGCAGCACATCCTGTTTCTGCGCATCACTCATTTGGCCCCAACTAAAGCGCTCATTACGACTGCGAAAGCAACCGCGACAATATCCGCCTTCATCCGCCTGACAAATACCACGGCATGGATTAGGGACAACAAAGAGTTCAAGTTGCTCTGGCACAACACCTCCTGCTACAACTCTATTTATTGAAGCCCTGTTCTTTACCGCTGGCAAGCCCAAACGGACAGTCACAATGAAAATAATTAGGTAACCATTGTAATAACTGACGATTTTTTTACACGTCAGGCAGCCTAAAATTGCCCCAACGCGCTATTTACCCCTCCTGATAGTACGTTTTAACACAAACCTCACTGTAGTGTCGCATTTTTAGCATCATCCCAACAGCTTGGACTCGGTAGCGCCACAACGCTATACTTCCTTCTTTGCTGCACTTTTTAACGAGGACACTATGCGCTTACTTCACACCATGCTGCGTGTTGGCGATTTACAACGTTCTATCGATTTCTATACCCAAATCCTGGGCATGCGCGTGCTGCGCACCAGCGAGAATACCGAATACAAATACACGTTGGCTTTCGTCGGTTATACCGAAGAGAGCGAAGGCGCAGTTATCGAGCTGACCTACAACTGGGGCGTCGACAGCTATGATTTGGGCAACGCCTATGGTCATATCGCGCTGGGCGTTGACGATGTTGCCGCAACCTGCGAGCGCATCCGCAAAGCGGGTGGCAATGTAACGCGTGAAGCAGGCCCGGTCAAAGGCGGCACAACCGTGATCGCGTTCATCGAAGATCCGGACGGTTATAAAATCGAATTGATCGAAAACGCCCACGCCGGTAACGGCATCGGTCACTAATCCCCCGCATTCTACAGGTGCTGCATCAGCACCTGTTCTCCCCCTTCTTCTGCTATCTCCGCCGTTTGAAACAGCACGGGCATGCTGCATCTCCGGTCAAAATTTGCAATAATGCGCGCTGCGTTTTGCTAACAATTAAGAGAAAAATGGCTGATAAAAGTGATCTGAACGCCCTGAGCGGCCGTTTTCGTGGGTTTTACCCGGTAGTGATTGATGTTGAAACCGCCGGATTTAATGCGAAAACCGATGCCTTGCTGGAAGTTGCGGCGGTAACATTAAAAATGGATCAAGACGGTTGGTTACAGCCAGATGAAACGCTACATTTTCATGTCGAACCTTTTGAGGGCGCGATTCTGGAGCCCGCCGCACTGGCGTTTAACGGCATTGACCCCACCAACCCGCTGCGTGGTGCCGTGAGCGAATATGAAGCGCTGCATGAAATTTTCAAAGTCGTGCGTAAAGGCATTAAAGACCAAGGCTGCAACCGCGCGATTATCGTGGCGCATAATGCCACATTCGATCATAGCTTTATGGCCGCAGCAGCCGAGCGCTGTAGCCTGAAACGTAATCCCTTCCACCCTTTTGCCACTTTCGATACCGCAGCACTCAGCGGGCTGGTGTTAGGCCAAACAGTCCTTGCTAAAGCCTGTATTACCGCCGGTATTGCGTTTGATTCCAGCCAGGCGCACTCCGCGCTGTATGACACCAACCAGACGGCATTGCTGTTCTGTGAGTTGGTTAACCGCTGGAAACGTCTGGGCGGATGGCCGATTGCACTGGAAGAAAATTCGCTGGAAGACGCGTCAGCCGAAGACTGAAAAGGCTGAGATCAAAAAACGGGTGCCATAAAGGCACCCGTTGGCAGGATTTACGCTCGCAGCGTAACGATATTTGACATCATCATCACGCCAGACGAAAGCATTACTCTTGATCGGCCTGCTGCGCTTTGTATTTGTCTGCAGTTTCTTTGATCAGCGGCTGCAGTTCACCGCGCTGAAACATTTCAACCACGATATCACAACCGCCAATCAGCTCACCATCAACCCACAGCTGTGGGAATGTCGGCCAGTTCGCGTATTTCGGCAGCTCAGCACGAATGTCTGGGTTCTGCAAAATATCAACATACGCAAAACGTTCGCCACAGGCAGACAACGCCTGAACAGTCTGTGCGGAAAAGCCGCAGCTTGGCAATTTCGGGGAGCCTTTCATGTACAGCAGAATCGGGTTTTCAGCAATTTGGCGCTGAATTTTTTCAATTGTCGGTGTCGTCATCTTCTTGCTTCCTTAATTCTATAGGATGGCTAACGTCCAAAACGCTAGCCATGAGCCGCCGTCAGAGATGCTACGACAGCGACATTGACTCAGTGATATTGTACCGATGCCACTAGCCACAAAAAAACGCCATTTTTTGTAGGGTTATTTTTTCCTGAATGCATTCATCATTGATGAAATCAACGCCAGAAAACGCTGATAAATCAATCGAAAAAATAACTATTAACGTTTTTTCACTATTCTGTATGAATAAAGCGACCGTGCCCACTTTTTTATGACGCCGTTTTCAGGAATACTGTGTGGATTGAGCGAGTTAAGGATTATGTTCGGTCACTGTTATTATGCGCTTATTTATTACCCTTTTTATATTATTTTTCAGTAATCTATCCCTGAACGTGGTTCAGGCTGCGCCGCATACCCCGCATTCTGCGCCGAAGAAAAGCGCCGTGGTAGAAACGAATAAGAAAAGCCGCCAAACAAAGGGTAATGCTAAATCACCGACGCCGATCAAAAGCAAAAAACCAGAACCTACCGCAGTCAGCAATAAAACCAAATCCCGCACCGCGAGCAAAGTGGCAGAAAAAAAGCCGTCACGGACGCAAAGCAGCACGCCAGCGCTAGTGAAAAAAAATCTTAAAAAGCTGAAGCCTGAAGAAGAGAAACAAACCACCGCACAAGCCAGAGTCAAAACCGGACTGAAGAAGACCGCACTCAAGGGGAAAGCGGATAAAAATCCAGCGCCGACAGAAAAAGGAATGGCGCTAAGTGCAGCACATAAAAAACGCTATCAGCATGCCAAAACGACCGCAATGAATAAGTTGATGAGCCAGATAGGTAAGCCTTACCACTGGGGCGGTTCGTCTCCCTTTACCGGATTCGACTGTAGCGGACTGGTTTATTACGCCTACAAAGATGTTGTTAAGATCCAAATCCCACGCACCGCAAACGAAATGTATCACCTGCGTGACGCCGCTCCGATTAAAAAGAGCGAGCTGGAAAGTGGCGATCTGGTCTTCTTCCGCATCAATAATCGTGGCGCAGCCGATCATGTCGGGGTTTATTTGGGTGAAGGGAAATTTATTCAGTCGCCGCGTACAGGCTCAGATATTCGTATCAGCAAGCTGAGTGAAGATTATTGGCAGGAACACTACGTTGGCGCACGCCGCGTGGTGACACCGCAGACGATTCGTTAAGAGACAGGTGTACGTAGTAGAGAAAAACGCTGTGAAGAAAAGTGATTCAGACACGTTTTATGTAACATCAACGTGTCTGAATACCTAACCCGCCCAGAGGCACCGTTCGGTTAGTTCAGCACCGCAATAAAACTAAACGCGATGATCACAGCCAACGAGCCAACAGTTGTCAGCAAAGACATCTTCAGATCTGTATCCATGAATTACTCCTTATTAACGAACGAATTTTATCTGAAAGCTTCATCTGAAAAGACACCACCGTTCACAGCCAAACCCGTTTAGGTAGTAAAAGCCACAAATAATAGGGTTATTACGATTCTTTCATAATTGTAGCGAAAAATCTCGGACGAATGCATCACTAATAGTATAAATTAGCCCTTTCACTTTCATGATAAATCGGACACAATCCGCTGTTTATGAAAGCGCTGCGTATCAGTCGAAAAACGTCAACCCAGATCCCTTCGGTATAACATTCGGCATTCTCCTTCTGAAATCCTGTTTTTTAGCTTAGAAGAAGAACATTAAACGTAGGCAAACGATTAACAATATACTTACGTCTGTAACAGGTAAGTTCAGGAGTCATTTTTAGATGGCAACGATTAAAGATGTGGCAAAACGTGCTGGCGTTTCCACCACAACCGTATCGCACGTGATCAATAAAACACGTTTCGTCGCCGAAGAGACTAAGGCAGCCGTCAGGGCGGCAATCAAAGAATTGCACTATTCGCCCAGCGCCGTCGCCCGCAGCCTCAAAGTTAATCACACCAAATCTATCGGTTTGCTGGCCACATCCAGCGAAGCCCCCTATTTCGCCGAGATCATTGAAGCCGTTGAAAACAGCTGCTATGCCAAAGGCTACACGCTGGTGCTGTGTAATTCGCATAACGACATTGGCAAACAGCGGGCCTATCTTTCCATGCTGGCGCAAAAACGCGTCGATGGCCTGTTGGTAATGTGCGCTGAATACCCACCAGAGCTGTTGTCGATGTTGGAAGATTATCGCAGCATTCCGATGGTCGTGATGGACTGGGGACAGATGCACAGCGATTTTACCGATACGATTATCGATAACGCCTTTGAAGGCGGTTATATGGCTGGTCGCTACCTGATTGAACGCGGCCATCGGGATATCGGCGCCATCCCCGGCACTCAAGAACGCAACACTGGCAGCGGGCGCTACCTCGGCTTTTTGAAAGCGTTGAAGGAAGCCGACATCACCGTACGCGACGAATGGGTGGTTCGGGGCGATTTCGAACCGGAATCCGGCTACAAAGCCATGCATCAGATCCTCGCACAGAAACAGCGTCCAACGGCCGTATTCTGCGGCGGCGATATTATGGCGATGGGGGCTATCTGTGCGGCTGACGAGCTGGGTCTGCGCGTGCCGCAGGATATTTCGGTGATCGGTTATGACAACGTGCGCCACGCACGTTTCTTTACGCCTGCCCTAACCACCATCCACCAACCAAAGGAGCGTCTGGGTCAGTCCGCTTTCGCAATGCTGCTGGATCGCATTACCAGTAAGCGGGAAGATGCACACGTCATTGAAGTGCACCCGACGTTGATTGAACGCCGCTCGGTTGCAGACGGCCCTTACCTCGACTATCGCCGCTAGCCGCAGCCATTCTGTACAGACGATTTTCTTATTCCTGCTGCTTCCCCTCTCTGCTTCAGCCAATTCTCTTCTATGCTGGCTGAAGCAGTTTTAAATTTAACACCGTGTTTCATTTTCTCTGGTGACAGCCGATATCTCGGCTGCGATAAGTGTTGTCCAGGTATGTTTTACGATACTTTTACATAAAGTTAAGGAGACATGATGGGTTTACCTTATACAGAAGAATGGGATCCTAATACCGCGCCCTGGTTCCACATCGTGCAAGACATGCTGGCCACCGCGGATATCACCATCAACGGCACTCGCCCTTTTGACATCCGCGTGACCAACCCCAATTTCTTTAAACGTATCCTGCGTGAGGGATCGCTGGGGCTGGGAGAAAGCTACATGGATGAATGGTGGGAGTGTGAACGGCTGGATATGTTTTCCCATCGCGTCCTGCGTGCGGGGTTGGAGGCCAGGTTGCCCCGCCGTCTGCACGACCTGACGCGCGTCGCCCTCTCCCGCGTCACGAATTTACAATCCCGTCGACGCGCTCAGGTTGTCGGTAAAGCGCATTACGATTTAGGTAACGACCTCTTTACCCTGATGCTGGATCCCTATATGCAATACTCCTGCGCCTATTGGAAACAGGCACAGACGCTGGAACAGGCGCAGGAAGATAAACTCGCCATGATCTGCGAAAAGCTCCAGTTAACATCAGGGATGACCCTGCTGGATATCGGCTGTGGCTGGGGCGGGTTGGCCGAATTCGCGGCACGCCACTACGGCGTCTCAGTGTACGGCATCACTATTTCCAGAGAGCAACAGGTGCTGGCACAGCGACGTTGTCAGAATCTGAACGTCACCATTGAATTACAGGATTACCGCGATCTCGATCGGCAATTCGATCGCGTGGTGTCAGTTGGCATGTTTGAACACGTCGGGCCACGCAACTATGACAATTATTTCCGCGTCGTGCGGCGTAATCTAAAACCCGATGGGCTGTTTCTGCTACATACCATCGGGGCCAATAAGACCAATCCGCACATCGATCCCTGGATTCATAAATACATCTTCCCCAACGGCTGTATTCCCTCCATACAGCATATTGCGCAGGCAAGTGAGCCTTATCTGGTGATGGAAGACTGGCATAATTTCGGTGCTGATTACGATCGTACCTTAATGGCCTGGCACACTCGCTTTCAGCAGAGCTGGCCACGGCTTTCCACACGCTACACCGCCCGCTTCCGCCGGATGTTCAGCTACTATCTTAACTTTTGTGCTGGGGCTTTCAGAGCAAGAGAACTTCAGCTCTGGCAGGTCTTGTTCAGCACGTATGGGGTCGACGGTGGATTGCGCGTTGCGCGCTGACAGCATTGTGTGTTGACAGAAAGTCGTGTGCTGACTGAAAAGAGAAACCGGACGGTAGCAACGCCGTCCGGTTTACCAGAATGTGTAACGTAGGAATTACTCTTCCTTGCCGAGTTCGCTCGCCTGCTTGCTAGCCAACACGCGCTCGACCGTATCGACCACGGCCTGTGTCTGCGGGTCGATTTCGATATTAATGCGATTGCCCAGACGCTTCTGTCCCAACGTGGTGCGGTTCAGCGTTTCTGGAATTAAATGCACGCAGAAACGTCCACGGGTCACTTCTCCTACCGTCAGGCTGATGCCATCAATCCCAACGAAGCCTTTATGCAGCACGTATTTCATCAGTTCTTCATCTGCCAGACGGAACCAAATCTGATGGTTATTCTCTGACACCTGAATCTTCACCACTTCCGCCGTACACATGATGTGGCCCGACATGACGTGTCCACCGATCTCATCACCGAATTTCGCGGCACGCTCGATATTCACGACATCACCTTCATGAATATCGCCCAGATTCGTTAACCGCAGCGTTTCCTTCATGAGATCAAAACTGACACGATCGCCGTCAATAGCGGTTACCGTCAGGCAGCAGCCGTTGTGCGCCACCGAAGCGCCGGGCACAAGCCCTGGCAACAGGTCGGGCGGGAGCTGGACAACGTGCGTGCGAAAGTTGGATTTTTCTTCAATCGACACCACCGGCGCGGTGCCCTGAACAATACCGGTAAACATGCGGTTTGCCTCTTAAAAACAAAGAAATGACGTTGTGCAGTGTGCCCGATATTCCGCGGAAAACCAAACCGGAATACAGTACGTCAGACGTTATCGAAACCGCAGCGTAACAAAAAGAATATATTCTCTTTCAAGCTGGTTTACTTTTATTAAGTCGTTACAATAACGTTCTCGTTTTATTCTTGACGTTTTTCATATCCAGATTATTCATCCCGCTAGCAAAATTAAGTCATTCAAGGAAGGTATCCGTGCAACAGTATCTGACAGAAGCGCGTAAATTATCGGCGCTTGCTGTTCCTGTCATTATTGCGCAAGTGTCCCAAACGTCGATGGGTGTGGTTGACACCATCATGGCCGGTGCTTATAGCGCCACCGATATGGCCGCCGTCGCCGTGGGAACCTCTATCTGGCTACCCGCCATTCTTTTTGGCCATGGCCTGCTGTTGGCGCTGACGCCCGTTGTCGCACAGCTCAACGGTTCCGGCCGACGCGATCGCATCTCTCATCAGGTGCGACAATCCTTCTTCCTCGCCGCCATCATTTCTGTGCTTACGATGCTGGTGCTGTATCAGGGGGAATACGCCATTAATCTGATGAGCGACAGTTCGCCCGAGCTGGCAGCGAAAGCCATCGGTTATCTGCATGCGCTGCTGTGGGGCGTTCCCGGCTATCTGTTCTATCAGGTTTTACGCTGCCAGTGTGAAGGATTATCCAAAACCTACCCCGGTATGATGATTGGATTCATCGGGCTGTTAATCAACATCCCGATCAACTACATCTTTATTCACGGTAAATTTGGCATGCCCGAACTGGGCGGCGTTGGCTGCGGCGTGGCTACCGCCTCGGTTTACTGGATCATGATGCTCTTGATGATGCTCTATACCCGACACGCTTCCTGGCTACGCGATATCCGCCTGCACCGTCCCGCATTCCGCCCGGACATTGCCGTGCTGAAGCGCCTCTTTGGCCTCGGTTTACCTATCGCGCTGGCATTACTTTTTGAAGTGACACTGTTTGCCGTGGTGGCGCTGTTGGTGTTGCCGCTGGGCGTCGTCGATGTGGCGGGTCACCAGATTGCTCTGAACTTCAGCTCGCTGATGTTCGTTCTTCCTCTCTCGGTTGGCGTTGCGACCACCATTCGCGTCGGACACCGCTTAGGGGAAGGTTCGGTTGAAAACGCCCGTATCGCCGCACACACCGGTATCATGGCCGGCGTGGCGTTAGCCAGTTGTACGGCTATTTTCACCACACTGCTGCGTGAACCTATCGCTCTGCTCTACAATCAGGATCCGCTGGTTGTGGCAATGGCTTCTCAGCTCATGCTGTTGGCTGCCGTTTATCAAATTTCCGACGCCGTTCAGGCGATCGGCAGTGGTGTTCTACGCGGTTATAAAGATACCCGGTCAATTTTCTATATTACGTTCACGGCGTACTGGGTCTTGGGCCTACCGAGCGGCTATCTGCTGGCGTTGACGGATATTATCGTGCCGCGCATGGGGCCTGCGGGCTTCTGGTGTGGTTTCATCATTGGCCTGACGGCAGCGGCCGTGATGATGGTGACGCGGATTCGTTTTCTCCAGCGCCAACCAGCCGCACGGATTTTAGCGCGCGCCGCCCGCTAGATAACGTTTCACCCTGTCTTCTACCCTAAATAATTCAAGTTGCGTGACAAAACGTTAGCGTTTTGAACAACGCAAAGCGTTGGCCCTTTAGGGCAAGGCCCATTTATGAGCCTTGTAACGCGGCAATCGAGCGAATCCCCAGGAGCTTACACAAGTAAGTGACTGGGGTGAGTAAGGGCAGCCAACGCACAAGCAGCTTGAAGAATGACGGGTATCGTCGAAAAAAACGACGGAATGGACACAACCCCAGCAATCGCACTGGCAAGAGCACAAAATTGCATTTTTCCTCTTGCCAGTTTTCGCCTCGCTCGCTACTATTCGCCTCGCTGTCAGACAGGCAGTTCGGTATCTCAATGCGTTCATAGCTCAGTTGGTTAGAGCACCACCTTGACATGGTGGGGGTCGTTGGTTCGAGTCCAATTGAACGCACCATTCCTTGTTTTCAAAATGTTTTATTTCCACTATTTCCTACTGAAAATAACCTACTCAATCCTCTGTTGAATCTGCATTGATTATCTTCTCGTAATCTCAATTTCGTTCCGTCTACATCCACGTTCGCTACATCTATTTGATCTGACTCAAAAGCAATGCACTGAATTTCAACAGGTTTGTATAGACACCTCGACGGTTATGATAGAATCCTTCCGCGAAAATGATATTAAAAGAGTAGATTGCAATGGATTGGTTACGTGATTACATACCGCTACTTCTCATTGGCGGTGGAATATGGGAAATTTTTCACGTCTATAACGGATTAAAGTCAGGCGTATTGGTTGAGAGAATTAATAGAAAAGACGTGACCTTTCATCGTGGTGAATTTTGTTTTAATTTTTGGATCGTCTTTCATATTATTTTTTCAATGGGAACGTTCGCCGTTAGCCTCTTTCTCATCAAAAAATATTTGCTCCTCCCTGACTGGCTGCACGTGTATGTCTCTCACTTTTATTCACTCTGACAACATCAGCGTCAGCAACGTCTCGATGTGACTTTGCATGGTGTCCACACTTATCACAGGTTATGTCACGCCAGATCGCTACTCTGGCGCAAAGGCAAGCGCTCCGCCACTCTTTCTACCCTGCTTAACCGTCTGGAAAAACAGGGCTCAACCCCACGTGCCACTTGAAGTATGAAGGGGATATACGACAGAGCGCCGCCGTTATTCCGCTTGTGATTCGATCACCACCACGCACTGCCCTGCGCGAACGGATGCGCCGGGCTGACAGCGGATCTCCCGCACCGTGCCGCGCTGCGACGAGACAATCGGGATCTCCATTTTCATGGATTCGAGGATCATCAGCGTTTCCCCCTCGGCTACCGTTTTACCGACCTCCGTCGTCACCTGCCAGAGATTACCGGAAATCGGGCTTTCTACGCCGACCTGTCCCGGCAGGATCGGTGCTTCGCTCGCCTCTTCAATCACAACCTCCACGCTATCCGTCACCGATTGACCGGCAATGCGCCAGCGCTCGCGCTCTGCCTCAAACGCAGCCCGCTGACGCACGCGGAATGTTTCGATCGCTTCCGCTTCCCGCGACAGGAAATCCTGATAGGCGTTTAGCGCCAGCTCGCTTTGCTCGATCCGTAGCGGGTAGCGCCCTAGCGGGAAATCCCGTCGGATCGATAACAACTCGTCGGCCGACACCGGATAAAAGCGAATTTGGTCAAAGAAACGCAGCAGCCACGGTTTACCGTCAAATGCGCCAACGCCGCGATAGCGATCCCACATTTGCAACGTGCGTCCGACAAACTGGTAGCCGCCAGGCCCTTCCATGCCGTAAACGCACAGATACGCGCCGCCGATGCCCACCGAGTTTTCCGCCGTCCAGGTACGCGCCGGGTTATATTTGGTGGTGACCAAACGGTGGCGCGGATCCAGCGGCGTTGCCACCGGTGCACCGAGGTAAACATCGCCCAGCCCCATCACCAAATAACTGGCGTCAAAGACCGTTCGGTAAACTTCATCAAGATTATCCAATTCGTTAATACGGCGGATAAATTCAAGGTTGCTCGGGCACCAGGGCGCATCGCTGCGTACCGTGGTCATGTATTTTTGGATCGCCAACTGGCAGGCGGGATCGTCCCAGGACAGCGGCAGATAAACCACTCGTGATGGCACTGTCAGATTCTGCTGGGTGCAAACGTCCTGCCATAGCGTGGACAGCACATCCAACAGGTGCTGTAACGAAAGCATTTCGGGGCGATAGTGCACCTGCAACGAGCGAATGCCGGGCGTCACGTCAATGATGCCATCGAGCGTCTGTTGCTCCAGCGCCAGCATCAGCGCATGGACACGAAAACGCAGCGCGACATCCAGTTCCGCCGCCCCCACTTCCAGCAGCAAATGGGTATCACCGGACAGCCGTGCAACCAGCCGTTTATCCTCCTCACCGGTATCCAACACCACCGGAGAAATAAGCGCGGCAGGCGACCACTCGACAGCGATCGGGGCAAGCTGTTCCACCTCTGCATGACGTGCCTGCGCCAATGCGCGCGCCGTCGGGAGATCGACAGGAATAAAGCGCACACGGTCACCCGCATTAAGCTGCCCTAGCGCCCACAGGTCGGCTTCGATTATCGTCACCGGACAGACGAATCCGCCCAGACTCGGGCCATCCGGCCCCAGAATAACCGGCATATCACCGGTGAAATCCACCGCGCCAATGGCATACGGGTTATCGTGAATATTCGAAGGATGCAATCCGGCCTCTCCGCCGCTGTCGCGCACCCACTCTGGCTTTGGCCCAATCAGACGGACGCCCGTCCGGCTGGAGTTAAAATGCACTTCCCACTCGGTGGTCAGGAACGTTTCCATATAGGCAGGCGTGAAATAGTCCGGTGCCGCATGCGGGCCGTAAATCACGCGCAGTTCGCGCACCGTAGACAACGTGGTGCGCAACGCGTCCGGCAGGCTGTCTCCAATACGTCGGTCAGCCAGCGGCGCAAGGTGCAAGACGTCACCCGCCCGCAGCGCCCTGCCCGCATGACCACCAAATTGCCCCAGCGTGAAGGTACTTTTACTGCCGAGATAGTCCGGCACATCAATACCGCCACGCAGGCAAAGATAGCTGCGAACCCCTTGTGCACTCGCCGTACCTAACCGCAGCGTGCCACCCGCCGGTATCGCAAATACGCGATCCATCGGCACAGGTTGACCGTCCAGCTCGATAGCGATAGCCGCACCGGTAACTGCCGCCACCGCGTCCGTATTAAAACGCAATGTCGGCCCGTTCATCGTGACTTCCAGCGCCGCCATTCCCGCCGGATTTCCCACCAGACGGTTGCCTAAACGCAGTGCCCGATCGTCCATCGGTCCCGATGGCGGCACGCCGACCGCCCAGTATCCGAGACGTCCGGGATAATCCTGTACGGTGGTCTGCGTACCGGCGCTTACCACTTCGCAGGTTGTCGCCTGGTAGACCAGCGCATCCAGACAGCGCGTCCACGGCTGACCGCTGGCAAACGGATCTGCCGCCAAAATCTGACGCAGATAGTCACGGTTGTGCTCCACACCGTAGAGTCGCGTGTCCGCCAGCGCCCGATCCAGCCCCGCCATCGCCTGTTCGCGGGTGGGCGCACAGGCGATGATCTTAGCCAGCATCGGGTCGAAAAACGGGGGAATCTCGCACCCGGCCGTCACCCAGGTATCGATACGCAGGCTCTGTCCTTCTGCGGCGGGGAACGCAACTTCCGTCAATAATCCCGGCGACGGCTGGAACTGTTTGCCCGGATCTTCCGCGTACAGACGTGCCTGAATCGCATGCCCCTGCGGCTTCAATCCGGCAGACAGCTCGCGCAGCGGTGGTAAATCCCCTGCGGCCAGTTCGATCATCCAGCGCACCAGATCCACGCCCCAGACCTGTTCCGTTACGCCGTGTTCCACCTGTAGGCGCGTATTGACTTCAAGAAAGTAAAAACGGTCCGTCGCGCTGTCATAAACGAATTCCACCGTTCCGGCGCTGCGGTAATTCACCGCCTGTGCCAGACTGATTGCCGCCGCGCACAGCGCATCGGCAACCCCGTCCGGCAGATTGGGCGCGGGCGTTTCTTCAATCACTTTCTGGTTACGACGCTGCACCGAGCAGTCCCGTACCCCCAGCGCCAACACCTCGCCCTGCCCATCGCCAAAAATCTGTACCTCCAGATGTCGGGCGCGTTCGATATATTTTTCGATGAATACACCCGCATCGCTGAAGTTGTTCTGCCCCAGACGTTTTACCGTTTCAAACGCGTCGGACAGTTCCGTGGCGCTATAGCAGACGCGCATCCCGATCCCACCGCCTCCGGCCGTGCTTTTAAGCATGACCGGATAGCCGATTGTTGCCGCCGCACCGAGGGCCGCATCAATATTTTCCAGCAGCTCGGTGCCTTCCAGCAGCGGTACGTTGTGCTGCTTCGCCAGCGCGCGCGCCGTGTGCTTTAAGCCAAATACCCGTAAATGCTGCGGCGTCGGCCCGACAAAGGCAATCTGCGCCGCTTCGCAGGCTTCGGCAAACGCCGCATTCTCAGACAGAAAACCATAGCCGGGATGAATGACCTGCGCGCCGCTGCGCTGCGCCGCAGAGAGAATTTTGTCTACATCCAGATAGGTGTGCGCCGCCGCGCCCTCTCCCAGGCTAATGGCTTCATCGGCATCCTGAATATGCAGGCTACTGATATCGGCATCAGAATAGACCGCGACGCCACGGACGTTCATCTCACGTAGCGAACGCAGAATACGGCACGCAATCGCGCCACGGTTGGCAATCAGAAGTTTGTCGAACATACGCTAGACTCATGCAAGGGCGGGTCGTCCCGCCAAAATGCGATCCGCATGATGGTCGTCCATCGCGGTAACGGTCAGGTACTGCTGAAACAGATAATGCTGAAACGGGCTATCGCGCCGGAATCATAGGGTTTTATCCGACTGGACACGATGCGGCGGCAGGTAATAGCGATTCGCCCTTGCCTCCAGCGCGCTCACCAGCCACGCTTTCACCCACTGCCAGCGCGTGCGTTTTTCACTATCCAGCGGCATCAGTTCCATATCAGCACCTCCGCTGGTGTTGGGTTCCAACCGTTGCACGGGTTATTCAACTGCGGACAGTTGGAAATCAGCACGATGACGTCCGTTTCGGCGCGCAGCTCCACGTATTTCCCCGGCGCGGAAATGCCGTCTTCAAAGGTCAGCCCACCTTCTGCCGTCACCGGCACATTCATGAAAAAGTTGATGTTCGCGCCGATGTCCTTTTTGTTCAGGCGGCCATCGTGCAGACAGGCACAGAGAAAGTTATCGCGGCAGCTATGCATGTAGCGTCGATCAAGCGCATAACGCACGGTGTTGCTCTCCTGCGCGCAGGCGCCGCCCAGCGTGTCATGGCGACCGCAGGTGTCGGCGACTATCGTCAGCAGCGGGTTACCAAGGTTGGAATACAGCACGCTGCCCGTCGTCAGGTAGACGCTATTCTGGCGACGCAGCGTGCGTTGCGGATCGTAGCGTTCACGTGGGTCATCGACGCGATAGAACAGCGTATCCACCGCCTGATTGCCTTCCAGATCCAACAGCCGCAGTGTTTGCCCCTGCTTGACCTCAAACAGATAGGGTTCTCCGGCAGGGATCACATGGCGGAATACCGCGTCCTCGGCCGTTTTATTGCTGGCAATTAACGTCATGTCCGGCCTCCTTACAGGCAAAAGCGTTCGGTATTGTGAAACGCGCGTGCATTTTGCTCACGGAACGCACGGCAGTACGCAGCGACATCCTCACCTTCCGCCCGGCTCCAGGTGAGTGCAATCGGGCGCGGTGCATACGTCGGGCTGGGATCCATCGGGTGTTGCAAGGCGGTCAGCACCACCAGCGTATCCATTGGTGCGTACAGCTCGATGTAGTCTCCCGCCTGAGAATGATTGGCGTGAAAGTGAAATTGCCCCTGCGCATCCACGGTGACTTTGCTGAACAGGTTGATCGTCATCAGCAGATCTTGCAGATTGAGGTTCCATTTCCCCATCTCGACCAGCAGGTTATCCATACCGTTACGGAAAAAACCGTTGCGCAATTCCTGATAGCGCCCCTGCCCGTATTTCTCCTGCACTTCCTGCGCATTGAGCACGCCGCCAAAGCTGTCGTGCCAGCCGCACGTGTCGGCAACAATCGCCGCCAGCACGCGTCCCATATCGGAATAGAGGCAGTGCCCGACCGTCAGCCTGGCAGTATGTTGCCCTTTCAGGGTATCCGGCAGGTTCAGGCGTTCGCTGGTCTGGTGGGCGTTGAACAGCAGCAGGCCCACATTGCCGCCGCCTTCCACATCTTCGATACGCAGAATCTGTCCACGCTTGAGGATGAAAGAGGTATGTCCTCCGCCCGGCACTATTTCTTCATCAAACGTCGTTCGGCCTGTCGATGTGTTTGTCGATGTCTGTATCGCTGTCATAACCGAAAGCTCCTTAAATAGGGGATGTCGCCACGCTGACTACAGGAGGCACCAGCGTAAGCGCACGCTGGCGTGTGGCAAGACGCTCCTGATTAAGCGGGATGTCATAGGTAATGCGTGCGCCATAGGCTTCCGGCGCATGCGGGTCGATGCGCACTTTGTCGAACACCAGCAAGCGCGTGCCAAGGTGGAAACCTTCTGGCAAATCGTGGGTGACCATAAAGACCGTTAAGCGGGTTTCCCGCCACAGCTCCAGCAGCAGCGTGTGCATATCGCCGCGAATACCGGGATCCAGCGCCCCGAACGGTTCATCGAGCAGCAGGATGCGCGGCTGGACAATAAACGCCTGAGCAATGGCAAGCCGCTGCTGCATGCCGCCGGAAAGCTGGTTAGGGTATTTGTGCATGTCGTGTCCCAGCCCGACGCGCTCCAGCATCCGCGCGGCATCATCTCGCGCCGCCTGTTTGCGCTGCCCAAACAGCCTGCCAAGCCAAGGGGAACGCGGTATCTCCAGCCCAATCACCACGTTTTCCAGCACGGTTAAATGTGGGAAAACCGAATAGCGTTGAAACACCACGCCGCGGCTGGCATCCGGTTCAGCGGGCAGCCGCTTCCCTTCGAGCCGCACTTCGCCACGGCTGGGCGTTTCCTGCCCCAGCAGCAGACGCAGAAAGGTGGATTTACCACAGCCGGATGCCCCGACCATCGTGCAGAACTCCCCTTCCTCAACGTTCAGGTTGAGCCGTTCCAGCACAACGTGGTCGCCGTATTCCTGCCAGATGTTATCGATCTCAATAAAACTCATGCTTTGCTTTCCTCTGACCACGGGAACACGCGGCGATGCAGCCAGCGCAGCGCCATATCCATGAGCCATGCCAGCAGCGTGATCCACACGACGTAAGGCAGAATCACATCCATCGCCAGATAGCGGCGTACCAGAAAGATGCGGTAACCGAGCCCTGCCGTTGCCGAAATCGCTTCGGCAGAAATCAGGAATAGCCACGCCGCGCCCAGCAGCAGCCGCAGTGAAATCAGCAGTCGCGACAGCAGCTGTGGCAGGATGACGCGCAGCACCACGACCCAACTGTTCGCTCCCAATGTCTGGGCTTTAATCAGCATTTCCTGCGGTATGTTGCGGGCGCGCTGTTCGAGATCGCGCGCCAGCATCGGCGTAACGCCAATCACGATCAGCATCACTTTCGAGAGTTCATCCAGCCCAAAGACGATGAAGAGAATGGGCAAAATCGCCAGCGGCGGGATCATCGACAGCACGGTCATCAGCGGCGAGAGCGGCGCGCGAAACAGCGGAAAAGCCCCAGCCGCAATCCCGAACAGCAGGCTCAACAGGCTGGCGATTCCCAGCCCCAGCGCGAGACGCACCAGACTGGCCTGCGTATCCAGCCAGAACAGGTAATCACCGCTGCGTTTGTCCTCGGTGAATGCCATGCGCTGAATCGCCTCGGCCATTTGCCCAAGACTCGGCAAGAGTTTGTCATTGGGGTTAGCCTCCAGCCGCAGCGCCGACCCGATGAGGTACAGCACCAGCAGCACGACAAACGGCAGCAGGACCAGCAACAGCCGTCCGCCCCGACTGGGGTAGCGATTGATCAAGCGCACGATAGTCTCTCCAGTTTGCGGGTCAGAGTTTGTTCTCTGCGGCCAGACGCACGAAGGTGTCGTCAAAGCGCAGTTTCACATTGGCGCTGTCACCCTGTGTTACCTGTCCAGGGAACGTCATACCAATAAAATCCGCGCTCTGTGCGCCAGTGCCGAGCAGCCCTTTATCGAAGGAGAAATCGGCCACTCGCTTCATGGTGTTAGGGAGGTCTGGGCTGGTCAGAAACGCCAGATTGTCCTGCGCGGAATAAAACAGATGGGTGTTTTTTAACTGCGCCTGATAGCCGGCTAAATCGGTACCGGAAGCGGCAGCCATGGACTCCAGCGCCGGTTTGTCGCCCGCTTTCATCAGCGCCATCATTTCAAACCAGGCACCGGCCAGCGCTTTGCCCAAAGCTGGGTTGTCCTGTAGCGTTTGCGTGTTCACGACCATCATGTCGATCAATTCGCCGGGAATCTGACCGGACTGGAAGACTTCCGTGGTGTCCGGCTGGCTTTTGATTGCGGAGAGCTGAGGGTTCCAGGCAACGGCAGCCTGCACGCTGCGGGTGGCAAAGGCGGCGACAATATCGGCATCCGACGTGTTAACGACGGTGACATCCCGCTCCCGCAATCCGGCCGTTTCCAGACCGCGTACCAGCAGGTAATGGGAGACGGAGAGTTCAGGCAGGTTAACCTTCATCCCGCGCAAATCGTTCAGCGTTTTCCCTTTGCCTTTAAGTACGATGCCATCGTTGCCTGCGGAGAAACTGCCGAGCAGCAGCGCCGTGGTATCCACACCGCCCGCCGCCGGAATCGTCAGGGCATCCATGTTGGTCATCGTGCAACCGTCAAACTGCCCAGCGGTGTATTGATTGATCGATTCGACGTAGTCGTTAAGCTGGGTGACCTTAATCTTGATGCCGTACTTGTCGGCCCATTTATCGATAATGCCCTGCGTGCCGATGAAGCCCCACGGCATCCATCCGGCATAGATCGTCCAGCACACGTTGAATTGCGTTTTAGGCGCAGCCTGAGAAGGGAGACTCAGCAGCGCTGAGAGACTGAGGACGCAAACGCCCAGTAAACGAGATAGGTTCATGCCAGACCTCCGGTTGAGTAGGAAAAAAGCGGGAACAGCGCGACACCATGGGTGTTGCTGTCTCCCGGGCTTTTGTCCCGCCGTGTAACCTCAACTGGAGGTCGCCAGCTCTCGGACCAGACATCCATAGGATATGGATCGGAACCCTAGCCAGCTATTCAGGTTGTTCAGCGCCATGCGTGGTGCTGTCCCGAATAGAGAAAAGCAAAAGGCGTGCCAGCACAGAAAGTGCCAGTCCGGCTGTCGTTTATAGGGAGCATGATGCGGTGAAGCACGCCGCTATCGCGCTATCTCGGTGCAGTAGCACAGCGAGTACGCCTCACGGCAGTGCAGCGGAAGTTGGCGGAAGCGGGGCTTAGTGTGCAGAACGGCTGGTCGCTATTTTTTCCAGCAGCGCACCAAACGTGGCTTGTTCTTCAGGGGATAGCGCCTGAAGCATCTGCGCCTCAATCTGCTTTTCCTGATGCAGAAAAACCTGCGTAAACGCGATGCCTTTATCGGACAAACTGAGCCACACGCTGCGACCGTCATCCGGGTTATCGATCTTGCGGACATAATCGCGTTTGACCAACTCCGCGACCATGCGGGTGATCTGTGCTTTATCCCGACAGACCCTTTTCGCCAGCGACTGAGGCGTAATGCGCCCTTCCATCGCGATGATCTTACATAAGCGGACGTGCACCACATCCAGACTAATGTCGTGCGCTTTCATCTGTTCCTGCATTTGCGCCTTATAGCTTTCCAGTAAGGCAAAAAGAGCTTTCATCATGCTTTATTGACTCAGTCAACCAATGATCATATAGTTGATTTTATCAACTATACATCGCAAGTTCAATTTACCGAGGCCACAATGGGAAACGTCTATCAGATTACGGTGGAAGAAAAAGCCGAGCAGCAGCGCACGCTGTCGTTTGAATGCTCAATCCACGATGATGTGTTCAAGATTCTGGAAAAAGTCGATGGCAAGATGGACATGACGCCGGAACAGACTCAGGCCTTTATTGTGGGTTTGAAACTATTTAGTGAAGTGATGATGCAGAATAGAAAGCACCCGCTGTTTAAGGAGTTCGCCGCCCCGTTCAGAGAATTCATGCTTAATCTCAAGAAGCAGTGATAGAGAAGGTCGCGCAGCAAAAATGATGCTCCCCGCGCCGTGAAAACACCGGCGCGGGGAGCGTGACGTCTTACTCTGCCAGATCGAAGCGATCCGCATTCATCACTTTCACCCAGGCAGCAACAAAGTCATTCACAAACTTCTCTTTGCTGTCGTCCTGTGCGTAAACCTCAGCGTAGGCGCGCAGAATGGAATTGGAACCAAAGACCAGATCCAGACGCGTCGCTGTCCATTTGACTTCGCCCGTTTTACGGTCGCGGATTTCATACAGGTCTTTACGGTATGGCTTCCACGTGTATTTCATGTCGGTCAGGTTGACGAAGAAATCATTCGTCAGCGCCCCTTCACGATTCGTAAATACGCCGTGTTTGGTGCCACCGTAGTTGGTCCCCAGTACACGCAGGCCACCAACCAGCACCGTCATCTCTTTCGCCGTCAGCCCCATCAGTTGGGTGCGATCGAGCATCAGCTCTTCCACGCTCACGGCATAGTCTTTCTTCAGCCAGTTACGGTAGCCATCGTGGATAGGTTCAAGGACGTCAAAAGACTCGGCGTCGGTCAGGGCATCTGTGGTGTCGCCACGTCCCGGAGCAAACGGCACAGTCACCTGTACGCCAGCCGCTTTCGCCGCTTTCTCAATCCCCACATTACCCGCCAGCACGATGGTATCAGCCACGCTGGCCCCCGTTGCAGCGGCAATGCTTTCCAGCACGACTAACACGCGCGCCAGACGCTCAGGTTCGTTCCCTACCCAGTCTTTCTGCGGAGCGAGGCGAATACGCGCGCCGTTGGCACCGCCGCGCATATCGGAACCACGGAATGTACGGGCGCTGTCCCAGGCGGTTGCAACCAGTTCACTGATGGAAAGGCTACTTTCTGCAATGCGTGCTTTGACCACATCGACATCATAGTCGGTACGCCCCGCCGGAACCGGATCCTGCCACAGTAAGTCTTCCTGCGGCACATCTGGACCCACGTAGCGCGCTTTCGGCCCCATATCGCGGTGCGTCAGCTTGAACCACGCCCGAGCAAAGACTTCGGAGAAGTAAGCCTGATCCTGATAGAAACGCTCGGAAATCTTGCGATATTCCGGGTCAACTTTCAGCGCCATGTCGGCATCGGTCATCATCGGGTTATAGCGGATAGACGGGTCTTCAACGTCAACCGGTTTGTCTTCTTCTTTAATGCTGACAGGCTCCCACTGCGATGCACCCGCCGGGCTCTTTCTCAGTTCCCATTCGTGATTCAACAGCATGTGGAAGAAGCCGTTATCCCATTTCGTCGGATGCGTTGTCCAGGCGCCTTCCAGCCCGCTGGTGACGGTATAGCGCCCTTTGCCCGATCCCGTCGGGTTATGCCAGCCAAGACCTTGTTCCTCAACATCCGCACTTTCTGGTGCCGCACCCAGCAGGCTGGCATCGCCATTACCGTGGGTTTTACCCACCGTGTGCCCACCCGCCGTCAGGGCAACGGTTTCTTCATCATTCATCGCCATACGGGAGAACGTCACGCGCATATCCTGTGCGGTACGCAGCGGATCGGGATTGCCATCAACACCTTCTGGGTTAACGTAAATCAGCCCCATTTGCACGGCTGCCAGCGGGTTTTCCAGCGAGGTACGATCGTCGCTGCCATAGCGACCGGTGCTCTTCGCCAGCCACTCTTTTTCCGAGCCCCAGTAGGTGTCTTTTTCCGGGTGCCAGATATCTTCACGACCAAAGGCGAAGCCAAATGTTTTCAGCCCCATGGATTCATACGCGATATTACCCGCCAGAATAATCAGGTCAGCCCAGCTGAGTTTATTGCCGTATTTTCTTTTGATGGGCCACAGTAAACGGCGCGCTTTATCGAGACTGACGTTATCCGGCCAGGAGTTAAGCGGTGCAAAGCGCTGGTTACCCGTTCCGCCGCCGCCGCGACCATCGGTCGTACGGTAGGAGCCCGCCGAGTGCCAGGCCATACGAATCATCAGGCCGCCGTAGTGACCCCAGTCCGCTGGCCACCACTCCTGGCTATCGGTCATCAGTGCATGCAGATCTTTTTTGAGGGCATCGACATCGAGGGTTTTGAGGGCGTCGCGGTAGCTGAAATCGCTGCCTAACGGGTTGGTCTTGGTATCATGCTGATGAAGAATGTCGAGATTGAGGGCATTTGGCCACCAGTCGGTGTTTGATGAGCCAGTAGAAGTGTTTCCGCCGTGCATAACCGGACATTTGCCGGCTGGTTTCGTTTTATTCTCGTCCATCGTTATCTCCCAGTATGTTACATTGCCTTAATCGCTGCGCAAGAAGGTGGGTCGTTCTCCGATAGCCTTGCCTTATGGCAACAGAGCGCTTCACCGATTCCTTCTTCTTGATGCAAGACAGTGCCAGAGTCTCCCTATAATTTATAATTGTATATGCTAACTTCTGCGATAGCTTAACCTGATGAAAAGCGGTTCAATCGCACATTTTTCCTATCTGCATCAATAATCTCGCCGATAGCACAGCTTGTGATAATGAGTCCGCTTGTCATCGCGGCCTCTTTCAAGAGGCCGCGGATTCTTTTGCTACCTTAAAAACTACAGCGACGGCGAACGGAGTATGAACTGAGTAATCTCGGCACGTTTCCCTAAGCGGATCGGAAAGCCGTTCCACAGACCCGCGCCATTGCTCACGTACAGATGCATGCCATCCACGTCATAGCTGCCGGAGACATAGCCTTCATTCGCCATCTGCGTCACCCAATGCATGCCCAACACCTGACCGCCGTGCGTATGGCCGGAGAGCTGTAAATCCGCTCCAGCACGCGCATTCTCTTGCGCTCCCGTTGGCCGATGGCTGAGCAGAACGACAGCGGTATCCGGCGCTATTCCGTTGAGCGCAGCACCCGTATCTGGCAGCAGCTGTTGAAAATCAGCGGCGGTACGATCGGTGATCCCTGCTAGCACAAACGCGGCATTATCGCGACCAATCGATACATTTTCATTAAGCAACATGCGTAAACCCAGCGCATTCAGTCGCTGCACCCATTGCGTATATTCCACGTAATATTCATGGTTGCCCACAATGGCAAACACGCCGTGTGGCGCGGTCAGGTTACGCAGCGGTTCCATGTCATCATGACGGGCATTCACAGTGCCGTCGGCCAGATCGCCTGTAATTACCGTCAGATCAGGTTTAAGCGCGTTGGTTTTTGCCACTACGGCTTCCATCCAGGGGCGCTGTAACAGGCGACTGGCATGTAAATCCGTGAGCTGCACCAGCCGGAAGCCATCCAGCGCAGGCGGCAGTTGTTTTAACTCGACTTCGACCGTACGTACTTCAGGAACGCGCACCGCTTCCCAAACGCCTATCGCCGCCAGCCCCATCGCCACCACGGCAATGCCACCACGCAGCGTCATATTGTTCAGCAGAACCTGTCCAACCGAGCGGGATAACAAACGTCCCACAACACCGAGCAGATCGACGGCCAACAGCAGGAATGCGGATATCAGCAGCGCGCCAAACGTCCATCCCAGAAGCATCAAGACAAATGCGGGCACTTCCGGCGACGCCATCGTGCCAAAAAAGGTGCGCGTAATCAGATGATGCTGCGAAGCCAGCAGCACTAACACCGCCAAAATGCGCTTTACAGACACACCGACACGCAAGCGCCAGACCAGACGCCAGATAACATAGAGGGCGATAAGCCCGGTAATGACATGAAACACGGCTATTTTTCTCTCTTTATCGGTGATGTCGGTATAGTAACGCGTAAATTTTACACCATGACTCACGCATTGCAGATCAACGCGGTAGAGGTGTTGTGTTGCCAGAAGGTGCAGATTAACATGGCGCAATTCCATGCTGTACACATCATTGACCAGAATGAAGCCTGCTCGCTGGCGGCAGGTTGTGCATCATTTTGATTAACCAAGGACATATATGTTCGATTACACCGACTTTCCCGAGCAACGGCAATCCAAAATCAGGCAGATCCTCAGCGAGGAAGGCAAAGTCGTCTGCGCCCAGCTCTCACGTGAATTGAACGTATCCGAGCACACCATACGGCGTGACCTGAAAGAACTGGCGCAATCCGGTGCCTGCAAGCGCGTCTACGGCGGTGCGGTTAGTATGCCGCCAGAGGCCATCGATTTTGCCAGTCGAGCGAGTATTGACGCTGTTCAGAAAGACCGCATCGCTCAGGCCGTTATCCCGCTGATAAAGCCTAATGGCTGCGTTTTCTTTGACACCGGTACCACCAATCTGGCCGTGGCGAAGCAGCTCCCGCAGGGCCTGAAGTTTACTGCCGTGTGCAATTCGCCCATTATCGCAACAGAGCTGATGCAACATCAGGATGTAGAAGTGATCTTTCTTGGCGGAAGGATCCAGAGAGAGGTCGGCGGCGCGATTGGTATCGATACGCTCAGGCAGCTAGAGAAGATGTATTTCGATCAATGCCTGTTGGGAGGCTGTGCCTTTGACGCCAATGAAGGCCTGACCGTTTTTGAATATGACGATGCAGAGTTCAAAAAGTGCCTGGTCACCCGTAGCAGCGAAGTGATCGTCGCGCTGACCGCCAATAAGATCTCCGCTTTGGCTCGTTATAGCGTGGCTGCATGTGATGAAATCACCACGCTGGTGACCGATGATGAAATCTCACCTGCCTGCCAAAGCGCATTAAGCGAAAAAAATCTGGAACTGATTGTTGCCCGATAATGCGACGGTAGCCACAGCGGCTGCCGGTTTGCCTCATGCCGTTCACTTTATGAAAGCAGCAGCTTTATCGTTTTCAGTACCCCATCGTCATCATTGCTCTGGGCAATAAAATTCGCCGCCGCTTTGGTTTCCTCAAACGCATTGCGCATCGCAAAGCTGTAAGCCCCGCGGCTCATTAGCTCAATATCATTGAGCCCGTCGCCGAACACCATCGTTTCCTCTGGCGTAATCGCCAATTTCTCCTGAAGGATGTCTACGGTGTGCCCTTTGTGTACGCCGACATCAGCAATGTCGATCCAAGACGCTTCAGAGACCACGATATAGGCATGATCGTGAAACGCATCAAGGTACTTCGCCGTCTCGTGGCAGTGTCCTTCTGGGTCATAAACCGTGATTTTCACAAAGTCATCGGTCACGGCAGCAAAGCTGGGGATCAGCGTCACATTGGTGTACGACTTTTTCACCTTTTCCAGTAAGGCAGGATCGATCGTTTCCTTCACCATAGCACCGTGTGGCGTACACCCGATGACTACGTGCCGATCGTCTACGCTTTCCAGCACGCCAATCAGGCTCAAGGCAAGACGGTTTTTAATAAGTGACTGGTAAACGTACTCTCCCTGATACTTGATGCGTGTCGCGCTGTCTCCCAGAATCCAGATATCTTTCGCATCATCGCCAAAAAGCGCTTCGACCCGCTCACACTGCTTGCCTGTGCAGACAGCAAACCGCACGCCCTTCTCTTTCATTAGCGCATAAACGTCGGCAAACAAGGCTCTGTTGTAATCGCCATCGCTGTGAAGAAACGTGCCGTCCAGATCGGTAATTACCAACTTGATCATTCCACTCCCCTTTCAGATTGTACGTATACAGATAGCCGCGAGTCAGGCCGTAACCTGCCTGAACCAAGAGATATCGTTTTTGTGCGGTGTGTTAGATGACTGACGTGATGATTAATCGCCAATGCTCGCTTAAGCTCGATCAAGCAATAAACACACTAAAAAGAGCATATAACGCGCAACATAAATCACTTTACGCCAAATTCATTGAGATATTACGCAGAAATCAGCATAGCATTTATTGACAATAAGCAACAAGAAGCAAAATTAACCAATAATGAGCAGTAAGGAAGTGAGAGGAAGTGGCAGAGCCAGGTGACGATGGCTCTGCCACACGCCAGATGATCAAATGAAGACGAACCTGACGTTCAGACGCAATGTGTTATTCAAAAACTATACCCTAAATAATTCGAGTTGCGTGAAGGCGGCAACCGCGCGAGTCCCCAGGAGCTTACTCAGGTAAGTGACTGGGGTGAGTAAGGGCAGCCAACGCACAAGCAGCTTGAAGTATGACGGGTATATACGCTATGAGGACAGCTTCATCAGGATCAAGCCGCTGACGATCAACAGCGCAGCGATAATCCTCATCGCATTTGCGGGTTCATTGAGGAAGACCAATCCCACCACAAACGCCCCTACCGCGCCAATTCCTGTCCAGATGGTGTAGGCGGTGCCCAGAGGAAGAGATTTCATCGCCATGGATAACAGCGCAAAGCTGATAATCATGGCGACAATTGTGACAACCGATGCGCCTACTTTCGTGAAGCCATCAGACAGTTTCATGCTGTAAGACCAGACAATTTCAAACAAACCGGCAAGCGCTAATAGAAACCAGGCCATACCCTGCTCTCCTTAAACATCGAATAGGGGTCGTCCCGTGAATCCTTTTCGCGTCAGGGGTCGTCCCCTGTCAGGATGCTATGCCGCGATACGATAGCGTTGTGCTATCAGGGAGTAAAGCCTGTATGTCCTCAACCGTCCCAGGTCTCGCGGATTTTGCTTCAATGCAGTAAATAGTTAACCTCCGAACGCAAATCCGGCTAAACATTCGACACTTGGAAGAACATGATAAACAAAGCACTTGCCACCAGCCCCGGAGCCGTCCATAATAGCGCCCATTCCAAACGCTGGAATGAAGAAAAGCATTCTAATCAAAACGTTACTGATTAAGATGTTATCTACTGTACGACCGTAGCTCAGTTGGTTAGAGCACCACCTTGACATGGTGGGGGTCGGTGGTTCGAGTCCACTCGGTCGTACCAATTCATATTCTGTAAATATTACCCTACGCCCGTAGGTTAATGAATGTGAATTGAAATTCTCCCTACTCGTATCTTGTTAATTTCATCGACATCAAACTAAATCCAATTTTTTCATCTGCTGATTAATTCGGGTTCTTACAGCTAACCGAAACGGACCAAAACCCAAATGCAGTGCTGGTGCAGCCAGCCTGGAAAGAAGCTGGCGAATTCACTGAGAGTGTGCTCCTATCTCGTAGTATGGCTCCGCTATTCAGAACAATACCACCACCTTTCATCTCTCCCTTATAGAGACAGAATAAAAAGAAAAATTTAATACTATCAGTTACCTAATAAATACTTGGCTATCATTTAAAACGTCTGAACGGATTGATGAATTACGAGGGATTGCCGGTTATAACGGTTATTATATCTACCCCATAGGAGCTTACACTGGTAAATGACGGGTGAGTAAGAGCAATCACGCACGAACAGCTTGAAGTAAAGTAGATATAATTATCTACGCTAATTAAATTATCAAGGGATACTGGCTCGTAATTAACATGATCCTCTGTTACTCTGGAAACCAGACCATAAGCTAAATGTAAGAAGCGAGGGCTTACTTAAGTAAATCCTATCTATGACTATGTATAGATTCTTTCAAAATTATTTAGCCCCTTGTTAGAAAGCTCTTTTTGATATTTTTCACTAAAATCCTAATTCATATTAACTATAGGGGATTTATTATTAACAGCCTAATTATCGCCATCCCATTTAATGTGAAATTTAGATAATTTTTAACACGATTCAAATGAAAATAAACATCAGATAGGAAATAATTACAATGCAGGAAATTATCATGTCAAGTTTTATGGATATAGAGATAGTAATCGATACTGATGGGTCACCAATTGATGTAGAGGAGCTTACCGATTTTCTCTATCACTTTAGAGCAGTATACTCAGTAGCAATTAAAGAAATGGAGAAAAAAAATTATTCAATTGAATCAGATTTTCAAAGATCCATCCGAGATGGAATTAATGATTTAGATTGGAGGGAAATATCTAATTACGCTCATGCAGAATTGGGGGATAATAAACTTGGTATTATAAATATTAATCGTAGAAATCCACTAATTATAGTTTTTTCTGGCATAGCTGTAGCATTAACTACGGCAGTAATAATTTCAGGAGGTACTTTAAAAATGGGACCTTTGTCGGCCAAATTACCTCCTTTAGGAAAGGGTATCAAAGAATTAAGAACTGCATTTGGCAGAAAGCCTAGGCTCCGACATAAAAACAAAAAGGAAATTTAACAAATCACTTCACTCCTTGTAGATTATTAAATAGACCGCAGTTTAGAGCGGTGTTAGGCATCTTATATACGAGTTTAAGGAAACTATATGAGAAAACCAAGAATATTTATAGCTTCGGCCCTAGAGAGCTTAAATGTGGCTGATGCATTTAATGTAAACCTAGATCACCAAGCTGAGGTAACAGTTTGGAAGCATGGGTTTAATCTTTCTCAAAATACAATTGACTCATTAGTTAAAATGGCAGAGTCAGTAGATTTTGCTATTTTCATTTTCACACCAGATGACATCGCAGAAATTCGAAACCAACAAAAGAATATTGTTCGAGATAATGTGGTTTTCGAACTTGGCCTTTTTGTTGGAACTCTAGGGAAAGAAAGATGCTTTATCGTAAAGCCAAGAGACACGGATTTACATTTTCCCACTGACCTCTTAGGACTAACACCTGCTGATTATAACGGCGAGAGAACAGATGGAAATCTGGAGGCAGCCGTAAACCATCCCTGTATTCTAATAAAAAAGGAAGTAGCTAGTTTAGGTCTGCTCTCTCAAGATTTAAATATACAAACAAAATCCCGAAAAAAGGCTGGGTATAACTATAAACTTGGTGACATTGAACATCACCTATTAGCTAAAGTCCTAGAAAGTTATGCAAGTTCTCCTGATGGCGTTTCTGTTTGGAGTACATTTGATGATATTAAGATTGTAGAAAAAGGAATACTTAGTTTAGCAGCAATTAAATTAGAAAGGGTCGGATTTTTAGATAAGAGTATTGCCATAGATCACGAGTACAATAACATTGAGTATTACACATTTTCTATAACTGCTGATGGAATAGACTACTTATTGGAAAACGAAGATATACTGCAAAAAATTAGTGAAAAGGTAAATCATCCAGTTTCAAAAAAAATTGATGATGACATCAAGTTTTAGTGAAAATAATTTATCTTAAATGTAAGTTAATCACTTCATGCATGATAAGAATATGTGATTGTAAATTACATTTAAATCCTTTTACCTCATTAGTTAAATTACGCCAAGCTAAAGTAGCTCCTCATTTTTCAGACAAAAGAACCGCGGCCTTACTGGCCGCGCGTTTCCAGATACAGCACCGTGGCGGCGACGCGGGAGCGTACGTTGAGTTTGCGCAGCATGTTGCGGATATGCACTTTTACCGTCTCTTCTGAGATATACAGCACACTCGCGATTTGCTTGTTGGATAGCCCAGAGGCCACTTCCTGCAACACATCCAATTCGCGCTCCGTCAATACGGTAAAGGGCGACGGCGTGTCCTGTATCGCGATACGGTGGCGCAGCACGTCCCGCACCTGTTCGCTGAAAGCATCACCGTTACGAATAGCATCCAGCAAATGTTCCGGGGCGCTGTCTTTAAGCAGATAGCCATCGGCCCCCGCATCCATCAGCGCATAAATATCGCTAGGCGCATCGGAGACCGTCAGCACAATGACGCGGGCGCAGATCCCATCGCGCCGCAGCGCGTGAAGCGTATCCAACCCGCTCAATCCTTTCATGTTGAGATCGAGCAAGATGATATCGGGCGAATCCCGATTCGCGAGGCTCAGCGCCTCCATGCCATTACTGGCTTCCCCGATCACATCAAAAATGGCATCGGTTGCGAGTAGCTGACGGATTCCCCGGCGCATAAGCGGATGATCGTCAACGATCAGCACGCGATAAGATGGTTTTTCTGACATGCCCAGCCCCAATGTAATATGGATCTTATTATTTTATTTATGATTTATCCCCGTCATACTGCAAGCGGCCTGCTTCCCACTCAACTTATTCCGGGTAGAGATTGTTCGTTTTATCGCGTTCACGCGCGGTCGTCGGCGTCGAAAAACAGACGCTAACCTGCGTCCCCCCTTCAGGGTGAAGGCCAATAGAGAGCTTTCCTCCTAACCGTTCAGCGCGTTCCTGCATAATATTTAAGCCGTAATGTCCCGCAGGTTCCTCCTGATTGATAATGCCGCAGCCGTCATCACGAATATCTACACAGTGACGACCATCGGGCTGCGTCCGGCAGTTGACGGTAATCACCGTCGCCTGCGCATGTTTAATGGCGTTCAGCACCGCTTCACGGATGATTTGCAGCAGGTGAACCTGCTGTGATGCATCCAACGCCTGCGTAGGGATCCGGCAGTCAATTGTAATGGTCGCCGGGGTCTGCGCACGCAACGGCTCAATCATTTCCTGCATCGCCGCCGGCAAATCGGCCTGTTGCAGCGTCAGTCGGAATGTGCCCAGCAGTTCACGCAGTTGACGATACGCATCGCTGAGCGCCTGCTCGAAATCGGTGATGATCTGCCGGGCCTGCGCATTTTCTTCCGCTACCGCACGCTTTAATAACGTCATCTGGATATTCAGATAAGAAAGCACCTGAGCCAGTGAGTCATGCAGTTCACGCGCAATCGTGGCACGTTCTTCCATCAGTAACAGCTGCTGGTAGTGCTTCTGTGCCTGATTGAAATAGAGGCCGCGACCCAGCATATTCGCGACGCTTTCCATCAGCTGCGCCGACGGCTGCTGCGTTGATGCCTGCCACCGTAGTTGCCCAAACTCAACGTCTTGCAAACAGATGGGCAAGGCCTGCCACGCCGTCTGTTCATCTGGCTGGCCTTCACATAACCGCCAGTTCTCCCCGACCCGCATTTCCAGACAGCCGACCGTTTCATAGCGGCGAACAATTTGCAGAATCTGCTGAAAACAATGTCTGTCGATCGTGCTGACGTTCATCGCCTGAGAGCAGTTGTACAGCACCTTCAGCATGCGGTTCACTTCCTGCAAGCGCAGCGTTTTCTGCCGGACTTTGTCTTCCAGAGAACGATAGAGCTTTTGCAGTTCGTCAGTCATGCTACTGAAGGTTTGCGCCAGTAATCCCAATTCGTTAGGCAGATTGACGTCCAGCCGCGAATGGGTAAAACGCCCCTTCTCAATGGACGCACAGGCCGCCATCAGCTTATTCAACGGCACCACCACCTGGCGGCGAATGCGACGCAGCGTAAAGAAGATCAGTATATAGATAGTGATCGAGCCAATTATTGATGTCACAACGACTATCATCATCTTGCGTTCGGAATAATGCTGCAACGCCAGTACAAAGCGATCGATCTGCGTGACGTAGCCGACAATATTGTCCTGATACCACACGCGATCCCCCACGTTCAGGCGCTCATCCATTGTTTTCCAGCTCTGCAATAGGGCCGCATAACGATCGCGCACATCTCGCGGCACATACCAGCGATCCAGTAGGTGAAAAACCGGGGAATCCAGCGTTTGCGCATAGAGGCGGCGATGCGATGCTAATTCTGCACGATCGCCCTGTAGGTCATACCCCATGCGATAGCTTTGCATTCGCATGGAACCGGCAACGTTGATCGCTTCTGCATCGCGTAAACCGCTGGCTAACGTCAGTAGCGCAATGCCCGTCGTCAGAAATGAAAGCAACGCGATATAAAAAAACGCGCGAGCCAGGCTGGTAGAAACAGGACGTTTAACCATCACAACGAATAATCCTCTTTGGCATCATACAGACTCTAATACCCTAAATAATTCGAGTTGCAGGAAGGCGGCAAGAGAATGAGTCCCGATGAGCTTACTCAGGTAAGTGATTCGGGTGAGTGAACGCAGCCAACGCACATGCAACTTGAAGTATGACGGGTATTTACTATCACGATCCCCACACGCTCCCGCAAGCCAATGAGACGCGAATCCCACATAAGCTTGATCCGGCACCACCATTTACCTCTAAAGGGTGATTATCGCATACAGCCTAAGAGGAATAGTGTAACCCCTACAAAAACAGCGTGTTTTTTATTGGATATTTCATTGCGTGCCAGAGCGAAAAACTGCCATGACTAACCTTTCCCGGCGTTCCCTACTGACTGGTGGCCTACAGCGAGCAAATAACGCGTTGCGTCCGCCGTGGAGCGGTGCAGAAAGCCAGTTCCTGAGCCAGTGCACGCGCTGCAACGTCTGCGTAGATGCCTGCGGATCGGGGATTATCCAGCGTGGTTCGGGCGGTTTTCCCACCATCGATTTTCAGCACGGCGAATGCACGTTCTGCTACGACTGCGCACGTGCGTGTCCACAAGCGCTGTTCGCGGAGAGCCACACCACGCCGTGGGAATACCACCTGACGATTCAGGATGCCTGTTTATCGCTGCATCAGGTGGAATGCCGCAGCTGTCAGGATGCATGTGAAACAGGCGCGATACGATTCCGCCCCACTATTGGGCGCGTTGCCGCACCGTCCATCGATGACGACGCCTGTACCACCTGTGGTGCATGCATTTCCGGGTGCCCTGTCGGTGCCATGTCGATGAAAAAAATCACCGCGGGATATCAAACCGCGCCAGCGCGTCTCCCGACGCAACAGGAAAACCGATGAGCACAGTCTGGCATGTTTGCAGTGTAGTGGTTCACGTCAACACGGCGCAGATGGCAGCCGTTAGCGAGGCGTTAGCGACGCTGCCCAATGTAGAAGTGGGTGCCAGCGATAGCGATACCGGAAAAATGGTCGTGGTGCTGGAGTCAGATTCAGAAGACGCACTGTTAAAACAAATAGCGTCAATGCGCGAGCTTACAGGCGTACTGGCGGTTTCGCTGGTTTATCACCAGCTTGATGAACCGTCTTGTGATGAACAATCTTTTGCTTTCGATGAACAACCTCTTGATCAACAAGCTCAGGGTGAGGAAATACCATGAAACTCAGTCGACGACACTTTATGAAGGCGAACGCGGTCGCAGCGGCAGCCGCGGTCGCAGGCATCACCATACCCACCGCGGTTCGTGCCGTGACCGAACAGTCCGATGCTATCCACTGGGATAAAGCGCCTTGCCGCTTCTGTGGCGTAGGGTGCGGTGTGCTGGTGGGAACGCAAAATGGCCGCATCGTCGCCAGTCAGGGCGATCCCGAAGCGCCAGTTAACCGCGGATTAAACTGCATCAAAGGCTATTTCCTGCCAAAAATCATGTACGGGCAGGATCGCGTGACCCAGCCTTTACTGCGTATGCGTGACGGAAAATTCGATAAAGAAGGCGAATTTACTCCGATCTCTTGGGATCAGGCGTTTGACATCATGGCGGAGAAATTCAAAACCGCCCTGAAGGAAAAAGGCCCGAACGCGATAGGAATGTTTGGCTCTGGGCAATCGACTATTTGGGAAGGCTATGCGGCCGCCAAACTGTTCAAAGCGGGCTTCCGCTCCAACAATATTGACCCCAACGCGCGCCACTGTATGGCATCAGCGGTCGTCGGCTTTATGCGTACCTTCGGTATGGATGAACCGATGGGCTGCTACGACGACATAGAGCAGACCGATGCGTTTGTCCTGTGGGGCTCCAACATGGCGGAGATGCACCCGATTCTCTGGTCACGCATCACCGACCGCCGCCTGTCGAACAGCAATGTTACGGTCGCCGTGCTGTCCACCTATCAGCACCGCAGTTTTGAGCTGGCCGATAACGGTATGGTGTTTACGCCACAAACCGATCTGGCCATTCTCAATTACATCGCCAACTACATTATCCAAAACAATGCGATGAACGAGGCTTTCTTTACCCGCCACGTGAACCTGCGCCGAGGCGTGACCGATATTGGCTACGGACTGCGTCCGACGCACCCGCTGGAAAAAACGGCGAAAAATCCGGGTTCCGATGCGTCTGAGCCGATGAG
Source organism: Pectobacterium sp. CHL-2024 (assembly GCF_044751765.1). NCBI lineage: Bacteria > Pseudomonadati > Pseudomonadota > Gammaproteobacteria > Enterobacterales > Pectobacteriaceae > Pectobacterium > Pectobacterium sp. CHL-2024. Next base: position 45,216 of record NZ_JBIXKO010000001.1, on the reverse strand, counting down.
TTTTGAAGAATACAAAGCCTTTGTCGCCGACTATACGCTGGAAAAAACGGTCGCGATCAGCGGCGTTCCCGCCGATCAGTTGGAAGCACTGGCAAAACTCTACGCCGATCCGAAAAAGAAAGTGATCTCCTACTGGACGATGGGCTTTAACCAGCACACGCGCGGCGTCTGGGCGAACAATCTGGTTTATAACATCCACCTGCTGACGGGCAAGATCTCTCAGCCGGGCTGTGGGCCGTTCTCATTAACCGGTCAGCCTTCTGCCTGCGGCACCGCGCGTGAAGTCGGCACTTTCGCCCACCGCCTGCCTGCGGACATGGTCGTCACTAACGAGAAACACCGCGCGATTGCGGAAAAACTGTGGCAGCTACCGACAGGCACGATCCCTGAAAAGATCGGTTTGCACGCCGTCGCACAAGATCGGGCGCTGAAAGACGGCACGCTGAATGCCTATTGGGTGATGTGTAACAACAACATGCAGGCCGGCCCGAACATCAATCAGGAGCGTATGCCGGGCTGGCGCGATCCGCGTAACTTCATCGTCGTATCCGACCCCTACCCGACGATCAGCGCATTGTCCGCTGACCTGATTTTGCCTACTGCGATGTGGGTGGAAAAAGAAGGTGCCTACGGTAACGCCGAACGCCGGACGCAGTTCTGGCGTCAGCAGGTTAAAGCCCCGGGCGAGTCAAAATCGGATCTGTGGCAGGTGGTGAGCTTTGCCAAGCGCTTCGCCATCGAGGAAGTATGGCCGGAAGAACTTCTGGCGCAGAAACCCGCCTATCGTGGCAAAACGCTCTACGACGTGCTGTTTGCGAATGATGTCACCACGCGCTTCCCGCTCAGTGAATTAGCGGAAAATCAGCTGAACGACGAATCCCGTGACTTCGGTTTTTACCTGCAAAAAGGCCTGTTTGAAGAATACGCCGCGTTTGGCCGTGGGCACGGTCACGACCTGGCACCGTTCGATGACTACCACAAAGTGCGCGGGCTACGCTGGCCGGTGGTTAATGGCAAGGAAACGCAGTGGCGCTACAGCGAAGGGCACGATCCTTACGTCAAAGCGGGAGAAGCCTACCGTTTTTACGGTAAACCGGATGGCAAGGCGGTGATTTTTGCGCTGCCGTACGAGCCTGCCGCCGAAGCGCCGGACGAAGAATACGATCTCTGGCTCTCCACCGGTCGTGTTCTGGAACACTGGCACACCGGCAGCATGACGCGTCGCGTACCAGAACTGCATCGCGCCTTCCCCGAGGCCGTGCTGTTTATGCACCCGCAGGATGCCAAAGCGCGCGATCTGCGTCGTGGTGAGAAAGTCCGTATTATCTCGCGCCGTGGTGAAGTCGTCTCGATTGTTGAGACACGCGGCCGCAATAAGCCACCGCGTGGGCTGGTGTATATGCCGTTCTTCGACGCTGCGCAGATGACTAACGTCCTGACGCTGGATGCGACCGATCCGCTGTCGAAAGAAACGGACTTTAAGAAATGTGCCGTCAAGCTGGCTAAGGTGTAACACGCATGGCACGCCCGGAGAATGCATCACCCGCTCGCCGTCGCTTTCTGCGTGACGCCGTCCGCGCCGTTGCTGGCTTATCAGCAGCGGTGACGGTTCTCGGCATTCAGCAGCGACGCGCTCAGGCAGACGAACTCCGGCTGCGGCCACCGGGTGCGCTGTCTGAGGCGGCGTTTTCCGGTGCCTGCGTACGCTGTGGCCAATGTGTTCAGGCCTGTCCGTACGACACGCTGAAGCTGGCAACGCTGGTTTCCGGTTCCGCAGCCGGTAGTCCTTACTTTGTCGCGCGCGATATCCCGTGCGAGATGTGTGAGGACATTCCCTGCGTGGTCGCCTGCCCCAGCGGAGCCTTACAGCCGCTGGAGGCTATTGATGACGCCCGCATGGGATTAGCGGTGCTGCTCGATCAGGAAAACTGCCTGAACTATCAGGGGCTGCGTTGCGATGTCTGCTATCGCGTCTGTCCTCTCATCGATAGCGCCATCACACTGGAGCCAGAGCGCAATACCCGCACCGGGAAACATGCCCGCTTTCTGCCTACCGTGCATAGCGATGTCTGTACCGGCTGTGGCAAGTGTGAAAAAGCCTGCGTGCTGGAACAGCCGGCGATCAAGGTCTTACCGCGCGCACTGGCAAAAGGCGAACTCGGACATCACTACCGTTTCAGTTGGCTGGAGACACGCGATGGCAAATCGTAAGCAGGACGCCGGACGAGAAGCCTGGGCGAAAAAAGGCTGGTGGCGCAGTCACCGCTGGCTGGTCTTACGCCGTCTGAGCCAGTCTCTGGTGCTGCTCATGTTCCTCAGCGGCCCGCTCTTTGGATTTTGGATCCTGCACGGCAACTACAGCGCCAGCCGCTTGCTCGACACCGTGCCGCTCAGCGATCCGCTGATGGTGCTGCAAAGTCTGGCTAGCGGTCATCTGCCCGCCACGCTCGCGCTGGTCGGTGCGCTGATTATCGCGCTGAGCTATGCGCTGGCAGGCAAGCGCCTGTTCTGTAGCTGGGTCTGCCCGGTTAATCCGCTTACCGATTTAGCCGCCTGGCTACGTCGTCGTTTCGGCATCACTGCCTCGGCAACGATCCCCCGCAATCTGCGCTATCTGCTGCTGATCCTCATTCTGGCAGGAAGTGCGCTGACGGGCGGGCTGCTGTGGGAATGGGTCAACCCGGTTTCACTGATGGGTCGCGGGCTGATTTTCGGGTTTGGTGCAGGTATCTGGCTGCTGCTGGCGCTATTTCTGTTTGATGTGTGGGTCGTGGAACACGGCTGGTGCGGACACCTTTGTCCAACCGGTGCGCTGTATGGTGCGCTTGGCGGTAAAGGCGCGCTGGCTGTGGATGCCACTGAGCGTGAACGCTGTACGCGTTGTATGGACTGCTTTCATGTCTGTCCAGAGCCACAGGTGCTGCGCGCCCCCTTGCTTGATAAACACAGTCCGGCACAGGTTACTGACCGAGACTGCATAACATGCGGACGCTGTATTGATGTCTGCGCTGAAGACGTTTTTAAAATAACCCTTAGATGGAAATCGGGAGCAAAGTCATGAAAAGCCTGAGAATGGGATGGTTTCGCTGGATCACCGCCCTGGCGATAATGGGCAGTACAATAGTAGGTAGTGCAATCGCTACTGCACAGGTCGATTTAAGCCAATCGCCAGAAGTCGCCGCGACACAGCCGGGAAATAGCCGGATGCCGAAGCAGCAGGAGCGTATGGCGCTCAACTATGTCAACCAGCCACCGATGATCCCGCATAGCGTGGATGGCTATCAGGTCACCCCGACCTTTAACCGTTGCCTACAGTGTCACGGCGTGGAGAGCTATCGTTCCACCAGCGCCCCCCGCGTCAGCCCGACCCATTTTGTCGACAGAGACGGCAAAGTACTGAGCAATGTCGCCCCTGCGCGCCATTTCTGTCTGCAGTGCCACGTGCCGCAGGCGGACAGCTCGCCGATTACCGGCAACACGTTCGCCCCTTCTAAAGGCTTTGGTCAGTGAGGTTTGCTATGAAACAACCAGGAAAAGTGGGACGGTTGTTGCGCCAGTTGTGGCAATGGTGGCGTCGCCCGAGTCGGCTGGCGCTGGGAACGTTGCTTATTATCGGCTTCGCGGGCGGTATTTTCTTTCTGGCAACATCCCAGAAAGGCATGGAAATGAGCAACAGCGAGGCGTTCTGCATCAGCTGTCATGAAATGCGCAATACCGTTTATCAGGAATATATGGAAACCGCGCACTACAGCAACCGCAGCGGCGTGCGCGCCACCTGCCCGGATTGTCACGTTCCGCATGAATTTGTGCCGAAAATGGTGCGTAAGATTCAGGCCAGTAAAGAGCTGTACGGCAAAATAATGGGCACGATTGATACGCCACAAAAATTTGAAGCACACCGGCTGACGATGGCGCAGAGCGAATGGCGGCGCATGAAAAATAACAATTCTCAGGAATGCCGCAACTGTCACAACTTTGACTACATGGACTTCTCAGGGCAAAAAACCGTCGCGGCGGAGAAACACAGCGAAGCGATAAAACTCGGTCAAACCTGTATCGACTGCCACAAAGGCATCGCCCACAAACTGCCGGACATGCACGGCGTCAAAAGCGGGTTATAACCCGCCCCCTTCGTAACACTCGGGACGGCATATGCCGTCCTATCGTTGCTGACACAGTCCGTCGAGCGGGAGTAACGTATTCTTGTAAGTACCGTGAGGGTTTCGTGCGCAATTGAGTCGTGTGATTTTCTGCAACTCGCGTCGCATGCGCCCGACGCGGGGCGGCTCAATTGCCGTCGCCCCGCGACCCCTGGCTTTTCGCGGGGAATTACGCCGCTTCGCGGTGCCTTCGGCGCTCGTATCCGCTGATCGGACCGCCTGCGACGTGCTCCCAGCACGGCGCAGACTTTCGCGGCGTCCATGCCGCTCATCCGGCGGCCACGCTCACCTCAGCGCAATTCTTTACGCTCGAAGTCTTCACTGCAACAGTTGCAGAGAATTACCCTGCTTATTGCGCACGAAACCTTCACCGTAACAACAGAAACAACAAAAGGGCGAAGTTGCTGACACAGTCCGTAGAGCGGGAGTAACGGATAGATCGTAAAGACGCTGTAAATACATCCCTGTACGCTCGGATTGCGCCATCCATGGCGCAAACGCTTTACTCTTCTATTCCGTTACGCCCGTTTTCATTCGGCAAATAGGTTTGTCAACGGTCTGAAGGGCGATATATCGCCCCTCTGCTATTGATGATGAAGATAAAAAGAATTTACTTCCCTGTTGTCGCCTGCACCGACAGCGATGCTTTCGCCTGTCCGACGCTGCGCTCGATGACCGCACGGCGTGTGTCGTTTTGCGGTAACAGTTTCAGCATCATTTGCCAGGCATCAATCGCATCCTGATAGCGCTGGGCTTCATAGGCATTGAAAGCCAGCAGGCTCAGCACGCGCACATTGGTCGAGCCGGAATTCATCAGTTCACGCAGCATCTCACCACCGCGCTGGCTATCACGCGGATCGGTAGATCGCGACAGCAGGTCGGCATAGTCCAGCGCCAGATCCGTATTTTTCGGATCGAGCTGGAACGCCTTGGCAAACGCCTGTACGGACATGTCGTAGTTATTCAGTAAGCCCGCAATACGCCCCAGCATCCACCAGTCTTGTGGATTGTCCGGCTGCGTCTCCAACTGGCTACGTAATCCCAGACCGAGACGCGCGACTTCTTCAATGGTCAGCGGTTCAGCATCAGCATCCAACGCTCGCTTCATCAGGTCCGGCGTTAACGCCACAACCTGTTGCAACTCCTGCACGCGATTAACCGCCGAGGTTTTCCAAAACACACCGAGGCTGACAATGACCAGCAACAGCACGCCAGGCAGCAAAACCCAACTGTTCAGCGGACGCTGTTGTGCCTTCGCGCCGCCGGGAATATCCTGCAATAGCGTATGCTGGAGTTCTTCAACCAGTTGAGCACGCTCCTGCTCATTGGCAATATCCGCTGTAAGCTCACGCAGGCGGTCACGATACAGCGCCTGATTGATCGCATCGCGATCGTATTCGCCCCGTGACGACCACGGTGCAAGCAGCAGCGCGGAAAGCGCAATCAGCGATAGCACAATGACGGTTGTCAGTAACATCATTCCGATTTCTCCTCACGTCCCAACAGCGTCTGCAAGCGCTTTTTATCCTGTTCGCTCATCGGTTCTTTGGCGCTTCTGATGCGGCGTGCACGCCGGATAATCATCCACGCTCCTGCGGCCAGAAACAGCGCAGGCAGCAGCCATAATAGAATGGTAAACGGCGTGATCGGCGGTTCATACGTCACAAAATAACCGTAACGATCCACCATATAATCGACAACCTGCTCTTTCGTTTGCCCCTGCTGCATCAGCTCGTACACTTTTTGCCGCATATCCGACGCAATCATCGAATTGGAATCGGCAATACTGTTGTTCTGGCATTTCGGGCAGCGCAGCTGCATCGTCAACTCACGAAACTGCTGCTCCTGCGCGTCGTTGTCAAAACGCAAGACTTCGGATGACGCCAGCACGCTGAACGACAGCAGCAGCGCACCAAGGAAACTCAGCACTCTCATGCGCCGCCCTCCTTGCTGTATTTTTCCCACAGCGGTTGCAGCGTTTCTTGCCATACCTGCAAGTTGAGATCGCCCGCATGGCGATAGCGAATGATGCCTTTCCCGTCGATCAGGAAGGTTTCTGGCGCGCCGTACACGCCCAGATCCAGCCCCAGCATGCCGTCGCCATCAAATAAGCTCATTGCATAGGGGTTGCCCAGCGTCTTCAGCCATTCAACCGCTTTGGGGCGTTCATCTTTATAATTCATGCCCACGACGCGAATTCCCTGCGCCGCCAGCGTGTTGAGAAACTGGTGCTCCGCGCGGCACGTCGGGCACCAGGTCGCCCAGACGTTCAGCAGCAGCGGTTTGCCATCGCTCAGCTCAGATTGGCTATAAATCTTTCCCGGCTGATCCAGCGATTCCAGCCGAAACGCGGGAATCGGTTTACCGATCAGGGCCGACTCCAGCCGCATCGGATCGTCACCGTCGCTGTTGCGCACCAGTTGCCACAGCAAGGCCACGGCCAGCAGTAAAAACAGGGCGAGCGGGATTAACAAAATCTTACGGCTCATGATGCTGTCTCCCTAACGGCGCGACGCAGGCGATAGCGAGGATCAAACATGCACAGGATGCCGCCTAACGCCATCAGCCCCCCGCCGTACCAAATCCAGCGGATAAACGGTTTGTAATACAGCCGCACCGCCCAGCTACCGTCATCCAGCTTTTCACCCAAGGCCGCATAGAGATCGCGCGTCACGCCTGCATCAATCGCGGCTTCCGTCATGATCGCGCCGCTGGTATTGTAGAAGCGTTTTTCCGCTTTCAGCGTCGCTTCCGGTTTGCCGTTGCGCGTCACTTCAATCGTCCCTTTCGCGCTTTGCCAGTTAGGCCCCACGACATCACGCACGCCTTGAAACGTAAAACGGTAATCGTGGATCGCGATGCTGTCGCCAGTCCGCATCCGCACATCCCGCTCAACGCTATAATTCTGGCTGAAGGCGATCCCCACCACCGTCACCGCCAGCCCAATATGACCGCACACCATGCCCCACTGGCTGAGTGAGAGCGTGGTCAAACCGCGCAGCAGACCATGACGACGGGTGGAGCTGGTATGCAACTCGTACACCGTTAAGAAGAACACCCACAGCGCCATCGACAGGCCAACTACCGTCATGGCAACAATGGAATCCTGTAACAACCACGGCAGCAGCAGCGACAGCGCGGCGGTCACGGCCAGAGCAATCAACAGCAGCTTACGCAGCTTTTGCGGTTCATCGCGCCGCCAGCGAACCAGTGGCCCCACGCCCAGCAGTAAGGCAAACGGTGCCATTAACAGGGTGAACATGGTGTTGAAGAAGGGTGCGCCAATCGAGATGCTGCCTAAGCCCAGCTGTTTATGCACCAGCGGCAGCAGCGTTCCCAGCAGCACCACGAGCGTCGCCGCCATCAGGATCAGATTATTGCCGAGCAGGAAAGTCTCACGCGACCAGAGCGAGTTCGTGACCCGCGCCCTGACCCGGTTGCCTTTGATGGCGAACAGCAGCAACGAACCACCGATAACAATGACCAGAAACGCGAGAATAAACATGCCGCGCGCCGGATCGGAGGCAAACGCGTGCACCGACACCAATACGCCGGAACGCACCAGAAACGTCCCCAGCAGGCAAAGCGAGAACGCACCGATAGCCAACAGAACCGTCCAGGCCTTGAAGCTGCCGCGCTTTTCGGTAACCGACAGCGAGTGCAGCAACGCCGTGCCCACCAGCCACGGCATTAATGACGCATTCTCCACCGGATCCCAGAACCACCAGCCGCCCCAGCCGAGTTCGTAATACGCCCAGCCCGAACCCAGCACGATACCCAACGTCAGGAACGACCAGGCCGCCTGCGTCCACGGTCGGGACCAGCGTGCCCATGCGCTGTCCAGCCGTTCCGCCAGTAGCGAAGCGACCGCAAACGCAAACGCCACGGAGAACCCGACATAGCCCATGTAGAGCAATGGCGGGTGGAAGATTAACCCGACATCCTGCAACAGCGGATTAAGATCGCGCCCGTCAATCGGGTAGTCCGGCAACGTGCGCGTAAACGGGTTAGACGTCAGAATGATGAACAGCAGGAAGCCGACATTAATCATCCCCATGACGGCCAGCACGCGGGCGACCGCATCCAGCGACATCCCGCGGCTGAATACTGCCACCGCGAAGGTCCAGCCGCTCATCAACAGTACCCAGAGCAGCAGCGATCCTTCATGTGCGCCCCACGCTGCCGCCACGCGATACCACACCGGCAACGCGCGGTTCGAGTTGTTGGCTACGTAGAGGACGGTGAAATCATTGATCACCAGCGCATGCACCAACACGAGGAACGAAGCCAAAATGCATGCAAACAGCGCCCAGGCAAGAGGACGCGCCAGCGCCATCAGACGCGTATCCTGACGCGACGCGCCCCACAGCGGATACACGCTGAGCAACAGCGCGACGCCCAGCGCCAGACAGAGCAGATAATTGCCTACTTCAGGCATCATAACCGTTTACCCTCTGTGCCCGCTGCCGTTGCATGACCGTTTTGCCCTTCCATCGCCGCCTTAATTTCCGGTGGCGTGTAGTTTTCGTCATGTCGGGCAAGCACTTCTTTCGCCATGATGTGATCGTCGGTATCCAGAATGCCCTGCGCCACAACCCCTTGCCCCTCGCGGAACAAATCCGGCAGCATTCCGTTATAGGTCACATCCACGGAGCCCTGCGCATCATAAACGGTGAAGCGAACTTCCAGACTTTGGCTGTCGCGACGCACGCTGCCCGGCATCACCATGCCGCCGACGCGCAAACGCTGCCCGATCGCCGGTTTTTCCTGCGTTTCGTTCTTGCCGTAAAGAATTTCGCTGGGCGTATAAAAGAGATCGATATTTGAGCTCAGCGCATAGAGCGTCAGCGCTACCGTTAACACCGCGCCGCAGACGACGGCCAGAATGGCATAGAGGCGAGTTTTACGCGGGGCACTCATTGCGCCACCTCCATCGTTTCCGACTGGCGAGCCGTATTCTTGCGCTGCTCACGCGCCTGCTGGCGACGAATATCACTCAGCAATGCGCGACGATTCAAGAGGGTATGACCGACCAACGCACTCAGCGGTAACAGCGTTAGCACCACGGCCAGCCAGACGTAAAAGGCATAGCCGCCCATCGCAAAGAAATCCTGCCAACTCGTGAAAGCGATGTTCATCGGGCTATTCCTCCTTTATTAAGCAGCGCAGCCACCCAAGGGGCGCGGCGCTGCTGTACCAATATCAAGTTACGCAACCGCATCAGTGACAACGTCACGAATAAGCTCATAAATCCTAACATCATGATTCGCAGCGGGAGACGCATGGCGGGATCGATCGTTTTCTGCATTTTTGTCGATGCTTGATGCAGGGTATTCCACCACTCGACCGAGAAATGGATGATGGGTAAATTCACCACGCCTACCAACACCAGAATCGCCGCCGCACGACCGGCAAGACGGCGATCGTCAAACGCGTTGTAGAGCGCGATGATGCCCACGTACAGAAACAGCAAAACGAGTTCCGACGTCAGACGCGCATCCCAGACCCACCAGGTTCCCCACATTGGTTTGCCCCAGGTTGCGCCTGTCGTTAACGCAATAAAAGTAAACACCGCGCCGACCGGTGCCATTGCCGCTACGGCAAGCTCCGCCGTTTTTGACTGCCGAATTATCCCGATCAGCGCAAACATCGCCATCACGGCATAGACGCCCATCGACCACACGGCCGCCGGCACATGCAGGTACATGATGCGATACCCTTGCCCCTGCTGATAATCCGCGGGCGCAAACCCAAATCCCAGTAGGCAACCGCCGATCAACAGCGCCGCGCTAAGCAGGGCAAACCAGGGGATAAGCCTGCCGCAAAGGCCATAGAGGCGATCCGGCTGCGTAAGCTGATAGTTCTTTTTCAACATAACGTGTGCTCACTCTGCGTAAAACTCATCCCAACGGGACGATGAAGGCGATCCTGAGATCGGAAAATTACTGTATGCTCACCCGCAACGCCGCCGCCGTAGCAAACGGGCTCAGAGTGGCACTGCCTGCCAGAAAGGCACCGAGGATCGCCAGATACCCGCCCACCGGCAGTTGCATCATGGCGGCCTCGACCGCCGCCGTCGCAAAAATCAACAGCGGTATGGTGAGCGGCAAGACCAGCAGGCTTAACAACACGCCGCTGCGGCGCAGCCCGACCGTTAATCCCGCACCAATGGCACCCAGAAAACTGAGCGTTGGCGTGCAGAGCAACAGCGTGAGCGCCATCACCCGCCAGCCGTGGCTGTCCAGCCCAAACAGCAGCGCCGCCAGCGGCGAAAGCAGTAACAGCGGTAGCCCGCTGACCATCCAGTGCACCACCACTTTCGCCAGCACCACTAACGGCAGCGGCAACGGCAGCAGCGTCAACTGTTCCAGTGAACCGTCCTGATAGTCATCGCGGAAAAGACGATCCATCCCCAGCAACGAAGCGAGCAACGCCGCCACCCACACCACGCCGGGGGCCACGCGCATCAATAGCTGCGGCTCTGGCCCAATAGCCAGAGGGAACAAAATGATGACGATCAGGAAGAACCACAGCGGGTTGAGAATTTCCGCGTTATTGCGCAACGCGACGCGCAATTCTCGGGCAATCAGACGCTGCATGATGGGGTTCCCTCACTTGGAGTCAGCGAGATACAGCGAATGCGCTGAGCGAACGGACGCAGCGGCTGATGGGTGGTTAAAATGATGATGCCGCCGCGCGCAGTATGATGTTCCATACGCTGCGTCAGCATGTCGACGCCCGCCACATCAAGCGCAGTCAGCGGCTCATCCAGAATCCATAGCGGAACATCGGTAAGCCACAAACGCGCCAGCGCGACGCGACGCTGTTGCCCTGCCGAAAGACGCGCCACGGGCACGTCTTCATACCCAGCCAGCCCGACTGAGGCCAGCGCCTGCCAAAGTGCATCCTGCTGCTGGTGCGGATAGAAAAAGCGCAGGTTCTCTTCACCGGTCAGGGCGCTCTTGATGCCCGGCTGATGGCCTAGCCACAGAAGCTGCTGATTAAACTGCTCGCGCATACGGTTGATGCGTTGCCCTTGCCAGCAGATTTCCCCTGATTCTGGCGTCGCCAGACCGCTTAACATGCGCAACAGCGACGTTTTGCCCACCCCGTTGGCACCGGCAATCTGCACCATTTCTCCCGCGCTGGCCGTAAACGACAACGCGCTGAACAGCACATGCTCATCGCGTATGCAAACCACATCGCGCGCTTCTAACATCGGGGTGTACTCCTACTTTCTAATGCCATATACCCTAAATAATTCGAGTTGCAGGAAGGCGGCGACGCAGTGAATCCCCAGGAGCTTACATAAGTAAGTGACTGGGGTGAGCGAGAAAAGCCAACGCACATGCAGCTTGAAGTATGACGGCTATAGAATAACATGGTGCCCTTACTCCCCCTCTCGGGGACCCTAACCATAAAGAGTTAATCTGTTTTATTGAGATCAATAAAACCGGTGATTCCGGTTATTCTCGTCATCATGACGGTGCAAAAAGCCGCGCTTGTCCCTCTGATTCAAGGGGTATCACGCACTATTTCTGGCTGTTCTTCAGCAGCGTTGCCGTGTTGATTGCTTCGATCAACTGAACGCGATTAACCCGCGGGCTGTACGTATCCAGCAAGCGCTGCCAAATCGTAATCGCGCGCGCATAGTCCGCTTTCAGGAACGCATCAGACGCCAGCAGCATCAGCGCCGTCACTTCATTGGCATCCAGCGCCAGCGCTTTATCGACCATCTCTTGCATTGGGGGCGTGACGGCCTGACCCGCCTGGTAATACAACACCGTCGACAGCGCCGAATACAGCTCAGCACTGTCGCCCTTCAGCGCAATCGCCTGCCGATAAGCGCGCAGCGCGTTGTCGTAGGCGTTACGGTAAAGATAATATTCACCCAGCTCAGCCCAGAGGACGCTGTTGCCCGGCGTTTTACGAATGTTGTCCTGCAAGGTAACAAGCTGTTTCTCCTGCTGCTGTGCGTCGCTAAAATCATGTAGCGGATCGGCAAGCCGCAGGCGTTCCGTCTGAACCAGCGCTGCACGCGGACTTAGCATGTAGAACGCCGCACTGCCCAACAGGATAGCGACGATCGCGACCACAACGGCGATGACAGGCATTGGGCGCGGTGCAGAAGAAGAGGATGACGTTAACGGCAGGTCGTGAGACAGTTCGCGCCCCAGCATCCTGGCTTCATGTTCAGAAAGGTGCTTCTCTGCCTGCTCGCACTGGAAATGCCAGATGCGCTCGGCTAAACGCGGTAGCTTGTCATCCCCCTCCGTCTTGCGCAGAGGCAACAGTGGCCATAACAGTCCGGCAGCCAGAACGACAACCGCGATGGCGACAAACACCATGCTTAATACGTTCAGGTCCAACAGGTTCACGCTTAACAGGCTCATAGGCTTGCCCCACGGTTCTGTCGCCGTATCACCCGCCACGCGATAACCGCAATCGCTAATAGCAAAAGCAGTGGCGTAAGCCAGAGGATGCCGGTTTGCATTTTCATCGGCGGGTTGTACTGAACAAAGTCACCATAGCGCTGATTCATAAATGCCATAATGTCTGACTTGCTCTTGCCCTGCTCCACCATGGAAAAGACCTCATGGCGCATGCTGACCGCCACAGGCGAATTCGATTCCAGCAGGCTCTGGTTCTGGCATTGAGGACAGCGTAACTCACCGGCAATCGCCATAGCTTCCTGCCGCTGTGCCTGACTGGAGAATGCCCAGGTATCAACCACCTGAGCCGGCACAGAAAAAGCCAGCAACATGAAAAGGAGCGCCAGGTATTTAGTCATAGGCCCGTCTCCCCCTGAACCATCCCAGCAGTGCACCCGCGACCATCAGTAAACCGCCGCCCCACACCCAGCGAACACCGGTTTGCACATAGAAACGCATCGCATAGCGGTTCTCGCCCGTTTTCTCTCCCATCACGGCATACCATTCTCTGATCGGCCCCCAGGCAATGCCCGGCTCAACCATCTGCTGTTTGCGTGCGTTGTAGTAACGACGTTCCGGCATGACCTGAGCGATCGGTGAATCGCCGCGATAAATCGCAATCACGGCCTGCTCTGCGGTGTAGTTCTGTGCTGCCACTAACTCCAGTTGTAAAAATCGGAAATGGTAGTCGCCCAGCGTGACCTGTTCTCCCTGACCGACATTGGCGCTGATTTCCTGCTTGCTGCCCGCAGAGAACACAATCCCCAGGGCAAATAGCGCCACGCCCGTATGCGCCAGCAGCGCAGGAAGTTGCTGACGTATCGCCGACAGCGCTTGTAACCACTGCGCAGCCATAGCCCAACCGATCAAACCCGCAGCCAGTGCAACGGCATACCCATACGGCCATAAGACCAGAGCGGTAATAATGCCGACGGCCAGCGTCATGCCTAAACGCCGGACGGGCCATCGCGTGCTACGTTTCCAGTAGCCTCCCGCCGCTACCCCGATGAGCAGCAGCATCAGGCCACCGAAAGGCAAAAGCACGCGGTTAAAGTAAGGCGCGCCGACGGAGATTTTCCCCCAGCCCGACAGCCCATAGATCATCGGGTAAAGCGTGCCGAGCAGTACCACCAGTGCGACAGCGCTGAATAACAGCAGCACCAGCAGTATCGCCATTTCCCGCGACCAGCCGGAGAAGCGGGCAGCAGAGCGGACAAGCTGAGCACGCCAGCCGTAAACCGCCAGCGCCGCCATACTTAAGCAGGCAAACAGGATAAAGAGAGGCACTGCGCGGTCATGTTCGAGGGCGAAGGCATGGACAGAAACCAGTATCCCGGAGCGCACAATCAGCGTGCCCAGCAGGCATAAAATGAACGTCAGCAGCGCCAATATCAGCGACCAATGGCGGAAGATGCCGCGCATGCGGGTGACAGACAGGCTGTGCAGTAACGCGCTGGCCGTGAGCCACGGGAGTAGCGAGGCGTTTTCTACCGGATCCCAGAACCACCACCCTCCCCAGCCCAGCTCGTTATAAGCCCACCACGATCCCAGGATGATGCCCAGCGTTAACAGACTCCAGGCGGGCAGCGTCCAGCGCCAGCAAATCCAGGCGGCTGGCGCAGTAAACTCACCGTGAATCAGGGCGGCTAGCGCCAGCGCCGCACTCACGGTTAACCCACCATAGCCCAGATAGAGCAACGGCGGATGGAGGATGAGGCCAATGTGTTGCAACATGGGATTGAGATCCCTCCCCGCCACCGCTGGCGGGAAGAGACGCACAAAAGGATCGGAAAAGAACAGAATGAACACCAGCAGCGCGGTCGAAATCACGGCCAGCATCGCCAGCGTCAGTGGAAACAGATCGCTCGTCGCCTTGCGATAGCGGCAGGCAAACGCGGCACTCCAGCCAGTTAAACATAACAGCCACAGCAGCAGCGATCCTTCATGCCCGCCCCAGACCGCCGCAATTTTTAGCCCCAGCGGTAAATCACGATGGCTATGCTGGGCGACGTAGTTAACGGAGAAATCATCCTGCACCACGCTCAGCGTCAGCGCGATAAACGCGAACAGCACAAGGCCAAACAGTACTAACGTCCAGCACCGCGCCAGCCGGTAAGTGCCCGACCAGCGCAGGGAGTAACCTGAAAATGTCAGCAACGCCGTCGCCACACCGACGCAAACCGCCAGCGACAGCGCGACATACCCAAATTCTGGCAATAGCAACATCAACGGGCCTTTTGCTGGGAATTAGACAACGGTTAACTGCCCCGCATAGAGGATAAAGAAGCGCAGTAGCAAAACGCCCACCAGACTCAGGCCGCACACCGCCAACACGCCATAAGGTGAATGCTGTCGGCTAGCCCATGACTTGAGCAGCAAGGGAATAACTAATCCAATCCCTACCACGCCCAGCCAGAACCACACGGCCCAGAATCCCCCGCCCACGGCGGCCACCAGCGCCCGCTGCTTCCCATCGTCCCCTAAAGCAAGGCCGATAAAGAACGCGAACAGTAAGAAGATCTCTAACCACACGACTGGCGTTTCGACACGATGGATAAAGTGCGCTTCTTCACTATGCGGATTGCCGCGATAGCGGCAGGCCATGGCGATCAGCGCCACGGCTGCACCGGAGGACACCCCCGAAAACAGGAATAAAGCCGGCAAGATCGGGTTATTCAGCAGCGGATAGGTTTTCAGCGCGGAGAGTAAAAATCCGGTGTAAGCCCCTAACATCACCGCCAGCAGCAACATCACGATATCCAGCGATTTCTGCAGCGGTGCCAGCCAGCCGAGCACCTTGGGAACGAGGGTCAGCTTCGGTAGCCAGCGCTGTTGCAGCACGATAACCTGCTCGCTGAAAATGTTGACCAGCCAGACCGCCAGCGCCGCCATATAGACCTGAAACAGCATGACCCCAACGGACATTACCGAGGTAAAGCTGTAATGGAACATCAGTTTCCAGAACGTCCAGGGGCGCGTCAGGTGGAAGATCAGAATCAGCAATCCAAAGATGATGGTGCACGGTGCAAGAATCAGCGTTGTGCGCATGAGCGTACTGTCGGCGGTTGCCTGCTCGGGGTGGTAGCGCCGCAGCAGGGCCGCCAGCGTCACCAGCCCCGCAGAAATGCCCACCAAAAACAGGTAAATCGCAATCGGCCAGTCCCAGACTAACGAATCAAAATGGAATGCGCTTGAAGACACGGGCGTCATTGATGAACCTCCCCGTATTTAAACGGTACGCGATAAACCTTAGGACGAGTGCCGAGCGCGATTTTGTAGCGATACGTCGGCTGTTGACGAAGCAAGCGGGAAATCTCGCTGTCAGGATCGTCAAGGTTGCCGAACGTCAGCGCGTTAGTCGGACAAGACAACACACAGGCGGGCAGTTTTCCGGCCTTCAGGTTGGTCTTGCGGCAAAAATCGCACTTATCCGCCGTTTTCGTCTTCGGATGGATAAAGCGCACTTGATAAGGACAGGCAGCAAGACAGTATTGGCACCCTACGCACAGATCGGGATTCACATCTACAATGCCGTTTGCCGCATCGCGATACGACGCCCCGGTAGGACACACGTCAACACAAGGTGCATGATCGCAGTGCTGACAAGAGTGACGGAAAAAACGATATTTCACGTCAGGAAACGTCCCGATTGGTTCGCTGCGAACGATCGTCAGGCGCGAGACGCCCTCCGGCACCTGATTAACTTCCCGGCAGGCATCCATGCACGCCGTACAGCCGATACAGAGCGATTCATCGTGGATCATGCCGTAGCGGACGCCGTTGATATTCAGCGTCTGTGCGACGACCTGCCCCGCCGTACTGGTGATGGCAATCAGCCCCCCCATACGGGCAAGAAATTGACGACGAGAGCAACTCATGGCTGCCTCTTATTACCCAGATGAACTGAGGCTGGGTTGAAGTCTGGGTTATTGCGCTGATCGCTATGGCAATCCACACACAGTTTGATGCGACTCTTGTCGTTCAGCGTCTGCATACTATCCTGCGTGGGGTGCAGTTGATGGCAACTGGCACAGGCCACTTTCGCGACGTGCACATCGTGTGGCCAAAACGATTTCTGCAACTGTTCCGGCGTATGGCATGACATACAGACGCTGTTTTGCTCTTCCACCTTGTACATCGGGAAGTTAAAGCGCATGACATCTCTAACGCCTTCGCGGTGCATCGGCGATGGCTTGCCGTGACAGTTGGTGCAGGTCAGCTGTTTTTGATTATGCGGGTTGACGGCGGAGGCATGCTTGCCCTGCATGCCATCCTCTTCCGGTTTATGGCACTGTAGACAAGCCTCATCAGGATTGCGCTGCGGCATGACCTCCCAGCGCTCTCCTTTTTCCGCCTGAGGTGCGGGCTGTGTCAGCCCTGGCAATGCCCAAAGCATGCCTGATACCAGCACCCCGGCAGTCAATAACGAACGTAATACGCTCATATCCACTCCACTTTATGATCGCCCGCGTCCACGGGCGATGAGGGGTTATTAGTTCAGTCGTCCCGCTTTACGCGCTTGCTCATCCCACTGCGGCACTACCGTATTCAGGAAATCCTGTTTTTCGGCTTTGATTTGCTGCATGTTGAGCCCAATTGCCTGCTGCGCTTTCTCTTTCGTCGAGATATCCGGCAGCTTGATTTCTCCTGTTATCCCTTTCTGGGCCAACAGACGCACCAGCTTGGTTCTCGCCTCGGCGGATTTACTCAGCGAAGTGCCAAGCATCCGTAAGCCTTCATCCGGCGCATGCATGTGAATACCGTGAGAGGCAACCGCCAGATCCCAGCGCCATTGCGCATGGCGGATATCCATCAGAATCGGCTGCATTTCTGCTTCGGTTGCACCGGCATCCCAGGCCGCTTTCGCCTCAAAGTGCGCGTGAACCAGTTGCGCTTCTGCTTTCAGTTTTAAGTCCTGAATGGCCGTTTTGCGTTCAGCAACAACCGCCTGCATCGCCGCTTTATCCTGCGTGTGGCAATTGGTACAGGTTTCGCCATAATTGTCGAAAGGGTTACCTATCTTGTGATCGGTATACAATTTGCCGTCCGCGTTTTTCACTTTCGGCATATGGCAGTCGATACAGGTCACGTTGTTTTTACCGTGAATACCAATGCTCCAGGTTTCATATTCTGGATGTTGGGCTTTCAGCATCGGTGCGCGGGAAAGGGAGTTGGTCCAATCGGAGAAGGAGATCGCGTCGTAGTATTTTTCCATGTCTTCGACTTTGGTGCCGTTATCCCATGGAAATTTCACCGCCTTGTCTTTACCGGAAAAATAATACTCAACGTGGCATTGTCCACAGACCATAGATTGCTGGCCAAACCGACTGGCTTGATCAAACGGCTTACCAATCGCTTCCATTGCGCGCTCAGCGTAAGGACGGGACAGCGTCAGCGCCGGTTTGCCCTGAGCAAAATCCGGGGACGCGGTATCATGGCAGTCCGCACAGCCGAGATCGTTAGTAATCTCCGGCCCGCCTCGTGCCCATTTGCCTTTGAAGTAACCGTCCTCACCTTCCTGTTGAATCAAGCGGGCGACGTCCGGGCTTTTACAGCTCCAGCACGCCATCGGCAGAGGGCCATCTTCTGCCGTCTTTGGTGCGCCGGTACGCAGCGTTTCGCGCACATCCGTTATGGCATAGGCGTGGCCGCGCGGCTTGTTATAGTCTCTGGAGAAGGGATAACCCGCCCAGAGGATTACCATCATGGGGTCTTCTGCCAGCGCATCGTGACGCTCAGACTGTTCACTGGTTGCTTTCCACGAGTTGAACTGATCGGGGTGTTGATTGGTGAATACGGAGTTTCGTGCTTCTATCGGGGCGGGAGGGGGTGACGCCGGAGCATCAGCGGAATAGGCTGGCATCATTAGAAAGAGACTGGCTACCATGCCCCACAGATAGGAGACTGACATGCTTATCCTGACCATGCGTTTGTGTCCAATTTAAGCCGCCTACCGGCGGTCATTTTAGTTATCCATTTGACAGAAACCACAACAACTGTCGTGACATTACTCGCCCTATGAATAACAAAAAGATGCATTCAAAATATTGTTTTTGATCAAAGGTAAAGAAAAGTAATGAATCGTATCGAAAGTTATATGAGGCGTATCTCAGTCATGGAGAGTGGATATCACCAGGTGGGATGAGGGACTTAAACGCTGATGGCTTTAAAATTAAGCAGTTAAAAACTGGGTACTTACGTATCAAGGTAGGTGGCGAGAGCACTGGGATGACGTGTCCATGTCGATCATTCATCCCAGTGTATTTGCTGATAAAGCGTGGCGTTTTGCCTGATAGAAAAAGTTTAGGCGCTCAATAAGTGGGGCTTAAGTGAAAAATATTGCCCCAGAGTATGCCCTTATGTAATTTTTATTTCCCTTGGCCATAGGTCAATGCCAGCTTGGCGTAGAAATCTTCCAGCGTAAATCGGGCATCAACGGCGTTATACACCCGAATCTGGCGCGCCTTGTCCTGCGGTGCATAGGTCAGATCGTCGTTTAGTTGCGGTGCGTTGACCAGCGTGTAGTGGTATTCATGGTCATCCAGCAGCAGCGAAACCGCGGGGTTATCGCCTAAGACCCAGACTTCACTTTTCGGCCAGGGAACGTCTTTGATGGTTTCGGAAATCGCACGGTTAAACTCGATCAACTGTTGCCACAGGTACTCCCCGACTTTCCCCTGCGGCTTAACGCGCACGGCAAGCTCAGACAGCGAGACGCGCACGGACATATAGACATTATGCGGCACCTGCCACAACGGCACCTGAGACTTGAATACGCTGTTCGCCGCAACCGGATCATTGAACATATTGTATTCCCAGCCGCCTTTCGGATAAGGCATGCCGCCAATCCACACCACCGTCATTTTGCTGGCGATCTTTGGTTCAGCCTGCAATGCAGCAGCGATATCCGTAATCGGCCCCATGACTAGCACAAACAGCGGATGTGAGTCGTCTTTTAACGCTTCCTTGATCAGCATTTGCGCCCCTTCACTCAACACAGGCGCACTACCGTCGGCTTTCAGGGCGTGCGTCGCACCGCGATAAACAGGAATGTCCGTTTTTCCCATCACGTTCATCAGGCGCTGAAGCTCGTGGTAGCTTTCCATCATGCTGTTTTCGCCATCACGTTTCATCAACGGCGCGGTACGGGAGTAATGGGCAGCAATTAGCCCTTTCACCTGCATCGTCGGCGTCAGTACCGCATGGGCCACGGCAAAATCATCGTCAGCCTCGTTTTTAGCATCGGCGCTAATAATGACGCGAATCTGCTTATGGTCAGCAACGTCAAAAGGGGAATTTTGGGCCTGTGCGCTGAACGCACTGAGGAAAGGCAATGCCGCGATCAACAGGGCAAAACGGGAAAAGTATCTGCGAATAGACATGATTATCCTTAACGCTAACGGTGCTTGGCGGTCGTTGATATGGCAGCCCAGCGATTCGGGCTGCCATCAAAGAAGCGGGCATGCGACGACGCTGCCCGCAGCATGAAGACGCTATTTAAAAAGCTTCTGAACAAACTCACTGTAGGCTGGTCGCCAGACATCCATTTCATGACCAAGATCGGGATAATGGCGGTAATCAAACCGGATATTCTTCTGCTCCAGTGTCGTTTTCAGACCCGCAATATCCTTACCCGTAATGTTGTCGGTCTCGCCAATCACCACCGTGAAATTATTCAGTTGCTGATTAATCTGCTCCGGCCGCTCAAGCTGTGCAGCAACGGCCGCGTTTGGCACCGTTTCGGTGGTCACGCCGCTGAACGTCGCCAGCCAGCCGAAATGATCCAAGTGGCTCATGCCGGATACCAGTGCCTGATAGCCGCCCTGCGACAGCCCGGCCAGCGCCCTGCTGTTTGCATCCTGACGGACGTTAAAGCGTTTGCCGATTTCGGGGATGATGTCATGAATGAGTTCCCTGTCCGCCGCTAACGCATTGCGCGGATAGAACACATTGCGGCGCTCCTGCGGGGGATACTCTTCCGGGATAATGCCAGGAACATCCGTTTCCGTATCAGGAATGACGACCAGCATCGGCTCAATCTTTTTCTCTGCCAGCAGGTTATCCATCATCTGCGGTATCCGCCCCTGCACCACGGCCGATGCGCCCGTATCGCCAAAGCCATGGTAGAAGTACAGCACCGGCAGCGGTTTTGACGATTCGCTATAGCCCGGCGGCGTCCAGACATACACCTGACGTTCTGATTTCAAGGCTTTCGAGTGGTAGGTCAGCGTTCTCAGCTCACCGTGTGGCACCTGACGCACGTCCAGAATACTTCCCGGCACCAGAATCAGGCTGGTATTCACCTGACGCTGCGGCTTGGTAAACGCCGTACCGGTATCAATGGTGCGAAAACCATCTACGCTGAAAAAATATTCATACAGGTTCGGTGCCAGCGCTGGCGTTTTGAACGACCATACGCCAGATTCATCTTTCGTCATCGCATGGGACACGATGCTATCGGGCGTCGAACCGGTAAAAACACTGACCTGCTTCGCCGTCGGCGCAAACAGGCGGAAAGTGATGCTGCTATCCACGTTCACCGCCGTGACGTATTCACTCATGGGGACAGTTGCCGCGGGCATAACAGGAAAATCGGCAGGGAGCGCAGAAGCGTTGATAGAAACACCCGTTAAGACACCCAGAGCTAATAATGATAAAGATATTTTCTTCATGTTCATTCGCATAATTCCATCCCGAATATCACGTTATCGAGTCTGTTTTTGCTAAATGTAGCGGCACCGCCGAAGCGATGCCGATGTGGTGACAGCAATTACCACCAAACTTCCGCTTGAACACCCACGGAGAATTGATCGCTCTTACTGTCGTTAAAGGTGGCTTTACTGATATCGTTATCTTCAATTTTCAGGTAAGAACCATAGAACCGAATCTCTGGACGAGAATTCAGGATACTCGTGTCAACTTTAAGCGCATGGTACAGCGTGGTTTTATAACCTGACTCGTGATAATTCACACCATTGGCCTTATTGGTTTGGTTAAAATATGCCAATTCGACCCCAGTCTGGTTAAATTTATCCCAAATATAAGCAGGACGTAATACCGCACGGATGCTGTTGAAATCGGTATGCGCTCCCGTGTCATAGCTGTATATGTCATTACCTTGTGAATAAACCAGCGCATTCGCCATAATGACATCATCACGCAGATACATTTCTCCTTGCGAGATCGCGCGGAAGGCATTACCTGAATGATTACCATAGTAGTCACCATTACGGCTATACGTCGGATTAGCATCAGAGATATTAGCAAAACCACTAGCAATAGAATTACTCGCGCCTTGCACGGTGAATTCATTAAATCCACCGTTATATAATCCTTGGCGTAAAATGACACCCGCGGTCCAGGCATCTTTCAATTTATACGATAAACCATCGATTTCATTATTATTCTGCACATTGCTCTTATTGGCTTGCGCATATTTACCAATCAGAGACAGTGTAGCATCATCCCACAGCGGAATACCTTTATAACGGATATCAACCGCATTGGTATTGACCTGATTTTTATCTTTCTTCGGATCATTATATACGAATCGCCGTGCGTTAACGTCTTCACGGTTCAAAGAGACATCAAGTTTACCCACGCCCAACTGCCAGTTCTCAATACCTACACCGCCCGCCGCTTCTGAACGGTGGCTTTTCCAGTCCAGCATCTGAATTTCATAGACTGGCAGGGTATTTTTACCTACCCAAAAATCAGCCTCTGGGGCAAATGGTAAAAACCCTTTTGTATTGACGTACATCTGGGAGAATTGCAGTTTGTTTTCATTATCGGCGTCTTCGCCAAACCAGGCGCTGTTGTACTGCATACCCACGTTACCATCCAATTGGATGACGGCATCGACACGTTTATTCCCTTCTGCATACACTTTTTGGCTCAGTATGAGATCGAACCAACCACTGTGCTCATTACCAAAACGCCCTAATGAACCAATCGCATACGATTTTGGTGCGCCATGATCGGCCGTTGCCCATCCAGAACGGAAATACCCCGTATAGCTAAAGCCAATATCATCCTTAACGAATTTACTCACTTCAGCTAACGTTAATGGCTTCTGTTGTGCACTTGTCGCGGCATCAGTCGTATTTGTGGCGGGTTGGACAACAGGCGAAAGAACCACCTGATTAGCCGATGATGTGCCAGAAGACGCAACAACCAGCGGTTTATCTTTTGCCGCAGAGTTTGCTGCAAGACGTGCTTTATTTTCTGCGTTCGTCTTATATTCACGAAATTCTTTTTTCGTTGACTGCAATTCGGCTTTATTTGCCGCCAGTTCTTTCTCCAATAGTTCCAGCCTTTCTTCTACGGTCAATTTCGCGGCCATAGCACCATTAGACAAAAACGCTGCGGACATCAGTAATACCATCATCTTTACAGGGAATTTTTTACGCATATTTATTATCCGAGTAGGGTACATTATTAGATTTAAAACGAAACCATTCCGACGCCAGCCGATGGTTCGTCTATTTATAAAAAGCTTTTTGTAAAATCCATATAACCGTTTATACAATTTAATGGCTAGTCCATTTCCTCCTGCTTCATATTATTTCCTCGCCATCTTTCCCATGGGTAGTAAAAAATAGAGTTCGCATTCATTCCAGAGCTTATTTTTCTGAGAATGAATGCGTAAATGACTCATCGATGCGAGAGTTTATTTCAACGTTTCACCATTAGAGGAAATGACCTCTTTATACCAGTAGAAACTTTTCTTACGTCGACGTTCTAATGTGCCGTACCCTTCATCATCACGATCGACATAAATAAATCCGTAGCGTTTTGACATTTCGGCTTTTGATGCACTAACCAGATCGATAGGCCCCCAGCAGGTATAACCCATCACCTCAACGCCATCTTCCAGCGCTTCGCCAACTTGATACAGGTGATCGTTCAGGTATTTGATGCGATAGTCATCGTTAATGCTGCCATCACTCTCAAGTTTATCTTTGGCACCCAAACCATTTTCCACAATGAACAGCGGTTTTTGGTAACGGTCATACAGATAGTTCAGGATATAGCGCAGCCCTTCCGGGTCGATCTGCCAGCCCCACTCCGAGCTTTCCAGATGCGGGTTCGGCACCATATTCAGAATATTGCCACGGGCTTTCTGGTTCACTTCTTCATCGGTGGTTACGCAGCCCGTCATGTAGTAGCTGAAAGAAATGAAATCGATGGTTTCTTTCAGCGACTGGCGATCGTCTTCCGTTACCGTCAGCGTAATATCGTGCTGTGCAAAGAAGCGCTTCATGTATGCTGGGTAGTATCCTCGGGCTTGGACATCACCGAAGAACAGCCAGTCGCGGTTCTGCTGCATTGTTTCCATGACATCCGCAGGCTTGCAGGTTAATGGATAAAACATGGAACCCAGCATCATATTGCCGATTTTGGCATCAGGGATGATGTCATGACACGCCTTCACCGCTTTTGCACTCGCAACGAGCTGGTGATGAATCGCCTGATAAATATCCTGCTTACTACTCTCGGTAGGTAAACCAATACCTGTAAATGGTGCATGTAATGCGCAGTTGATTTCGTTGAACGTCAGCCAATATTTTACTTTGTCTTTATAGCGTTGGAATACCGTGCGAGCGTAACGTTCAAAGAAGGTGATCGTTTCACGGCTTCCCCAGCCGCCGTAATTCTTCACCAGGCCATACGGCATTTCATAGTGGGACAGCGTCACCAATGGCTGAATGCCGTACTTCGCCATTTCATCAAACAGGCGATCGTAAAATGCCAGCCCTGCCTCATTCGGCTGGGTTTCATCGCCCTGCGGGAAAATACGCGTCCAGGCAATCGAGGTTCTCAGGCATTTGAAACCCATTTCAGCAAAGAGCGCGATATCTTCGGGATAGCGGTGATAAAAATCGATCGCCGTGTCTTTGATTCCGCTGTCACCCGGCGTGCGCGTGACGATCTCGCCAAAAATCCCCTGTGGCTGTAAATCGGACGTTGATAGCCCTTTACCGTCAGTTAAATACGCGCCTTCAACCTGATTAGCTGCGATCGCGCCGCCCCACAAAAATTCTTTCGGAAACTGATGACTCATCTTTTCTCCTCCCAATTGGGTCGTAAATTTCAATGTCAGCGAATTAACGTCAGTAACGCGCCCTGCTCCTGCACGGTGTCTCCGGCAGTAGGCAGAACATCAACGTAATCTTCGCTATTGGTGATAATGACGGGCGTTGTGGTGTCATAGCCGGCTTTCTCAATCGCCAGATAATCAAACTCCACCAGAAGATCGCCCTGCTTCACGACATCGCCGGTCTTAATGTGTGCAGTGAAATACTGGCCGTCCAATTTCACCGTATCGATACCGACGTGAATGAGCACCTCGGCTCCGTCTTCCGATTCGAGTCCAATCGCATGGTTGGTTTTAAACAGCGAAGCAACTGTACCGTTTACCGGGGAAACCACGCGCCCAGCCAGCGGTTTAATCGCGATCCCTTTCCCCATTAAGCCACTGGCGAAGGTTTCATCGCCGACGTGTTCAAGTGGCAGAACCATACCGTCGATCGGGCTGTTTATCTCTTGCTTGCGCGTTGCATCATTCTGACGCTGTGTGGCTTGTGGTGCCGCCGCAGGTGCATTTGCGTCTGTCGCTTTTTCTTGCGCGGGAATCCCGAATGCCCAGCTCGCGGCGGCGGCAAAGGTAAATGAAATCACCGTACCAATAATGGCAGCCCAGACCGTGTTATCGACACCGGTCGGCGGGATAACCTGAGTAAAGGTAAAGATGCTCGGGAAGCCGAAGGAATAGATAGTGGTATGGAAGTACCCCAGAATGGCGGCGCCCATTGCGCCACCCACACAACCAAAGATGAAAGGACGTTTCAGCGGCAGCGTGACGCCATACACCGCTGGCTCCGTAATACCAAAGATTGCCGCCGAGAACGCTGAACCAGAAATCCCTTTCAGCTTCATATCACGGGTACGCAGCAACACGCCCAGCACCGCCCCTGCCTGCCCTAACACCGCAGGAACCAGTAGCGGCATCATGGTGTCATGCCCCAGTACGCTGAGGTTATTGATCATCAGCGGCGTTAAGCCCCAGTGCAGACCAAAAATAACAAATACCTGCCACAGCGCCCCCATCAACGCGCCTGCAATCATGGAGTTCAGCCCGTAGATCAGTTGGTAACCACTGGCCAGCATGTGCCCAAGCCAGGTTGCCGCCGGACCAATCAGCAAGAACGTGACGGGAACGGTAATGCAGAGGCACAGCAACGGCGTGAAGAAATTGCGGATATTGATATGCAAAATGGCATTCAGCGGTTTTTCCAGACGTGAAGCAAGCCAGGCCGAGAAAATAATCGGAATAACGGAAGAGGCATAATTAATAAACGTGATAGGAATGCCCAGGAAATACAGCTGTTGGTAACCTGCATTTTGCATGGCACCAAATTCAGCAATCATCGATGGATGCACCAGCGTGGCACCAATTACCATGGTAACAAATGGATTACCACCAAATTTCTTCCCTGCGGTATAGCCTAATACTACCGGGAAGAAAAAGAATAATGCATCGCTTGCTGCAAACAGAACTTTATAAGTTCCGCTGCTTTCAACCATCCAACCACACGCCAGACTGAGTGCCAGAAAACCTTTTAAAATACCCGACGCCGCCATCACGCCAATTAGCGGCGTAAATATTCCAGAAATAATATCAATGAAACGAGAGAAGATATTTCCTTTTTTCTCATCACCGTCTTCATTGCCTGAAGAGTCGGCCTGATCCGTCAATCCAGCAATATTCTGTAAACTACGATAGACGTCACTGACATGATTGCCGACGACGACCTGAAATTGCCCGCCACTTTCAACCACCATGATCACGCCTGAATTACTTTTCAGCGCAGCGGAATCCGCTTTTTTGTCGTCTTTTAATTTAAAGCGTAATCGGGTTGCGCAGTGCATCACGCTAATGATGTTGCCACGTCCACCGACACCATCGAGTATCTCTGTTGCTAATACTTTGTATTCCATCGTCTATCCTTAATACTAAACAGACCTAAATATCAATAATTTAAGATTGCTAGCTGTGTTTGAGACAAAAAAAAACCTAAATCGCTTTTCCCAATAAGCATTGAGAAAACGATTTAGGTTTTGCCTGTCCGCCTAGACTAGCCTGACAGTAACAATCCTGCTTGTTTGCCAGCGTGATTACTACGCCGACAATAAAACCAACTTCATCTGATAATTTACTTTCCACATACTTTATGCTTTCACTTTCACCGTATGCAAGGACATTTATCTTGCCATACTGTTATTTTGTGACGAAAAGCAAATTAACAGAAATTATTCTCCATCACCTGGTTCTATTTTATCCTGACCTTCTGTCCGTACACGTTCAATATGAATCGTTAAGAACATCAACTCTTCTTTCGTTAACGTATACTGATACTTTTGAACAATATGAATCTGTATTTTCTCTGCACAACGATAAGATAATTGATATCTTTCCTTCACGACATCATGTAATGATTCATCATCACTAAATACCGTGCTTTTTCCTATTAGCCGCTGCGCAAAAAATTTCAGATGCGTCACAAAACGATGATAACTTAACGCCTGTTCATTATAATCCAGACTCAGCTGATATTTTACAATGTTCAGTATTTCCTGCATGATTTTGGTAATCTGCAAGACCTCCGGCATTTCACTGTCAAGCTGTGCATTCACCAAATGCAGCGCAATAAACCCCGCCTCATCTTCCGGTAACCGCACGGCAAGACGCTGCTCAATAATATCCAGCGCTTCCAGACCAACAGCAAACTCCTTTGGATACAGGCGCTTTATTTCCCATAGCAGCACATTGCGGATATCCACCCCTTGCTTATGGCGCTCTATCGCAAAGTGACAGTGATCCGTTAAGGAGATGTAGACGCTGTTTTGCAGTTTCCCAGGCAAACGGTCTTTTGCCAGCAGAATGATCTTGTCTGCCGTCGTGATGACATCCATCGGAATCTCTGACAGCAACTCCTGCAGGCGCGATGTCAGCTCGCCGGATTTCATCACAAACACACGTTCAATCAGCGTTTCGTCCAGCAGGTCGCCAGAGTGCTTTTTGAAGCCCAGCCCGCGTCCCATCACAACCGACTCATTATTGTTTTCGTCGATTACGGTGACGACATTATTGTTGAGTATTTTGGCAATCTTCATTTTTCAAACCCTGGAAACAAAAAAACCAGACACCCGTAGCAAGAACGAGCATCTGGTTTTGCCTGCTTACGCAGTAACAATCCGCAATGGCAGGTAAACTACCATCTGCATTCATCTTCTCAAGGAGCATGACACAAAAACGTGATACGGATCGACAGAAAAACATGCCGCTTACACGCGTTTTCTTTATTTATTGTGTGCCGTTACAAGAATCAACCACTTGCCGTCAGTCGCCGTCATACCGTATTGATACGGTGGGTTTCTTAGGCAGTTGCGCAACAAAGTTAGGTAAAAACACCAAATCGATCAGTTTTTTGCGTAAACACGACAAAATATTCAATTTCATCCCTTTTACCACCTTGTTTCTCGTCGCTTAATAACTATAATACGGAACGTCGTTTCAATTGAATGGTTTCAGCTAAACAACGTGCCACTATCAATAACATTATTATCAACGGCATCGCCAACGCGACTCCCGCTAATCTCATGCGACGAGCGGCTGCGCACTTCATCACCCATTCACGACGACCATCTATACTTACCTCCTATACTGTTTCCTCATACATTCTTTCCAGCGGCCTGTCTCGCCTTGCCACTGGTTCACTCGTTTTTTAATCCATCACAACTTGTAGAAACTATCGTATGAAAAAGACAAAAATTGTTTGTACCATCGGGCCGAAAACAGAATCGGAAGAAATGCTTGGCAACCTGCTGTCTGCCGGCATGAATGTTATGCGCCTGAATTTCTCTCACGGGGATTACGCAGAACACGGTCAGCGCATCAAGAATCTGCGTGCCGTTATGGAAAAAACCGGCAAGAAAGCCGCAATCCTGCTTGACACCAAAGGTCCAGAAATTCGTACCATGAAGCTGGAAAACGGCGCTGACGTTACGCTGACCGCAGGTCAAACGTTCACGTTCACCACCGATCAAAGCATCGTGGGTAACAAAGATCGCGTCGCAGTAACCTACGCTGGATTTACCGAAGACCTGAGCGTCGGTAACACCGTTCTGGTTGATGACGGCTTGATCGGTATGCAGGTTACCGCAATCAACGGTAACGACGTCGTTTGTAAAGTACTGAACAATGGCGATCTGGGCGAGAATAAAGGTGTCAACCTGCCTGGCGTTTCCATCCAGTTACCTGCTCTGGCTGAAAAAGACAAACGTGACCTGATTTTCGGTTGCGAACAAGGCGTCGATTTCGTTGCGGCATCCTTTATTCGTAAACGTTCTGACGTTGAAGAAATCCGCGCTCACCTGAAAGCTCACGGTGGCGAGCACATCCAGATCATCTCCAAAATCGAAAACCAGGAGGGTCTGAACAATTTCGACGAAATTCTGGAAGCGTCCGACGGCATCATGGTTGCTCGTGGCGACCTGGGCGTTGAAATCCCGGTTGAAGAAGTGATCTTCGCACAGAAAATGATGATCGAAAAATGTAACCTGGCACGCAAAGTGGTGATCACCGCGACGCAAATGCTGGATTCCATGATCAAAAACCCACGCCCTACCCGTGCTGAAGCTGGCGACGTGGCGAACGCCATCATCGACGGCACCGATGCCGTGATGCTGTCTGGCGAAAGTGCGAAAGGTAAATACCCGCTGGAATCCGTTACCATTATGGCAACGATCTGTCAGCGTACCGACTCCGTGATGAAAAGCCGTCTGGATACCATCAAGACGCCTCCGGTTCTGCGTATCACTGAAGCGGTCTGCCGTGGCGCAGTTGAAACTGCAGAGAAACTGGATGCACCACTGATTGTGGTTGCGACCAGCGGCGGTAAGTCTGCCAAGTCTATCCGTAAATATTTCCCGAACGCCCGTATTCTGGCACTGACGACGAACGACGTGACTGCACGTCAGCTGCTGCTGAGCAAAGGCATTGATACGCTGCTGGTGAAGGAAATCGCTTCTACTGATGATTTCTACCGTATCGGTAAAGAAGCTGCGCTGAACAGCGGTCATGCGCAAGCTGGCGATGTTGTGGTTATGGTGTCTGGTGCACTGGTTTCCAGCGGCACAACCAACACCGCTTCCGTACACCGTCTCTAATCCCAACGATCAGATCGGTAAAAAGCGCCTTAATGGCGCTTTTTTTATATTCTGAAACGACTTTCTACAGTGCGATAACCTAATTAATGCGTCTGTGTAACACGTCATTTAATAGCTTAAAGCCTCAGAGTTATCCGATAAAAATAGCACTGTTTTCCTTACTTTTTTAATGAATATGTAAAACTCGCTGTTTCTTTGAGCGAACGATCAAAATTAAGCATGTTCTCATCAAAAATTTATTCTCATTAGAAAAAAGTTTGTGTAATACTTGTAACGCTACATGGAGATTAACTCAATCTAGAGGGTATTAATAATGAATCGTACTAAACTGGTACTGGGCGCGGTAATCCTGGGTTCTACTCTGCTTGCTGGTTGTTCAAGCAACGCTAAAATTGATCAGCTGTCTTCTGACGTTCAGACTCTGAACGCTAAAGTTGACCAACTGAGCAACGACGTGAACGCAATCCGCTCTGACGTACAAGCTGCTAAAGATGACGCAGCTCGTGCTAACCAGCGTCTGGACAACCAAGTTCGTACTTACAAAAAGTAATCGAACTGGTTAAGTAGTGAAAATGGCGCACACTGTGCGCCATTTTTTTTGCCTGCATTTTACCTTTTCAGCGTTCTCTTTCAATCCCTTTTTCGCTTTGTCAGGTATCTTCATCCTTCTGCCCTATCCCTGGCCAAGCCAGATGCGCCCTAAACGCATCTGGCCGATTTATTTCAGTATTACCGAGCGGTGGTACTGATCGCCGTGATCGGCGCAACCTGATGCGTCTTAGGCGTTTCTGGAGCCGATTCTACCGGTGGTTGGTAGGTATTGATGTCTTGCCCTACGCTAACCACGATTGGCATGCCTGAACGACGCACAATCGCATCAGCAACCGCTTTACTGTCCGTCTCCGCATCCTTAACAAACTTCTGCGTCTTCGCCGTCAGCGGAATCGGCATGGTTTGTGGATCGTCCTTATCGGTTTTCGACAGAGGCTGATGCACTTCAACGTAGCGTTTGCCGTCTGGTTCAACGGACGTTTTAATCGCATCGTTAACAATCTGCACTCGCGTGCCGACTGGCACGTTGTCGAATAACGCCTTAATGTCATCCGGACGCAGACGGATACAGCCGGAACTTACGCGCATACCGATACCGAAGTCCGCGTTCGTACCGTGCAGCAGATAAACGCCGCCGTGCGCTGACAGACGCAATGCATGTAATCCCATCGGGTTATCTGGGCCAGCCGGAACGACGGCAGGCAGTTTAATGCCCTGCTCTTCAAGATAATGCTTACGGATGTTCGCTGTTGGCGTCCAGGTCGGATTTTCACGCTTCTCGCTAATGCTGGTCGTCATCAGTGGCGTATTACGCCCCAGTTGACCGATGCCGATCGGGTAAACGATGACGGTATTTTTCCCTTTCGGGTAGTAGTAGAGGCGCAGCTCCGCCAGATTGACCACAATGCCTTCACGTGGGGTATCCGGCAGCAGCATTTGCGTTGGGATCGTGAGCGTGGAACCCGCTGTCGGCAGGTAAGGATCCACCCCTGGATTCGCTTCCATCATGCCCAACAGACCAATCTTGAAATCCGCAGCGATAGCCTCCAGCGGACGACCATCATTGGGGACCGTATAAGCGATATTTTCGCCAATAAGTCGGCTATTGGGTGGCGGTAGCGGGTATTCCGTCGCTTTAGCGGCGGTGCTGGCCAGATATGCCGCGAAGGCCATACCAAGTAAAGTTAACGCGCGTTTCATATTAGGTTCCCTACATCACAACTAACATAAGTAATTTATCAACAACATCCGGTTCTGTACCCAGAATGCAGTATCCGGCTGGCTATACCCTGTTTACCCCGCCATGCCCTCAAGCTGCCTGCGCATTCGCGTTTCTGCAACCTGAATGGTTCGGGGATATCTGGTGTCAATGCGGCTATTGTTGCCCCTTTCCACCGAGCGTGGGTATATATTAGCATTGTTGTAACAAAAGAATATTTTATTTAAAAATCAAAGCATTGATATTCAATTCTTTACAAAGCAGAGCCAGCATAAAATTTAATGGGAAATAAATATACGGGACGAATTCTGAAATATCAGCGAGTTAATAAATCTACCAAAAAACAATAACGTGCCGTTGGTAAAAATCAGTAAATGAAAAAACAAAAAAGCGCTGGACGTTTTTTCCGTCACAGCGCTTTTTTATACTTCAGGAAAGCAGAAAACAGAGAAGAAAATTAAAGCAGTGCCGCGGCATGTGCGCGAATCGCGCGCAGCATCGCCTCAAGCCCCTGAGAGCGGGATGGCGTAAGGTGTTGATTCAACGCCAGCGATTCGAAGAATGGCCGCACATCCAGCTCAACAATCTCCTGCGCTGTCAGCCCCTGATACAGACTGAAAACCACGGCAATCAGCCCTTTCACGATGGCGGCATCGCTGTCGCCGTGTAGGGTGATAATGCCCTGTTCATCGGGCTGTGTCACAATCCAAACCTGGCTTTGGCACCCCGAAATCAGGTTCTCTGGATTACGCCACTCGTCGGGCAGAGGGTCAAGACGCTCTCCTAACTCGATGACATAAAGATATTTTTCTTCCCAGTCATTACAGCGCGCAAAATTGCGCGCCAGTTTCTGCGGTTCTGGCAGACTCGCCATGTTTTCCTCCCCGAACAGATCCGCGCGCGGCGCTTAGCTGCCCAGCAATCGATGGATACGTTGCAATCCGGCAACCAGCCGGTCAATTTCTTCGCGTGTAGTATAAACGGCCAGCGAGGCGCGGCACATACTAGGAACACCGTAGTGTTCCATCAGCGGCATCGCGCAATGGTGGCCGGTGCGAATCGCAATACCGTACCGATCGAGGAAACTTCCAACGTCATAGGCGTGGTGCTGCCCAAGATTAAACGCGATAACACCGTGGCGTTCAGCAGGCCCGTACAAGGTCAGATCGGGCACCTGCGTGAGCGCTTCCAGCGCATACTGCATCAGAGAAGATTCATAACGTTGAATCTCTTCACGTCCCAGCGCCGTCACGTAGTCCAACGCAGCGCCTAAGCCCATGATACCGCCCGTGTTGGGTGAGCCGGCTTCAAAGCGCCACGGCGAATCGGCATAGGTGGTGCCCGTACGCAGGCTCACCTGACGAATCATCGCCCCGCCACCTTCCCACGGCGGCATGGCCTGAAGCAGGTCACGTTTGCCGTACAGCACGCCAATACCCGATGGGCCGTAGATCTTATGTCCTGAAAAGACAAAGAAGTCGCAGTCCAGATCCTGCACATCGACCGTCTGATGCATAATCGACTGCGCACCATCGACCAACGTAACCGCGCCAGCCGCTTTTGCCTGTGCGATCATGGCCTTAACTGGGTTTAGGGCACCGAGTACGTTAGAGATTTGCGTTACTGCCAGCAGACGAGTTCGCTCATCCAGTAATCCCGGAAGCTGCGCAACATCCAGTGAACCATCTTCGGCCAGTGGCAATACGCGAACCTCAACGCCACGCGCTTCCGCCAGCATCTGCCAGGGAACAATATTCGCGTGGTGTTCCATCTCGGTGATGATCAGGTTATCGCCCGGCTGGATGAAGGTGCGGCCATAGCTGTTAGCCACCAGATTGATGGCCTCCGTCGTCCCGCGAACAAAGACAATCTCTTCCACTGAGGCCGCATTAATAAAGGAGGCAACCTTCTCGCGTACGGCTTCCATCGCGCTGGTCGCCTGCGCGCTCAGCGTGTGAATGCCGCGATGCACAGCAGCATATTCATGGCGATAGAATTCGGCTTCGCGATCGATAACCGCGTGCGGTTTTTGCGCACTCGCGGCGCTATCAAGATAGGCTAACGGTTGACCGTTAACCTCACTTGCCAGCAGCGGGAAATCGGCACGAACCCGTTCAATAGGATAACTCATCATACCGCCTTGCCGGCATTCGCCAGCGCGTTTGGCAAACGCTGCGCGATACGTTCCAGAACCACATCTCGCAGAGACTCGTTTTCAATCGCTTCTGTGACTTCCGCCGCAAAGGCGAAGATGATCATCTGTTGTGCATCCTGCTGCGTAATACCACGAGAACGCAGATAGAACAGCTGTTCTTCGTCCATACGGCCAATCGTGGCACCGTGGCTGCATTTCACGTCGTCTGCGTAGATTTCCAACTGCGGCTTGGTATCAACCTCAGCCAGTCGCCCCAGCAGCAGGTTGTTGTTAGTCATCTGCCCGTCAGTTTTCAGCGCATGTGGCGCAACTTTGATCATGCCGTTAAACACCGCTCTGGCGCGATCGTTGACGATGACTTTATGCAGTTGGCGGCTTTCGCCATAGCCCTGATTATGCTCCAGATACGTCCGCGTATCGCACACTTCGCTGCCAACCGGCAGGATCAGGCTGTTCATGGACAGATTGGTGCCTTCGCCATTCAACTGGGCGCTGGTGTTATGACGCGTCAGACCCGCCCCCAGCAAGAAGCTGTGGCTACGAACCCGAGCATCACGCGCCAGAACCAGATCGTTATGCGCGAAGTGGTAGCCAGCCGCCGCTTCAAACGCCAGCTTATAATGGCTAACCTGGCTATTTTCTGCCGCATTCACCGTCAGACGAGCGCCAGTAAAGTGCGCATGCTCATCCAGACTGACGTAGTGCTCGATAATTTCCGCACTCGCGCCACGCTCAACGTTCAGGTGATGACGATGGTGAACCGTGTTCAACGCGGCTTCCTGGCTACTGCTAATGTGCAACAGGTAAAGCGGTTTTTCCGCCTGCTGTCCGGCCGCCAGATGAATCAGCGTACTTGTGCTAGCCAGACTTTCGGTCAGGTGCAGGAACACTTCAGACTGGATAGCCGCAGGCAGCACGCCATGCGCACGCGACGCCTGTACGTCAACCTGATAAGGGCCCCAGGCGCTGTCGCTGAGTTCTGCGTTGAATACGCCATCGACAAACACCAGACGCCAGCTATCTACCGCTAAAGCCAGGGCATCTACCGCTGCACGATCGAGAGACGGTGCCTGTGGTGCGACAAATTCGTTGCTCAGCAAGCCATCCAGCGGCGTGTATTTCCAGTGCTCATGCTTACGGTGCGGTAAGCCAAGGCGCACCACGTCCTGCCAGTGCTGGTTCGCCCCTTCAGAACGGCGCGATGTATCGCGTTCAAACAGACCATGCCATTGCTGCAGCGCCTGCTCTTGTTTCTGTGCGATGCTGGTTTTACCCGTCGCGTTATCGCTCGTCACCTTATTGCTCGTCGGTAAGCCAGCCATAGCCTTGCTCCTCCAACTGTTTCACCAGCGAGAAATCACCGGATTTCACAATGCGCCCTTGATACAGAACGTGGACGTGATCCGGTTTGATGTAATCAAGAATACGCTGGTAGTGCGTGACGATGATGAACGAACGTTTGCCGTCGCGCAGGGAGTTAACGCCGTTAGAGACGATTTTCAGTGCATCGATGTCCAGACCGGAGTCGGTTTCATCCAGAATGCACAAATCCGGCTCCAGCGCCGCCATCTGCAGAATATCGTTACGCTTTTTCTCACCGCCGGAGAAGCCCACGTTGACCGAACGGGTCAGCAAATCTTCCGGCATATTCAATAACTTGATCTTTTCTTCGATAAAGTCGGCGAAGTCAAAGCGATCCAGTGGTTCCTGCTCGCGG
Source organism: Pectobacterium sp. CHL-2024 (assembly GCF_044751765.1). NCBI lineage: Bacteria > Pseudomonadati > Pseudomonadota > Gammaproteobacteria > Enterobacterales > Pectobacteriaceae > Pectobacterium > Pectobacterium sp. CHL-2024. The sequence continues at coordinate 9,749 of NZ_JBIXKO010000001.1, read as the reverse complement.
TATTTACGCACCGCGTTAACGGAGGTTTGCAGGAAGAACTGGTTGCTGACGCCGGGGATCTCGACAGGGTACTGAAACGCCATGAAGACGCCTTCGCCCGCACGATCTTCTGGAGACAATTCCAGCAGATCTTTCCCTTTGAAGTTCACCGAACCGTCGGTCACTTCATATTCTTCGCGTCCAGCCAGCGTCGCGGAGAGCGTACTTTTTCCTGAGCCATTCGGGCCCATAATTGCGTGAACTTCACCCGGCTTAATGGTGAGATTAAGCCCTTTGATGATCTCTTTGCCTTCTACGCTGACTTTTAAATTTTCGATGCTTAACATGCTTATTCCTTCCAACGCCCAATGTGGCGAGCGCTTAATGAATTCCGGGACCGATGATTCTCATTATTCTCTGTGAAAATCCCGGTAACCGCCGAATTAACCCACGCTGTGTTCCAGGCTAATCGCCAGTAACTTTTGTGCTTCTACCGCAAATTCCAACGGTAATTCAGAGAAGACGTCCTTACAGAATCCGTTCACGATCATCGAGATGGCGTCATCTTCGCTGATACCGCGTTGCAGACAGTAGAACAGCTGGTCTTCGCCAATTTTCGAGGTCGTCGCTTCGTGCTCCAACTGCGCGGTATTGTTGCGCACTTCCACATACGGGAAAGTGTGCGCGCCGCACTCGCTGCCGATCAGCATGGAGTCACACTGGGTGAAGTTACGGGCGTTGGTCGCGCTCGGCATGATCTTCACCAGACCGCGGTAGGTGTTCTCACTACATCCGGCGGAAATCCCTTTAGAGATGATGGTCGAACGGGTGTTTTTACCGATGTGAATCATCTTGGTGCCGGTATCGGCCTGCTGACGACCATTGGTCAACGCGACAGAGAAGAATTCACCGACGGAGTAGTCACCACGCAGAATAACGCTCGGGTATTTCCAGGTGATCGCGGAGCCAGTTTCTGACTGCGTCCAGGACATTTTCGAATGCTCGCCTGCACACAGCGCGCGCTTGGTCACGAAGTTCAGAATCCCGCCTTCGGCGTCATCTTTACCGGAGAACCAGTTCTGCACCGTGGAGTATTTCACTTCGGCATTCTTGTTGATGATGACTTCCACCACCGCAGCGTGCAGCTGGTAGGTGTCACGAACGGGCGCGGAGCAGCCTTCGATGTAGCTGACGTAGCTGTCATCATCGGCGATCAGGATCGTACGCTCGAACTGGCCAGTTTTCGCCGCGTTAATGCGGAAATACGTCGACAGTTCCATCGGGCAGCGCACGCCTTTCGGGATGTACACAAACGTGCCGTCGGAGGCGACCGCCGAGTTCAGCGCCGCAAAGAAGTTGTCGTTCGCTGGGACGACTGTACCGAGATACTGGCGCACCAAATCGGGATGCTCCTGAATCGCCTCGCTGAATGAGCAGAAGATAATGCCTTTTTCAGCCAGCTCATGCCGATACGTGGTCGCAACAGAGACGGAGTCAAAAATCGCATCAACCGCCACTTTCTTGCCTTCACGGACAGGAACACCCAACTGATTAAACGCATTCTCTACTTCGCTGGTCAGGTAATTATTCACGTCCGTAATCCCGGATTGCTGCTTGGCACCGGGCTCAGAGCCGCAGCTGTCGTCGCAGTTACCGCAGGAAGGCGCGGAATAATAGCTATAGTCCTGATAGTCCAGTTTTTCGTAATGGGCTTTCAGCCAATGCGGTTCTTCCATCTCCAGCCACGCTTTGTAGGCGTTGAGACGGAATTCCAGCATCCACTCAGGTTCGTTACGCTTCGCCGAGATCGCCCGTACGACATCTTCGTTGATGCCGTGCGCCAGCTCATCGGTTTCCAACTGCGTGAAGAAACCTTCTTTATAGCGTCCATCACCCATCCAGATCTGGACATCATCAGGTACATCTACCGTGCTACGTGCCATAATTTTTCATCACTTAAATGCCAAAGCTTTCGCCACATCCACAAGCATGCTGCGCTCTGGGATTATTAAACTTGAATATCTGATTCAGCCCTTCACGGACGAAATCAAGTTCTGTGCCGTCAATGAAAGGCATCGCTTTCAGTGGGACATACAGTTTTGCACCATCACGTTCGAATACCAGATCGTCGGTCTCGAACTCCTGTACCAGATCCAGCACATAGCCAAACCCTGCACAGCCTGATTGTTTAACGCCGAGCCGTAGTCCTTGCACGGCTTCATCCTGCTTCATCAGATTCTTAATCTGCTTCACGGCGCTGTCGGTCAGCGTCAATCCTTGCCAGACATTTTCATCCAGTGAAAACGTCCCTACATTTTCCGCTTGCATATGGAATACCTCATTGCGTGTGGTACCAGTTTTAGGCTGGTTTCCCCTAATGTTAGTGATAATGAAACTAGCTTCAACCTCTTGTTTCGCAGGGCTATTCGTAACATTTCGGTTTTTAGCGAGCCAATAGCGCTATTTTACACGTCTCTGACGCGCCAAACAATGCGGCAATAAATCAACTAACCAATTGATAATAAATGAATTAATAGTATCACCTCGGTCCCTTTCGGGAAGGCGAAAATTATCATCTCGTTATCATTATTATAACATTTATCGGCGATACCTATTTGTAAAACAGGGAAGGTATATGAAGATTTATGTGATTTCCGATCGGACTTTTGACGTTAAAGCACGTTTTGCCCATTGATCATGACCTTTTTTATCAATATGATAATGATTATCATTTCATGTTCAGGATCGATAACCATGCTTTCCGTGAATGCCTGGCTGCACCATCAAATTGACGAATATAAATTTCAGATTCGCGATGCCACCGTTGATTTCTATATGGCGGAAGCTCGCTTAAACCGTCCGGGAAGCAATATTGACCATTTACGTCGCTATCATAACGCCTGCATGGACATGGTTGAACTCTGTCTGAGAAATGGCGATGACGAGAGCTATCTGCATGCGCTGGTCAAGCTGCACAATCGGTTGATTAAAGAGATTAATAATGAAGGGCGTTGCCACCTGTTTCGCGTGCAAAGCTACTACTTTGCCCGTAACACGCTGAAATCAATTTGCCATCAGTTAAGCATGCAGGGCTCGTGGGATAAAGCCACCGCGTTTCAGACCGACTTCGTTAAGCGCGTGCCGTTTCTCCCCTAAGGAGCAACGAAACCAGACCGACCAGCAATCTGGTTTCGTGCTTCATGCTTACGGCGTAATGACCGACGTCGTCAGACGTGAAATGCAGCACAGGCGATTCTGATTATCAAAAATCTCAATCTGCCATACCTGGCTACGGCGGCCAACGTGAAGCGCCCGGCATACGCCCCGCACTTCCCCTTCACGCACGGCTCGCAGATGGTTGGCATTGATTTCAAGCCCCACCACCTGCTGATCGCCTTCAGAACACAAATAGCCCGCGACGGAACCCAGTGATTCCGCCAGCACAACGGAGGCACCGCCGTGCAATAAGCCAAATGGCTGACGCGTGCGAGAATCCACTGGCATCACCGCTTCCAGATAATCCTCTGCGATGTGGGTATAGCGGATACCGACATGGCCCACCATACACGTTTGGCTCGGTTCGTTAAGCTGCTCAAGCGTAACCTGTCGTTTCCATAGCATCAGATAATCTCCAGCAAGGCCTGTAGCGGATGGCGCAATGCGCTGCCTTCCATGCGTTTCACCTGACTGCGACACGAATAGCCGGTAGTCAGGCAGCGTTTCTGCGGTAACTTCTGCAACACCTGCTGCCAGGACAGCGCATAGATTCCCTGCGAGTTGGCAAGGTTCTTGGTTTCATGCCCGTAGGTTCCCGCCATGCCGCAGCAGCCGACGCTGACATTCTCCAGTTTGGCACCAAAGCGCGAGAAAATGTCGGACCACTGTTTCGTGCTGATCGGCAGCGCCGTGGTTTCCGTACAGTGCCCCAGCAGATACCAGGATTCGCCAGTGGCAGGCTGCGGCGTGCTGTCTGCCAATGCCGTCACCAGCCATTCATGCACCAGTTGCACCTGGAAATCGCCACGCTTCTCGCCCAAAATTTCACGGTATTCGTCGCGATAGCACAACACCAGCGCCGGATCGACACCCACCATCGGCATCCCTAATTTAGCGACGCGGTTCAGGAAATCTGCCGTCTTCGAAGCCGTTTTGGCAAAGCGTTGCAGGAAGCCTTTAATGTGCTGCGCCTTCCCGTTCGGCGAGAACGGCAACAGAACTGGCTTCAGCTTCAATTTTTCGATCAGATGGACGAAATCTGCCACCACTTGCGCATCGTAATAGCTGGTAAACGGATCCTGCACGATGAGCACGTACTGCTGGCGCGCCGCTTCCGGCAACTGTTCCAGCTGTTCCAGCGTGGTGTTGACGCCGCTATGCCCGGCAAACTGCTGGCGCAGCGACGGCGATGACAGCAGAGGCAAATCGACCATGCCGATCTGGCTGCGGCTCAGGTTATTCAGCAGCGGCATTTTCAGGAAGAAGTTAAACGTCTTCGGGCTGCGCGCCATCAGCGGCGCATAGCTTTCGACACCAGCGACCAGATAGTCACGCACCGGACGCAGATAGCGCGTGTGATAAAGTTGCAGGAAGCGAGAGCGGAAACCGGGCACGTCAATCTTGATAGGACACTGCGTTGAGCACGCTTTACACGCCAGACAGCCCGACATCGCATCTTTGACTTCGTGCGAGAAATCGTAATCGCCTTGCTTCGCCTGCCAGGTATTACGGGTCTTCTGGATAAAGGCGCGCAGGCTCAGCTTCTGCTGCGGCAACGCGTTCTCCAGCGCGACGGGATCGACGCCCTGCTCCGCCAGCAGGCGTAACCATTCACGCACCAGCGTCGCACGGCCTTTCGGGGAATGAATACGGTTGCCGCTGATTTTCATCGACGGGCACATTGGGCTACGGGCATCAAAGTTAAAGCACAGACCATTGCCGTTACATTCCATCGCGCCACGGAACGCCGTGCGCACCGTCAGCGGGATCGTGCGATCGAACGTGCCGCGCTTGACCGCATCAACTTTCATCATCGGCGCATCCACGTCCAGCGGCGCACAAATCTTCCCGGGATTAAGTCGGTTATCAGGGTCGAACGCGGCCTTAATGCGGCGCAGCTCGGCATACAGTTCCGGCCCAAAGAATTCGGGGCTGTACTCAGCGCGGAAGCCTTTCCCGTGCTCTCCCCACAGCAGACCGCCATATTTGGCCGTCAGCGCGACAATCTGGTCGGAAAGCTGTTTCATCAGCATTTCCTGTTGCGGGTCGCACATATCCAGCGCCGGACGAACGTGCAGCACTCCTGCGTCAACGTGGCCGAACATGCCATACGTCAGGTTGTGGCTATCTAACAGCGCACGGAACTCTTCGATGTAATCGGCCAGATGCTGTGGTGGCACGCAGGTATCTTCCGCAAACGGAATGGGCTTCGCCTGCCCTTTGCTGTTGCCCAGCAGCCCGACGGCTTTTTTCCGCATGGCATAAATACGCTCGATGCCGGACAGGTCGTTACAGGTTTGGTAACCAATTACTCCGCCTTCTCCGTTTGCCAGCAGCGTATCCAGCCGCTGACAGAGCGCGTCGACCTGCCCGTTAATCAGTGCTTCATCATCACCCGCGAATTCAACGATATTCAGACCAAGCATTTCCTGATTAGGCACATCGGTAATCAGTTCGCTAACGGAATGCCAGACGATATCTTCGCGAGCAAGGTTTAAGACTTTGGAATCCACGGTTTCAACGGACAACGCCTTCGCTTCCACCATGAACGGCGCATTGCGCAACGCGGAGTTGAAGGAGTCGTATTTGATATTGACCAGACGGCGGCTCTTTGGCAGCGGCGTGATATCGAGCTTCGCTTCGGTGATAAACGCCAGCGTGCCTTCCGCCCCGGTCAGAATACGCGTCAGGTCAAAGGTGCGGAGATCGTCGCTGAACACATGGCGCAGGTCATAACCCGTCAGAAAACGATTCAGCTTAGGGAACTTGTCGATAATCAACGCACGCTGTTCGCGACAGCGGTGCAGCACCGTATGGTAAATACGGCCGATGGCGGAATCTTCTAACGCCAGTTTCTCTGCCAGCTCTACCGGCATCGCCTGCGTATCCAGCATTTCGCCACCCAGCAGGACAGCACGTAGCCCCAGCACATGGTCTGAAGTTTTGCCGTACACCAGCGAACCTTGCCCTGAGGCATCGGTATTGATCATGCCGCCCAGCGTCGCCCGGTTACTGGTCGACAGCTCGGGTGCGAAGAAGTAACCATAAGGCTTCAGGTACTGGTTAAGCTGATCTTTAATGACGCCCGCTTCGACGCGCACCCAGCCTTGCTCAGGATTGATCTCCAGAATGCGGTTCATATAACGCGACATATCGACCACGATGCCGCGATTCAGCGCCTGCCCGTTCGTTCCTGTCCCGCCACCGCGTGGAGTAAAGGTCAGCCCTGAAAAACGTTCCTCGCCCGCCAGCCGCGAGAGGATCGCGACATCGGCGGTTGAACGGGGGAAAACCACCGCATCCGGCAAAAGTTGATAGATGCTGTTATCCGTTGCCATCGTCAGACGATCGGCATAATTAGTCGCCGTATCGCCCGTGAATCCATTTTTCTTCAATGCTTCCAGAAAATTAAGCACCGGCTGGACCAGCCCGGGAGATTGCGTGATCTGTGGGATCATTATTTTTTGACCCTGTCCGTACATGATGTGTTTGCCAATATGTCGTGATATGCCTGTGAAGAGCCCGATATAGCCGCTCTGTCATCGGGGACATCACGTTTTATCACATTTCGCAATCGTGTGCGCTCCCGGATCGGCAAAAACATACAGCGTGTTGGCTAATGGCCGTTTCACCAACAAAATGTTCAATAGGCTGTCAAAACCCCCGGAAATATCTCATGATGACGGATGACTACATGGTTTCACCCAAGCGACCTCGCCTAAGCCCTTTCTTTTGCTATTGAGGAATGATTCATTGAGCAAATATTCCCAGCCACCACGATTTGATCTGGCCAGAATCCTGTTCAGTCTGGTGTTTATTACCATCATGATTATTGCCTGTTTTTGGGTGGTACAGCCTTTTATTCTGGGATTCGCCTGGGCGTGTATGGTGGTGATTGCCACCTGGCCGCTGCTGATTAAATTTCAGGCGTTATTATGGGGGAGACGTTCTCTGGCCGTGCTCGTGATGACGCTGCTGCTCATCCTGCTATTTATTGTCCCGATTGCCGTTCTTGTCAGTAGCGTGGTGGAGAACAGTTCGGCGCTAATGAGTTGGGGAGCCAGACAGGAAAACTTTTCGCCGCCAACGCTGGAGTGGCTGACATCCATTCCTTTAGTCGGTGAGAAATTGTTCAACAGCTGGCAGGCGCTATTACAAAGCGGCGGCAGCGGTTTGTTCGCCAAGGTGCAACCCTATTTTGGTAAAACCGCAACCTGGCTGGTTGCACAGGCGGCGCATGTTGGGCGTTTTCTAATGCACTGTTCTCTGATGCTTATTTTCAGCGCCCTGCTCTATTACAAGGGTGAAGCCGTCGCGAAGGCCGTGCGACATTTCGCTATCCGGCTGGGACAGGAGCGCGGCGATGCCGCGGTGATTCTGGCCGCGCAGTCAATTCGCGCCGTCGCGCTCGGCGTGGTGGTAACAGCCATCGTGCAATCGGTATTAGGCGGAGTGGGTCTGGGGCTGTCTGGGATTCCTTACACCACGCTATTAACCGTTCTGATGTTTCTGTGTTGTCTGGCACAGTTAGGGCCGCTTCCGGTATTGATTCCTGCCATTATTTGGCTGTATTGGACGGGCGATAACACCTGGGGCACCATTTTGCTGGTCTGGAGCTGCGTCGTTGGCACCATCGATAACGTTATCCGCCCGGTATTAATCAAAATGGGTGCCGATCTTCCTATGTTGCTGATTCTTTCCGGCGTGATTGGCGGCTTGCTGGCGTTTGGCATGATAGGGATATTTATTGGCCCGGTCGTCCTCGCCGTTTCCTATCGTCTGCTGTTTGCCTGGATGCGTGAAATCCCCGAACCGCAAAACATCCTCTCTGTTAATACATCTAACACGCCAGATAAAGAGTAAGACCGGCAGTCACCGTTTTCTCTTCCCATGGGCGGTACGCCGCCCACGCATTCCCTCTCTCGGCATCGCTTCTTCGGTATTATTTTTCGGCGCTATCATTCCCTTACTTTTTCAATAGGTAAAAATAGCTAATGATTAACCCTCTATTCTTAGGGATTAGTCCTAAAAATTTTGATATCATTTCTCTAATGCATCAATATTATTGACAATACAAAAACTCTGAGAAGCCAATCCTTAAAAGATAATTAACTATTAGGATGATTCTTAATGACTGAATAGGGCATAATCCATAGGATAAATACCGGAGCTAGTATTAACCTACTGTTTGTCAATGAGGTTTCCTCCTCGTCAGAGTTAGTAACGAATTGCTGTGTGTAGTCTTTGCCCATCCCCTGAGATGGGCCTTTTTTTTCCTTTCATTTGTCTTCCATTCAATTACGCTTCATCCCTTTTTTGTTACTCTCCTGTCTGCCTACCCTCAGTTCAGTTTTTCAGGAGTTTTTCATGATGCCTCTTGCCGCGAAGAGATTGCTACTCTGTGGTTTATTCAGTCTTCTGACAGCCTGCGATAATCCAACGCCGACGACACAGCGCCCTTTGTTGACCATTGAAGGCAAAACCATGGGGACGTTTTACAGCGTAAAAATTAGCGGCGACATCACCGAAGACAAACAGCAGTTGCAACGGGAAATCGATGTTCTGCTCGAACAGGCCAATGACGAGATTTCCACCTACCGTGACAATTCAGTCCTGTCGCGTTTTAATCAATACCAAGGAACGGATCCCCAGCCCATCAGCAATGGCATGGCGGATATTATTCTGGCCGCGCTACGTATCGGTAAAGCCACACACGGTGCGATGGATATCACCGTCGGCCCGTTGGTTAATCTCTGGGGATTCGGCCCGCAGAAGCAGCCTACGCGGGTTCCCAGCCAGCAGCAGATCGATGTAGCGCGGCAAAATGTCGGGCTGCGTCATCTGAAGCTGATCGGTGACGAAAAAGGAGAATGGATTCAGAAAGATCTCCCGGATTTGTATGTCGATCTCTCCACGCTGGGCGAAGGGTACGGCGCAGACGTTCTCGCGCAGTTAATGACGCGTAAAGGGATCATCAATTATCTGGTTTCCGTCGGTGGTGCGATTTCCAGCCGTGGGGTGAACGCCGAGGGTACACCGTGGCGCGTGGCGATACAGAAACCCACCGATCAGGAAAATGCCGCACAGGCGGCGGTGAATTTGCAGGGGTATGCGATCAGTACTTCCGGCAGCTATCGGAATTATTTTGAAGAGGACAGCAAACGCTATTCTCACGTTATCGATCCCGAGACGGGCAGACCGATTACTCATCAGTTGGTTTCTGCGACCGTGATTGCACCGACCGCGCTGGAAGCGGATGGCTGGGATACCGGTTTGATGGTGTTGGGAACAGAGAAGGCGTTAAAACTGGCAGAACAGCAGGGGCTAGCGGTTTATCTGATTACCAAAACGGATAAGGGCTTTAGCGCGGTAATGACGCCACAGTTTAAATCCTTCCTGATTGCGGCACCGTGATTTTCAGCACGGCTCACGATCAGCGGCGGTCGAGCGGTGGTAATGGGTAGATCGTAAAGACGCTGCAAGTACATCCCTTGTATCTTGAACTAGGTAGTGGGTGATGGTTAGCTACCATCACCTGAAACAGGGTGAATCTG